>DJPX01000018.1:0-187 GCA_002438635.1 Bacteroidales bacterium UBA6401
GCTTTTTTGAACATAAAATCGGATCTTAGGTCTGCATAGACCTGTTTGGGATTGATGAAATTTTCCATAATTAAGAAGTCGTTTTTTAATGATTTTATCTTTGTCATCAGTTGAGTACTTTCAGTACACTCCTTCTTCCAAGGTCGAAACTGCCTCGAAAAATCCTCATAATGTAATTCGGGAACCA
>DJPX01000018.1:256-17062 GCA_002438635.1 Bacteroidales bacterium UBA6401
AAAAGAAAACTAATTTGCAAAAGACTAAATGATTGATGTGTAAAGATTTAGTTTCCTTCGTGTCAAAATTAGAAATACATTGTCATATCATAAAAAGGTTATCCTATTGCAATACATAAAGTTAGAAACAGCAAAGAAAAATACGTTTTTTACTCAATTTTTTTCTATCTCCCTATCATACTATCCTTCATCCACTCAAAGCACATATTCGTGGATAAACACATCAAAATAATGATTTTGTCCGAGAAAACCGCCATTTTCTCGGACAAAAACATAATTTTACTTATTTTGTCCTAAAATAAGGCCTTTCCAAGGACAAAAAGTATGACAAAATTCACTTCTTGCGAGCACTATAAAAAAGCGTATCATCCCCGAGCCTTTTTGAGGATAGTTAGTCGCCCGTGACTTACGAACTGAGAGTGACGCGGAGTACAAACTATTTTACCTCTATTCTCGGCATTGTGGTTTTAAACTCAGGATCAATAAGATGGCATTGCTCCTTAATTATGCCACGACGACGGATAGCAGGATTTAGACAATAATTTTCAAACTCCTCTAGATTTACATCTTCTACTCGCCGCCAATGAGGGAATAGCAATTTCATATATCCTGTTGCAACACGTTTAATCGCAGTACTGTCACGGACATCTGCTTTATTTTCAAAAGTTACAAGTTGGTCGAATAGAAGACTATAACTATTCTGTGTTCTCATCGCATGAAGTATTTCTGAGAAATACTCTACATTAATTGTCCATCCCTTGAATATCATGCCCTTGTGAACACGAGGAAGTAACCAACCTTCAATGAAACAATGAAAACGATCCAATAGTGCTGACTCTCTAAAATTTTCAGGCAAGTTCTCAAAGTAGAAATTTGACATAGGTTGATTTGTATCTGTCAATGGTATATTTCCCATTAGCATAAGTCCGCATTCACTACTGAACTCATTATTGTCAATGGTAGTTTTTCCGCTTTCAAGGTATGATTTTAATGCCGCTTGAATTTCTGCCGGCTCTTGGAAGACTATTGTCTGTATCTCATCAAATACAGTAAAATCATGATTTTTGATGATTCCATTCTGTTGCTTTGCCTTGTCAAAGAACAACTTCGCCCTAGTAACTTTACCACCACTGACAAGCCAACCATATTTTGAAAGATTGCCGAATACGTAACTCTTACCAGTACCTTTCGGAGCAAGTTCCACCACATTTAATCGGGGTTCAAGGAATATAAGCAACCTAGTTAGAAACTCTAATTTTTGAGTCAAGGATTCAAATCCATCTGGATCATATTCCATAGCACTAAGCAAGACATCAATCCATTCACCAGTGTTGAAGTTTTTCCTTGCGTGAATAAAATAATTAATGTCAACCGAACTATATGGCTTAAATGGCTTATAATCCACCATTTGAATATGATTTTTCTTACCATCATTATCTGGAAGCAGGCAAAGTTTAATGATCCCCCATTTTTCCCCTTCAACAAAATCACCAGAATGCTTGGTATAAACATATTCTGGAATGATACCCTCTCTTTGTTTAATACCATAATCTGGTATAGAAAACTGGCGTTCATTTTTCACAAGATCTATATAGATTATAAAACGTGCAAGTAGCAGTACCTCCTCGCCACTTTGCAATCTATCCTTAACACTACCCTGTGCCGTTGGAATAACAGTGTCGAGAAATTGAGTTAGACCCAATTTGTCTATTTCTCCTGTTTGCGCATTCATATAACGCTTCAAAAGAAAATCTTTTACGAACGATGGCAAATTCCGACCTACGAAAAGGCTTGAAGTAGAGATTGGATCTTTGTATATAGACATTGCAGAAAAATACTGCCTAGTCTTATCACATATTTCTGTGTTCATCGTAAATTAATCGATTTAGAAGTCAAACAAATCCTCAGTTTGTGCACCGGTATTGATTTTTATATGATATGTTTCCGAATCGTTTCCAACCCACAATGAGACCTCGTCAGTATTACCTTCAAGAAGAAGTGGCTCTGTTTCGAATGTGTCAGTTCCAATCTTTTTCATTTCATATCGGTTACCATTAAACATCAAATATGGTTTATCAAAAGATTTCAGATTCTTGATAGTAAACCTCAAGTGCGGATCTACTCCACTAATGTCAGTCTCCATTATGCTTGCAGACCAAGTAGTGACATTTTTAGAGCCACTTATTATGAAAATAGGGACAAGGGTTTCTTCTGGTGTGCAACCTCCATGTGAGCCTTGATTGGCAGGCACCTTTGAGCAAAGCGATTCATGTTTCAAAGCACAAAGTGTTTTCTTATCTTCAAGTCGAAAATAGCTATCATCTGAAGTGTTATCCGCAGTTTTTCGTATTGCAATACGTCCATTATGATCGCTATCAACCCCTCCCATGTTTTTTCCTGGTCTTAATTGAGGAAGGTAACTAAGACCATGATCTGAAATTATAGCAATCTTTTTTCCTGCATACTTGTTAAGAATTTCATTTATAATATTGCGTACTAAATCAAGTTCTTTAATAAGAGTAAATGGGCAAATATTATTGGATGTATGAGCCAAACCATCAAGATCCCCTGCTTTTTCTAGTTGAGCGCCATTTGGCATTAAACGCTGCAGGTCAGATTTATTATTTGATGTTTTAGTCGGCAATAAGGCGCGGGCAACCATTATTTCATTCAAGAAAATCCCCTGCTCATTCTTTTCAGATATAATTTGTTTGATAAGCGGAATCCAATCTGCTCCCAGACCGTCGACCCAGTAGAAAACTTCAATATCACCACGATTCTTCAATAAAGTGTATGTGGAGCTGAATTGATTGTACCAATTATCAAACGAACTTTCCGAAGCATTTAGTTCGTTTATACTTTCTGCGATCTCTGAAGTATATGTATTCGAAATCTTAGCAATTTTGTATTTCTTAAAATACTCCTCCACCCAATCAGGAATATTAGATAGGCCAACCCCATCTTTTACATAATTGTATAGATCTGGATAAAATTGTTTAATATCTTCACTATTAATGTGATTCTGCCCATACCAGACAAGTGCCAATTCTTTTTCCTTTCGAGGCAAACCAGTAAAATACTTCAAAGTGCCTGTATAGCCTATCTCTAATGACAATTCATTCAACTTCCTATAAATCAGGCTTTCAATAGCATCCGATAAAACAACAGACTGTCGATCAGCATATTGAAGGCTGTACTTGCGTATAGCCATGTCTTCGGGTTCTTTATTGATAGTTGAAACCATTGATTCTATGAACTCATTATTGCCATAATATGACGTAGACTTCAAGATCTTGCATAGGTATTCTTGCTCATTGTTACTATTCATATAAAAACGAGCAAGTAACCATCTATCGAATACGCTATGATGTGAGAACCAAAGTTTAATAAAATCTTTGTAGTCTTTTATTTCGCTCACACCGAAATATTTAAGTACAAACTTTTCAAATTTAAAACCATTTGATAAGTCAATCATTGAAGCTAATTTTTCCCAATTGTCACCATCACTAATTAGTGGCTGTAATCCTCCGAATGAAAGCTGTAGACCAATGGTAAGAAATTCGAAAGCATTTGTACATGTGGCATAACTAAACGCATTGTCTGGTTGCGCATACTCTGCATTAGCAAAAATAGAGTGTGACTTACAAATAATATTCGGTGTAACCTGGGTCTTTGAGTCCTTCCAGATATTCAACCAATCTCTAATGTTATTTACGATAGTGTATTTGCTTTCAAGACCTTTAACTCCATAATAAATATTATCTGTAAGAATCAACCTATATGTAAGGTCTTTTTCTTCAGATGCTAATCGCCATATTGTAATCTGACTATCATTTTGAAAGACTTCCATCTTTCCTTCAAGGCCCACAACAGGAATATAAATACGCTGATGACTTTCAATAGCCTTTGTGGAAGCCTCAATACCCTTTACTGTCTTTAAAAGAGCATCAAAATCCTTTCGCTTTTGATTATCATAAAAACGTGCAAGTTCCGAAAATGGAGCTATCACACAATCTGATGGACAAATCTTTTTTATATGCTCCTTTATCTTTTCCGCCAACTCATATTGTGTAATGATTATATCAGGATATGACGGGTCAATCCAGTGATCTACACTTTCTACTTGAACGTCGCAATCGCTTTGAAGGAAGTCAACAAATTCATAACAATCACGGAAATTGTCAAATAGTACAAAACGAATGGGATATCTGTTTTTCGTGGCAGCATCAGGACCATTAGCCTGTTTATCTTTTTTGACACAGTCTTTTAAGTCGTTTATACTGCTAAAATTATCATTAAACATATCTCATCAGTGTCTCAATTGTATAGTAATCTTCTGAATTAATAAAATCTTCCAATGCTTTTTTTAGATCCGGACAATTATGCAGATGTTCGATGGCCTCATCGCGTTTTTGTTTGAGAGCATTAGGAAGAATAGTTTCAGCACCACCTTTATCATTGAAAGAATATGTTTGATGTCCTACAGGCACAGTTGAAACAATAGAGGAAGTTGTTTTTTGGGACATTCTCCAGTCTTTTAACTTATCTTTAACCTCAATTTCAGTCCAAAGTCCAACCTCGCCTTGAAGATGTTCATTCAAATACTGACGTGCTGCATCTATCTCGTTATCCAAGACATTTACGATATCCACAGACTTCATATAAGCGTAAAAACCCTTACGGAAGTTATCTCGACTATCCAGAAGGATATTGCCAAGTTCCATTCTGTAATTGTTGTATCCTGAAATGGTGTCATCTAAAAGTTTAGGATTTTTCATACTCTCTGGGTCTTGTAGCACTTTCATCAGATTATCAATAAATGAGCGAATATCTTCATTTATGTCTAAATCATCGGCGTATTTTAAAGCCCACATAGGAAAGCCCTTGATTTTACTATATTCATGTAGAACTGCCCAGCGAGCATCTTTTAGGCTACTTATGTCTGAATATCCCTTCAATTTATCCAGTTTGAATAAACGATTCAACATTTTGCAAACACTCCCAGCTTCCTTGCTTTCAAACATGAAGTTTAACTTGTTGCTAGTCCTACCGCTTTCCCAAGCCTTGAACATCTCAACCACATCTTCAACCAGGTGTTGTGCTGTGCGCTGCTTCCCGTTCATGTCGTAGATAGTATTGCGATATTTTCGCATAGCGAAAGCGACCATGGCCATCGGCGCATAACTTTGAAAAAGACCATACGGAGCCTGTGTTAATGCAATAAGTTTATCTCCGAGATTGAAACTTTGATTTCTGCTTGTATGACGGCCACTTAGATATTCATCTACATAGTCACATACTTTTTTAAGTGGGTGCTCAGGACTGACGTTATCTTTCCATTCAAGGTTTTCATTAACACTATCCTGAAGAAGAAATTCCACGTGGCGAGCAGGTCCAACACATTTATCTAAGATATCCTGTTTAGTGTTATAATTAAGAATTACATCAACAGTTGCTTTTACAGATGCCTTTTTCCAATATGTAGTACTGCTTTTTGTACGTATAAGTTCAAGCGATTCAGGTCCAGCAGAAAATATATGTGGTGCTATGGTGTTGTTTATCGTACTTGTCATCTTACTACCTACAATGGTCATGCTATCAGAATCGAGATAGAATGTCATGTTAGACCCGCGCATACGAGTTAACCATTCTTGAAGCAATTCGGCTGCCTGTTTTGTGTAAGTCTGGTGCTGTTGTGGCAGACCATGGCTTTGGGCACATTGAGCATTTGCCTGGTATTCAATGAATCTCTCATATTGTTTTTCTCCCATCACAGTATCAATCACCACGAAAACTATTGTAGAGTATCGTTCGTCCTTACAGTTACGTTCGGCGATATCCTTTAGCCGTAGAAGTTCTTCAGTATCCTTAGCAACCATAATCGCCAAGAAAGTTTCGTATGGTTGGGCAGATTTCTTAGCATTTTCAATTCTGTTCATCAAGGTATATTCGTTTCCTTGAATACTAAAGAACTGGAATTGATAAGGCCTAACTACATTCTGAAGGTTCTTTGTAAAAAAGTATCTTGCTGTTTCACCAAACTTTATTACTTGGTCTATATATACATAGCTAGTTGATTTCAGTTGCTCCTTGATTTTTTGAATCTCATCACCTGGAAGTGCGGTGAAAAGGATGCTGAAGTTACCATTTGGCTGTCTTTGAATAATGCTCTTATCATTAAAGAAATCGAGTATCTCAGGTAATTTATTTTCTATCTCAGTGCCGATAAACAGATTCGTAATGTTTTCTGTGCTCGGAGTGACAGTATCACTGTTTGCTATGTTATTAAGAGCATTGAGCAAAAGTATTCCTTTGAATACTTTTAAGTATGGCTCTCCTTGACTTTCAACCTGAAGATGATGACTATTAAAACGTTCGGTTACGGCTCCATATTTTGTGGTGTCACTTTGGAAATACTCCTGAACATAATCCCATAGATAGTCTGCAGTGATGGTGCGTTGCAAGATATAGGCATTTTCGCCATCGAGAAAATCACGAACCGCATCACTTGCTAAGAATTCAAATACACTACGACTTGATGAACCAGCCTCGCGAGCGTAATATGTGGCAAGATTGGCAGTACCCGGATGTAATGGAAATAGATCTCGAATGTTCTCCTTTGTTTCTTCCTTATTGTTGCTGGACAAACTGAACTTGTCAAGAATATGTGGATGTTGTTGAAAGAAATACTCTCTACGCGTCTGGTACGATGGCATATCCACTACTTTAAACTTCCTGGACATTATCTTGAATGCACTGACCGGTTCCATGTTGTAGGTAATATAATGGTACCGACCTTTAGTCTTTTCTCGTTCGTCTTCCTTTAGAGAGTTAAGTGCAGATGGGTGAGATATAAACAGAAAATATGAATCATTTTCAGGATTCATCATAGTTTCAGATATCTGCTGTAGTTGAACTAATAAACGGGTGCCTATACTGCTTGTAAGTATTTCAGTGAATTCATCCCATATTATCAGCATTCCGTTATAATCAGTTTTATCACGTAATGCCTTTTGAACCTCAAATATCCATTGCTGCAGGTTGTTACTTTGCAAGCGAATATCATAACCGCCCTTTCTAAGCGCCTGCCTAACGCAATCAAGAACATCGAGATCCGCTGCATAAAGGCGTTGTTTGAGTTTATTCACATCAGGGGCTACACTTCCAAGTTGTGCATCCTGAGAAATGAGTTGTTCCCAAAATGCTTGCTGACTTTCGATATGCTGGATATACATATCGTAATCTGTTTTAACCGTAATATTTAGACCGGCTTCAATCAAAGCACGCTTTATCTCGCGTTGCATCTGAAGTGACAAGTCTTCTTCGTGCGCAATACTTTGCTGCCCATACATGTTAATCGGGAACAGGCGTTTTTCTTGTCGCAGTTGAATTAGAGAATTGCGAAGGAGGCTGTACTTTTCTTTTTGGTACTCCTCCTGAATATATTCCTTAATTTCTTCAACAGGGTCGCACAAAAGGTGCTGAATAACTGCCCCAGCATGGCTCTTGCCCGTACCATAAGTACCTGCAATCCAGATAGATTTATGGTTATCTGCATCGTTATTTCGGACTGCACTGATGGCTTTCTTCAATAACTCATTGAATTGATCATTAGCTATGAATGATTTCCACTCTCCTTTTTTTTCTTCCTTTATGTTATATGCTGGACGCATCTGGCGCAGCGTTACAATATCGCTATATGGCATATTTTTATAATTTTGTTATCAATTAACTGGTTATGTTATTTTAGGAACTTTTTTATTATCTCTTCTCGGTAATCATTTCTCACATCTGGATCCTGTAGCAGATCCCATAACTCATCGTCCAAGGCTGCATATTCTACATGTTCCTTGATAAAAGATAATGATGGGGTTCTCCTGCTTGTGTCTCCTTTGATGTAATAGAACTCTTCGCTATTTAAATAGTAATATGGATAAATAACCGGAGTGATTCGCTCATTGCTATATTTGCGAAATAGATTAGAATATGTTTCGCAGAGTTCACTAGAAAATGCTACATTATTACCCAACAATATACCATCCTCAATCATTTGGAATATGGTAAGCATCAACACCGGTTTAGCAATTATAGGTGTGCCTTTGTAACTTGCAACTTTCATTGAGAGAAGTAGATTCTTATAGTGTGTTTTTTTGAGAATGGATTGAGCCATTGTTACACAAGTTGTTTAAGAACACCCATTGATGTTAGATCTTCTCGAAGAGTAATGCTTTCTAGTCCCATATTCAACTCTGCAATTAGAATTCGGTTAGAAGCAGAATTAAGTTGACGGAGTATTTTTTCGAATGTGGATTTGGAAATGGCAAATTCCTTTGCCGGTCCTATTTCGCATTCATCTTGATAAAAGTCTGAAACCTTAAGCGAACGAACATTTTTAGCTTCCGCATATTTATATAATGAATAAGCAAAAGCTGTACTGGATAATTCGGAATGTCCTGAACGGATATATGACTTTCCATCAACATTATTACCTTGCTGAAGAATATTGCCAATCGGTGAATAGTTGAATATTTGCATGAATCCGCCAATAGCATATGTAATTGTATTCTTGGAGCCCTCAAAATCGCTCAATGCAATTTCGTCAAGCATAGATTTTGAAAACGTTTGGCCAATATTAATGGTATTCATAAACCAATGGCACAATATTGAACCATATGCATAGTTCGTCCACATTAGTTCCCAAATAAGCTCTGGCTCATCCTCGTAATGGTCTTTTAGAAACTCTCCGAAGGATGTTATTTGTTTTTGAGGATTGATAATATTTGCATCTAAGAGCCAAGCTTTAAAACTCTGCTCTTGCTTATTCCCTAAGCAATTGACAGCCCAAAAACCTTCGGGATCTGCAAGATATTCTTGTAACCATTCTTCATGGATACCAAATGTTCCGATTCGTGAGATGCTTCCTCCTTTGGCATTAGTTTCGGTGTTCATAATTAAAGAATTTGCTACTATGCATCCATTATCATGAAATTGAAGACACTTATAACAATGAATACATTTATGTTTGTCGATTGATATTTTAGGATAGACACTTAGTGCACCTGTTGGGCATTCAACTTCACATCCTTCACAGTTAATACAATACGCGCTTTTAAAAATTATTCTCTTCATTAATGATACAAGTTGAGCATCATTAACTTCATGTAAGGTAAAAGTGTAATTATTCTTGTCTTTTTTAAATATGTCAAAAGAGTATATTTTTTTGTCATATTTTAATTCACCAACAACTTTATCTTCCGATTTACTACTGATAGAGTAATCACACAAAACAGGTAACCAAGTTTCAATACTCTTCTTCGCGTTTGAAACATGAACGATAAATGTTGGAAATAGTTTTAGAAAAACAACTTTTGTCTTTGAACCAACGCTGTTTCCGCTAGCTCTAAGTTTCCATTTATGTTCTTTAATGTATTCGTCGATATTAGGAATGTGACGTTTCCTTGACCATTCAACAAGTCTAGAGAGGAATGGTTCCAATTCTTTCTTGTATCTAGTATTTACAATCATATCATCCCAAGGTGAAGAAAATGGACAAATAAGGCAACCAACTCTTGGTTTACCTAGTCTATAGGCTTGGTTAATAGTAAGATTATGAGAGAAAAGGTATATGAATACTTCTGTAGTATTCCAATTTAAAATAGGTCTTGCATTAATGACAGAATCATGTTTAACTCCCTTGCCGATTCTTTCATAATTTGAACGCATCGTACTTTCCTCAGACCTAACACCTTCAAAAGCTAATGCTTTTGCCTGTTTGTTACCATCAACTTTAAGTGATCTATATAATGGTGCAGTTTTCATGACAGAACAGCACCACCTGTGTTTATCACTTGGTGTACCAATTTTATCCCAATAATGAAGAACACTTTCATGATTCTTGGCCATAGAAAATTTCAGATCAGGAAATTTCTCGTGATAATGTTTTTGGACTGTCTTATAAAGTTCAAGTGATGGTGGAAGTTCATAGCCTGTATCGGAATAGATTACTTCAAACTCGGTACTAGGAATTGCTCTTGTACAAAGGTCAAGAACAACTTGAGAGTCTTTTCCTCCACTGAAAGATGCTAGAAACTTGTCTATCTTAGTTGTTTGATAAACTTTTTTCCCTGCAGCTTGAGCAGTTTCAAGAGGCATAATGTCAAAACTATTACAGTCTTCACGGACTATTGCCATTTTTTGCTTGGACTTTTTCTCCATTCTTTGAACCAACAGATCATAATCTAGCTGATTGGCAGATACATCTTCGACACTCTTGCGAGCACCGACATATTGATTGTATGTATCACGGATAAACTCTATCGCTTCAGATTCAAGTAGAAACATAAATTCCTGGCAGCGATCAAGCATCTTTTTTACGTTCACTGGCCTAAGCGACATTCTTTCTTTACCAGCTTGCATTATTATTTGTGCAGGATCGTAAATATTTGCTCCTTTTGCTTCAAAGCACAACTCTCCGTGATAATAATACTGCTTGTTAACAGCCCATAATAGTGGAGCCTCTGAATGAGGATAATTCCATCCTTTCAAATTGAGCCCAAGAAGGTCAAGTTCTTCCCAAAATACAGGCCTTGGGCTAGTTCCTAAAGTGCCATCAACTACACGCGAATTGAGTAGCACACCTCCTGTTTCTTTATCCCAAGTTATTTTATACATATTGTTTCATTGCCAATACTTTCTTTTCGGAATGAAGATACCCTAAGTCTGCTCACAGATAAGAACGCAAATGGCGTGGTCCTCATGCTGTAATCCTAAGGTATCTGGAAAAACCTGATATAAACAGCAGAAAACCACGCCAACCGACGCGGTTCCCTTTTACCGTTTATATCGTTTAAAAATTTTCCAGATTTCTAAGATTCCGGTAAAAGAAAACTCATTAAGTTTCTTTAAATGTATGTCCGACCAAGTGCGTCAAGTAATCGTAAAAAAACATATTTTCACCGACATTGAGGATTTTTCTTCAGATGCCAGCAGGTTACTCGCACACTTAAGCACTTATTGCAAATATAGTTATTATTTTCCAAATGTCTAATTTAATTCACCCGACATGAAGTAATTTCTTATAGTTTGTAAAATATTTAGCAACGTAAATAAATAAGTTGCGTCAGATTAGAATGAGATTTTCGAGGAAACAAAAAGATTTACTAAGATGATGCAGGTTATTTTTTGAAGGTTACTTAATCGGGTCATGAATAATAATATGTGTTTAAGTCGTTAACAGATTACTTTACACAGAACAAATACAGAACAGAATTTTGTTGAACCTGAAAAACACCTTTGAAGTCAATATGCCTTGTAGGGGCTTCTATTAAGGGTGGAAGGTAAAGGTGAACATTTTTCACTATCACCTTTAAGCCATACCCTTTCTGGAATTGCGTAGAATGGGGTCACAACTAAAGGTGAATTTCGCTTTAGGATGAGAATTCCTAATTCACCCCAAGTGGTCATGCAGACCATCCACATAGATATTTTTGAAGCAATAGATCGACGAATACCTCTGCTGAATCTTTCAACTCCCAGATTAAGAACTTTAGAACTCAACTTAGAGGTGTTTCTAATGTCACACATTTAGGCTTTAGAATATTTATGCCTAAACACATACTTTTTCCCCCCCCGACCCGTTTAATCGGCACCACACTGCACTGTATGAAAATGAATCAAGTCAATGCGAAAGATAGACCGAGAAGTTTCAGTGCGATATTATTGAACCGCTTCTACTACTCCATCACGAGTCAGATAGCAGCGGAAATTAGAGGTAATTATCGCCAAAAATTATTTTCAGAAAAAGGAAATCAGCCGATATCAATTCTTCCCGGCATCGGCATGAGCTCAGCATCACAAGCAAATAGAAAGCAGGAAGATAATGTCCCCTTACTAAGCCTTTATTAACCTAATATGAAGGAGAATTTATAACCATGATGAAACATCTGTGGACAACTGTACTATTGGCGCAGAACTATTCGGGTCGGATTTTGTAACCCCTCCGAATATAACATTATACTTATAATGGATACCCATCTTCCATTCCACTTCTTCTGTTCCAAAATCTATGATTATATCACTTTGTTGCACACCATTTTTAGTGTAAGATATTTTCAATTTAACAGGGTCTTCTCTAACCGACCATTGAGAAGCTGTATATGGTAAAAGGGTCTGTGGGATGACATTATTGGAGTTAACTAAAGCAGCTGGATCTTCTTTTATTTCTATGGGATTTGAAAATTCACCTGAAGATTCATCCCTGCCAGATTTAAACATAGAGTAATCACGTGCTAGGCTTTGTGGTTTTTCCCAATAATCATTATCATACCCACCTCTATAATATTCGCCCTGCATAAAGATGTCTGTGAGTATCAGACCAGTCAATTTGTATTCGTCTGTTGTCTGGGCATTCAGCTTAACAAAAAAACTAATCTTTGTAAGTTTATGCTCAAAGCGGGTAGGAGCGCCATTGAGATTATAATGAATGTCCTTGGCACTATCAAAATCTGTTACGAGAAGGTCGAAGTCTGTCCAACTAGCCCCGTTGGGAAAAGGAATAATTGAAAGACCATTTTCTTTGTCTAATTTGGCATTAGTTAATTCACCCGGGGCATATACATCTCCTGATATATTAGTGTATGAAAAAAATGTTAAACCACCACTATGAGGCCAATAATAAGTGTTTTGTGATTTCCATTTTCGGTCACCTTTTGTATCAAAACTTACAGTTTCTTTATTAATATATGGCTCGGCTTCATCTTTATTATCTGTCCAATTTTTCCCGTCCGGAAGATACCATGCGTATGTAAAAAATCCCGCACGCTCGTCAAGAGGCTCGGTATTAGCTTTAGTTTCAAGACAGTTAAGCGATGGCGAAAATGATATCTCGTGGTTGTATTCGCCTTGATTAACCTCTACTTTTTTGCATGAATTCAGTGCAGCAAGGGCTGACACTAAAAGTAGAAGCCTAGTGGCAGAATCACGATGTATGAAACTAAAAAGAGACATAAAAATGGAACGAAAATGATATGAAATGATATATATGTATCCTGCTTAATGTCGCAGGATACATATATTGTAAAATTTATAAAGTTATAACTAGATCAGGATTAACAGGAGTCCAATCAACAACACTTGGATCCCAGTATATGATGTTCTCTCCGTGTGCACCGGCAAGATTAATGGTTACATTATAAGTAATCTTCTTATTGATGCCCCAACCTTCGGTACTGATATCGCTAAGTGCAATATACTCAGTTACATTATCAGTTGAGAAATCAGTAGCACTGGTGTAAGTATCTACTTTGTATGAGAACTCAATGTGAGGAACAGCCTTAACTGCGTCTATATAAGCCTGAGTCTTCTTCTCAAGAGCTTTTTCCTCTTCCGTTGTGCCAGTAAAAGTATAATTTACCGCTGCAAATGTTTGTGGAAGGAAAGCCTTCTGCTCATTAGTTAGACTGAAAGCTGCGGTAGTAACCTCCTGTCCTTTAATGGCACCATTATCATAAACGGCATACTCATAAGAACTTGGCTCTGCCGGATTATTCCAAGATTCCGTTCTTGTGGTAGCATCGGTAGTCATTTGATAATCACCTTTACTAAAAGCATCTACAACCTTGATAGAATTAAGGGTGATAACCTTGCTACCTTTCGTAAGTGTCGTTCCTTTATAATCGGCAGCAGTTTTAACATTAAACCCTACAATCTGGGTGAGTGTGTGCCTAAAGATAGTAGGAACGCCTGCCTTTGCACCTGCTGTGGTGGTAGAATTGGCTACCTGACCAGCCTTAATGTCTGATACCATAAAGTCAAGGTTCTTCTGTGCATCCACATCATAGTCAGTAACCTTCAAACCATCAGTAGCATCGCAAGTAACATTTGCAGGATACGTATCTGAAGCAAGGGTGTAAGAGATGAAAGTTAGCGAACCACCCTTTGGCCAGAAATAAATCTGGTCAGCATGCCATGAATTGGCAGCAAAAGTTTCATTACCATTAGCATCATAAGCAACCTCAGCATTATCTATATACAGACTAGCACCTGTTGGCCAAGCTGAGCCGCTAGCGTTATAGAATGCGAAAGTTTTGAACTTGTAAGCCTTATCGAAAGTGTTTCCACTGACAAGAGCCTTTGAACTCTGTGAACCTACTACAGTCTGCCAAGTAATCTGTGCATTGTCGTCAGCCACAGGGCGAACCTCATTTTTTGAACATGCGGAGAACGCAACAAGCGCTGCAGCCGCAATAATCAGATAGTTTGTTTTCATGATTTAATTTTTAAAAAAACTATTAATTAAATATGTATTATAATATATTTGCTTCACTTCTTTAATCGTGTTCCTTACTCATGCTGATAAAGTATTCTCTAAATAATGATATCGTGCTGCTCATCCTCCCATTCGTCTACAGACGGGTCAAATCCCCCACCGGCAGTCTGTGGTGGATCTATTTTTATAGTTTCCTCGAGTAAAAGCCAATGATGCTTTACACACGCTTCGGATAGAAACAGGTCGGAAATATCAAATGTCTTTCGTACTGCTTTACCATCGCTGGTTTGAAGATCGAATGTTACCTTAAGCTCGTTAGTCGAGCCTTCTATGCGTCCAAACGTGTTAAATACTGCACAGATAACCGGTTCTCCCTTATCATCGCTCTTTATTAATGGTATATATTCCGTTACACCAGGAAGTCCCGAGCGCTTATCCTGGGCGATGTTGTTACTCTCTACAAGCCCTGACAACCAAGCCTGTGCTCCCGACACATACTCCAGGCCTTCTACTTTAATCTGAAGATAATAACTCTGTACAACAGTCTTAGCTTCTGCCTCGATTGTATAAAGGCCAATATGTGGTGGTATAACTTCCGCGTTTCTACGTGCAACCAACAAATGGTCAGGCTCATAGACGATAGCTTCATCCTTTCCTGTAGAGGCTTTAAATCGTGAAATTATAGATTTTGACGCTGGTGCTGTACTTGCCAATGCGCCTTCAAATGATTCAAGACCACTTATGATGTTTTCTGTACCAAAATTATACGCTAACATTTTATAGTTACCTGGGGATATTGGAAGTTCTCCGTAAATCACCTTTTTCCCATTTTCATCCATCTCATTCTCTGAGATAAAGCTTTCTGTAACAAGGCCTTGTTCATTATAGAAAAGCACGTGAATTACCTCAGGATTAATCACCGGCACGGGAATCTTATCATTATAAATGTCGCAAGTGACATTGCTAATACCTTCACAATCAACTTTAATGCGCACCATTGTACGATAGTCCGGATCAATTAGCGGACGCCTTTCACAACTTGTCAAACATCCACCAAGTACAAATAAGGAGAGTATGAAAATAGATAATATCTTGGTTTTCATCGCTTAGCCCTCCTTTTAACTGTTATAGGTATCACAAGTGAGACTTTTAGTTTCGTCGGGCCAAAATATGAAAATACTCCTGTCCTGCTTGGATCGCGGTAAAGATGTTCATAACCGACCCCGGGTTCGTAATGTCTCCAATCGCTACGAAGAAAACCCACTGAAGCAGAAAGTTCAAGATTACACCACTGCGCGATAGGCCTAGAATAGCCATAAGTTAAGCCTGTAGACCAGAACTCACCCTGCCAGCACAAGGACTTATCCCATTGAAAGTCATATTTTCCTGACATACCATAGAGCCCAAGAAAATGCCCGGAAAGGCGATCACGATCATCTGTTTTTGAAAACCAATAGCGAGGTTCAATACCCATTTCCCATAATTGGAAGCAGTATTTGTTCCCATTCGGTCCCCAATTCCACCAAGGGAAAACATCTTCTACGGCCAACGAATAATTATCTCCAATAGGAACTTCCACCTCAAAATTTAATGCCGTTACTGCGTCATATAAAAGATTGGTTTTAAGTGCTAAAATAGTGCGATATTTCCAAAATTCATACTCGGTGCGTGGCGCTAAATTCCCCATCGGAGCCAATGCATCACTTGATATTTTAGATAATGGTGCCACAGCTCCAACATTTAGATAATCGACCCTTACAAAGGAACGTCTCATATAGGGAAACCACTCACGTATTATCCTACGCCATAGATTTGGAGACCACGATTTTATAATTGCTTTCTTTCTGTCCGCCGGAATCGGGGCATCAATAATTTCCAATAGCCTGCTCCGTTGACTCTCTGTCAATGTGCTGTCCACAAGAGCCCTCGCTCTAAAAAGGTGCCACGACTCCCCATCTGCTTCTATACTCAAACGGCCTTTAAGTTCTGGATAAATAGAAAGTATATACTTGCCAAGAGTGGCAGCACGCTTTTGGGCCAATCGCGCATTGTAAGCCGACATCCCTTCTGGAGAAGAATAGGAAACAAGCCTGACACTATCTATTCGTACCAGCCCTATCGTCTCGATACTATCCGAGAGCTCACGAAGCCGGATGCCCGTATTCATATATAATGTATCGAGAAATGACTTATTCCATCGAAAATCAACAGTAAAATCAGAACTATACTGCTGTGCCCTAACAAGACATGGGGCAATTAAATTTAAAAAAACTACAATCACAAGGCAAGCACGAAATCTCGCCCCGAGATTTTTTAGATTTTTATTCTCCCCCCCCCATCATAGGAAAGTATTTTAAAAAAGCTCATGATGTTCAACAAAACAGCAGTCACTATTATTAGTTTATTTTTCTCACCCTTAAGGCAAGTGTTTAATTAGTACACGAATGCAAAAGTAAAAACTTTTTTTTACATTACAAAAATAATTAAAGTTCATTTTAGTTTATTTTAGCAACCTTCAAAAATAACCTGCATCATCTTAG
>DJPX01000018.1:17094-123993 GCA_002438635.1 Bacteroidales bacterium UBA6401
CTCATTCTAATCTGACGCAACTTTTTTTCACGTTACTTAATGATAGTCGCTATACGAGATGGAAGTGATTTGTATACAATTAGCATAGAAAATTCGCCCGAATTATGGTTATTTCAAAAAAAGGTGTAATATTTGCAGCCGATTTGAAATTCGTAGTATGCTATTATGAAAAAAGAAATCAAAACAATAGGTGTTCTTACATCAGGAGGAGATGCTCCTGGTATGAACGCGTGCATACGTGCAGTGACGCGTAGTGCCATATACAATGGAATGAGAGTTATGGGTATTTATCGTGGGTTCGAAGGGCTCATTAATGGGGAGATAAAAGAACTCACTACCGAAAGCGTTAGTAATACCATTCAGCGAGGCGGTACCATTTTAAAAACGACACGAAGTAAAGATTTCATGACTCCCGAAGGCCGTAAAAAGGCCTATGGCCACCTGATGGAGTATGAAGTAGATGCTCTTATCGTCATTGGCGGTAATGGATCATTAACAGGTGCTCAGGTATTGGCCCAGGAATATGACTATCCTGTAATAGGACTACCGGGAACAATTGACAACGATCTCTATGGAACAGACTCCACGATTGGCTATGACACAGCACTAAATACAATTGTAGAATGTGTGGATAAAATTAGGGACACAGCCACTTCACACGATCGCATATTCTTCGTAGAGGTAATGGGAAGGGATGCCGGGTTCTTGGCACAGAATAGCGCCATAGCTTCCGGTGCAGAAGCCGCTATAATCCCTGAAGACCAGACCGATGTAGACCAATTGGAACAGTTTATCAGCCGTGGCTTTAGAAAAAGTAAGAATAGTAGTATAGTCATCGTTTCAGAAAGCCCTAAGGATGGTGGTGCCATGTACTATGCCGACAGAGTTAGAAAAGAGTATCCGCAATACGATGTAAGAGTATCTATATTAGGTCATCTTCAAAGAGGTGGAAGCCCAAGCGCTTTTGATAGGATTCTTGCAAGCAGACTTGGTTATGCAAGCATAGAGGCTCTTAAAGAAGGACAGAGGAATGTACTCGTGGGCATACGCGACGACCAAGTAGTTTACATCCCTATTGATAGAGCTATAAAGAAGGACAAACCTATAAACCATGATCTTATAAATATTCTTGCCGTTTTGTCAATCTAAATACGCTAAATACCCTAAAATTAAGAGAACCAGTTCACCGATGTGACTGGTTCTCTTGTTTTTAGAAAAGAACTATTCTATTAGCCGGATTATTGCAGCGTAATGTATGTATTTGACATAACCACGCCTTGAACAGGAGTTCCGGATGGCAACACTGCTTGTTCGCCAGAAATTAGGAATCCGAAGAATGTGAACAATCCACACACTATAGCAAGTGCCGTATTATCATCGCCATATACGGAAACAGAAGCACCGGTAAGTGGCACGTATGTCCCATCTATTGCATACAAAGCATTTACACAAACTGTTAGATCTCCTCCTATTCCTAAGATAGTTGCACTTCGGGCATCGCATATTTGACCCTTTACTATTGTACCCGAAGGCACTACCACGACACCATCGGCCAGCACATCTGAAGTAGTCATAAAATCAACGCCAACACCAGGAGCACTACCTCTCGACGTTGCCTTTTGAATAGATACCATAGGTACTATAGTCCCTGCTTTTAATAGTACCACTTTCGACGAAGCAGAAGTATTTAACCCCTGCGCATTCGCAGCGAATAACACACATAGCATCATCACTGCTGTCATGAAAATTCTTTTCAACATAAAAAGTTTAGTTTATATATAGATTTAACTTTCTTAGTTCATCGCTCGCACTTCGTTTCAAATTCGCATTATATCGTTCTGCACTCTGTTTTGACCCCACCATATTACCTATGTAAAACGACAAATTCAAAGCCCCCAGAATAAATCCTACACCATAATTTTCACTTTTGAACGAAGTGTATGTTGCATACGACAGCACCCCATTCAGTATCAATGCAGTAATGGCACTATACGGAGAGCCTGCATAAAAATAACCACATCCAGGGATCACACTTAAAGCTAACGCCCAGCTCGGATTTTTCAGTCTCTGCTCAGATGCCTTATTTACAACCTCCCTACTTTTTTCGTATGTAAGCAGTATTCCATCAGCTGCATATTTTTTCTCTAAACAGGTGAGGGACTCCTGATAGCGACATTGTCTAAGATATAAAATGGCCAGTTCCCCATAAGGAGTAACACTCTCCCCTTCAGGCATCAGAATACTAGATCTCTCAAAAGCATCCAAGGCCAATGCGACATTACCAGATAAATCTTGCAAATGCGCGTATGTATAAAGCATTTTATATGAATCACGGCTTTTTGATGGCAGCGAATCATAATATAAAATGCCTCGAGAATACTCGCCCAGGCCTTCGTAGCATTTCATCTTATCGACCGAAAGAATATCGGAGTCAGCGAACCGATCTGGATAAAAAAACTGCAAACGCTCTATCTCAGCAAGAGCTCCGTAATAATTGGCCTGATTAATAAGATGATGCACAAATCCCACACAGAGGTCAAGACTATCAGCAGCAGGAAAGTTCTGGGCAGACACGAGCATTGGCCCAGTCGAAATAACGCCATCTGGAACCTTCGTTCCTTCTGGGTAATCCACCGATAAAGTATTCCCCCTTATATGCGTCTTTGCGTAATACTGCGTATCGTGACCACATCGAATAAGTCTGTCTGAAGTTAGTACCATAGCCTCTGGAAAAGAATGTGTTGCAAAAACCATCTTAGCATAAGCCGAACAAGACGGATACATCCTGCAATGAGTATGTTTGAGCGGGCTAAGGTATTTCTGATAAAAATTCAGATAATCTATCGCAGCGCCCTCTCCTTGCGCGATGGCATTCGTGCAACATAAAACTATTGTAACTATCAACAAGTACTTGCGCATAATCGTGTAAATATACACAAATTATTCTTACTTTAGTAACCATCAAAAAATTATCTATACCAACTGTCAAAAAAAGGCGACCAACAAGGTATCTTGCCAGTCGCCTTCTAAGTATTTAAAGATCTTACCTCCTATTCAGAAATCCTATACATTCCGGGAGCCATATCTGCTTTAGCTTTTTTATGCCCATATTCTACCTTGATGCTTTCACCACTCTGTAAAAGAGCTCGATTCAGAGCTATTGTACGGCTGGCAGCACTCTCACTAGAAGCCTTTCTCTTAAATGTGAAAGGACCCATAATGTATGGAGCATAGATATTTTCATCTTTCGTTATCACATATTCGTCCCTAACGGTTTCTGGTGCTATAAATATCTTAGACCATCCTGGCCCACCCATTGAAAGACAGAAATCGAAACCATAGCATAGCACATCGTATCCTGCTTCCGCATAATATTCTGAACGTACACCATTCATTTGGAATCCTGCTGGGTCGTACTCGGCTTCGCCTACTCTTTCTCCATCGGCCATATACACCCCGTATGTTCCGTCATCGAAACGGGTAAATGAATTTAAAGCGACATTATAATTAATTCCATCGCTGTACGGATAGCCCTCGTATATAACTGAATTATGATGAGCCCCAGTCCATGCAGTCAATTTATTATCTTCAAAGTACATAACCATAGGCAATGTCTGAGTAAACTTAGTAACACCCCATCCATAAACCGTGTACATGGAATCTACCCTACAAGGCTCTATCTTAATGTCAAATGAAATAGGACGCTGGTCATATCCATCTAGGAAAGTGGTAACTGAGAAAGCAGATGTAACTGTCCACTCCCCTATGAAGTTCTCATACTCTTCGCTTCCCTTAGGAATAGATGTGGTAGATTGAACAGTGTATGCATAATTCTGCCCGAACATATTCTTGCCAGAAACTATGAGTATGTATTCTACATTAGGAACACCGGCCTCAAATCCTAGGGTAAGTCCATTAGATGAATTAATAGCATTCAAATATTCCTCTTCTATCTCTATTCCCTTCTGCTCGCAAAGTTCAACGTAAGAATTATTGTATTTAGGAAGAATCTCATCTACGCTTGATTTTGCAGACAAATAGTAATGGGCCGAAGCTACAGCTGTTCCCTTAACATTGAAGTTTATACTATAATATCCTCTTCCTTCAGGAAGTGAAGCACTAACATTAATGGTAGGTGCCGTGGTACTTCCATCCCAAGCACCACCACAGCTTTGAGGAATCTTATCATAGTATCCTTCAAGATTATAACAGC
Organism: Bacteroidales bacterium UBA6401; assembly: GCA_002438635.1. Taxonomy (GTDB): domain Bacteria; phylum Bacteroidota; class Bacteroidia; order Bacteroidales; family UBA932; genus Cryptobacteroides. Next base: position 21,308 of record DJPX01000018.1, read on the forward strand.
CTGTAAAACATGAGTTGAAGTTATAAGTTCTATTCGCAAAATAAGACTTGTACTCGTCATCGCCACGCTTCCATAGTGGTACGCTAACTTTTTCACCATTTATCTCTACTTCATTTTCCGGAAGAGTGGTCAAAGAAGTACAATTTCTAAAAGCAAAACGCCATGAATATACATTAACCGCTTTAGTTAAGAAAGACAAATTGTCAGAAGTAAGCGAAGCACAACCATCAAAGGTGTTATTCATCTGCTCTACTTTAGCCCAATTCACATACTGCCAGAATTCATCAGGAATATGCTTCAAAGACTTACACCCGCTGAAAGTGGAATTCATAATCTTAGCTCTAAATGCAGTTGCTATAGTAGGACTATAGAAATCGGCTGGAAGACTTTCCAATGACTCACAATTTTTGAAAGTCTGATTAAAGAGGCTTGCATCATCACTTAATGTAACATTCTTGAATGAAGGTACGCTCTTAAGACTCTTACATCCGCTAAAAAGCTGCATTATAACAAGTTTCCCCGTAAATGTATCGAAAAGAGCTGGATCAAGATGTTCCAAAGACTCACAACCTGTGAAAGCATAGTTAAAATTAGAGGTCTTTGGACTTAGTCCCTGCATAAAGCCTAGTGGTATATTTTTCAACGATTTGCAGCCATTGAACATACTGTTACAAGAACTAACAGCTCGCAATTCTTCACCCTTTGCAGCGGCTATAGATGTAATAGAAGTATTCTTCTCGAAAGAAAGGCTCTGTATTCCAGTATCGCCCCATTGTATTACCTCTTGAATATCAGAATAATGCGCCATTTTAGATGCTCTACTTAAAGAACGAATTTTTCCCCATACCTGAACAGCATAAAGCCTTGAAGCATCCTCATATACATGAACAGGCTGAGATGCTGTTAAAGTATCCACTTGAGATCCATCACCCCAATCCACATAATAAGTAGCACCATTTTGAGGATAAAGACCAAGATTAACGGACTTGTCATCTTCTACCGGCTTTACGACAAACACCATCCTATCATCGGCATAAGTTACCTTTTCCTGATAAAGCAGTATTGTTTCCACCACATTACCCTCATGCCTTAAAGTTAGAGTAGTTTGACGGGCGTAAGGGAGCTCGTTAGCATCGAATTTCAAGGCCAATTTTTCCGTGCGTAACTCGTATGCCTTGGTTTCAACAAGATGTGCCCACGATGGATTTTCATCCAAACTTGCAGTAAACTCCAAATTTGTGCTTACTTCCACTTCTATAGTTCCGCCATTAGACGGAGCACTTACCGACGATGTATTTACATGAAGCACACCGGCGACAAATGTCATCGTGCGCATTATAGTCTTATCTGCGCCATCACTTAATAGAAGTATAACTTTTCCCACTTCTGCAATATCTGGAGCGGTAACAGCTATATAGCCGTGGCCAGCATCGGTTTTCTCAACTTCTGCCTGCCAATTACCCTTCGCAATAACTTCCAAGCATGTTTTATCATCGGCTCCGGTTATAACATAGGCAAATTTTTTCGTCTCCCCGGAGTATATCAGAGATGAAGCAACATCAACTGCTATTCCAAGTTCGCTATAAACCTCAAGCGTGAGAACTGTACCATCGGCAAGTGTAACATAGGCCAATTTTCCATCTTCACTTAAAACGACACTCTTAAAGAAAGCATCTCCATCATCTCCCGTAGCCTTTCCACATTCAACGAATGTAATGCCGTGATCGTATGATACATACCATTTACCATCTTCGATTTTTAGAGAAGGAGTAACACCAGCTTCACCAGTTACGGGAAGTTTATTTCCCTCTGAATCCAGAAGCCATTCGCCATTTACTGTCCAATACCATTTACCATCAGGAGTTTGACCAACACCGATATTAGGAGAAGAACCATCCTTAATAGTCATGGTAGACATCTCTCCTTTGGCATTTACAAAAGTAACTACATGTGTGCCATTCTCCTTATCTTCTTCCACGCCACTAATAAAGAGTTTTCCATCCATCAATTCCTGTAAACTAATAAGCTGAGAATTTAACGATGCGACCAAATTCTCCACCGTAGTCAATCTTTGATCAAGATCCTCGATACGGCTAGTCAACGCGCTGTCATCATAACAGCTGGCAGCCACCAGAACGGCTGCCATAAAAGCCACAATTTTTTTCATAAAGTATAAATGTTAAAATATTTAAGGTACACAATACACGAATAGCTTTAAGGGTTCTTACGAAAAAAATAAAAAGCATTTTATTTCAAAAGTGAAACAATGCCTCTTTATATTCCCGATAAACTTTAATTACAAAGATAAATAAAAATTTTTATAAACAACAATCCATTATTAAATAGTTTTCCATTAGAAGCTACTACATAAAATTTGTTTCTTCTTTTACGAAACTAAAATATCTTATATATGAAAAATATTTAAGATATTAATGGAATTTACTTTCAAATTGAAAGTAAAGACAAAGTATATCGGGAACAAAAAAAGCCCCGAGTTATCGGGGCCACACATTATGAATTTAGATAGATTACTCAAGAGGTTTTAAAGTAGTGTAAACATTTGTCACATCTTCATCGTCCTCGAGTAGACCTGTAAGCTTGTCTAAAGTAGCGCGCTGCTCAGGAGTAACTTCTTTCAATTCTGTAGTAGGAATGCGTTCGAACCCACCTGATAAAAGTTCAAAACCATGATCCTCTATATATTTTTGAATCTGTCCATAAGAAGTGTAATCGCCATAGATAACTACAACTTTAGTCTCGTTATCATCCTTATCCACCTCTATTTCCTCAAACAATTCATCTACGCCGCAATCAATCATATCAAGTTCGAGTTCTTCAAGATTAAGCCCTTCCGGTTCCTTTATGCGAAATACGCACTTATGATCGAACATAAAAGAAACGGAACCGCTAGTGCCCAAAGAACCGCCACACTTTGTGAAATATGAGCGAACATTGGCCACCGTCCTAGTAGTGTTATCAGTTGCAGTTTCTACAAGATAAGCCACACCGAAAGGACCATAACCTTCATATACTACTTCCTTGAAATCGCCCTGTTTGCTTTCAACAGCCTTCTTTATAGCTCTTTCTATATTCTCTTTAGGCATCTGCTCCGTGCGCGCAGTAGCAATAAGAGCACGAAGACGAGGGTTACCTGTAACATCAGGACCGCCCTGTTTTACAGCGATAGTGATTTCCTTACCAAGTTTCGTAAAGGTGCGAGCCATGTGTCCCCACCTTTTCAGTTTACGCTCTTTACGAAATTCAAACGCTCTTCCCATATTACTCTGACACCTCGTTAATATACTTATCTATAAGGGAAGCCTCCAGACTCATAGGATATTTTTCCTTTACTTTATTATATGCTGCAAGAGCTTTTTCCTTCTGTCCTAAAGCTACATACGTCTGGCCGGCCTTCACTAAATATTCTGCTGCAAAAAGATTATCTGCTTTTGCTGCAGCCTTCTCATACATACTAACTGCCTGAGTATTATTTCCGAGTGCAGAATAACAATCTCCCTCAAGAGCCAATGCACGGGCTGCCAATATAGGCTCCTTTCCCTTATATTTTTTTAAATAATTAAGGGCATTTTCCCACTCTCCTAACTGTGCGCAGCAAGTTCCCGCATAGAGATAAACGGCCTTCCCTGCCTTAGATCCATACTTGTCGCATACTTGCGCAAATCCGAGATTTGTACCATCTCCATTAAGAGCCAATTCGAATTCACCTGCCTGAAAATTAAGCTCTGCCACATAAACAGCATCCTGGGCCTGTGCTACAACTGGCGAATAGATGAATTTACTATAGCCTAAAATTCCCAAACCTACTACAAGTATAGCAACTAGCGCTATGATTAAGGTTTTTCTGTTTTTAACGAAGAATTCCTCTGTGGCCGAAACTGTAGTAGCTACATTTTCTTCGCGGATTTCTTCCTTAGTTTTTTTGTTTGCCATATATTTTACTTTTTATTGTTTTCCTAAAAGCCTGCGAATTTACATATTATTCTGTAAAATTGCAAAACCAATAGCATCCTCCAAATACCACCAGGCTTCATAAGTGTAAACCATCTTAATTTTCCGAGTCATCCTAAATTCAGTTACAATCAAGTTCACTTTTTTTCGAATCTATGAAAAGTGGCGTTTTATAAACTCACATACCACAAATAGCGTATATTCAGGAAATCACTTTATTTAGGTATATAATGTACTTAGTTATGACCTTAATTAAGGAATATGTAGGCGTATAATTTGTAGATAATTTGTAATTTTGTTCGTTTGGGTCTTGATTAATCTTAGCATCAAGGCGCATGTTAGCGATAAAATGTTTTAAACTATAAAGATATGTTAAAAAGAGTATTATCTATTTTCTCTTTTTGTCTTCTGACTCTTAGTCTGCAAGCACAAGAAGAAGCGCATTGGATAAGAAAATGCGACATTAGCCCTGATGGCACCTCCATTGCCTTCAGTTATCACGGAGATATTTTTACTATTCCATCTACAGGTGGAGTAGCTAAACAAATTACCTCAAATCAATCATACGATTCCGACCCTCTGTGGAGCGCAGATGGGAAAAATATCGTATTCAGTTCTTATCGAGAAGGAAGTAAGGATATTTGGATCATTCCATCGTGTGGCGGCAAAGCACGAAGACTCACCACTTATCCAGGAGCAGAAACTCCTCTTTTTGTATCTGATGATGGGCTTGTATATTACTCGGCAAGTATCCAGGCGGATCAGAAATATGACCGCTTCCCTGGTGAGCCACAAGTATATACTGTAGGGATAAACGATGGGAAATCCACTTTGTTCACATCCATCCCGATGATGAATATCTCCGTAAACACTAACGGAATAGTCTTATACGAAGACTATAAAGGTTACGAAGACACTTTTCGTAAGCACCATACATCCTCTGTTACCAGAGATATTTGGAAATACCTTCCTAAAAAGGTTCAATATCAACAGTTAAGCACATTCGTAGGCGAAAATAGAAATCCTGTTTTCGCCTCAAATGGACAGGATTACTACTACCTAAGCGAAGAAGGTGGGAACTTCAATATCTGGAAAGCTAACATTAACACTCCTAAAGAGCACACGCAGATAACCAGTCTTCCTACCCATCCGGTTAGATACCTTTCCATATCCGATAACGATGTTCTAGCCTTCTCGTATAATGGTGAACTTTACACACTTACAACTGGAGAAGAGCCAGTAAAACTAAATATAAGTATCGTTGCAGACAGTAACGATAAAGACAGCATCTATCGTAACATCAATACCGGAGCAGCAGAATTGGCCGTAAGTCCTAATGGAAAGGAAATAGCCATCGTAGCTCATGGTGATGTATTCGTGGTAGCTCCTGATCAAAAAGTAACCAAACGAATAACTAATACTCCTAGCAGAGAGCGTGGCGTAAGTTTCTCAAAAGATGGACGCACCCTATACTATGCAGCAGAGCGCGATGGAAATTGGGGAATATGGAAGTCGGAACTAACCCGTAAGGATGACAAATACTTCGCATTTTCGTATGAAATGAAGGAAAGCCTGTTCTCCAAAGAGGGAGAAACTTGTTTCCAGCCATCAGTTTCTCCTAATGGTAAATGGGTTGCATATCTAAGAGATCGTACCGAATTAGTTATAAAGGACACTAAAAAGGGTGAAGAACGCTCTCTTTTAAAAGGAGCTAATTATTCTTATCAGGATGGAGATCAATCCTTTGAATGGTCCCCAGATAGTCATCATATTTTGGTGAACTATGGAGCAAATGGTGGATGGAATAACATGGATATAGCCATGATTAACATCGATAATGGCACTGTTACCGATCTTACACAAAGTGGCTATAACGATGGCACATTTCATTGGGCTTTAGGCGGAAAAGCAATGCTATGGGAATCAGATAAGAACGGATACAGAAGCCATGGCAGCTGGGGCTCTCACGATGACATATATGCTATGTTTTTCGACACTAAGGCATTCTATGAATTCACACGTTCTTCTGAAGATGACAGCATAAGCGAGTTACTCTCAAAAGAGGATAAAAAAACAAAGAAAAAAGAAAAGAAAGACTCGCTGCAAGTCGAAAAGAAAGGACTTGACCTCGTGCTGGATGGAAGGGAAAACAGAATAGTAAGGCTGACACCTATTTCAGGTGCTATGGGTGATTTCTTCCTTACCGAAGACGGCAAAACGCTTTATTTCATTAGAGTTCAAGAACAAAGTGTAGATCTGTGCAGTATGGACTGCAAGGAGGGTGATATCAAGATTATCCGTAAGAATTTCATAGGACAATTCATCCCATCCGCTGACAACAAGACAGTCTATATAATCGGCCGTGGCATAAGCAAGATGAATCCGGCGACAGGAAAGATAGAAAGCATCTCATTCGCAAGCGATTATGACTATCAGCCGGCCAAAGAAAGAGCCTACATATATGACCATGTATGTAAACAAGTGGAAGAAAAATTCTACGATAAAAACATACATGGAATAGATTGGAAGGGATTCTGCGATAATTATCGTCAATTCCTCCCATATATAGACAATAACTTCGATTTTCAGGAACTTCTAAGCGAACTTCTAGGAGAATTGAACGCTTCACATACAGGAGCACGCTATCGTCATATTTCCAGAGTAAATGCCGGAAGACTCGGACTTATCTATGATTTGGAATACAAGGGTGCAGGGCTTAAAATCGCAGAAGTTCTGCCAGGCAGCGATATTAGTATGGTTGACCCAGAGATAGGCTCGGGCGATATTATCTTGGCCATCGATGGAAAAGAAATCACAGAAGGTACACAATGGTACGATGCACTTCGCTATAAGGCCGGCAAACGTGTTTTCCTAAAAATAAAGAAAAACGATAAAAAGGAGCCTGTAGAGTTGTTTGTTAAGGCTGGTTATTCTGATTATACCCTTCTATACAAGAGATGGGTACGCCAGAGAGAGGAAATGACTGAAAAGCTCTCCGGTGGTCGCGTAGCTTACGTTCATGTAGAAGGAATGAATTCACAAAGTTTCCGAGAGGTATATTCTAAGCTATTAGGAAAATATCGTAACTGTGAAGCAGTTATAGTGGACACAAGACATAACGGAGGTGGCTGGCTACATGACGACCTTGCCACCCTTCTAAGTGGTAAAAAATACATAGAATTCCGTCCTAGGGGCGAATATATCGGTTCAGAGCCTTTCAGTAAATGGACAAAGCCTAGTTGTGTACTAGTAAGCGAGGATAACTATTCAGATGCAAGTGGCTTCCCTTACATATACCAGACTTTAGGTATAGGCAAATTAGTCGGTGCCCCAGTTCCTGGTACTATGACAGCCGTATGGTGGGAGAATCAAATTGATCCTACCATTGTATTCGGTATCCCTCAAGTTACTTGCTGGGGGCTAAAAGAGAATAGGGCATTGGAAAACCTACAGATAGAACCTGACATCCTAGTATATAACACGCCGGAAAGTCTTCTTAATGGTGAAGATCTTCAGCTACAGGCTGCTGTAAAAGAAATGCTAAAAGAAATAGATGCTAATAAGACCAAGTAAACTCGTCATAATACCCACATATAACGAGATTGAAAATATTGAGGCCATCTCTAGGGCAATTTTTGCCCTAGAGGGGTCTTATAATATATTAGTAGTGGACGATGGCTCTCCAGATGGCACTGCAGATGCAGTAAAAAAGCTCGCAGAAGAGTTCCCAGATAGGATGTATCTCATCGAAAGATCTGGGAAATTAGGACTTGGGACAGCATACATAACTGGTTTTAAATGGGGATTGGCACACAATTACGATTACATTTTCGAAATGGATGCCGATTTTTCGCACGATCCAAAGGATCTTCCCAGACTTCTTGATGCCTGCGAAAATGGTGAGGCCGACTTCTCCATTGGCTCAAGGTATGCCGATGGGGTAAGCGTAGTTAACTGGCCTATAGGAAGAATACTTATGTCCTATGGGGCTTCGGTGTATGTGCGTACAGTACTGCACACTAATATAAAAGATAGCACTGCTGGATTTATGTGCTACTCAAGACGCGTCCTTGAAGGAATAGACTTAGATGACGTCAGGATGAAAGGCTATGGTTTTCAGATCGAAATGAAATACACTGCACTTCGTAAAGGCTTTAAAGTTAAGGAAGTTCCGGTTATCTTTGTAAACCGTAAGGCCGGCACATCCAAGATGTCCGGTTCCATATTCGGAGAAGCTTTTCGCGGCGTGATCGCACTTAGATTTAGAAAATTCAAATGAACTCCATTTACACAAAAGCTATAGCGGAAAAATTATCGCTAAAACCATGGCAGATAGAAAACTGCATCTGCCTATTTGAGGATGGGAACACCATCCCTTTCATAAGTCGATACCGCAAGGAGCAGACCGGAGGGATGGATGACAGCCAAGTAGCCGAAGTAAAGCATTGGGCCGATGTGTTCGTTGAAATGGATAAAAGAAAGAGTACTATTATCCAAGTTATTGAAAAGGCAGGCAAACTTAGCGAAGAGTTAAAAAAGACTATCGAAAACAGCGTAGATGCCACTGAACTGGAAGATATTTACCTTCCATATAAGCCTAAAAGAAGGACTAAAGCCACTATCGCAAAAGAACTCGGACTGGAGCCTCTGGCCGATATTATATGGCAGCAAAGAACCACTAAACCCGAAGCAAGCGCCAAGTCTTTTATAAACGATAAAGTACCCAGCATCGAAGATGCCATTAAAGGAGCCGAGGACATATTGGCAGAAAGACTTAGTGAACAAGCATCTATTAGAGAAAAACTTAGAAAGTCTTACAGAAAAGGCTTCCTTCAAACATCTCTAGCACGAGGAGCTAAAGAAAAGGAAGAACTCGAAAATTATCGTAGTTATATCGATTTCTCAAGGCCCTTAGATAAGATAAGCGCTCATAATCTGCTAGCTATTTTAAGAGCAGAAAACGAAGGTCTGCTTAATGTAAACATCAGTGTAAGAGATGAAACGAAAAACGATGTATACTTCCAATACTGCAGAGAGCATGGCCGTCCACAAAGTGCGCAATTGGCCCATATAATACAACTCGCGGCGCAGGACAGTTATTCCAGACTACTAGACCCAAGCATTAGTAACGAAATCTTAAAAGAGGCGAAACAAAAAGCAGATATCGAAAGCATAAGAGTATTCGGAGATAATCTAAGCCAATTACTACTCGACTCTCCTGTTGGAGAAAAAGTCACCCTAGCCATAGACCCAGGATTTAGGAACGGATGTAAACTAGCCGTTCTAGACAGATACGGAAAGTTATTGGCACACGAAATCATTTTTCCCCATCCTCCGCAAAACGAAAAGATAAAATCAATCCAACGGCTTGAAACTTTAATAAATACATTTCACGTCGAAGCCATAGCTGTGGGAAATGGAACTGCAAGTCGTGAAACCACCGATTTTCTAAAAAAAGTAGATCTTCCACAAGATTGTAATATATGGGTGGTAAGCGAAGACGGAGCCAGCATTTATAGTGCGTCGGAAGTGGCAAGAAAAGAAATGCCGGATCAGGATGTCACTGTAAGAGGAGCTGTAAGCATAGGACGACGGTTAATGGATCCGCTAGCCGAACTGGTCAAAATAGACCCTAAGAATCTAGGAATTGGCCAATACCAACACGACGTTGATCAATCGCTTCTGCGCGAAAAACTAGACAATGTTATTGAGTCTTGCGTTAATTCTGTCGGAGTGAATCTCAACACTGCCTCCCCATACCTACTTGCGTATGTGTCAGGGATTGGCAAATCACTCGCTGAGGAAATCGTTGCCTATCGTAGCGAGAACGGCGCATTCAAAAACAGAAAAGAACTTACGAAAGTGCCTAAACTCGGAGCAAAAACCTTCGAACAGTGTGCCGGCTTTTTACGCATTAGAGGAGCTGAAAATCCTCTCGATTCTAGCGCCGTACATCCAGAATCGTATAGCATAGTAGAAAAAATGGCCTCGGACCTAGGTGTAGGTATTAACGAGTTAGTAGGCAATGCTTTATTGTGTAAAAAAATCATAGCTAACAATTATGTTACACCACAAAAAGGCCTTCCTACCATCAATGACATACTAAAAGAACTTGCAAAACCCGGCCTTGATCCTCGTATGGAAGCCGAATCCTTCGCCTTTGCCGAAGATATAAAAGAGATAACCGATTTAAAAGAAGGAATGGAACTACCTGGCATAGTGACTAATGTCACCAACTTCGGAGCTTTCGTGGATATAGGCATCCACGATAATGGACTTATCCACATATCCCAATTGAAAGGACACAAGCTGTCATTACACCAGAAAATAAAAGTGAGAGTCAGTCAGGTTGATTTACAAAGGCGTAGAATCAGTCTCGAATTAGTCCTCTAAAGATATACTTTTTAGAGCCTGTCGATAAGCAGAAAGTATTCGCGACTTGGAGATAAAGCCCAAGTAATGGCGCTGTGAATCAATGACGGGAAGTCTCCACGCCCCAGTATCTTCAAATTTATCCAAAACGGACGAGGCTTTTTCATCTATTGACACATACGCGGGAGGTTGTTTCATAAGATTATAGACATGAACGGAAGAATAATTACTCACATCGAACATTATCTTTCTAATGTCATCCATCTCCACAAGGCCCTGAAATACCCCGTCATCCCCTACCACAGGGAAAACAGCTACTGTACTTTCTGATACACAGGGCATTATATCTTTCAATGTCTCGTCCGGCTTTATCCTTGGATACTTATCCCTTACAAGATCCGAGGTCTTTAGTAAAGTCAATACTGCCTGGTCCGAATCGTGCGTAAGCAATTCTCCACTTTGTGCCAACCTCTTAGTATAAATGGAATAACGCTCCCATATACGAGTTACACAAAAGGAAACCGTGCATGCCGAAATAAGGGGCAAAAACAGGTCATAGCCTCCTGTCATCTCCGCTATCAAGAATATGGAAGTCATAGGCGCCTGCATAACACCAGTCATTAGCGCCGCCATACCTACAAGCACAAAATTCTGCTCGGGAAGTGTCCAGAATACTCCACTTATGCTATTGTTAAGTATTCTCACTACCACAAACCCTGCTATTGCACCCACGAAAAGCGTAGGGCCGAAGGTACCACCGACTCCACCGCCAGAGTTAGTCATGGTCATAGAAAACACCTTAAACAACATCACGAAGACGAACGCGAGAACTACTCCCCAGTGGGAACTCATCAAAAAATTCAAAGGAGAACCGCTCATCTCACCGCCCTCTCCGTTTAACAGCTTACCAATATCTCCATACCCCTCTCCATATAAAGGAGGGAATAAATATACCAATAAGCCTACACCCAAAGAGCATATTATCCACTTAACCCAAGGCGAGCTAAACTTAGAAAATAGGTCCTCAAGCTTTAGTGTACTTTTAGTGAAATACAATGACAAGAAACCACAAAATACACCCAATACCAGATAGAATGGAATATTTTTCAGTACAAATGGCTCCAAAGTACACTGAAATGCCGTATCCATACCTGTAAAGAGGTAACTTACTACAGTAGCAGACACAGTCGATAGGAGCAAAGGCATTAAGCTTGCGAGCGAAATATTGAAGAGTAATATCTCCATAGTAAAAAGAAGTCCGGCCAGTGGCGCTTTAAAGATACCGGCCACTGCGCCTGCTGCCCCACATCCCACAAGTATAGTCATATTACGATACGAGAGCCTACCCCACCTGCCCATATTGGATCCAATGGCGGCACCTGTATAAACTATAGGTGCCTCAGCTCCCACAGAACCGCCGAATCCGATCGTAAGCATGGATGTAACGAAAGAAGACCACATATTATGAGGCTTAATTCTCGACTCATTTTTCGATATAGCCTTTAATACCTTCGTAACGCCGTGACTTATATTATCCTTCACTATGAATCTAACTATAAGATAAGATAACATCATACCTACAGAAGGCAGCAATATCATCCATAGGGAACTTCCTTCCGTAAGAGGAGAAAGCAAACCTTGAAGAAGGCGGATACCACTTTTAAGGAGTACCGCCACTAAACCGACGCAGAGCCCCACTAGGAGGCTCAGCATCAATAGTCTATTATTTTCTTTTTTACTATTCATCTGACTCAGACGAATCATCATCTCCCGAAGAATATTGGGAAATGTTATCATCTGGAAGGCTCTCCCCTTCTTCTGATTCAGCCGGAGCTCCTGTAATAGCTTCTGCAGATGAATCATCCTCCCCATCGAGCCAATTCTGCAAATCCTCGGTATCGTCTATATCAACCTTTATCTTTACCAGGTAAATACCATCCGGGACCTCTATCGTTACGGCATAAAAAGATGTACCGTCAGGCTTCGGGTATTTCACCAAATCCACCAAATAATCGTTGAAGCCTCTGGGATATTTTTCCGCAAATGCCGCTGCCACATCACTGGACATATTTTCGTAACTAACTACGTGCCTTTTCTTTCCGTCTGTTGTCATATATTTAATTCTTAAATTCTTTTAGCACGCTTCGTGACTCGTAACTACGAAGTGCACGACCACGCAATTCGAATACAATAATAAGGTATAATTTCAAAAAGAAAAAATTTTTTTGATACTAAAACAAGAAAAAAGCTATTACTTGAAAATTGTTACTTATTTAGCCGTTTAGATTTCATTTGCTTGCAAAATAATAGCAACCATTTCATTTTTTTAGAGTAAAATAAAACACCAAACCATGTGGATTTTCATTCTCTACTCTTATCTGTCCTCCATGAAATGCTACAGCATTACGTACGATGGAAAGTCCCAGGCCGGAGCCTCCATCATCACGGCTTCGCCCCTCAGAAATTCTATAAAACCGCTCAAAAATACGAGGTAAATGCTCTGAAGGAACACCTGCACCATTATCGCTATAATAAAGGCAAATTTCCGACTCTTTCTCATCCTCGAAGCCAGCCTTTGCAAAATCGCATTGTCCTATTTGAATTTGTACTGAATTACCCGCATACTTAATGCTATTTTCCACCAGATTACGAAATAAAGCATAAAGTAAGGTCTTATTAGCGCATATTCTAAGATCACTTGAAAGCTTATTGTATACTATATCATTCTTAGACGAAAGAGAAGCCTCAAATTCTGATTTCACTTCATCTACTATTTCACCCACATTCACTATATGTCGCTCAAGGTGTCCGCCAGACTCCTCTATCTTGCTTATCAAAGCCATATCCCTTATAAGATCCGACAGCCTTATCGCCTGAATATAAGCACGATGAATAAAAGAAGACCGCTGCTTTTCATCCATATCCGGACATGACTCAAGCGTTTCAAGATATCCCAATATACCTGTCACCGGTGTACGCAGCTCATGTGATATATTGCTGGTCATCTGCTGTTTGATATTGGCAAACTCTCTGTCACTATCATCCTTATATTGCTTCTGGAACTTTAATATATCTGAGCTAAAACGATACGAAAGCAAGATTATAACAAGAACAGACACTAAGAACAAAAGTGCTACTATAAGCATAAAAATGCTTCCCGGCCTAAGTTGGGGCCTTATGCTATCATTGTATGGAATAGCCACTCTTATTATTTTATCCTCGAAAGGTTTAGAGTAATACAAATACTTTTTGCCTGTTGTCTTAGATACTCTAATGCATGTTGATGCCTCCCCATTTATAGATTTCGACACTTCCGGCCGTGTTAGATAATTCTCACCATGAGCGTTCTTAATGCTTTCATACAAGACCTCTCCCGAGTTATTTAACACTGTTACCCTTAATTCTGAAGGCAAAAGTCTCTTGGTTTGCTCATAATCCGAAGATTCCGATAATATTTCCGCATAGGTACTCAGATCGTTAATAGCAAATTCCAGCCTAGACTGCCTTTCAAATCTTATTTGAAAAACTAGCAAGGCTACAGCAAAAAGGGCAAATGCAGCAGAGAAGCACAATATCAACCGACTTTTATAGCGTTTGCCATAACTGGTTTTATTCTGCGTCATATCTTATCTTCTTTATATTGAAAGCAGTATCCGAATCCGGATCTATTAGTTATACAAGACTTCAAAGGGCCAAGTTTAGACCTAATCCGTGCTATATGCACATCTATTGTTCTTTCAATGACATACGGAGAATCCTTCCATAAAAAAGAAATAATCTCTTCTCGCGAAAATACCCTTCCAGGCTGTTTAACCAGCAATGCCAACAACTCAAATTCTTTTCGGGATAGTCTAACCTCTTTTCCGTCAACATAAACCATCTTGGTTTCACTATCTATTCGCAGCCTTTCGTTTTTCGAAGCGATAGGCTTGCCTTCATCCACGACTGTGGATAAATGTCTTCTAAGCACGGCACGAACACGGGCCAATACTTCTTGAATGGAAAATGGTTTTGTTATATAATCATCACCACCTGAGGAGAATCCATTAAGCAAATCTCTCTCTGAAGTGCGTGCCGTTAAGAAAATTATGGGTATATCCTCTTTGCGGTCTTCCCTTATAATTTCAGCCACTCGAAAGCCTGACATTCCTGCCATCATAACGTCAAGCAAAACCAAGCTATAGTGTGTTGTATTCATCTTGGCCAACGCATCCTCCCCCGATGAGGCAGTGTCAACTAAATAGCTGGCATTTTCTAGATTGAATTTCAGTATATTTCTTATATCTTCTTCGTCATCTACGACTAGAACCCTTGGCTTTAATTCTTTTTGATTATCCATAAAATCATCATTTCGTAGTCACAAATATAGTTAGTTTTTAGCCTTAAATACTTTCTATTTCGTGTTTTTGTAAAATTTAACAACTTTTTAACATTTACAAACTAAATTTGCATTTGAAAACACCGCGTTGATGCGGAAATAAATTCATTTTTATGGAATTAGTATATTTAGGATTTGTCATTTTCCTTTTCTTACTTGCAGTATCAGACCTATGGGTCGGAGTAAGCAACGATGCTGTAAACTTTCTCAATTCTGCCATTGGTTCCAAGGCAGCAAAGTTTAAAACAATCATTATTATTGCCGCTATTGGCGTTTTTTGTGGCGCCGTTATGAGCAATGGAATGATGGATGTTGCAAGGCACGGTATCTTTAGACCGGAGCAATTTTCTTTTAGTGAAATAATGCTTATATGCCTGGCTGTAATGGTTACAGACATTATGCTTTTGGATGCATTCAATTCACTAGGCATGCCGACATCGACCACAGTTTCTATGGTATTCGAACTATTGGGAGCGACCTGTGCGATGTCACTACTAAAGATGAACTCCACACCTGAAAATACTCTCGAATTTTCGGACTATATGAACACCGCGAAAGCTTTACAGGTTATACTTGGTATCTTCATTTCAGTAGCCATAGCATTTTTCGTGGGGGTGATCATACAATGGATAGTGCGGCTTATCTTCACATTCAATTACAAGAATAAATCCCTCAAGTGGAAGATAGGTATTTTCGGTGGCATATCCATAACAGCGATAATCTACTTTATGCTTTTTAAAGGACTAAAGTCTATGTCCTTTATGACAGACGCCACTAAAGATTGGATAAACTCAAATGCATTGCTAATTCTCGGCGGCTGCCTTATCTTCTTTTCCATACTTATGCAGGCCTTGCACGCACTAAAGGTAAATGTATTCAAAATCATAGTTCTTGTGGGCACATTCGCATTGGCCACAGCCTTTGCCGGCAACGACCTTGTAAACTTCATCGGTGTTCCATTGACCGGATTTGCTTCATACCAAGACTGGATGGCAACCGGCGGTGATCCTTCCACTCACATGATGAACGTACTGAATGAAAGTGCAAGGACTCCACTTGTATTTCTGCTTGCTGCCGGTGTTATAATGGTTGTGGCCCTCGCCACATCTAAAAAGGCACATAATGTAACCAAGACCGAATTGAATCTCGCAAAGCAAGACGAAGGAGAGGAAATGTTCGGCACATCGTGGGTTGCCCGCAGCCTGGTACGTTTCGGTAATTCCGTAGCACGTTTGGCATTGGCCATTACCCCTGAAGGAGTGAGGGAGTGGATCGATAGCCGATTTGACCGCAGGCACATAGAGATTGAAAGTGGAGCACAATACGACTTGGTGAGAGCATCCGTAAATCTTGTTACTGCATCCCTGCTGATAGCGCTTGGTACATCTATGAAATTGCCTCTATCGACTACATACGTCACCTTTATGGTAGCTATGGCTTCTTCTCTTGCGGACAGAGCTTGGGGGCGTGAAAGTGCAGTTTATCGTATAACCGGCGTACTATCTGTAATAGGTGGCTGGTTTCTTACTGCAGCCATAGCCTTCATTGCAACCTTTATCATAGCTATGATTATGCACTGGGGTGGAATGATCGCAATGGTAATAATAGTAATTGTAGGACTTGTCGTAATGATACATAGTAATGTCAGCTATAAGAAAAAGAATGAAGAAGAGAATGGCGACAAGATGTTCCGTAAAATCCTACGCTCTGAGGACCAAAAGGAAACAGACGCACTAGTATGCCAGTATGTAGCTCAAAACGAGGGTCTTATACTTAACGGCATTATTTCAAGTTACAAAAATGTTACTGATGGTCTATTTACAGAAAATATAAAACAGTTAAGAAAATCGAACTACGAGTTAAAGGATAAAAAAGGCAAACTGAAGAATATACGAAGGAAAGAAACCATCTGTATGAGGCATCTCGACCAAGAGACGGCTATGCGTAAGAGCGCTTGGTTCTTTACATCCTTCAATGAAATAGAACAACTATACTACGCGATACGACGCATCTGTGAGCCAGCATTCGAGCATATTGACAATCACTTCACACCTATCCCTGAAAGATATGTCGATTCGTTCATTCCCGAAAGAGATAGCCTAATCAATTATATGAATGAAATAAAAAAGCACTGTGAAGATGGTGAATTCGCTGAGCTGAAATCGACAGAAGAAAACCTTAAGCTTCTGCAAAAAGACTTTTCAAATATGCGTAAATCCTTGATGGAGGATATTAGGGACAACGCCGTGAATATGAACACGGGATATCTATATCTAAATGTACTTCAAGAGTCTGAGCAGATGGCTATCATCTTAAAACAGATGATGCGCTCTTCTAGAAAATTCCAGATGTCGTAAAGACTTTTATTTCTTAAAAAAGAAACTTTTTTGAGCCCGTTTTGCCTCTGGACGACGTTCCACGAAAACGGGCTTCATTGTGCGCGGATCGATACCCGAATAGAACATTACAGAAGATGTCGTCATGGGCGTGGGGGTAAAGTCCTGCACCTGCTCCATCCAGATGCCTTTTAGACAAGGATTATGGGCCAATCGTCTCATATCCTCCATCGTACACCCTGGATGCGCTGAAATAAAATAGGGCACTATCTCGCTATGTCTGCCAGCCTCTGCGTTAATCTTGTCAAACTCCACCCGAAGTCTCTCAAATAACTTAAACGAAGGCTTACCCATATAGTTTAGGACCCTGTCTTCAGTATGCTCCGGAGCCACCTTCATCCTCCCGGATATATGATTAAGGATCAACTCTTTCAAATAAGGTCTTGATGTTTCATCTACGAATCCGTCTTGAGTTAGGAACAAATCGTATCTAATGCCACTTCCCACATAAGAGTGTCTTACTCCTTTCACGGCATCCACCTCTTTATATAATTTTAAGATGTCCGAGTGTGAACGATTCATATTCTTACAAGGCGAAGGGAACAGACACGACTGCCTACGGCAGATTTCACATAAATCTTTATTCTTACCCTGCATCCCATACATGTTCGCAGTAGGTGCGCCTAAATCAGATATGTTACCATGAAATTGGGGCATAGAGACGAGTCTTTTAACCTCGGCCAATATACTCTCGTGGCTTCTGGACTGAATAAACTTCCCTTGATGTGCCGCAATAGTGCAGAAATTGCACCCACCAAAACATCCTCTATGCGTTATAATGCTGTCCTTTATCATATCGTATGCGGGGATGCGCTTGTCTTTATAACGGGGATGTGGAAGTTTTGTAAATGGCAAATCCCAATAAGAATCCGTTTCCGAAGTGGTAGCAGGCGGACACGGCGGGTTTACCTGAACATAGCCGTCTTCCACAGCCTCTATAAGAATTTGAGGATGCATCATATTTATCTGCATTTCAATCTCGTGGAAGTTTCGGGCAAATGCTTTCTTGTCCTTCAAACAAGTCTGGTAACTATTTAGTGTTAGGACATTCGATATCTTACAAGTACCTTTTCGGTAAAAGGCCAATTGTGGAAGAGATTCCATCTGCCTAGTGTTACGCCCTGCCTCTATAGCCTTTGTTAATTCCAACATAGGCTTTTCCCCCATTCCGTAACAAAGCCAATCGGCGCCACTACTTAAAAGGATAGATGGGTAAAGACGGTCATCCCAATAATCGTAGTGGGTAAGTCGTCGTAAGGAGGCCTCCACTCCGCCTATAACTACAGGGACTTCCGGATATAACTGTTTAAGGATCTTAGTGTAGATGGTGACTGCGCGGTCCGGGCGCTGTCCGGCACGCCCGTCGGGCGTGTAAGCGTCTTCGTGCCGAAGACGCTTCTGCGCAGTGTAGTGATTCACCATAGAATCCATAGCCCCAGAATTAACGGCGAAATACAGTCTCGGCTTTCCTAGCTTACGAAAATCACGCAAATCGTCCCTCCAGTTAGGCTGGGGGACGATTGCTATACGATAACCGAACTTCTGAAGATATCGGCTTATACAGGCTGTACCAAAACTAGGATGATCTACAAAAGCATCTCCTGTAAAAAAGATTATATCAATATAATCCCACCCTAGTTTTTCCACCTCCTTAACGGAGGTCGGAAACATATAAGCCTGCTCCATTTTGTTACATCCTCTCAGGAAGACTTATACCAAGCAGCCCCATCGCCTTTTCCAAGACCACAGCCACCTCTGAGATTAAAGCCAGACGCATGGAAAGAACTCTATCGTCTGCTTCACGGAGTATAGGGGTGTCGTGGTAGTACTGATTGAATTCCTTGGCCAAGTCATAAGAATAATTGGCTATAAGAGCCGGAGAAAGCGAATCAGCCGCTTCCTTTACTTTATCAGGATAAGAAGCCAGTATCTTAACCATTCTCACCTCCTTAGGTGACAGGACAATACCATCGTCTACCTCTGATTTTTTCCCTTCTTGCTCCGCCTTACGCAGAATACTCTTAATACGAGCATGAGTGTACTGGATAAATGGGCCTGTATTTCCATTGAAATCTATACTCTCCTTAGGGTCGAAAAGCATAGTCTTTTTAGGATCAACCTTTAAGATGAAATATTTCAATGCACCCAAGCCTATCATAGAGTATAATTTACTCTTCTCTTCCTGGCTCATATCTCCCAGTTTACCTGAGGCTTCAGTGGTAAGCTTGGCTTCGTTATACATTTTCTCTATGAGGTCATCGGCATCGACCACTGTACCTTCGCGGCTCTTCATCTTCCCTTCCGGAAGTTCCACCATACCATAACTTAGGTGATATATTCTCTTCGCCCAATCAAATCCCAACTTAGAAAGTATTAACTTAAGAACTTGAAAATGGTAGTCTTGTTCGTTACCTACGACATAGACATGCGAATCGAGGTGGAATTCATTAAAGCGCCTCTCTGCGGTGCCTAGGTCTTGTGTAATATACACTGATGTGCCATCGCTTCTGAGTAAAATCTTTCGATCAAGCCCATCGGCAGTTAAATCACACCACACGCTTCCGTCGGGGTCTTTAACGAACACGCCCATCTCAAGCCCCTTCTTCACCAATTCTTTTCCAAGAAGATAAGTCTGAGACTCATAGTATGTCTTGTCGAATGTAATGCCTAGTGACTTATATGTCTGTGCAAAGCCATCGAACACCCACTGGTTCATCATCTTCCATAAAGCACGTACTTGAGGATCTCCATTTTCCCAATCGACAAGCATCTTATGCACATCGTCCAAAACGGAAGGATCCTCTTTTTCCATCTTCGCATACTCCACATAGCAATCACCCACAAGATGATCGCCTTTTTGATGACGGCTCTGCGGCGTAGCACCATTAAAGCGCTTCTCCCAAGCGTACATACTCTTGCAAATATGCACTCCCCTGTCATTTACCAAGGTAGCCTTTATCACATTATTACCGGCTGCCTTTAATATATCAGAAACCGAAGAGCCTAACAGATTATTGCGCACGTGGCCCAGATGCAAAGGCTTATTCGTATTAGGAGATGAAAACTCCACCATTATGGTCTTCCCGGTAGGTGGGAGCGTACCGAAATCCGAACTCTTCTCCATTTCTTTTAGAGTCTCGTTCCAGAATTTAGCAGATAAAGTGAAGTTCAAAAAGCCATTAACTACATTATAATTAGCCACTTCAGGGCAATTACCGCTCACCCATTCGCCTATAGCCTCTCCTGTAGCTTGAGGACTAGTGTGTGAAACACGAAGAAGAGGAAACACCACTAAGGTATAATCCCCTTCAATGCCTTTTTTGGTAGCTGCCACTTGCAGGGCAGATGGCTCCATCTTAACGGAATATAACGACTCTATCGCTTCCGAGGCTTTCAAAGCCAACAACTCTTGAGCACCCATTAACCAAGATAAGATTTAAGCAGCTCGCAAGCTGATGGTTTTTTTAATTTTCTTATAGCCTTTTCCTTTATCTGACGCACTCTCTCACGTGTAAGATCCAGATTTTCACCTATTTCTTCAAGAGTCATCTCCTGGCATCCGATTCCGAAGAAGCATTTTACTATCTCTCTTTCACGAGGAGTGAGTACCTGAAGCACACGATCAACCTCTGTACTAAGAGACTCTTTATTCAGTCCACGATCCGCCATAGGAGAATCATCATTAGGAAGCACATCGAGTAGCGAGTTATCCTCTCCATCCACAAAAGGAGCATCCATACTTACATGACGCCCTGATACGCGAAGCGTGTCATCGATCTTCTCTTTTGGGATATCTATCATCTCTGACAATTCCTGCGTAGATGGCTGTCTCTCGTTTTCTTGTTCGAAGCGTCCAAGCGCCTTGTTAATCTTGTTCAGTGAGCCCACCTGATTCAATGGAAGCCTGACTATACGGCTCTGTTCAGCAAGAGCTTGCAGTATACTTTGACGAATCCACCACACTGCATAGGAGATAAATTTGAAACCGCGGGTCTCATCAAACTTTTCCGCAGCTTTGATAAGACCCAGGTTTCCTTCGTCTATAAGATCCGGAAGACTTAGTCCCTGATTCTGATACTGCTTCGCAACAGAAACCACGAATCTTAAATTAGCCCTTGTCAACTTTTCCAAAGCCACTTGGTCACCCTTACGGATGCGCTGGGCCAATTCCACCTCTTCCTCCGGCGATACCAACTCCTCACGGCCAATCTCCTGAAGATATTTATCCAGAGATGCGCTTTCGCGGTTGGTAATACTTTTTGTAATTTTTAGTTGTCTCATTATAAATCTATACTATCTAATCCTTTGCAAGCGCGAAGAATACAGAACGGCCGGCAGGAGTTATGCACTCAATTACGATGGCTCTCTTTGCCTTTGCCGCAGCATCTATCACGTCTTGAGGTTTAGAAACGCTTTGATCATTCACATACCTGATAATCAGACCGTCAACAGCTCCACTTGCAGCCAATTTGCCTTTTCCGGCAGATACTATCTCTACACCATTTTTAATTCTCAAATCAGCAAGTGTTGCTTTATCGGCAGCTCTTAATGACGCACCATAGAATGAAACAGTGCCATCTTCCTGAG
Source organism: Bacteroidales bacterium UBA6401 (assembly GCA_002438635.1). Taxonomy (GTDB): domain Bacteria; phylum Bacteroidota; class Bacteroidia; order Bacteroidales; family UBA932; genus Cryptobacteroides. Next base: position 43,010 of record DJPX01000018.1, read on the forward strand.
CCCATCCCGTCTGTTGAGTTTCACCTTGGAATGTCACCTTTATATTGTGCACATTCTGTCCACGGGCTATCTTCATAGTAACCACGTCACCTGGATGGAATCCATTTACAAGTTCCTGGAAATGAGAAGGATTTTCGACATTTTTACCATTAACGGACAAAATCACATCATTCTTCTTTATCCCTGCCTTGTCAGCAGCGCTTCCTTTAACAACCTCAACAATATATACGCCTTCAAGTGAAGAAAGTTTCATCTCATCTGCAACTTTTTCATCAACGGCCATCATTGACACTCCCAGACGAGCTCTTCTTACTGAACCGAAATCAATAAGGTCTGCTACCACTTTGCTGGCGATATTTGATGGAACGGCGAATGAATAGCCTGAATAAGAGCCTGTTTGGGAAATAATAGCTGTATTGATTCCGACTAATTCTCCCTTCTTGTTGACTAGTGCTCCACCCGAATTTCCAGGGTTCACTGCGGCATCCGTTTGAATAAAAGACTCCACTTTAAACTCACCTTTATAATTAGGCATCGAGCGACCCTTGGCACTTACAATACCTGCCGTTACGGTAGAACGCAAATCGTACGGAGAGCCTATTGCCAAAACCCATTCTCCTATTCTCAATTTGTCCGAATCAGAGAAAGTAAGATATGGTAAACTCTTGGCATCGATCTTTATAAGAGCTATGTCAGTTGCCGGATCGGTTCCCACTATCGTGGCATCATAGGACTTATTGTTGTTCAAGGTAACCCTTATGCTTGTAGCATCGGCAACCACGTGATTATTGGTAACTATATACCCGTCAGGGCGAATGATTACTCCAGAACCACTCCCCTTTCGCTCACGGCTTTGCGGCACGAAATCGTCACCGAAGAAAAATTGGAAAAAAGGATCGGTAATCTGGGAGCCGGAAGTATTGGCCCGAATAGTTACTTCCACATACACAACCGCTTTCATAGACGACTCTGCAGCGTATGTAAAGTCCGGATAATCCTGCGCGGATGCTGACAAATTGGCAGACATGGAAATAAGTGCGCCTGCCACTGCTAAAGATTTTATAATTCTATTCATATCATACTATAATTTAAATATCACTTAAAAAACCGCCCTTACGAAGTCAAAATATGTGCCACCACACAAAGCATGGATTATCCGAAGTTTTTTTGTACTTTTGTACGCTTGTAGAAAGACCTTTTTCTACTGCATTATGCAATGATTAAAGTTTCGCAAGTGCGAAACAGTCATTATTAAAGGCGCTTGCGCCGACAGCAAGTTCCTTTCTTGAGAAAAGGGATTTAGGAATAGGGTGACGTAGACAATAGTTGTGTGTGGGATTAAGTTTCGCTATACGCACAAACTATCATATAATTAAATAAATATTAACATGCGAAACTTAAGTTATAGTATAAATTAGTTAGAATAATCAAAACAAAAGTTATATGGAATTTAATGTTTCAAGCGCAGAATTGCTCAAAGGATTGATGGATGTGGCTAAAGCCATTCCTACTAAGACAGTACTTCCCATACTTGATAATTTTCTTTTTGACGTAAAGGGAGGTTTATTAACTATAACAGCTTCCGATCAGGAACTTACGCTGCGCACTTCCATTAACGTGGAGAATGAAGAGGATGGCAGCATCGCTGTTCCTTCACACCAAATGATAGACCTGATAAAGGCCTTACCAGATCAACCTATATCTATCAAAACCACTTCTGACAGTTCTTTTGAGTGTATATGGAATAATGGTAACTCCTCTCTTCCTTATTACCTTTCTGAAGATTATCCTAACATTTCCGATTCATGTGACAGTGCTCAGCACATAACTTTTCCTGCGCAAGCACTTATCAACGGCATTTCATCTACCGTTTATGCAACTGCAGATGACGAGATGAGGCCGGCGATGAATGGTATTTTCTTCGATTTGGACACAGATAAGAGTACCCTTGTAGCATCCGACTCACACAAACTAATCTGCTACACAGATAGTGAGCTGAAAAGTCCAGAAAAAACTTCATTCATACTCCATAAGAAACCGGCCCTCATACTCAAATCCATTATAGGAAAAGATGTTGAGACTGTCGACCTTAGCTTCGACGAATCCAGTGCCGTCTTCACCTTTGCAGGTACTACATTAATATGCCGACTCATAGTAGGCAGATATCCTAAATATCGTGACGTAATACCTCAGAACAACACCAATGTACTCAAAATTGACCGTGTTCAACTGCTTAACACTGTGAAGCGTGTAGCTGTATGTGCTAACAAAGCATCGAATCACATCAAATTCGAACTATCCGAAGGTCAGTTGGAAATCACCGCACAGGATTTAAGTTTCGCCATAGCTGCTTACGAGAAAATACCTTGCGAATATCATGGTGACACTTTGAGTGTAGGCTTCAAAAGCAGTTTCCTTATAGAAATACTAAGCAATATGACGTGTGAAAGCATTATGATGAAATTTGCCGATGCGCGACGCGCCGTGCTTATTGTCCCTTCAGAAGAAGAAGCTGAAAGCGAAAAACTTTGTGGCATCATTATGCCTATAATGGTATCTTAAAGTAAAAACAAAAATGAAACTAAACCTTAGCCGGCCCCTGCTTTTTTTCGACATAGAAAGCACAGGGCTTAATATCCCTTGTGACTCCATAATAGAACTAAGCTTTGTAAAGGTATTCCCTGACGGAACAGACTCCGTAAAGACTTGGAAAATAAAACCATGGGATTATCAAAATAAGTGTCAGAGACCTATAGAGCCTTCGGCCTCTAAAGTAAATGGGATAACGGATGATATGCTTATCGATTGTCCCACCTTTTACGATGTTGCAGAAGAAATAGCTCTCTGGCTCAAAGACAGTGATTTGGCTGGATTTAACTCTACGAAATTCGATCTTCCTATGCTGGCTGAAGAATTCGAAAGGGCGGAATTGGCTGGTAAAAAGATCGATGTCGACCTACACTCCCCTAAAATGGTGGATGTCCAGAGCATCTACCACACTATGGAGCCACGTAACCTTAAAGCGGCGTACCGCTTTTACTGCGGTGGGGACTTCGAAAATGCCCATACGGCAGAAGCTGATACCATAGCGACATACGAAGTTTTAAAAGGAGAATTAGATAAATACCCCGACACCTTAAAAAATGACATTAATTCACTTTCTAGCTTTGGCTCTCGAAAAAGTATAGATTTTGCAGGCTATCTAGTGCGGAATGACAATGGTGAAGCCATTATCAATTTCGGAAAACACAAGGGAAAGAAAGCGCGTGATGTGTTCAACACGGAACGCTCCTACTTCTCTTGGGTTCAAAATGGGGCTTTTATGCTTGATACTAAGAAGCAATTTGCTAAGCTCGAGCAAGAATATGCCCTTGAAAATGGTATGGAAAAATTAAAAATGAAATGGGGAAAATGATTGGAGAAGCCATTAAGGCTTATTTTTCTATTGTGGGAGGAGCCGAAAAAAGACGTATGGACAAGGCATTATCCGCTCCGTACGAAACATCGTGTTCCACACTTAGAGACATATTGACATATAATAAAGACACTGTTTACGGTAAAGAACACGATTTCGACTATATCCTATCTGCGGAATCTAATGAAGAACTTCTAGCAAGATTCAGGGAGAAGAACAAGGCTAGCGAATATGAGAATTTCCGTCCCTATGTCGATAGGCAATTGGCAGGAGAGCACAATGTGCTTATACCAGGCAGGCCTTTTATGTACGCCACCACCTCCGGCACGACAGCCAAGCCTAAGTTCCTGCCCATGTCGTGGGAATACAAGAGAGTGTCGCATAGAATATCTAATCTTTGGTTTTGGCTGTTGTCTAGAAACCCGGCTCTTGTTGGGGGAAAGTTCCTTGTCGTAGTAAGTTCAGCCATAGAGGGATACACGAAAGAAGGCGTACCTGTAGGTTCCATATCCGGTTATACACAGGCCTCTGCGTCAAAAATGCTAAGAAAGAAAATAGCTAATCCATACTATCTTTCGGAGATTTCTGACTATACGGCCCGTTATTATGCTATGATGCGACTTGCAATTGAACATAGAGATATTTCGTTCATTCTAACGGCCAATCCTTCAACTATTACCGAGTTACTTAAAAATGCCGAAGAATTCTACGATGACTATATCGATGACATAAGGCACGGCACATTAAGCGAAAAAGTCACAATAGAAAAGGATATAAGAGAAAGAGTCGCCCCGCTTTTAAAGCCAAATCCTAAACGGGCCAATGAACTGCAAAAGCTGAAGGAGCAGTATGGACATCCGCTACCTAAGCACTATTGGCCTAAAATAGTGGCGCTAAACACTTGGAAATGTGGCAATACCCAAATCTATATCGATAAATTCATCGATGCCTTCCCAGCCAATATTCAACACATAGAACTTGGATACTTTGCTTCCGAATGCAGATTTGGTATGCCCTTCGATGGTTCCAATTGGTCTGTTCCTTTCGCCCAATTCCACTTTATGGAGTTCGTTGAAGAGAGTGAGTTGAATAGTCCATCACCACACTTTAAGATGGTTCACGAACTGGAAGAAGGAAAGAATTATTGTCCATATATTACCACCTACAACGGCTTATACAGATACAACATGAATGACCTGCTCATAGCAGGGCCTAAATACAAAAACACGCCGACCATACATATGATTCAGAAAATCAATGGTATAGTAAGTATAACAGGTGAAAAATTATATGAGAAGCAATTCATAGATGCCGTACATAAGGCAGAACGGAAAAAATCACTGAAAACCAAGTTCTTCGCAGGTTTCGCCGATGTTGAAAAGTCTCGATACGATTTCTTTTACGAGTTCGATAAATCCGTGGATCAAAAGACCGCTGACGAATTTTCCGAAATGGTGGATAATACCCTTCAGGACTATAATACGGAATACGCGGCGAAGAGAAAGTCGCTACGCCTTAAAGCCCCTAAAACTTTCCGCCTAATCGGGGATAGTTTTAGGGCATTCAAGCAGGAAAGCCTACAGAAAGGTATGAGAGATGGCCAATTCAAAATCGTCCATCTCATGCAGAATAAAGAAAAGGAAAATATCTTTAAGCATCTAACTCACAAGGATTAGCAGGCCAAGGATTGTTTTTTATCCCCGCGCCTTCGACCATCCTTTGATGCGCTGTTTCAAGCATACGATTAACCTCACTTTCTCGAGTTTTTGTTCTATCAGGGAACACAGGCTCGAGAATTTTTATAGTGAACAGAGGCATATCTTTCGGCCCTGTCAAGCGAAAGATTCCGGTTCTCTTTCTAAAGGTAATAACTAATGGGACTAGCGGGCAGTTATATTTGTATGCCATAGTAAACGGGCCCTTTCTAAATGGTCTGATGTAAGGATAAAAGTCCCATCTTACTTCTTCTGGAAAGACATGTATCCACTCTCCTCGTGAATGATATGTATCAAGCGCTGCATTAAAGGCCTTCATGCCGGACATGGTCTCTCCTATAGGTATTCCACCCATATATCTTAACATCCAATAATATAATCTACTATTATTTAGATGCTTGGCATATATTGGCACATGCATTTTTCTGTATTTTCCCAATGCCCTGCAGACCATTACCAGATCCTCACGAAAAACATGATTACACACGGACACTCCGCCACCGGCCAGCTCCTTCTTATATTTTTTTAATATCTCCCTGCCTTCTATTCTAAGGCCTAAGCACACTCTATGATATATGTTATCTAACCACCTAAGTACAAAGGCATTTAAAGCCCTATTAAATTTATAGGAAAAACTATCGTCAAGGTAAGGATACGAATCATCGAACTGAAAGCGTCCCTTTGAAGAATCCTTAACCTTAACATTTACCATCCTTGTAAAAGGATAATCAGGATATTTGATGTCTTTTATTTTCATAATGGATGCAAATTTAGCACTTTGCACAAACATTCAAAATATACCATTCCTAATTTTAAAAATAAGTTTGTAAACACGTTGAATGACACTTCGAAAACTATAATTTTTTATTTACATTTGTGCCCGAAAATTTTCGCGTTACTAAGTATGGGAGTGAGTATCCACAGTTAACGCTTATGAAGGTTATAATTGGTTATGAATATAGTAGTACTTTCAGCTGCAGGGAATGTAATGGTAAGACCGGATACTACGTGGGAAAAAGACGGTGAAGATTTATATGTTCCGGAGTTCATCCAATCTCTAAAATATTCTCCGGTTCTATTCGCACGAATAAGTAAACCCGGACGGAGCATCTCTGAAAAATTCGCATCAAGATACTATGATGCTATCGGCTATGGAATCTTACTTTACCCGACAGATCTGTTGGAAATTCCACAGCAAGGGTGGGCGTGTGCCAGTTGTATGGATCACACCTCATTCCTTCCCTACCCTCTATATTCCCCTATTACACTTGGGAATCCGATTAACGAATTCACTATTAAAAAGAATTCCAAAACAATATACAAAAGACAAACAGACTCAACTGAAATAATAGAAAAAGCAATAGAACAAGTCTCCTCCATCTGCTATTTGAGAATTGGAGATATTGTCGCTATAGAATTTGAGAAACCTATGTTGATATGTTCAAAAGAAGACAACATATCAAAAATAGACACGTATTATTGTGATAATCAGACTTTAGACTTTAAAATCATTTTTTAAGATGAAACTGATACCTATTTACTATTGGAATAAAACTAGAAAAATATTTCACGAGAAAGGTCATAACCTAACACAAAAGCCATGGTTTCAAGGCGTACTGCTTATTATATGCGTCGCCATAGCATTACTTCTTGCTAATCTTCCCCTAACAAGAGACCTTTATCAAGATCTTTTAAATACCGAACTTATCATCAAACTAAAAAGCCCCGATGGTGCGGTCAATGTAAGTTTTCCTCAAAATATGAATGTCGGCAAATTCATAAACGACATACTAATGGTGGTATTTTTCTTTACCGTAGGACTAGAAATTAAAAGAGAGGTGGCATATGGAGAACTTTCATCACCTAAAAAGGCCATACTCCCCATCATAGCCGCATTCGGTGGAGTGGTGTGCCCCGCCATCATATACACAATAGTTAACCATTCCGGACCGGGCGCCAGTGGTTGGGGAATACCTACGGCTACTGATATCGCCTTTGCCGTGTGTATACTCTCTGCATTGGGAGATAGAGTCCCGGTAGCGATGAAGGTATTTCTTACAGCACTGGCCATAGCAGACGATTTGATTGCAATATTGGTAGTGGCTCTTTTCTATGGAGGCAAAATCAATATAACCCTAATTCTTATAGCCTTTGCTATGATAGGCATAGCCATACTATTAAAAAAACTTGGCGAAAAGAGAATGCTTCCCTATCTTGTCATTGCCTTTGCAATCTGGGTACTTTTCTACTATGGTGGCATACACGCTACTATGTCCGGAGTGGTAATGGCCTTTATCATACCTAATAAAGCACGATACGATAAGGAAGGTGTATATTCCAGGATAAAAGAGTCTTGGGCAAATTTTAACCTGTATGACAATATCGAATCCGGGATGGGATTCCCTAGTGGGCCTCAAAGACACTATCTAAGGGAAATTAAACGTACTGTCAACGGCTCCATGAACATGAGTTACACGCTTGAGCGTGCCCTATCCCCTTGGGTTAACTTCCTTATAATGCCACTTTTTGCCTTGGCCAATGCAGGCGTGCGCCTGGATGCGAGCGCTCTTTCATCCGCTAGTAATGTCGCCATAGGAATAATGTTAGGCCTAATGATCGGAAAACCAGTGGGCATAACCCTACTCAGTTGGCTCAGTGTAAAATTAAAAATTGGAGAAAAACCAAAAGAAACTAGCTGGCCAATGTTTCTTGCCGTAGCCTGTCTAGGAGGAATAGGATTCACGATGAGCATATTCGTAGATACACTGTCTTTCGGGGATCAAGCACCTGAACTCATGGAAAAGATGAGGGCAACTGGAAAGATAGCAGTACTGCTTGGTTCCTTATGTTCAGCTATAATAGGAAGCGCCTTTGTATGCATAGTTGATGCAATACAAAAGCGCCGAAAATTTTAAGAGCCACTCACGAGGCTCGAACTCGCGACCTGCGCGTTACGAATGCGCTGCTCTACCGACTGAGCTAAAGTGGCTTTTGGGAGTGCAAATATAATAAAATTTTTCTTAGTTCACTGCAAAAATCCCAGTACAATGATTTTTGTTACTCCAAAAGAGTTAAGGAAGTATTTTTCGCCTGCCGAAGTATAAGTAACTTGAAAAAAAATAAGTTGCGTTAGATTAGCATTAGATTTTCGAGGATACAAAAAGATTTACTAAGATGATGCAGGTTATTTTTTGAAAGTTACTAAAGCGAATCATTTTCGCAATAGACTTTTAGCTGCACTTTCGCCTGCCAAATGACCGGTAGAAAAGGCTAACTGTAGGTTATATCCCCCTGTATCGGCATCTATATCCATCAGTTCACCGCACATATACAAACCCTTATCGAGCCTTGACTCCATAGTCTTTGCGACAAACTGACTTGTGTCAACGCCTCCGGCTGTAACCACAGCTCGCTCATATCCCACATAACCGGCAATATCAAAAGACCATGCTTTAAGCGCCTTAGCTATGGAAACCAGATTAACCCACACCTTAGTCTGAGTACGCGAACGTCGCTCGAGTGTAATTATCTCGGGATGACTTATAGTAAAAGCAGGTATCAATTCCCACGGCATCAATTTGCCAAGCAGAATCCGTAACCGCTCTTTTTCTCTAAGTCGCGCACTTCGAGGGTCTTTATCTATCTCGCCCCATATTTCCTTTATCCTTGTTGTAAGTTCTGTTAGAGAGACACCATATTTTAAGTCTAACATGACTCGTACCCTTGAGCCATTAATGAGTGCTTTAACGGCCTTGCGGCTTATCTGAAAACCAATTGGACCTTCCAGTCCACCATCAGTGAAATCGAGGTCGCCGAACTCCTCTTCTGTTAAGATATCTTGTATATAAAGTTGGAGCCCGACATTCTTTAACTGAATTCCACACAGTGCGCTACCCCACTCGCTTAACTTTGTTCTTCTATCTATATGTAAAGATTTGTCTTCCCTGATTTTATATCCGTCGGGAACAAGTGCTGTGAGAGAAGGAAAAACTGGTATCATTTTATACCCAAGTTCCCTAGCCCAATTATAGCCATCCCCTGTAGAGCCTGTTGAAGGGTAACTCAGGCCTCCTGTCGCCAAAATCAAAGCCCTTGATATATAGGCTGAACCATCTTCTAGAACTACCTTAAAAAGAGATTCTGACTTTTCTATTGACTTTACTTCTGCATCACACACTATCTTTACGCCATACCCATTACAAGCATTCACTAATGTATCCACTACATCCGAAGCTTTATATGAGCAAGGGAACACCCTATCGCCTCTTTCCACCACTGAAGGCATACCATGCAAAGTGAAAAAATCTATTACTTTTTGAGGAGGAAATCCAAAGAAGGCCGACTTGACAAAATTAGGATTTGTGCGTATATGAGAACTAAAGTCGTTCCAATCTTTTAGATTAGTAAAGTTACATCGCCCTTTCCCAGTAATCATCATCTTCCTGGCTGGTCTAGGCATTTTTTCAAGCACAACAACTGATGCGTCACTCCCTAATTCAACTAAAGTTTTAGCCGCAGCGTAAGCAGCCATCAAACCCGCGGCACCAGCCCCTATAATCAATATGTCCGATTTCATAAAACAAAAAAGGGAAAGCTTAGTACATCGCACCGCTACAACCTCCTGCCCTTGCTACCTTCCGGTCCTGGGGGAATTCAGAGGGAGCTGGTCGTGTACGACTTTCCCTTTACAAATTTAGTAATTATTACACTATCGTGCAAATATTACTTCTACAAAGTTCTCTTTATCTCGACAATATGGAAGGCCTCTATGAAGTCACCCTCCTTGATATCATTATACCCAGCGATAGCCATACCACACTCTTTGCCTGCGCCAACTTCCTTTACCGAGTCCTTTCCAATCTGCAGGGATGACAATTCGCCCGTGTATATAACTATACCATCTCTAATAAGCCTTACCTGAGCCTTAGCTACCATCTTGCCATCGCGGATGATACAACCGGCAATCGTTCCCACCTTGCTGATTTTAAAGACTTGTTTAACTTCGGCCGTAGCTATGACTTCCTCTTTCTTCTCTGGTTCCAACATACCTTCTATACCATCCTTCACTTCGTTAATACAGTCATAAATAACTGAATACAGACGAATCTCTATCCCCTCTTTTTCGGCAGCACGACGTGCATCTACAGAAGGTCTTACCTGGAATCCCACGATCACGGCATCAGAAGCCTGTGCCAATAGAATGTCCGATTCGGAAATAGCGCCCACAGCCTTATGTATGACATTTACCTTCACCTCATCTGTAGAAAGCTTGATAAGAGAATCTGAAAGGGCTTCAACTGAACCATCAACATCACCTTTAACGATAATGTTAAGTTCCTTGAAGTTACCGATAGCGATACGGCGCCCGATTTCTTCAAGAGTCATATGCTTTTGAGTCTTTATGCCCTGTATTCTTATGAGCTGTTCGCGCTTATTGGCTATGCTCTTCGCTTCTTTTTCATCCGTAAGTACATTGAACTTCTCGCCTGCAGCCGGAGCGCCATTTAGGCCAAGCACCGATACAGGTGTAGATGGTCCTGCCTCGGTGACTTTTTGACCACGCTCGTTGAACATGTTCTTGACTCTTCCATAGAAGCTACCACAGAGGATGCAATCTCCCACGTGCAGGGTACCATTCTGAACAAGGATAGTAGCAAGATATCCACGGCCCTTATCAAGAGATGATTCTATGACAGCTCCGCTTGCCAGTTTGTTAGGATTGGCCTTAAGATCAAGAAGGTCAGTCTCCAAAAGCACCTTCTCCAACAATTTGTCCACGCCCAAGCCACTCTTTGCAGATATCTCCTGACACTGATATTTTCCTCCCCAGTCTTCTACGAGAATGTTCATTTCCGAAAGTTGACGGCGGATGGTATCAGAATTGGCCCCTGGCTTATCTATTTTATTTATAGCGAAAACCATTGGCACTCCGGCTGCTTGCGCATGATTTATTGCTTCCACCGTTTGAGGCATTACGGCATCGTCCGCTGCTATTATGATAATAGCCAAATCCGTCATCTGGGCACCGCGTGCACGCATAGCCGTAAACGCCTCGTGTCCAGGCGTATCCAAGAAAGTAATCTTGCGTCCATTATCAAGGGTGACATTATAGGCTCCGATATGCTGCGTGATTCCCCCCGCTTCTCCTGCTATAACATTAGATTTTCGAATGTAGTCCAAGAGCGAGGTCTTTCCGTGATCGACATGTCCCATAACCGTTACGATAGGAGGACGCGGTACAAGATCTTCTTCTTTATCTTCTTCTGTAACGGAATTAATCTCTTCAGTGATGCCTGCCGTTACGAACTCCACTTTATACCCAAATTCCTCCGCCACAAGCACAAGCGCCTCTGCATCAAGCCTTTGGTTTATTGACACCATAAGTCCCAGACTCATACAAGCCGCTATAACCTTGACTACAGGGGTATTATTCATAAGAGTGGCAAGGTCATTTACAGTAACGAACTCGGTAACTTTCAGAACCTTATTCTCCGCCGCCATCTGCTGGATTTCCTCCTGAGTCTTGGCAGCTGCCGCGTCACGTTTTTCCTTTCTATACTTAGCGCCGAAATTATTCTTCTTCCCCTCATTCATCTTAGCATAAGTCTCCTTGACCTGCTTTTGAATCTGCTTCTGCATTTCCTCTTGCTGAGCTTCAGTTAGAGCTGGACGGAAGTTACGATCGTTGTTATTGTTACGCTGTTTGTTCTTATTCTTCTTATTATTAGAAGAATTATTCTGTGACTGTCCCTGATTACCCTGCTTAGGCTTATTGTTTGAAACATTCTGCCCAGCCTTTGCCAGATCTACCTTCTGCTTCGAAATACGCTCGCGTTTTTTCCCTGATGGCTTTCTCTCAAATTGACTTAAGTCTATCTTTCCCACTACCTTTAATGTGGTACCAGAATTTTCTGTAGAAGCGACCTTCTCCGAATATGCTGTCTTTTCCACTGGGGTCGGTGTGGAAGCGGCAGCCTTCTGTTGAGGAGCAAATGGTTTCTTGTTGTCGTGAGGCTTTTTAAATTCCTTTTTCTCACCAGCAAATTTATTTACAACTGCCGGTTTCACCGATTTAACTTCCTGCCGAGGTTTTTCCTCTCTTACAATAGGGGCTTTCTCTTCCACTTTATTATCAAGTGTAATATTAACATCAGTAGCCTCAACTTTCTTTTCCTCAATAGGTTCAGAATGCACTTCGGCCTTTACCTCAACAATGTCTTTTGGCTCCGATTCCGGCTTTTTCTCCTCATTTTCAGGCTTAGGAGCTACTTCTTCTGCCTTTAAACTCTCTTCCTTCACCACAACTTTAGGCTCCGCCTCAACTGACTCGATTCTTTCCGGTTCCGCCTTTATGACAGGTTCATCCTGAATCGGTTCTTCCTTTACAGGTTCTGTCCTGATAGGTTCGACCTTAGGAGATGTATTAGATAAAGTGTTTGTTTTTATCGTAATCATCTGTTCTGGCTCTTCCTCCTCCTCTGGTGCATCCTTCGGTTTTTTCACAGTGTTTTCCAAAATCTTAGATATTTTGATATCTACTTCATCAGCAGCCTGCTTCGCTTCCATATCCTTGGCAAATGCCTTTCTAAGCAAGGACATAATCTCTGCAGATTCTTCGATTTTAGCATTAGGATTTTCTTCAACATCTACTCCGTGCTTTGATAGGAAGCTTACCAGTTCCCCAAGTCCGATGTTGAAAGTTCGCATTAATTTGTTCAGTCTGATTTCTGACATTCTTAACCCCTTTATTTATAATTAATCTTCAAATTCAGCCTTTAATATTGATATCACATCCGCCACTGTTTCATCTTCTAGATCAGCACGTTTTGCTATATCAGCCGGATCAATTGCGAGAACATCCTTTGCGGTATCGCATCCTATGCTCTTTAGCTTGTCGATGATCCATTGATCAATTTCATTAGCGAAGTCATCAAGAGCAACATCTTCTTCCTCTGCCTCTTCCTTAGGGATGTCGCGCCATACTTCTATCTCACGATCAACCAATTGACCAGCTAAAATAACATTACACCCGTTTCGGCCAATTCCCTTTCGTACCTCATCTGGATGCATAAACACCTTAACCTTCGCATCATCGCTCTCCCCCATATCAATATATGACACTTTAGCTGGGCTTAGCGCACGCTGAATCATAAGCTGCGGATTAGCAGACCATTGTATAACATCTATATTTTCATTATGCAACTCTCTGACTATACCCATAATACGACTTCCTTTAACGCCAATACAAGCTCCTATTGGGTCAATTCTTTCGTCATAGGACTCCACTGCCACCTTCGCCCTTTCGCCAGGAATACGAACTACCTTCTTAACTGTTATCAGTCCATCCGCAATCTCTGGAACTTCTTGTTCGAAAAGCTTTTTCAGAAAATCAGGAGAAGTACGGCTCAAGATAATATATGGAGTAGTATTATTCTTCATCTCCACCTTCTCGATTATAGCACGTATAGTGTCATTCTTCTTGAAATGTTCGCCTGGAATCTGCTCGCCACGAGGTATATGCAGTTCATTTCCATCGTCGTCAAGCAAAAGCACTTCCTTGTTCCATGTCTGGTATACTTCACCGATGAAAATATCTCCGATCTTTTCAGAGTATTTCTTGAACACATTAGCCTTTTCGATATCCCTGATTCTGCCTTGAAGATTCTGGCGAATATTCAATATTCCTCTGCGACCAAATGACTTAAGGTCTATTTTTTTAGTGTATTGATCTCCTATTTCATAGTCATCATCTCCGCTATCAGCCTTTACCTGTTCGAGAGTCATCTCTGCATTAGGATTGGTCACGTTCTCGACTATCTCAAAATTCTGATAAATCTCGCACGTTCCCTTATCAACATTAACGATGACATCAAAATTATCCGATGAGCCGTAAGTCTTGGCTATCTGTGTAAGAAAGACATCTTTTAGTACACCCATCATAACTGGGCGATCAATACTTTTCTCCTCCTTAAAATCCTTAAAGGCATCTATAAGAGTAGCAACTGGTTCTTTTTCCATTATTATTATTCGTTTATTGTTTTCAAAATCTCATCGGCACTCTCCGAACTTATCCCCACAGATCCTACTGTAAGTGAATAATCTTCAACATTTCTATCAAAGGCGGCAAGCACTGCCCTATGAACAAACTCACAGTCTGACAGATCTACATACCCATTCTCTTTGTCTATGGTGACATCAAAGACATTATCATCGTCATCGAATTGCAAATCGACGACTTTACATCCCCTTTGCTGCGCAGCTTTTTCCAAGACTGCTTCCAACTCACTTCTATTCATTTTTTTTCTATTTATGCAAATTCATCCTTCCCATCACCATTTCCACCTTCATTAGAGCATTATCTATTTTCACACAAAACACAATAGCATTGCGTTCTTATAGATAAGTAATACCCACGCTATAACAAAAATAGGCGGCCTCACTCGGTCTCCTATCTCTAACACGCCTGCAAATATAACATTTTTTTTATAAATAACAAATGCTTTCGGGGCCTTCGTTGAAAAGCAGATCCATTATGGAAAGATTAGGAGTGAAACCATATTTCTCTCTAAATACCTGATAATATGGATGGGCCTGATATGTCGATGCCTTTTTCGGATGAATGACATTACGATAATCCTCACACGCACTTGTTGGGTCCACAAACGACTCAGTTTTAATGATTGTAGGTTTAATTCCTATCTTTTTACAAAAAAACTCAATCAAACGCATATTCATATCCCAAAGACTGCTTGGATGCTCATCTAAAATGGCGAACAATTCATCGCGATAATACTCGAAAAAAGGCGATCTATAATAGGCCGATTCAATGGCATACTCGCTCTGCCTCACCCATGGAGTTTTATATTCTATGCCAATGTCTGTAATTAGCCTGGACTGACCATGCACTATTGGAACTCTTAAATCCTCGACTCCATTGGCCGTAAGAATACTGCATCGATTACGATAGGACTGCTTGACATAATTCTCGCACCCCTCAATATAAACCAAAGAGCATTTCGCAAGTAATGCAAAATACTCTATAGGAGGAAAATATGCTGTGGAAAGCAACATTCTATTCCACGAATCCCTTTTCGTTACTGTCGTTAGCCCTTACAATGCCACGCTTAGAATTGCGTATGAAATTCACTATTTCCAATTTCTCCGGAGTATCGGGAAATCCAGCTTCCACTTTTGCCAGCGCGTCTGAGACATTATTCCCCTGATAATATATAGTATCGTAGATATCCCTAATTGTCCTTACAGTATCTGAATCAAAACCTCTGCGACGAAGCCCTACTATATTGATACCAGCGAAACAAATAGGGTCCCTTCCACATAAAGCGTATGGCGGAATGTCTTTATTCACTTTACTGCCACCACCTACCATAGCGTGCTTTCCGATATGGGAGAACTGGTGTACTACCGTACTTCCACCCAATATAGCCCAGTCATCCACATCCGTCTCACCTGCTATTCCGACATAACTAACTAAGATACAATGATTACCAACTCTACAATCGTGGGCCACATGCACATAGGACATAATTAAAGTGTCATTACCTATTTTAGTTACGCCTTTTCCGCTAGCCTTTGTTCCTCTGTTAATGGTCGCGCACTCTCTTATATTTACCCTATCACCGATTTCTACATAAGTAACCTCACCATCGAATTTCAAATCCTGAGGTATGGCGCCTACCACAGCCCCTGGAAAAACACTACAATCCTTACCCATCTTAACGTAAGAAAAAATAGTAGCGTGAGGATATATCTTACAACCATCACCGATTTCTACATTATCGTCAATGAAAGCATACGGGCCAATCTCAACGTTATTTCCTAATTTAGCGCCAGGATGAACCGTAGCAAGTGGATGAATATTAACCATTTCGTTTAAATAAGTTTAGCGACCTTAGTATTAATACTATGGCCTGGTTTATATGCTATGACTTTAGCCTTTAAAAATCCGCCTACAAGTCTTAAATCTCCTATTATATCCAATAACTTATGCCTCCCGCACTCGTCAGGAAAATGCAGCTCTACATTGTTCAAATAGCCCTGCTGGGTAACTTTAAGTTCAGGGTGCCCGAAAGTCTTAGCAAGTCGAGCGATACGCTGCGGCGAAACAGGCCTTTCCACGACTACAATAGCATTTTCCACGTCGCCACCCTTTATTAGGCCTAGACTTGCCAACAACTGAATCTCGTGTAAAAAACAAAAAGTCCTACACGGAGCTATCTCATGGACATAATCCATCGAAGGATCCCACTTCACGGTCTGCACGCCAAGCACCTTTGAATTAAAATCTATTGTTACCTCATAACTAGGCTTATCAGAAGGTATGAGTTTAATGTAAGAGCCTGTCTTATCGTCTTTATATAAGAACTCGCTTCCTATTTCAATGTACTTTCTAGGTGCGTCCTGCTCCACAAGCCCATCAGGATAGATAGCTTCAACATATTTTTCCGCACTGCCATCCAGCACTGGGACTTCCACATTATCAATTTCGATCAAAGCGTTATCTACACCTAATCCGGTTAGAGCCGAAAGAAGGTGCTCGATGGTACTAATCGATGCTTTCCCTTTTGATATAGTGGTACTGCGTGCCGTCAAAGAGACATTCTGCGCTATGGCGTCAACATAAGCATCAGGACCTAAGTCCGTGCGGTGAAAACGAATCCCAGTATCAACAGGCGCCGGACATATACGCATGTGTGCATACTTACCTGAATGAAGTCCTTTCCCCTCGAAATAATATGTATTTTTTAATGTATTCTGTTTCATGCAAATTTTTGTGGGCGCAAATATAGGAATTATTTTCAATTATTCTTCCCCACTTGCCTTGAACTTAGCATAAGCGCGCATAAAAGTGGCGTGTGGAATGGCTGGCATGCCCACTAAAACTTGGCCTCCCTTACGCACATTACCAATAACTCCTGCTTGTGCAGCCACAGTAGTCTTATCTGCAATCTTCACATGCCCTATGATTCCTACCTGTCCTGCGATAATGCAATTCTTTCCGATAATTGCCGAACCGGCTATTCCAGATAGTGCGGCCATAACGGTATTATCTCCTATCTGAACATTGTGGGCAATCTGGCACAGGTTATCTATCCTAACGCCATCTCCTATAATGGTAGACTCCATAGGGGCCTTGTCAACTGTAGTATTAGATCCTATCTCGACATCATTACCTATAATAACATTACCTACATGCTCTATTTTCTTCCACGTGCCATCGCTTTGTGGTGCATTACCGAAGCCATCGTCTCCTATGACACACCCTGCATGCAAGATAGTCCTATCACCTATCACGGTTCCACTAAAAATAACTACACCAGGATAGATGATACACTTAGAACCTATCTTAACGTTATCGCCAATGGTGACATTATTATAAATCTTAGTATAATCTCCTACAACTGTCTTCTTTCCTACAGTTACATAATCTCCTATCCATACCCTTTTCCCTATCTTTGAACTAAGGGCAAGACGACATCTTCCTCTGTGACGCTTATAGGATTTATGCTGACGATTCACATAGTCGAGCAATTCAGCTAACGCACTATAGGCATTATCCACCCTTACCATAGTAGGTTCCACACTGGATGATGGCACAAAATCTTTATTAACAAGCAATATGGATGCCTTACTTGTATATACATAATGCTCATATTTAGGATTAGCGTAAAAGCATAAATCCCCGGCTTTACCATGTTCTATCTTAGCAAACGATGTAGCCTCTGCCGATGGGTTTCCATCTACAGTTCCATGCAAAACATCAGCAAGTTCCCTAGCAGTAAATTTCATAAAAATAAACTAAAACCTCCACCCGAGAGTAAGAACCGCATTCACAAGATTGCGTTCCGTACGGAAAAGAGGAGAATAATATGTAACACCTTCATCTTCGTAGTTATAGTATGGCTGGTACACACTTGATGGTAACTTAGTTAAGCGCAGAGCGAAATCCGCGAAAAAAGAACCAGTAGGATTATAACCGAACCCTACAGAATAACTGCGAGTTATATCATTAACGTACTTAGAATTGTCTGGAAGCACTTTCCTTCCATGATAATAATCATCATCATAGTCTGAATAGTAAACCTCCTTTCCATCACTATAGTAATATTTTTCAGCAGAAGTCTTAAGGCTTGCACCAGCTCTTATTGCAAAGTTCGATGTCAAATTGACTTCAGCGCCAACCCTAAGATTATAAGCAAATCCACTAAAGATAGAAGTAGCTGTATTCACGAAATCAAATGTACCATCATTATAGGAGTCTTCAAAACGAACATTTCTATAATCTTCTGCTGATAGATCTGCGCTCACCAATCCTATTCTTCCGAATGTGTATGCCACAGAAAAATCATAGTGGCGTGGTGTTATCAAAGTATACTCATAACTACCCTCACGACTCGACCCAGAATAAGAAGCCCCATTAGCGTATGAAACTCTTCCGCTATGTATCCATGTTTCCTCTATATCCATGGCCGTCGGCGTCTGATACGCAGCCCCTATACGCAATCCTGCGAAAGGAAGCCATATAAAGCCCACTTTTCCGTACACTCCTGATCCAGAAGCAGAGTAATTATACTGATAAGTGGCGTTATCGAAATAGGTGTCAACCACACTACCATCGTTATAAGTAAATTTGATAGGAAAATCCTCTACGACCCTTGCTGACTCGGTGTAACGTTCCATGTTCTCATATCCAAAATATGGTACACCTATATTAAAACCCAGGTAAAATCCATTAGAAAAATCCAATGCCATATTGAACAATAAATCGTTTTTTGATCCTGAAAGAATCTGACGCGAACGCTGAATCAGATCACCCGGAACATAACGTCTATTATCATCTGTCAACACCTCAGTACATCCTACATAATTGCCATCTGTGCCATAAGCATTTATCAATCCGACATTATACCCCATAGCCACATCCCATAACGACGAATAATCAGGGTTATCATAAAACGAATTGCTCTCAAAAGATGAATTCGATATACCCTGCGCGGCACGTGCCATTTCTGCAAATTTTGAAGAAACTCCGTTAATTCCACGCCCCGAATGCTCATAATTATAGTCGTAAGTAGTATTAATCACAAAGCCAAAGGTAACTGCAGCTCCTAGCAATCCAGATTCTATACGAGATGTGGCACCTATATTAGGCAATTTAAACATCGACCGATTCGAATTCACTCCCCCTTGATAAGAAGCATTAGGATCTAAAGCATATGAAGTTCTTGTCCTAGAAGAGCTTATAGATGGAGAAATCACAAATTGTGAATAAGAAGCCACCGCAGAACCTGCAGGGTTCACGCCTATAGTTCCTATATCTGAACCCAAAGCACCTACTGCTCCACCCAAGCCTACTACTCTTGCTGTACCCAGATAATCAGTAGCACTAAATGTATATGCATCATACATAGATTGAGCATTCAAGCCCACAACCGACATTAGCGATAACGCTACCAAAATATATCTTTTCATTTTATTCTAAATTTTAATGTTCAACACTTATACTACCTGCGTCCTCTAGAAACTCCGCCACCACTATGTGACGATCCGCCACCGGATGGACTCCTAAAAGAACCGCCTGAATTACTTCCTGATCCTCTAAACGAGCTACCAGAACCACTATCCCTTCTATATGTAGAAGAGCCACTGCCACGCGATGGTGTATTGCCTCTTGAAGGAACACCATCGAAGTATGAAGGGCTTCTTCTACCCGATGTGTTAGATGGTGACCTCCTATAAGTAGAACCTCCGATCGTAGAAGATGCAGAAGAAGGACGCCGCGTTGCAGACGAAGGATTAATTCTTGGAGAAAAACGAGGATTTCTCATCGAAACTCCAGCATGGGGAGTATATGTCGATGGACGACGTGAAGGCCTATCCCAGCCATGATGAGGCGGGATATTATAACGATAGAACCACGGGGCATATCCCCAATAATATGGAGATCCCCAATACCAGTCATCCCAAAACCAACCGCTATACCAGCCCCAATTATTATACCAATACCAATTGTCCCAATACCATGGATTATATCCCCAACGCCAATATGGTCCGAATGTCCCCCACACAGGGACTAACACTATACTACTGGAAGTAGTCGCCTTACTCCAGCCATATTCGTCGTAATCAACGCCTATCTTATCGTCAAATTGGACACCGGCAGCATTAGGCACTACATCAACATTTTCACTTGGAGTATCATTCGTATAATATATGCCATCGCGATATCGGTATCCTTCAGCATAGTGACTGGCAGTACCGCAAGACACTGCCACGATAGACAGAAAGAGCAAAAAAATAAAACTACGTTTCATAGTGAATCTCCTAAATAAAAATTTGTATCTTTGCACGCAATAATCGTACCTCCTATAAAATAGGGACTTCAAGTCTACAAATTTAGACAATTTATCAAATTAGGTTACGCTAGGAACAAAATTAACATACCGAAAATACGATATAAAAATATGGCAAAAGAAATCACACCGAGAAGCGAGAATTACTCACAATGGTATAATGACCTAGTAGTCAAAGCCGATTTGGCAGAGCAGTCTGCCGTTAGGGGATGCATGGTCATCAAGCCTTATGGCTACGCAATATGGGAAAAGATGCAATCTATCTTGGATGCTGAATTCAAGAAAACAGGAGTTCAAAATGCTTACTTCCCACTATTTATCCCGAAATCTTTTTTCAGTCGCGAAGCCGAGCATGTAGCCGGATTCGCAAAAGAATGTGCTGTGGTAACGCACCATAGACTTATGAATGACCCTGATGGAAAAGGAGTTATCGTTGACCCTGATGCAAAACTTGAAGAAGAACTCATAGTGCGTCCTACTTCTGAAACCATAATCTGGAGTGTCTATAAAAATTGGATTAAATCATGGAGGGACCTCCCTATTATTTGCAATCAGTGGTGTAATGTAGTAAGGTGGGAAATGCGCACAAGACCATTCCTTCGTACCGCCGAATTTTTGTGGCAAGAAGGACATACTGCCCACGCAACCGCCGAAGATGCCCAGGCCAAGGCAGTACAAATGGTTCACATATATGCCGATTTCGCCAGAAAAGTAATGGCACTTCCTGTTATTATCGGTCACAAAAGCCCGAACGAAAGATTCGCAGGAGCATTGGACACATTAACCATAGAAGCCATGATGCAGGATGGTAAAGCCCTGCAAGCGGGTACATCTCACTTTCTAGGCCAAAATTTCGCAAAATCATTTGACGTAAAATACACTGATAAAGAAGGAAAAGAACAGTATGTTTGGGCTACATCTTGGGGTGTGAGCACTAGGCTAATGGGAGCATTGATTATGGCCCATAGTGATGACAACGGACTGGTGCTGCCACCGGCATTGGCCCCTATACAGGTAGTAATGGTCCCTATATATAAAACGGACGAAGAGAGGAACTCCATCCTCAGCAAATTCAATGAAATGAAAATGCGTCTTGAGGAGTTGGGAGTCAGTGTCAAGATAGATGATAGAGACACACTTAGGCCAGGATTCAAATTCGCAGAATGGGAACTGAAGGGAGTCCCGGTAAGAGTTGCAATGGGAGCAAGAGATCTTGCAGGAGGGACGGTGGAATTGGCCCGAAGAGACACCCTCGAAAAGAGTACACACGATGCTGAAGGAATCGAAAAGTATATCAAATCACTACTTGATGAAATTCAGATAAACATTTATAACAAGGCACTTGCGATGCGCGATGCTAATGTACGTAAATGTGATGACTGGGAAGAATTCAAAACAGAAATAAAAAAAGGCGGATTCTTGCTTTGCCACTGGGATGGAACAGCCGAAACCGAGCAAAAGATTAAAGACGAGACAAAAGCAACCATACGATGCATACCTGTGGACAGTTTCGTTAGCGAAGAGCAAGGAAAAGATATATATTCCGGAAAGCCTTCAAAGGGTAGAGTTGTATTTGCTATAGCATATTAAACAAGATGAAAAGATTAATTTTAATATTAACGGGCTGCATTCTATTGTCTTTCAATGCATTTGCACAGGATGACGCTGTACAGAAGGCGGCAGTTGATGCTGCAACTGAAATATCGCAGGCACCGATTGAGAGTGGAAAAACTCCTAAGCCTAACTACTGGACATCTTCTGTTCAGCTCAATTTAGGTTACAATATGACTAATCTAAGTAACTGGGCTGCTGGTGGTTATAATACAACTACCCTTACTACTAATTTGGATGCCAAGGCTGACTATAAAAAAGAATTAATGAGCTGGAGTAACCGGCTGCAACTAGACTATGGATTTCTTTATTCTAACGAGAAAGAGAATATCCTTCAAAAGAGTAACGACCGCATCTACTTCGAAAGCAAATGGGCCTATCAAACAGCTAGTGGTTCACCTTTTAACTATACTGCTTCCTTTAACTTCCGCAGCCAATTCACTGACACTCCGGATGGATACGAAAAAGGCGAGGATGGTAAGTGGATAGAAAAAAACATTAAATCGGGATTTTTGTCACCGGCCTATACTGACATAGCATTCGGTATTCAATGGGCACCTACTCCGTGGTTTAATGTCAATATGGCGCCCATAACCGGAGGCTTTACCATCTGTACTAACGAGGACTTGCGTAAAGCCTATGGTATGAAACTAAAAGATGATACTATCGAGACTCCCGAAGGGAAAGATTATAAGATGGCGCTATTTCAATTCGGTGCTCAATTGAAGGCTAATTTTAAAATTTCGATTAACGAAAATTTTTCATACGAGACCCAAGGTGTAATCTTTACTGACTATCTTAATGAACCTTATTTTCGTATAAACTGGGATAACGCTATCAATTGGCAATTAAGTAAATATATGACATTGGCATTTAAGACATGGCTTATTTCCGATCCTAATGTCACCATTACAGAAGGAGATGTCACGAAAAAGCGTGGAGTTCAGTTCAAGGACTTCCTTTCCTTTAATTTCACCTACACCTTCGCAAAAAGACAATAATGAAACTACTTCTCGCAGTCAGTGCTGGAATCGACTCGATGTATATGGCAAAAAGGGCATTAGATGGTGTCCTTTTTCCATTTATGAACGAATATGCAATAGCCCACTGTAATTTTACCCTACGTGGCGAAGAAAGCGATGGAGATGAAGCCTTTGTGCGAAAATGGTGCGAGGATAATCGCATAAAGTCACACTTTATCCGTTTCGACACCATAAAATACGCTAAAAAAGAAAAGATTAGCATTGAAATGGCCGCGCGTGAACTTAGATATGGCTGGTTCGCAGATTTATGCCTCAAGTATGGGTACGATGCCGTAGCTGTGGCTCACAATGCAGATGATAATGTCGAGACACTCCTTTTAAATCTGTTACGTGGATGCGGTAGTCGTGGGATGAAGGGTATGGCCACCGATTCAGGAGTCTTTCCTCATAGAGTGCTTAGACCTATTCTTCATACGAGCAGAAGCGAAATAACTGATTATATGGTGTCTAAAGGGCTATCTTGGCGAGAAGATAGAACCAACACCGAGTCTCTCTATAAAAGAAATCTGTTAAGACACAAAGTCCTTCCTATATTCAAAGATATTAATCCTTCTTTTCAAAAGACCATCGCCTCAGATATGGCTCATATAACTCAGGTTGATGATATAGCTCAGGAGTATTACGTTACACACAGAGAAAAATGTAGCAACATAAAGGAGTTGCTCTCTCTAAAGCACTGGAAATATATTCTTTATAGGGAATTGGAACTTTATCATTTCAGCGAAGGCTGCTATAATGACCTATGCAGGCTCCTACTAGAAGGAAAGACGCTAAGCGGAAAGACATTCTACAGCCCTACGCATAAGCTGGAACTGGGGTCTAATAGCATAGACATTACACCCATATCTGGCATAGACATTAAGAATAACGAAATCATAAAGATCGATACTGAAGGCATTTATGATATATCTGGCCGAAGGTTTAAGATAAGCATAGAGCAAAAGCCCGACTCACTTTGCGCACCAAATGGTGTCATATACGCCAGCCTTGACAAACTATACTTTCCATTTTATATAAGGAATTGGGAGAATGGCGATTGGATTACTCCCCTAGGACTGTCAGGAAAGAAAAAAAAGATTAGCGATGTGTTCGTGGATTTAAAGATTCCTTCCTTTTTGAAAGAATCCGAAGTAGTGCTTGTTAGAGAGCCACAAAAAAAAGAAACACTTTCACTGCTTTGTCGAAAAACCAGCGAAAGTGTCAAAGTAAAAAATAACGATTCTAAAGTATTAGTAATTAGAGAACTCCTGTAGAATTACTTAATAATGCTAGGAATGTATGGCATAGTGGCGAATACAATCTCACGATCACCCGACATCCACTTGTCATACCAGTTCTTATAATAAACTGACCAATTACCATAAACCGAGTAATCGTTCACTGTCCCATTAATGGCTTCCGTTAACATTTCCACGAAGCTCAATTCTTTAGGGTACTCAACTATGTTCCAATTAGCAACATCCGGGTCTCCCCCACACTTCGCTGCATAACTTAGAGCATCCGTTAAACCTCCGATTTCATCTACAAGGCCAATCTGCAAGGCATCATTTCCAGCCCACACGCGACCTTGAGCTATCTCATCAACTGCCGACACACTCATATCTCGCCCTTCTGCTACCAAAGAAACGAAACGAGTGTAGATACTCTCTATGCTACGCTGCATATAGGCCAATTCTTCCTTAGTAAATGGCCTGCTCATAGAAAACATATCTCCGTGTTTATTGGATGAAACGCTTTGTACTCCTATATGAAGAGTCTCTTTATAGAGCTTTGAAAAGTCCGGCACCATACCGAAAACACCTATTGAGCCCGTAAGTGTGGTTTCATCAGAGAAAATTCTTTCCGCACCATTAGAAATCCAATAACCACCCGATGCGGCGTAATCTCCGTATGATGCGATTAGCGGTTTTTCCCGTGCAAGCCTATCCAATTCATGACGAATCTTTTCTGAAGCGACGACGCTGCCGCCAGGAGAATTAACACGAAGAACCACAGCCTTTATCATATCATCCTCCCTTACATCTTCTATTATGGAAGCAAAACGATCTCCATCTACATTCTGCAGGTCGTAGCCATCGACAATGGAGCCATTGGCATAGATGACGGCGATGCGTTGTGAAGAACGGAAGTTATTGACTATATGCGCATCGGCATAAGCGGCAAACGGAATAAACTGCACATCATCAAAGTCTTCCACCTGTGACATTACGGCCAATTTATCTTCCAATTCCTTTCTATCCAAAAGTTCATCGACAAGACCATAAGACACAAAATCTGCCGGAAGACAAAGATCAAGATTATCAATAGCAGAATTAAGACTCTCAACATCAAGTCCGCGACTTGCTGCCATATCCTGGGCGAAAGAGCTCCACAAAGAATTTACCATCACCTGATTTTGGTAAAGATTCTCGGCACTGGCACTGGAGCGGATATACATCTCTCCCGCTGATTTGTACTTACCATGACGGATCAGCTGAACATTTACTCCAAGTCGATCTAGAGCATCTCCTAAAAATAGCATTTGGGAAGAAAGCCCGGTGAAAGTAGGACTACCTCCTTGATATGCTCCCATATAGACTTTATCTGCCACACTTGCAAGATAATACGAACCAGTAGTAGGATTCTCCATATAGGCGATGACAGGCTTCCCGCTACTGCGAAATTCAGCGATAGCATTTCTAAATTCCTGAATAGCACCGGTGCCTATAAAAAGACCGTCTGTCTTCAAATACATACACTTAACACCAGGATCCAAAGCAGCTGATGAGATAGCATTCACTGCCTTAAGAAGGCCAATTGTCGTGCGCACATCCGGCTGTGCGAAATTCAGACTCTGTGTACTCTGCTCGGATATTACAATCTTGGACATATCAACCTTTAGTATTCCACTGGAAGGAATAGCCGGAGTACTACTTGTTGATGAAGCCAATCCCATCAATATAGCAAACCCGATTAGATTCACAATCAAGAGCGCACAAATGACTGCAAGTAATGTTCTTAAAAAATTTTTCATACCTTGAATATGTTATATACGGCAAAAGTAGTAAATTTGCACAATAAATTATACATATATGGCACAAAAACCTGCTATCCCTAAGGGTACAAGAGATTTCGGCCAGAAAGAGATGGCTGAAAGAAATTATATTTTTGACACTATAAAAAGCGTATTCAAATCATTTGGGTACGCACAGTTAGAGACCCCAGCTATGGAAAATCTATCCACGCTTATGGGTAAATACGGCGATGAAGGGGACAAGTTGCTTTTCCGCATACTAAATTCTGGTGATGCCTTTGCTGGAACAGACCCTAGCAAGCCGCTAATCGGGCAAATATGCGAAAAAGGTTTAAGATATGACCTTACGGTTCCATTTGCTCGCTACGTTGTCCAGCACCAAAGCGAAATATCTTTTCCGTTCAAGCGTTTTCAAATACAGCCAGTGTGGCGGGCAGATAGACCACAAAAAGGTCGATATAGAGAATTTTACCAGTGCGATGTAGATGTCATAGGCTCCAAGAGTCAACTATGCGAGTTAGAGCTCGTTCAAATCGCCGATGAAGTATTCAAAAGACTCGGAATAAGGGTCGTTATCAAGATAAATAATCGCAAGGTACTCAGTGGATTAGCTCAATTATGCGGAAGCCCCGATAAAGTCGTTGACATCACTGTGGCTATTGACAAGTTAGATAAGATTGGCCTAGAAGCGGTGAAAGAAGAGTTGATAGAAAAGGGATTGAGCCCGATGGCAATTGAAAAGCTAGAACCCATCCTCTGTCTTAAAGGCACCAATGAAGAAAAACTCCGGACCATGCGCTCTATTATGTCAGAGTGTGAAGTAGGCACTAAAGGTATAGAAGAGCTCGAAGAGTTGATAAACTATATTAATGATGCTGGAATTAGCACAGAATGTGAGATAGATTTATCTCTTGCACGCGGACTTAACTACTACACAGGCGCTATTTTTGAGATTAAAGCTCTTGATTATCAAATAGGAAGTATAAGTGGTGGCGGTAGGTACGATAATCTGACAGGTATATTTGGACTTCCAGATATGTCTGGAGTTGGGATAAGTTTCGGAGCAGATCGCATCTACGATGTCCTAAAAGGACTTGACAAATTCCCGACTTCTCTTAATAGTTCAACTACACTGCTATTTGCCAATATGGGTCCAACAGAATGTGCTTACATACTACCTATCAGCATAGCTCTTCGTTCCAAGGGGATAAGTGTAGAAGTATACCCTGATAGTTGCAAACTGAAAAAACAATTCGACTATGCCGATCGTAAGAGCATACCGTTTATGTCTATATGTGGTCAAAATGAAATCGAGGGCGGTGTCATTCAAATAAAAAATCTTCAAAGCGGAGAGCAACTTTCCTTTGAAAAAGATGACCTAAACGCTATGCTCGAATTCGTTATTGGCAGTTAAAAACCGGGAAATGGAAGAATTGGCCGAAATCAGAAACCGAATCGATGAGATCGACAGACGTATCGCCCAACTTTTTGAAATGCGAATGTCGGAATGCAAGAAGGTAGGTATTGTAAAAAAAAGAATTGGCGCTCAAATACTTGACGCGCATAGAGAAGAGGAAGTGCTGGAAAGCAGGGAACGATTCATTCATGACAAAAAGATAACTGTCTATTGGATAGAGGTGGTTAAGTGCCTTATGAAAGTATCAAAAGAGTATCAATGGAATTTAAGAGAAGACTGCCCATCCCCAAAGAAATAAAGCAACTGTATCCACTTTCGGCGAAAGGTCAAAAGATAAGGGAGGGTTGCATCAAATCCATCAAGGATATTCTGCGTGCAGATGATAATAGAATTATATTGCTGATAGGCCCTTGCTCTGCCGATAGAGAGGATGCTGTAATGGAGTATCTGGGTAGACTGAAATGCTTAAGTGATAAAGTCAGAGATAAAATATTCATAGTTCCCAGACTCTATACCAGTAAACCACGAACTAGCGGTAACGCTTACAAAGGGATGCTTCACCGGCCAGATCCGCAATCCCAAACTGATGACATACTTAAAGGTGTACTTTCCATAAGGAAAATTCATCTTCGGGCTTTGGAAGAAATAGGAATGGGATGTGCAGACGAAATGTTATACCCTGAAAACCATAGATTTATCTCTGATCTTCTGTGTTATGTCACGATAGGAGCCCGTTCTGCCGATGATCAACAACACAAACTCACGGCAAGCGGATTAGATATACCTGTGGGAATAAAAAATCCACTAAACGGAGATCTGCATGCTCTCTCTCAGGACATTATTACAGCACAGAACCCCCACCTTTTTATTTACAGGAATTGGGAAGTTCATAGCCACGGGAACCCTTATGCTCACGCCATCCTTCGAGGTTATGTAGACCATGATAGCGTGCACCACCAAAACTGCGATCGGCAATCCATTGAAGGACTATCTACTATTATGCGAGACTACCCTATCCAGAACCCTGCCATCATAGTGGATTGTAATCACTCTAACTCTGGAAAAGATTATCTAAAACAGAGAGATAACGCTATCAAGGCATTGGAATTAAAGAGCAGTCATAACAACTATCTAAAAGGTCTTATGATAGAGTCTTATTTAGAAGATGGATGTCAGGATGAGCATGGGACAATTTTCGGGAAATCCATTACTGACGCGTGTCTAGGCTGGGAAAAAACTGAAAAACTCGTTTTAAAATTGGCCGATTCATTTTAGGGAATGCCGATTTTTGCTTATCTTTGAACCCCGTTATGAAATACGGGTTTGACAACGACAAATATCTAAAAATTCAGTCCGAACACATTAAACAGCGTATATCGCAGTTCGGCGACAAACTTTACCTCGAATTCGGAGGAAAACTTTTCGATGACCATCACGCAAGCAGAGTTCTGCCAGGCTTCAAACCGGACTCTAAGATGCGAATGCTTCAGCAACTATCCGATAGCACTGAGATTATTATAGTAATAAGTGCTTTGGACATAGAGAGAAACAAGGTAAGAAACGACCTTGGCATTACCTATGATATGGATGTACTAAGGCTTCACGACGAGTTCGAAAGACATGGCTTTCTGGTGAGTGCCGTGGTTATAACACACTATAATGGTCAGTCAAGCGCCGACAACTATAGAGCAAAATTGGAAAGGCGTGGCATCAAAACCTATTACCACCATACTATAGAGGGTTATCCTAATAATGTGGCACTTATCGACTCCGAAGATGGTTTCGGAAGAAATGACTATGTTCCTACCACACGACCACTTGTTGCAGTAACAGCACCAGGACCCGGAAGTGGAAAGATGGCTGTGTGCCTATCGCAGCTTTATCAAGAGCATAAAAGGGGTATCAAAGCCGGCTATGCCAAGTTCGAATCGTTCCCAATTTGGAATTTGCCTTTAAAACACCCTCTTAACCTAGCGTATGAGGCTGCCACTGCCGACATAAACGATATAAACATGATAGATCCTTTCCATCTTGAAGCATACGGGAAAATGGCTGTAAACTACAATAGGGATATTGAAATCTTTCCTGTACTAAACGCCATATTCGAAAGCATTTATGGAGAGAATCCATACAAGTCCCCTACCGACATGGGCGTAAACATGATAGGGTATTGTATGTGCGATGAAGATCTATGCTGTTATGCTGCTAAGCAGGAAATAATCAGGCGCTACTACGATGCTCTTTGCAGGATGGCCGATGGCGCTGTTAATGATGCTGAAATTAACAAGATAGCATCGCTGATGAAACAGGCCAAGATTGACACCTCATTTAGAAGGACTACCATTGCAGCTAAATTGAGAAAGGAAGCAAGTGGTGGACTGGCAGCCGCCGCAGTTGAATTGGCAGATGGAACGATTATTACAGCCGGGAGCAGCCCTTTGATGGGGTCAAGCGCCGCACTGCTCTTAAATGCAATAAAGCACTTGGCAGGAATTGATCATAGCGTAAAGCTCATTCCTCGCGATATGATTGAGCCTATCCAGAAAACTAAAGTCTCTTATCTTCACGGGCACAATCCGCGTCTTCACACTGACGAAGTGCTCGTGGCACTTTCCCTTCTTAGCCTTACAGATGACAAATGCAGAAGAGCACTTGCGCAGCTCCCAGAACTTAACGGATGCCAAGTTCACTCCACCGTTATGCTTTCCGAAGTGGATAGAAAGGTATTCAAGCGTTTAGGGGTAGGTTTAACTTGCGATCCTATAAGAAAATAAAAAATCATGACGAATGAAAGAGTAGTCTTCATCGACTATCTAAGGGTTATAGCCTGCTTTATGGTGATGCTGGTTCACTCCTGCGAACCATTCTATCTAGGAGGCGAAGGGACACTTATTCTCAATCGCACCAACGGGGTAATAGTCACTTTAATAGATTCCCTGTTAAGACCTTGCGTGCCACTTTTCGTGATGGCGTCCAGTTACCTATTGTTCCCTATCAAAGGTGAATGTTGTGAGTTTTTCCGCAAACGATT
The DNA here is from genome assembly GCA_002438635.1 of Bacteroidales bacterium UBA6401. Lineage (GTDB taxonomy): Bacteria > Bacteroidota > Bacteroidia > Bacteroidales > UBA932 > Cryptobacteroides. Next base: position 73,626 of record DJPX01000018.1, read on the forward strand.
CAAAAGAGTAGCTATACCTCTTATTATATGGGTATTACTTTACGCTTTGATACCACTCTATGGATCCACGTACGAATTCTATAAAAGTGGCTCTGTCTTGAACTCTTTAAAACAGTCCATATTTAACTTTCCTGGAGCTGCAGGGCATTTGTGGTTTGTCTACATGCTTTTAGGGATTTATCTTGTTATGCACATCTTTTCCGCATGGATAGAAAAAGTAAGCAAAAAGGGAGAACAGTGCTTTATCCTTTTGTGGCTATTCACTACGACGATTCCATTCTTAAGGCTTCTTAGCGGAGGAAATCAAGTGTGGGGCGAGGCCAATTGGAACGAGTTCGGGCTTTTCTACGGGGTCAGCGGCTTTATCGGATATGTGATATTAGCTCACTATTTTCGTAAATACCTTAGTGATCTATCGTGGAAGAAAACGATTCTTATTTCAATTCCACTAATTATTATAGGGTACAGCATATCTGCTGGGTGGTTTTGGAATACCATGCCTAAGGAGTTTCCTGTAGAAAGTACAATAGATCTGGCTGTATATATGGAGACCGGTTGGGGCTTCTGCACTAGTGGAACCGCTCTTATTACTATAGGATTCTTTCTTACAATAAAAAAACTTAATGGCGATAACGCCTTTTATAGGCACTTTATACTTCCAATATCCGGCGCAAGTTATGGTATGTATCTAATGCACATATTTTTCCTGTGCTTTTTTACTACGGTATTTCAAAACGCTATTAATTCCACCTTACTTGTTATATTTCTAACCGCCTTATGCAGTTATGGAACATCATTTGCAGTTAGTTACCTCTTGGGGAGAGTTCCCAAATTGGGAAAATATATCGTAGGATAATTAATTTTAATTCAGTTATGCGTAAGTTTTATTTAATTCTATCTGCACTTTGGGGGTGCTTGTTTTTGAGTAATGTTTGTTATGCTCAAGACAGAATTTATCTTTATGATTCTAATCAGGTTATAGAGGCTAAAGTCGTGGAGATTTCAGATAACGACGTACTTTACAAAATGTTCAATAATCTTAATGGGCCGGACTATAGGATTTCGACCTCTAAGGTCGCTGTCATAGAATTCGAGAATGGGACGAAGCAATTTTTCAAAACTGAAGAAACGGGGCCTTATGTCTTTTACGATAATGAGTATTTAGGTTATTGGAATGGGCATTTCTATAGGGGTCACAGAAGACTTTCACAGAAAGAAATAAGTGACGCTATAGGGTACTCTTTATATGGTAGTAAATATAGAAAGGCTATGAATCAATATACATACGGGGTGCTTCTTACCATTTCGGGGGCCATAACTGTATCGCTAACTACGGCCTTGGCATGTATCAATAACGATTATAATAATGACCCTGCTTTCCAAGACCCATTTTTTAAGAAACGTGACAACACTGTAGGTGTAATCATAGGATATGTAGTAGGTGCCGCATGTCTTGGATCCGGTATTCCTTTATGGATAAAGGGTAACAAAGGACTTAATGAGATAGCTGACGATTTTAATCGTAATCAGAAGTCTTCATCGCAGAAAGATATGTCTTTGATTCTCGGAAAAACTTCATCTGGATTCGGGTTAGCACTTAATTTCTAAATATTCCTTCATCTTTAGCAGTTTGTCCGAGAAAAGGGCGTTTTTTCGGACAAACTATCTTTAATTACCATTTTGTCCGAGAAAAGGGCGTTTTTTCGGACAAAATACCAAGACGAAATTATTTCGTTCGTAAAAATAGTAAAATCAAAACGATAATGAAGAAAAGAAAGTATTTAACTACCAATCTTCACATTTCATGTGACGAAGGAGTAAGTGGCTACGCTTGCACTTGCTATTGATAGGTTAATCCTTAGATAGTGAAGGTGTGAGTTGTGTAACTTGTATTCTCGTCAAGGCAGTCCAGAGCCCGGTTATAGAGTATGGTTATTTGGCCCACACTTTCTTTGTTATTATGGCTGTAAGGGTTCAGCAGTCTAAAATTAAAATGTATGAAGAAATTATTAGTAGCATTGATATTGGCATTATCCATCACTACTATCAGCAATGCACAACCTACCTATCACGATGAATACCAGAACATCTTGCTAAAAGTAGGATATAATTACCTTAATCACAATAAAATAATTGAAAGTTCATATAATACGTTGTCCCTCGAAGCAGAGGTATTATATAGTTTTATGGGCTCTAAAGTAAACCTTAAAGCAGGAAAAGACTACTTGTCATTCAGTCCAGTAGGTATTTTAATGTTCATGCCAGCAATAGTACTAAGAACTTTCGGGGATCTTGATCCATCCTCAGCAGGATTATTTATGCTGTTTGCTTTTTCAGCCATGCAAATTCACATCCCTGTTACTGATTATATAGAGATAACTGGAGGTTGGGATGCATTGAAGTTCACAAAATTAAAAAACATAAATGATGAGACTTTTTACTGCACTGGTGAACTAAACGCAGGTTTTAATTTATTTTTTAACGATAACTTCTTCATTAGTGCACTCTATGAATACAATCACTCTCATAATGGCTTTATTAAAGCATGGAATTGGCTTAATGAACCTATTCATCAAACAATTGATTACCAGCCAACATGGCTTAACGGACATGCTTTCAGCATAAGACTTGGATATTTGTTTTAACGATTTATTTTAGAAAAATGGATCCAATGTAATAGTATTGCAGTATTCACTTGAATTGACGCAATAATCCGCGAAATAATTAAACACCTTTTAGAACAAATTAATTATCAATCAAACCATACACTTATGAAAAGAAAAATTAAACTCGTTTTAGTCTTCTCCATTTTATGTACTATGGCCTATTCACAGGACATTCTAACACTGAAAAACGGCGAGCAAAGTGTCGTTAAAATAGAGAGCGTATCTGACGATACTATCGTCTATAGATTATGGTCAAACCAGAATGGTCCTATACGTACAACATCTATCAAAAAAGTAAAATCTATACAATACGCGAATGGACAGAAAGAGACATTTCTCGACGAGTGGGAAAAAGACCAAGAAGAGCAAAAAATCAAGGATAGTCTTGGCCGTGTCAATTTCATTCCCAAATTAGTAGTAGGAGTCTATGCCGGACCACAACTTTGCCAGACAGCTATTCATGCCCCAGGTGACTATAGTGACAAAACTTATGGATACAGATTTTCCCCAACATTCGGAGTAAATGCCCTTTTGGATTTAACTTACTACACCACTTTATATGGAGGGTTAGGGTATTCCATAGAAGGTGGCCACTTTGAAGACTATAATAATCAAGAATATAGATGCAACTATGTAACTCTTGATACTGGTATATGTATTTTTGAAAGATCATGTATAATAGCACTTAGAACAGCCTTTCTAACAAATGGTTCAGGCTATGAAAACGATGTAAAAATATGTGGAAAAGAAAGTTACTCTCCAGTTAGGTTCGGATTATATTATTCCTTGAGAAAAGAACTAGGGAGCAAAAAGCAACATGGAATAGAACTCTACAGCTGCTTTTCATTTACCGATGTATTGTCACCAGATAACTGGAAAAGTGGAGAAACTACCAGAACCAGTAACGGAGTCTGGGGAATCAAATATACTTACCACTTCATTTCAAAGGAATTAAAGAAAAAATGATTACATTCGCCATCATGTTATTAACCAACTAATGCTAAACCTCATTACAAAAAAAGTTATTATTATGAAAAAACATTGTCTCAATAGGGCTATCATAGCTCTTTTGCTCATTGGGTTTGCTTCTTGTGACAAAGATAATAATGTAGAGTTGGAAGAAGGCATACCCGTAACTAAAGAAATTTACTGCATAAGTGAGCTATTTACTCCCCAAAATGTCAATTTCAATTGTATTGGAATTTTAATTACTGATAAATACCACATCAACGAAAAAGGAGAGTACTTTAAATATGGTATAAGGCTTAATATTCCCCTCCTTTCAGGAAAAGAAAGTAATTTTGACCATGCCAGACTGCAGGATTTTGAAGGAGTATATACTGATATAGATGAAATAGACTACTCTAAAAAAACATGGTCCATAAAAGAAAGCTACATATATCACTGTGATAAAGATGGAAAATTAATCAAAAAACAAAAATTTGACGATAATGGACAGATTATCATCAAGAAAACAAAAATAGGATCATACATTTTAATCGATGCTGCATGTAACGAAGAACGAATACACATCGAATACAATGGTGAAGATTATCTGATAAACTCTCTTGATTTAAACAATAGTCATAGGCCAAGATCCAATATACCATACGACATAGATAATCTAACATTTACAAAAGCGTATTACATATCCTATGTCTATACAGATAAATATAATACGGACTATCAACTATGCGGATTGACTTTAGCTTCTCCTGAACCTATAGGAAGACTCAATCTTGTTTTTAATTTACCTATAGGAGCTTCTTTACCAACCACAGGTACTTACACTGATTTTAGCACAATTAAAGATTTTAACGAAAGAATAGAAGGTCATCCAAACTCATTAATGAGCGGATTTCATACTAGTACAATAAATTACATAGTGACCTGCGGGTGCCAATACTATGATGGATGGAGGTCAATCTTGGGATATTTCACTAATGGGACAGTTAATGTAGAAAGCTACACTGATGATACATATCGCATTTATGGAGAATTATATGATGTGTATGGTAAAAAATTTTCTTTTGATTATGCCGGAATACCAATAGCAGGCTAATCGATACATCGAAAGAAAACTGCACTGCCATTAAGCCAATGAATGGAAAGCATAATCGTAATTGATTTATCAACCTGAAATTCACCTTTAGAAGATACCCCTATTCTACGTGCTTCTAGAAAGGATAAGGTTCAAAGGTGATCGCAAAAAATTTTCACCTTTGCCTGCTACCCTTAATAGAATACCCTACAAGGCACATAGACTTCAAAGGTGTTTTTCAGGTTTCTCCACGTCCCTATAACGAAAGAAGGGTGACTATCAGCCCTTCGACTTCATAGTCACCCCGAATATAAAGTCAGAGGCCAACCCTTTTGGGTCAGCCTCTTCCCTTTTATTTTACAAAGCACAAATTAATCGGTCCAAATTACAAATGCACCATAAAATGAACCATCACTATTATAACCAGCTACTCTTGTCACACATAAACTTTCATGAGTCTTAATAGTGACATAAATATCTGAAGCTCCAAATCCCGCAACGTGAGCAGTAACAGCTGTAGATGAAGAAGTTCTACCTACTGCAGCCTTAGACAATTCCTCTGCTGTCGGCTCTTCAGAACGAATAGCATAAGCAAGTATCTCTTCAGCTATTTCTTGTGTCATAGTAACTACCTCTCCATTTAATTTCACATTTCTAATGAACATATAATGCCCACCATCGCTAAAGTTAGGAGCCATTCCAAAATACCTGTAATGGTTTTCATCAGCAGCTGAGGTAAAATCCAAATCATACGTATACTTACAAATATCACTAACCTCTTCCGTTCCAGCGGCTTGCTTAATTTCACATGAAGCTAATAGTTTAGAGTCTTGTTTAAGTGAAATCGTATATGTTTTTTCCTTATTCGGTTTATTTTCAGGGACAACAAATGTAATCGAACCATTTTCCGAAACAGTTAAAGTTCCTGCACTTGAAGTAAGAGAAAGGCCATATTCAGATAGTTTAGTATAATCTGAAACAGCAGAACCATTTACCTCAACTTTTAAATTAGCGGCATTGATAGTTTCTCCAGATGCGGAAACTAAATTAGAATATACATTTTCAAAACTTGCATTAATTGTCATTCCAGACTTTTGAGTGACAATAAACTGCTTATATGCGGTCTTTTCACCATTTTCAAATTCATAGCCTTCAGGTGCTGTGTAGACACAATATACTAGTGCTTGTCTCTCCACTCCTGTATTTTTAGTTGCAGTCAAGAACACATGAGTACTATTGAACTTTCCTTCAGAATCCTTTCCGTATGACACTGTAAGCCAATCTGCCACAGAAGCAGTCTCACCTACTCCTGTCCCCAAAACATATACATTGAAAGTAGCATTGGCATATAATTGCTGATGTTCCTCATTCTGCCAATTTTCAGCATGTTGTCCATCAATGTCTATGCAAACATATGCACCAGTATCAAAATTAGTCAATGCTTCAGCATCGATTGTTTGATCTCCTATGTTAGAAAAAAATGTAATTACCTTTTTAGCCCCAGCGGCTTTCTGGGTGATGATGAATGTCTTAGTCTTGCTTGATTCTTCAATAGTATAGTTTCTAACATCTGAATATGTGATAGTGACAAGGGCTTTTCTTTCTGCTCCTGTATTTTCACTGACATCTGCAAGTACATGTGCATTAGTGGTGCTGTACCTCACAGCTACCCAATCCACCGGTTCTCCGGAATCTGGATCTGTACAAGTAAAGGCTACATTCTTATAATAAAGTTCATAGTACTCAGCGCTTTCTCTTTTTACTTCAGCCTCTTCTCCATCCTTAGTCATGGCAACTGAGTAACCGCAATAATTATCCTTGCTTTCTCCTGGGGCAAGTTCGACAGTTTTCCATACTGCCTCATATCTTAAAGTACCAGCTACATGCTCGCTGCGGGTAGCCTTATCGAGGTTAAGATATACATTCTTTACCACATTCTCTCCCACTGCGAAATCTTTATCCATAGCATCAAAAACATACCTAGCCTTATCGGTAGAAATTACCCACTTATATCCTTTATATGGATACCCCTCATACGATGCAGCGACTGGGAAATAAATACCCTTACTCGTCTCTTTAGAAGTCACGCCATCAAGAGCGAAAGCGGTACCTAGATTAACGACCACATTATTATACTTCTTCCAATCTACAGTAGCACCTTCGTAGCCATTCCCTGCGATAGGCTTATAGCTTTGTGCACCACGATCATACGCAACAGTGCCTACAATATAAGAATTAGACGAAAGAGTGACACTTTCTATCTTTTCACTATTATAGAGTGTCGTATATGGCATAGCACGGAAGATAGTACCGCATACATCCATCTTAACTGTGATCTTCTCTTGACCTTTAGCCACATCCATAGTGCCAAGTCCGCTATGAAGGAAAAGCCTGCGATGGTTCATCTCACCTGCCACATCTTGAGTATAGACATTTCCATTATCAGTCCCAAGAGTATATTCCACTTCAGTATAACTAGTCGGATGGTTCTTAGTAGATACAAACCATCCATTCCTATCCACTTCAGTAAGAGCAGCATCAAAAGTAAATGACGCCACACTTCCATCAGAAGAAATATCTTCAGCCGTAAGAGGACTTGAAGTCAATTCAGCCCCACCGGCATATTTAATCTGATCACCTACTTCCCACACAATTCCTTTAGAGTCAAGCATGGTTCCTTTAAGTTCCTCTGCAAGGCTGACTTCCACCTTCACGGTTTTGCCTTCATCTGGAGTAGATGGTTCAAGAGCGTCTTGCTTACAAGACACCGATAATGCGCTGACACAAACCGCAGCAAGCATCCATGAATATATCTTTTTCATATCAGTACACATTTTAGAGTTACTCCCATGTATCGTCTTCATCGATAGAATAGGTAAAATCTCCTACCCCACCTCTTTGATACCAAGATTTATCTTCGCCCGATGATGCGCAAAGCACTGAGCCACATGTTAGTTCCGTAACGAGAACCTCGGGAGCTTCATACCCCCCTACACAGCATTTTTTATTCATAATTATTAGTTATTAGTTATTTTTAGCCAATTCAGCGTAACAGGGAAAGCCGTCGTACCGCTAAGTGATAGCGTATGCTTTCCTGCAGGTAGATTTATCTCGACAGTCTTGTTTTCCCATTTATAATCAGTATTTCCAAGCTCAAGTATTCCCAAACTTTTCCCATCGACAAGTACATTTAGTGGACTTTCAAAGTAAGTATAATACCTTAACTCCAATGTATATTTCCCTTCCGAACCCACCTCGATCTGCCAAAGAGCTGCCGAGCCTTTCTTAAGATCCTGAAGTTCCAGAGCGCCCTTAGTGTCCGTACATGGAGCAAGATGTATCGCACCTTCAAATCCGGTATAATGTTCTGCCGGTATTACATCACCTACCTTATAGTAAAGAGTTTTGTCAAGTGTGGACATATTCACGAAAACCTTTCCGAGATCCGTAAGACCAAAAGGCTTCTTACTTTCCAGCAGTGAATTATGGCACTGAGCCTCGCCATTTCCTCGCGGAATAAACCAAGCATAGCGCTGCACCTGATCATCCGATTCCAAAAGATTAACGGCTTCCACCATGTATTTCATCTGAGCTTCCGCAGAGATATTATTTCCCGCCCAATTACAAAATTCAGTCAGCCAAATAGGCTTTCCGTACTTCTTGAAGCCATCTACGAACTGCTTCATAGCCTGTGCCGAGCCCATATAGCAATGTAGTGCGAGCCCAGAGACATCATCAAGACTGACGCCTTCCTGAGCGAAGAACTCGTCAAGCCACTTCCATGGGTCGTTATACCCTTCAAGCGTTCCATAGTTCATCGCAGGAGCAATAATTTTCATGCCCAATTCCTTAGCGATGGCAACAAGTCTTGGCCAATCCTGGGCCGCCTGCGACGGGGTCATATTGGCCTGGTCCTTAAGGTTAGGCTCATTGTATGCCAATATGTACTCACATCCCGGATGTGCGCGCTTGAATGAACGGAATGTATCTTCGGACCAATTGGCATTCCAAGCCATGGGGCAAAAATCCATGCCATATTGCTCGAATTGCGAGAATGCAGCCTGTGAAGTGCCACTGCTCCAATTATACGACCAACTGATCGCAGGGCCAAGTGAAGGAACATCAATGTCAGGTAATTGGCCGAAATTAAAGCTAACGCCCCTTTTCAAGCTCTTCCTTTGTTGTGAAGTATAATCCAATGCCCCACTTCCATTGGAGATATCCGACTTTTCACAAGAAATAAAAGCGAAAAACCCTAAAACGACAGCAAATAATATCTGTTTTCTCATACTATTTCCTTTCGTAAACCCTAACATAATCAACATACATACTTGATTGTCCACCTTCCGGAAGAGCTGTAATAGCAGATGGGTCAAGTATGCCAGTAAAATAACCACCTACAGCAAGATTGAAGAGGATAAAGTAGTCATGGTGAAAATAATGACCAGTTCCCCAATCATCTGACACATCACTTATCCCCATCTCATAATATGGAGTGGAATCAGGATTTTTATCCAGATCAACATACATTCTTAAAAACTGTTCGTCCCATACAAGAGAAAACAGATGAAATTCTCCGTCCTGAAGGCTACTTGGCCACGTAGTGGATTTAGCATAATTAGGATATGCCCAATTTCCACCGCCTACATCCTTATAGTATCCCCAGTGGCATGCCCCATTGAAAAATCTATCCTGAGTACCGGCTTTTATTCCAGCCGAATTTCCCATCTCCATTATATCTATTTCTCCACAACGAGGCCAACCATTTAAAGAATAGTCATTACCCATAAGCCAATACGCCGGCCACAGTCCATTCGCGGTAAGAGGGAGTTTTACACGTGCATCAAACCTGCCATACTTGAAGGTTTTCTTATTCATGGTATTGATGCGGGCAGAGGTGAATTGCTTACCGCCATAACTCTCGCGTTTAGCTGTAATAATCAAGCAATTCGCTCCCGAAGAAGGTTCTTTTCCTACCATTACATTTTCTTTACGATAGTACTGCAACTCCGCATTTCCAAAGCCACTTCCACCTTCTTCTATATTCCATGTACTCAAGTCAAGAGAAGTACCATCGAAGAGGTCTTCCCATAATAGAACATACCCTTGGGGAATCTCTAAACTTACATCTTCTTGCTTATCCACATCTTTACTAGACAAGCAAGAAGATAGTAAAATCAAAGTGAATAAAGGTATAACCACTTTACTCATATTCGCTTATTACTTCTTATAGAAGAACATTGCATCCAGATCTATAGTAGTTCCCTGAACACCACCACTCAAAACGCCTACGATATTGTCTGACTTTCCAGCCTTAGTGTAATCCATACCGGTATCTGTAAGAGCGACTTCGTATTCATTCCAATCATTAGCAACGAACTTTCCACTTACAGGTGCAATAGCAGAATATGAAGCACCAGCATCATCAAGACTTCCTTCACCGATGGCAAATTTATATGTACCACCATTCCAATAAAGATTAATGATATGTGCTTTTCCTGCAGCTCCCTTATAAGCTACATGGAATTTCCAGTTAGCAAGATCAGCTGCATCGGACGCAATAGCCGGTGTCTCTTTATCATTAAACCAGCCGGCACCTGACCAACCAATATTAGTAACTACAAGTGAGGTCCACTCTGCAGCCTCGCCATAGAAATTAACTCCTGCACAAGTTCCGCCTGCATAGGTTCCATCCCATACATAAAGATGACGAGTTACATCGTCTACACGGAGATCTTGAGCTACTTTACTTGCGATGTGATTAAATGAAGCATCATCAAGGTTAATAACAACATAAGATGAGCCCTTTAGTGATTCTGGAAGTTTATCATCTTCTTTTTCTTCTTCCTTTAAACCACCTTTGTTAGGTTCGTCTTTACTACAAGAAGATAATACGCAAGCAGCGGAGAGAACCACTGTTGAAAGAAATAAAAATGTCTTTTTCATAATAAATATAATTAGTTAATAGTTAATAAAATCAATATCCATAATTCTGGCTCAAGCCACCAAGTCTGACTTCCTCTACAGGTATTGGCAACAGTTCATGTTTTCCTTTTACAAACTCTGACATGTGACTCTGTGCCTGAGAGGTCTCTGTCTTAGCATAAGCATCCATAACTTCCTTAGCGATACCCCAGCGGCACAGGTCATACCATCTGTGACTTTCCATTGCAAGTTCCACCCTGCGCTCGTGACGAATGGCTAGCTGAAGGTCTTCTGCCGTATCACTTAGTTGATAAAACGCATAATCTTTAGTGTAATTCCTCACTTTATACTCTGGGAACTTAGGCAATATGGATCCAGTTCCACGGGCACGGGAGCGTACCTTTTCAAGATAAATCTCGGCTGTAGCTTTGTCCCCTGCATTCAAGGATGCTTCGGCATATAGCAAATATACATCTGCCAATCTAATATCTATCCTATTTATAGGAGAACGAGACTCGTGCGAATCCTCAAGTGAGACATAATTCCTGTCATCGGTCATAATAGCACGCTTCGTGCAGTAAAAACTATTGCCAAGATAAATATCTTCAGAAGCGTTAGTTATCTGTTCATCTGAAAGAGCCAATATGCTTGCATCTCGACGTGGGTCATTATCTTCAAATTCATCGTAAAGATTCTGCGTAGGGTGATTAAAACCCCAGCCAGAAACATTAAACCACTGCGAACGGGAACGGATTAGGATTGTGGTAAATGTTCCACGAGAAAAGCCATTCCCTTCGCCATAGTCCGATGTTCCTTCCGACATATACTGCACTTCAAATACAGACTCAGAGCCATTCTCTCCTTCAAGAGTAAAATTGTCTGCATAGTTTGAACAAAGCGAATATTCCGAAGCCTGTTCCTTCATAAAAGTCTGTCCCCACTGGGCTGCTTCTTTATAATAAGAGTCAGCATCGCCATTTCCTGTGCGTTTGCAATAGTCGCCATAATATAGATAGGCCTTCAAAAGCATGGCTTGCGCGGCACCTTTGGTAACACGACCTAACTCTTCCGGCGCATACTCGCTTTTAAGGATAAGCGAACTTTCGGCCTGCTTCAAATCGGAAAAAATCACTTCGTAAACCTTTTCAACAGAAGATCGAGGCTGACGCCACTCATCGGAATTATAAATAGGAGATTCCACGATAGGAATGTCCCCATAAAGTCGTACAAGCTTGAAATAGTAGTAAGCACGCAAAAAATGCGCTTCACCTAAAAGCCTTGAACGGAGTTCGTCAGTAAAAGTCCCATCTCTGTCTTCCATAACAGGAATTTGCTCAATAGCCAGATTAGCACGCGCTATTCCCTGATACTGAGCACGATAGTATTGAAGGGCTATCTCATTATTAGAAATGGTTTTAAAGTTCTCCAAGTCATAAGCTGCAGACATATCGGATGTGTTTTGACCTCCCTTAAGAGCATCGTCCGACATTATATCACCTATAAAAAATTCGCTGTAATAGGTGCCTTGATACTCCCACATAAGCGGAACATAGGCTGCGTTTACCACTTGAATGGCAGTCTGTGCACTCGTAAAGAAATCGCCCACTCTATTAGTCATAGGGCCATCCTCACGAAGCCATCCATTACATGCAGTCAACGGCAAAAGCGCACAAACAATCAGTTTTTTATATGCTTTCATAGACTAGAAATTCAAATTAAGACCTAACATAAATGTTCTGGATTGAGGATAATTACCATAATCCACACCACCACCTACTTCCGGGTCATATCCCGTATATGGAGTAAGAGTTAAAAGGTTGTTAGCAGAGACATAAACCCTTGCACGTGAAATATGTAGTTTGTCAGTAAAACTTGATGGTAAAGTGTATCCTAACTGCAAGTTTTTAAGTCGTAAATAGGAGCCACTTTCCACAAAACGACTATTCGTTTCGAAGTTTCTGGAACTTCCCTTAGGATTAGGGATGCTCCCGGAAGGATTGGCCTCAGACCATACATCACGCATGGTTGTACTAAGTGTAGCCTCATTACCAGTACCTTCCGTTCTTAGACGCAGTGCATTGTAGATTTTAGAGCCGTAAACGCCTTGAAAAAAGAGCTGAAGATCAAAGCCTTTCCATTCCGCTCCCATGTTAATGCCATAAGTAAACCAAGGGAAAGGATTACCTAAATCGGTTCTATCATCCTCGTCTATTTTTCCATCACCATTTAGGTCTTTATACTTAGCATCGCCTACACTGATTCCTGTAGAAGCGCCATCTGCCCACAGATGCTTGTTAATCTCATCCTGGCTTCTGTATATACCCTCATACTCATATCCCCAGAATGTATATAGAGGAAGGCCTTCATCGCAAAGTGTCTTATCTCCCCATACCCTTTCACCACCATTAAGCGAGGTAAGTTCGTTCTTTATAAAGGATGCGTTTCCACCTATATTATATGCCAATTCTCCAGATTGGTTCCTATAGTTAAGCGTAAGTTCAAGGCCCCGATTGGCAACCGTCCCCACATTGGCAATAGCAGAATAACGATTGCCAACATGCGCAGGAGCGCTCACACTCAACAACATATCTTTTGTGTCTCTTTCGAAAACCTCGATGGTACTGGTAAGTTTATTACCCCATAAGCCGAAGTCCAAACCAAGGTTATATTGCTGGGTGGTTTCCCATTTTCCTCCGTTATTCACGTATGTAAGGATAGTAGCGCCATGGGCAAGTTCCTGATTAGCACCGAAAACATAATCAACAAAAGTCGGCCCGTTATTCATCATAGTTAAAGTGAAAGAATTCTCACCCACCTTATCATTACCGATTCTTCCCCATCCGGCGCGCAATTTAAGATCCTCCAATATGTCAAAATCCTGCATCCACTCTTCACTAGAAATTCGCCACGCAGCAGCGGCAGAAGGGAAAAAGCCCCATGTATGCTCTTTAAATTTAGATGAACCATCCGCACGGAAATTCAATGTGAGCATATAACGGCTATCATAGGAATAGTGTGCCCTCCCTAAAAGCGAGAATCGACGCGTACGCCCTGCTGTATCACTTGCCTTATTTTGCAACTCGGTAGTCTGGGATAAATACCAGTTAGTCTTTACCGGATTAAGAATACTTGAACCAGACCCTCCTATCGTTTCGTAATTATACTCTTCGGCTGTCTGTCCAGCCATAAGGGAAAAACTGTGTTTTCCTATCTCGCCATTGTATGTAAGAGTATTTTCAAATATTATGGTCTGATAACGCCCCATACTCTCTTCGAGAAAATTCTTATCCATCTTATCGTAATCGGAGTATTTATACGCATCCTTGAACAATTTATGACGAGTGTTTGATAGATCCATACTTACATCACTTCGCCATACAAGACCCTTTATAGGATTTATCTCGAGGAAAATGTCACCTACCCATCTTTCAGTTTTATCTGACGGATGAGAATGCTCGACCATAGAAAGCGGATTAGTCACATTCTTAAAGTTCGATGCCGCCGAGATTTGACCGCTCATGTCCGCACCATCCCTACTTAAAGACCCTTCTGGGTAACGAGCCGGATCCCACGGAGCCATAGCTATGGCTGCAGATAAGATGGAAGCGCCTGGAGAACTATTGTTATTCATGGCATTACGACCTTCCGAAGTCATAAATGTAAGATTTTCACCCACCTTTATATACTTCCCTATATTATGCGCAGAATTAAAACGCAGAGAAAAACGATTGAAATCTGAGCCTATAATCGTACCATCTTGATCAAAGATATTGGCACTCATCGACCAATACCCATCTTTATTACCCCCATCTGCACTTAGATGGTAGTTCTGGATCAAAGCGTTACGAAATACAACATCTTGCCAATCCGTATCAATTGCAGAATAGTCCAAATTTTTAGGATAGTAATTCGACTTACCTATAAGATAAGCTCGCACCCAGGAATCTATACCTTTATTTTCTAAAACAGTTACCTGAGAAGGAATACCCGAAGCATTAGCAAGGAAAGACGAAAATTCTGCAGCATTCATCAAATCAAGTGCGCGCCATCTTGATTGTACTCCCAGATAAGCATCAAAGGAAACCCTTACACTACCATCCGTTTCACCTTTTCGGGTAGTGACGAGAATGACACCATTTGCTCCTCGCGAACCATAAATAGCCGTGGCAGAAGCATCCTTTAAGATTTCAGTAGATGCTATATCATTAGGGCTTAAATAATTAATATTGTCTACAATAACCCCATCCACTACATATATAGGAGAACTGTCATTAACGGTTCCTATACCTCTGATTCTAACTTCTGCGCTGGCTCCCGGCTGACCGGACCCAGAATTGACGGTGACACCGGCAGCCACACCCTGAAGCGCCTGATCAAGGCCTGCAGCAGGCGTCTTCTGAAGCTGTTCACCCTTAACAGATGCTACTGCACCTGTAAGATCACTCTTCTTCATAACACCATAACCTACAGCCACGACCTCATCGAGAACAAGCGCGTCATTTTCCAAATAGACATTAAGGACAGCACTTTGATTTACCGTAACCTCTTTATCTGCAAAGCCAAAAGAGCGGAATACAACTACATCGCCCTTTTCTACATCTATGGAATATTTTCCGTCCATATCTGAAGACACTCCATGCATAGTTCCTTTTACTAGTACAGCCACCCCAGGAAGAGGATATGAATCATCAGCGGAAAATACTATTCCACTCAATGTCATTTTCTGCGCGAGACATAATTGAAAGCTCACAAAAAGAAACACCAAAAATGATGCGATTTTTTTCATATCAGTTATCGATTCACTGTTATTAATAAATATACCGAACGGTCAGCCTTCTTCGATCAAAACATAAAAAGACGACAAAGTTCATATACTCGTTTTTCGGATACAAAATTATAAAAAAAAGAATGTAGAGTTAATAATATAGGTACACTAAAACTCAACATTTAAAAATTTGGCACCTATACAAAAACTCAACATATATATATTAAAATGCTTATTTTATGATAATTAAATAATTTTAATAATACAATAAAAATTTTTATTATCGCAAGAACACTACAACAAGGAAGTTTTACTATATTTGCAAAAAACAGCATAATGAAAAGACTAATTACCACTACCATACTTTTATTCATAGGAGTTATCACCTATGGGTATTACCCTTTTATACACAATTATCTTAAATCGGAATACAAAGGAGGAAGCAAGAATTGGCAGATCACACAAGGTGAATGCGGCAATATGTGGCTGGCCAATGATGCCGGGATCATAGAATATGACGGCAAAGAATGGGGTATTACACCTGTTACGAATAAGACCAGTGTACGCTCAGTTCTGTATGACAATGAGACAGACAGGCTCATTTTCGGAGCGATCAACGAGTTAGGTTATCTAGATTTCAGTGATAATTCAGGTGTCCGCTATGTCTCACTCTTGGATAGCATTGGAAACAACATAAACGATATATGGAGGATACATAAACTAGACAATGCTCTATATTTTAGAGAGAATAACCGCATATTTCGCTATAAGAACGCCGAAGTTAAGGAATACAATTTCAACGCTAAAGTCACAGTGTCCGAGGTAATAGACGGACAACTGTACATATTCGTCAATTCCATTGGCCCTCTTAGGCTTAACGATCGTGGGGACTTTGAAAAACTACCTGGTACTGAAAGTCTTAGCAATGTGGCAATATGCTCCATAATAAAACACGAAAACGGAAATTACATAGAATTTGTAAGCGCGACGAACGGACTATATTCTTATAAAGACGGTGTTCTAAAGCATTTGGATTCTTCTCTACTGGATGGTCTTGACAATTCCATAATTTACTGTGCACGGACAAATGGGAAACATACGGCATATGGTACTGTAAACAATGGTGTTTATATATATGAACACACCTCTCAAGATCTAATTCACCTTAACATGTCCTCCGGGCTACAAAACAATACCATACTCGATGTTTTCTTCGATAAACAAGGTAACCTATGGCTAGGACTTGATAAGGGCATAGATATGGTTCAAATCAACTCTGCAGAATACAGCTTACTAGCTTCAAGCAATATAATAGGAGCCGGATATGCCTCCGAAATATATGAAGGGTACTTATGGCTAGGGACGAATCAAGGTCTTTTCACGATGAAAAACTCAAAGATCGAAGAAATCTCTGAATTGAAAGGACAAATCTGGTCTCTGCTATCGCACGACGGAAAACTTTTCTGTAGTTGTGATAGAGGTTTAGGAATCATCGACGAGGAGCGGAATACACGGTTCATACCATTAAACGGAAGCTGGAAATTAACGCCTCTTAAACAGAATACTGAATATATGCTAGGATGCAGTTATGACAGATTGTTTCTTTTAAAAAAGCAAGCCGGAAAGTGGGAGTTCTATAACTGGATAAGCGGGTTCGATGAAAACAGTAAGGTATTTGAAGAGGACAATAATGGGGATATCTGGTTTAGCCATTGGATAAAAGGATTATATAGGCTTAAGATTGATTTGGGTAGGTCTGAAGTGATCGCAAAAAAATATTTCTCAAAAGGAAATGGGCTTCCGCAGGATTGGGGAAATGTGCCAATATGGTTTGAAAACGAAATTATTTTCCAGACTGCACACGGGTTTTACCGAATCGATAGAAAAACAGACAAAGCCTACCCTATTGTCGGATTAAACTCCCTATTCTCCACACCACCGGCAGGAATGAGCATTTTCCAATGTGGCAATTCAGATTTATTCTTCTCGTCCTCTACCATTCAAGCATTATGTTATAGAACGTCTAACAATAAAGATATAACCTCCAGAGATATACTGCTTTCAAATTCTCCAGACAAAAAGGGAATCACCATCGACAGCCTATCTTTAAGGTCGCTATGTCTAAGACGCATTTCCGGATTTGAAGATATCAGAGAACTTAAAGATGGACTTATCATGGTTAATACAGAAGATGGTTTTTCAGTCATCAACACCGATAAAATTAAAGAAAATCGTTCTCTGCCCAATAACAGTCTATATATAAAAGAAATATCTATTACGAAAGCTGATAAAGACTCTGTAATTTTCGTATCCAGAAAAGAAAATAACAAAGAGGCAAAACTTACCATTCCTTTCAAAGACAATTCCTTGAAGTTCAAGGTTTCTCTTCCTATATATAATATTGATGGAAGTGAATTATTCAGCTATCGTCTTAAAGGCTACGATAAGGTGTGGTCCAAATTTCAGGAAAGCGAAGCCAAAGAATATTCACATATACCTCCCGGCAACTATACTTTTCAAGTAAGAGCGAGCTTAGCCAACTCTATACACACAGTCAATACAGAGATAAACTTTAAAATAATGACACCTTGGTATAGGAAATGGTGGGCATACCTCCTTTATATACTAATAGGTCTTATTATCTTGATGTATACAATACATACTTTCAGACTAAAAATCGAAAATAATATAGCAGAAAAACAAAAGTTGAAAGACAACGCCATAAGGCAACAGCAAATGAGTCACGAACTTAAAATAAAGGCTGACGAATTGGCATCTTCAACTATGAATCTAATTCGCAAAAATGAAATACTCCGGAAAATAGACTCCGAGTTACAAAAAGCGGAAGATACAGTGGTGGAAGATAGGAATAAATCACTGAAGATAATAAACAAGGTACGACAGAATATTCGTGAGAATATCAGCTTGGATAATAACTGGAATAAGTTCGAGAAGAACTTCGATATGGTCTATGTGGATTTTCTTAAAAAACTCGATGAACATCATCCGGAATTAAGCATAACTGATAAGAAATTATGCGCCTACCTAAAGATGGGATTAAGTTCAAAGGAAATAGCGCCACTTCTTAATATAACCGTTAGAAGCGTGGAGATGAACAGGTATAGAGTTAGGAAAAAACTTGGCCTAAATAGAGAGGATAACCTTATGGATTACTTGAACAGATACTAGTAATCATTAAGTAACCTTCAAAACAACTTTTTAACGCATAACGACAAGATCATTTCATATTCTATGCACAAGAGACGACCTCGCACAAGGGTGCGAAGTAGAATAGCCCGTTTTTGAGCCGAAACCGTCTATCTTTTATTTCTTAAATGTTATCGAAAATAAAGGGCAGTATGGACTCCACATTAGGGAACTTCCATATTTTACCAGTACCTACCCATATAACACTTATCGGATGCCCGGCATTTTTTTGATATTGAGCCATTACCTGTCTGCAGGCGCCACATGGAGAGACTGGTTCTGGGGCCAATTCTCCATTCAAACCTCCAGCTATTGCAATAGAATTAATGTGATCGCCAGGGAATTGAGATGCCGCTGAGAACATAGCACTTCTTTCTGCGCACATACCTGATGGAAATGCAGCATTTTCCTGATTGGCACCCTTAACTATGCGTCCGCTGTCAAGTCTAAGTGCTGCGCCTACTTGAAAATGTGAATATGGGGAGAATGACCCATTCATAGCAGAAATAGCTTCTTTTACAAGCTGTGCGTCTTCTGCGCTTAATTCATCAGGATTATTATACTCTATAAATGAGATTTTGTATTCTTTCTCGGTCATTATTTAATATTTAGTGGACTTCAAAGATATAAATTTTTTGGTACCTTTGCAAAACATAGTTGATAACTGATTAAAATTCATAAATAAAAATTACTTTAGTAAGCGTTAAAAATAAGTTGGTAAAGATTTGTAGTGGATTTTCGAGGATACAGCCCCCTCAAAAATTACTAAGATGATGCAGGTTATTTTTTTTAGTTATTTATAACACATTAGCAATGAATAAAAAGATATATTTTTCAGGCTCCATAAGAGGTGGAAGGCAAGATGCCTCGCTATATCATAATATTATAAAGTATATCCAATCAAAAGATATTGTTCTTACAGAACATATTGGAAAAGAGGACCTTGAGATAATAGAAACAGGTCAAAGCGACCATGATATATACATTCAAGATATAAATTGGCTGAAAGAATGCGATCTAGTAATTGCAGAATGCACACAAGCATCACTAGGGGTAGGTTACGAATTAGCGTTTGCCGAAAACTTAAACAAGCCTGTTTATATATTATACAATCGTAAAAAATCTAAACTATCAGCCATGATAGCTGGTAATCCAGCCTTTCATATTTTCCCATATCAAACTGAAGAAGAAGTATTTAATATATTAGATAATATTTTAGCATGAAAAAAGTACTTATATCGATTCTTTGTTTTGGGGCCTTATTTGCCTGCACACCACAAAATCCGACTGAGGAGGACAAGCCAGATACCGAAAAACCAGCGCCAAATCCTGAGCCAGAACCAGAACCGAAACCAGACCCTGAACCTAATCCAGAGCCAGAACCAAATCCAGAGCCAGAACCAAATCCAGAACCAAATCCAGATGAGCCCATCAGCATAGAAGTGATTGACCCCGGTAGTGAAAGGGAAAACTTTAAACCAACTCCCCAATTCCCGGACGCCATACATGAAATCTCTTATGATGATTTCTATAATGTAGTCTATGACTATCTTGATGAATTCGGGAACATCGATTATGTCATTTCTCAAGGCAACGGGGCTAGTTGGCCGGTGATAACAGAAGATGGCTATATACGGTTTTATCAGGGGTCCAGTGAGAAAAAAGGTGGCTCCTACATTAGAATTCGAAGCCATAACAATGCTAAAATCCAAGAGGTGGAAGTGGGAAGCAAAGGAAAGACAAAATTGGCATATAGCATAAACGGGAAGGCGGCTAAATCCCAGACTATAGAAGTACAAAATGGTAGTACTCTGACCATTGACGAAGGTGAAGTAGACCAAATATGCATCTACTGTATGGGAACCTCACAAAGTGAAAGGTGGGAAATGAATTACATAAGGGTAAAGTATCGCGGAGGTTACATAAAAGAAGACTACTATCAAGAGCCTAAAGAATATGGGCCACTGGTACGAGTTACTCTACCTTTCACGGAGAATTTTGAAACAGGATTCTCTACCACTGACAAACCATCGTACTACAAATATGGCATTACTTCGGGAAGAGATAACCTTCAGTGGAGCACATGGTACGGCTCTTTCTCATGGCAAAACCCTATAGAAGGCGGTCAAAGCGCACAATTACGAGTATATAAGGAGGAGGAAGACTACGAAAAGGAACAGTTCGGACATCTTAAAATGGAATTCTTCCTGGCAAATATTTCTGAAGTGGATTTCCAATACTACATGACAGAATTCTGGATGAAAGCTACCATATCATGGTGCGAATTCGGCAAGAGTGACTGGAATGCTCCGGAGCAGATAGCCCTTAAAGAATACTCACAACGCGAAACCATACAGAACTTTCACTATGTTCTTGACAATGGTACTGCACACAACGCCAAAATCAAAATAGAGCTTGATAGTGCGACCGGCTTTCCAACTAAAGGTCACTACGATTTCATAGTGGATAACTTCACATTCAGATAAAAATTGTTTCGAATGCTTCTAAAAACTCGTGAGTAAAATAGTACCACTTAAAGATTGTGCAATCGTGTTTTTTTAGTATCTTTGCGCGAATTTGAAATCTCTGAAAAAAGATGAAAAAAGCACATATTTTTCCTGGCCAAGGCTCGCAATTTACGGGTATGGGCAAGTCCCTATACGATAGTTCCGCCAAGTCTAGAGAACTTATGGAAAGAGCTAACGAGATACTCGGGTTTAGATTGACAGACATAATGTTCCAAGGCAGCGCCGAGGATTTGAAAAGCACTGAAGTGACACAGCCTGCAGTTTTCTTACATTCTGTCGTAGCTGAGAATTGCACCGAAATGGAGAAGCCGGACATGGTTGCAGGGCACTCCCTTGGAGAATTCTCTGCATTGGTCGCTTGCGGTGCACTTGACTTTGAAGACGCACTTAAACTTGTGAGTAAAAGAGCGTCCGCCATGCAAGAATGTTGCGAAAAACACCCTGGAGCTATGGCTGCGATAATTGGCCTACCCGTAGAAGATATTGAAAGCGTATGTTCGGAAATATCTTCTGAAAATAGAGGTATAGTACTGGCAGCCAATTATAATAGCCCACTGCAGACTGTTATTTCCGGTGAAAAAGAATGTGTTTCTCTTGCCTGCGAGAGATTAAAAGAAAAGGGCGCAAAGCGCGCACTTATGCTTAATGTCAGTGGTGCTTTCCACTCTCCGCTTATGGAACAGGCTCGTCATTCACTTTCTGAAGCCATAGACAAGTGCACCTTTCATACTCCGAGCATTCCTATATATCAGAATGTAAGCGCTATAGCACAGACAGATCCACTTATCATAAAAAGTAATCTATTAGCGCAACTGACTTCTCCAGTAAGGTGGAGTCAGACCATTTGCAATATGGTAAAGGATGGTGCAAGAGAATTCACGGAAGTAGGCCCGGGGAATGTCCTTCAAGGACTCGTGTCTCGTATAGTAAATAATAATACAATAACAATCAAAGGAATACAATAAACTTAATACATAACACTATGTCGAAAGAAAAGAAATTTATTACCTGTGATGGTAATCAGGCTGCAAGTAACATCGCCTACCTTTTTAGCGAGAATGCAGCTATATATCCCATCACGCCTTCATCTACCATGGCTGAAAATGTAGATGAATGGTCGGCTGCCGGCAAAAAGAATCTTTGGGGGGAAACTGTAAAAGTTACGGAAATGCAGAGTGAGGCCGGTGCCGCTGGTGCAGTACATGGTTCACTTCAAGCAGGTGCACTGACTAGCACATTTACAGCTTCACAAGGACTTTTGTTAATGATTCCTAACATGTACAAGATAGCAGGCGAAATGCTCCCTGCCGTTTTCCATGTTTCAGCACGTGCTCTTGCTAGCCATGCACTTTCAATTTTCGGTGACCATCAAGATGTTATGGCATGCCGCCAGACTGGCTTTGCTATGCTCGCATCTGGTTCTGTCCAAGAAGCTCAAGATATGGCTGCGGTAGCACATCTATCCACCATAAAAAGTAGCATTCCATTCCTGCACTTCTTCGATGGCTTCCGTACTTCACATGAAATACAAAAGATCGAACTGCTCGATGAAGAGGATCTAAAAGGTATGGTTAGCGAAAAAGCCCTTAAAGCTTTCCGCGATCGTGCACTCAACCCTGAAACTCCTGTAACCCGTGGTACAGCGCAGAATGGTGACGTTTATTTTCAGGCTGTAGAATCTAGAAATCAGGCATACGATGCTATCCCTGACATAGTAGCTCGCTATATGGGGGAAATCGGAGAAGTTTCCGGCCGCCAATACCGTCCATTCGATTATTACGGAGCTCCTGACGCTGAAAATATCATAGTAGCAATGGGTTCTGTAACTGAGACCATTCGCGAAACCATAGATTACCTTCGTGAGCGTGGTCGCAAATATGGTGTTGTTTCCGTTCACCTATACCGTCCTTTCAGTGCTAAATATCTTTTGAAAGTACTTCCTAAGACTGTCAAAAAGATTGCAGTTCTTGATCGCACAAAAGAACCTGGTTCACTCGGAGAACCTCTATACTTAGATATCAAGACTGTTTTCCAGGGACAGGCCAATTCCCCTGTAATCGTAGGCGGTCGTTACGGACTTTCTAGCAAAGACACTACTCCGGCACAAATCATCGCCGTTTACGACAATCTGGAGCAGAAAGAACCTAAGAACGATTTCACAATCGGTATCGTAGATGATGTTACCTTTAAGAGCCTTCCTATCAAAACTGAAGTCAGTATCGTAAAACCAGGCACTACTGAATGTAAATTCTATGGTCTGGGCTCTGATGGTACCGTAGGTGCTAATAAGAACACTATCAAGATTATAGGTTCTCATACAGATCTTTACAGCCAAGCATATTTCGACTATGATTCAAAGAAATCAGGTGGTTATACTTGTTCACACCTTCGCTTCGGTCAGAAGCCTATACATGCTCCATATCTAGTTAACACACCTGATTTTGTAGCATGTCATGTTCCATCATACCTAGAGAAATATGATGTACTTAAAGGAATTAAAGAAGGTGGTTCATTCCTTCTTAACTCACTATGGAACGAAGAAGAGACACTTGAACGCCTCCCAGATCATGTAAAGGCTGTCATCGGTCGCAAGCATATCAATCTCTACATCATTAACGCTACCAAGATAGCTGCAGAGATAGGTCTTGGCGGACGTACAAACACTATTCTTCAGAGTGCATTCTTCCGTATCACAGGAATTATCCCTGTCGATGATGCAGTAAAATATATGAAAGCAGCAGCTCTTAAAAGTTATGGCAAGAAAGGCGAGAATGTCGTAAACATGAACTATGCTGCTATCGATCGAGGCGGAGAATATGTAAAAGTAGAAGTTCCTGCTGAATGGGCAGAAATCACAGCTAAGTTCGTTAACCATAATGCAGAGCGCCTTGCAACACCATTTGTAAAGGAAATCGCAGACAAAGTTAACGCTCAAGAGGGTGATTCTCTACCGGTTAGCGCCTTCCTTCCATATATGGATGGAACCATGCCTAATGGAACAGCCGCTTACGAAAAACGTGGAATTGCCGTAAATGTTCCTGTATGGGACCCTGCAAAGTGTATTCAGTGTAACACCTGTGCATTTGTCTGCCCACACGCTGCTATTCGTCCGTTCCTTCTTACCGAAGAGGAACTTAAGAACGCTCCAAAGGGTCTCAAATATGCTGATGGAAAGGCCAATCTTAAAGAATACAAATATGCACTTTCAGTTTCCGTAGCTGATTGTACAGGATGTGGAAACTGTGTAGATGTATGTCTAGCAAAAGACAAAGCCCTTAGCCTAGCCCCTTACATCGATAACACAGCCGAACAAGAGAATTTCGATTATCTTAATGCCAAGGTGGGCTACAAGAGAGTTCTCGATCCTAAGAGCAATATGAAGAACGCACAATTCTCTCAGCCTCTATTCGAGTTCAGCGGTGCTTGTGCAGGATGCGGTGAAACCCCTTATATCAAGAACATTACCCAGTTATTCGGGGATCACATGATGATTGCCAATGCTACCGGGTGCTCTTCAATCTATGGAGCTTCATTCCCATCAAGTCCATACTGCACCAATGCACAAGGACATGGTCCTGCTTGGCAGAACTCTCTATTCGAGGACTTCTGCGAATTCGGACTAGGTATGAGACTCGGCTCTGAGCGAATACGCGAAACTGTAGCCTCGCTCATGAAAAAAGGGCTCGAGTGCGAATGCTGCTCTGACGAGATGAAGGTACTCTTCCAGCAATGGCTAGATAATCGTTCAGACTACGCTGTAACACGAGATATAACTGACAAACTTGTTCCACTAATGGAAGCGTGCGGATGCGACACTTGCAAGAGCCTTCTAGCGCTTAAACAATACATTCCAGCTCGTAGTCAATGGATTATCGGTGGCGATGGTGCCTCTTACGATATTGGTTACGGCGGACTTGACCACGTATTGGCTTCCGGAGAAAATGTCAACATACTCGTACTTGATACTGAAGTTTACTCTAATACCGGAGGACAAGCATCCAAGGCCACACCAGCAGGTGCAATCGCAAAATTTGCAGCCAGTGGCAAGAAGATACGCAAGAAGGACCTTGGAATGATGGCTATGAGTTATGGTTATGTATATGTAGCACAAGTAGCTATGGGCGCAAGTCCTGTTCAATATATGAATGCCATAAAAGAAGCCGAGGCTTACGATGGTCCATCACTTATCATAGCCTACGCACCTTGTATCAACCACGGTCTTAAGGCTGGTATGGGACTAAGCCAGAAGGAAGAGAAGTTAGCCGTAGAATGTGGTTATTGGCATCTGTATAGATACAACCCTGCTCTTGAGGAACAAGGCAAGAAAGCATTCTCGCTTGATAGCAAAGAGCCTGACTGGAGCAAATTCCAGGGATTCCTTCAAGGAGAAGTTCGTTTCTCTTCTCTTGTGAAGCTTTATCCTGAAAGGGCAGCAGAACTCCTTGAAAAGACAGAGGAATACGCTAAGATACGCTATAACAACTACAAGAAGTTGTCTATGGAGTAATCGTCTTCCTTGAAAAGAGAAAATTTATTGATTATCGAGGCAATTTCGGGATCGAGATTGCCTCGATATTTATATGATGGTTCCATCTGCACAGCCTTTTTAAGTTGTTCAACCGCTTGCGCCTCAAGCCCCCTTCTAGAATAGGCTAACGCTAAAAGATAATGGATGCCGGCAGACTCGTATGGTAAAGACTCCAAAAGATTAGATGCAGTCGCATTATATTCAAGCGAAAGATATGCTAGGGCTGTGTTATAATCTTCATAAGGCGCAAGCAATTCCAGCGCCCTCTCCCACTCCCGTTCACTCAATGCCTTAATCCCAGCACTATAAGTAGTATCATCCGGGTGAGTTTCAAGTAAATTTCTATCCAATAGCGTACTTAATGAACTAACATAGTAGGTTATAGGGGAAGACACAGGAAAATGGTATATTACCTTTTTCCCATCATATATTTGAGTGCGTATAGTGAGTGTGAACTTACTTAGATTCCTTCGTGAAGGTATGCTCTGGGTATACACATAAACAAACCGCTGCGCCTTTGACTTACCAGTAGCGTCATCTCTAATTTCAGAGCCGGCCAATGGATTTGTCAACAATTTTTTACGCACACTCTCCTGCCTTGCAACCTTATGAGCATTGTACTGAACCAGCCAGTTTCTGCGAAAATGCTTTTCTAGTTCGCTCTCACTTAAATCGCACACAGGAAAACGCTGCGAAAAAGCTTCACTTTGAATACGATCGACAAAAAATGAACTATCTCGACGTATTCCATTCATATAATCCTCATATCTGCCATAGGCACGAAGTTGTGAGCGTCGAAAATCATATCCTGTAAGATATACCGGGGCCAATGGAATCGAATCATTATCAAAATGAACCATTGGGAAAAAACGTAACTGCCAAGAAGGGTCTTGAAGAGAGTCGGATGCCACTATCATAAAATCGAAATTCACTAGACCATGCCTTTCGGCCGTATTGCGAAATCGCGCTATAATAATGGCTGCATCCAAATCTTCGCTTCCCATAGTTTCCCCCGTTATGGAATCTCTTACCGTTCGCAAGGCAAAAAGACCATCTTCGTCCGCCTTTTGAACTCGTGATTGGCCACCGTAACGCTGCAACTCCTTTTCACTGGGAAGTGACAAAGACGAATTCAAAGATTTAGAACGGATTTTCGACAACTTCATTGAAGCCGAGCACGAACTAAAAATAATAGAAACCGCTCCACAAAGAAGAAGTAAATAAGTAAAAGAAGTTTTCATAGTATTTTTAATTAAAGTATTGTCAATCAGATTTTAGTTTAAGATGTATATCGTCGGCCCATGACCATATTTGTATTACTTTTCCGCTGTCAAGGGTCAATTCCATCGGCTTAGGGTTTGTATTTGAAAAAGCCAAATTGGCCGCATCGTACCAATGCAAAATCTGCTCAGAGTACTCTCTAAAAACCTTACCTTGTGAAGTGAGTAAAACCCTTCCTCCTTTTCTTTCAAAGAGTTTAACGCCTAACGCTCCTTCCAGTTCCGCAATGTTCTGACTTATGGCAGGCTGACTCACTCCAAGTTCCCTTGCAGCAAGCGTAAAGCTCAGCGTTATGCACACTTTTTCAAATACTCTTAATCGAAAATCATCCAACATACGAGGCAAATATATGAAGTTTTCACATAATACGCATTAAAAAACGTCAAAATCACTACCATTGGCCCAAAAGATGGAAACTATCAAGACTGACACCGAATCCTCAAACAAAAGGCGAGCATTTTATAAGAAAAAATCACTATATTTACGAACTTTATACCTGTAAAGATTGGTTTTGACACTGTCAAGACCGAGAAACTACACCCGTTATGATATTTTGTAGTGTTTTCGAGTTTAAAAGGGCTCATAACTAAAAAAATATCAAAGGCAATATAATATAACTTAGTAACGTAAAAAAATAAGTTGCGTTAGATTAGAATGAGATTTTAGAGGAAACAAAAAAGATTTACTAAGATGATGCAGGTTATTTTTTGAAGGTTACTTAATAAATTGAAACAACTCAAATGCTCAAAGACATCGCTTACTGTTCGGACAAATACCAATATACTATGGGAAAGTCCTTTCACGACTGTGGCAGCGAAAATAAGACTGCTGTTTTCAACCTCTTTTATAGAAAAGCACCTGAAAATAACAACTGGGCAGTAGTCAGTGGCGTGGACGAGGTCATAGAAATGGTGGAAAGTCTAGGGGGGAAAGATCCTGAATTCTTCGAAAAATTTCTTCCCGGTGAAGAATACGCCGAATTCCGCAAATACTTGAGCACCATGCATTTCACTGGTAATCTCTACGCTATGAGAGAGGGAGAAATAGCATTTCCTAACGAACCGATAATTATCGTCGAGGCTCCCCTTATCGAAGCTCAAGTACTAGAGACTCCCATGCTATGCATAATGAACCACCAGATGGCTGTGGCGACAAAGGCATCGAGGGTATGTCGCGCAACGGAAAAGCCTGTCAGTGAATTCGGCTCCAGAAGGGCTCATGGTCCGTGGGCAGCCGTCTATGGGGCAAAGGCAGCCATCATTGCAGGATGTGCAGGGACCTCTAACATACTTACAGGCATTATGTTCGGATGTGGAAGCACCGGTACCATGGCACATAGTTTTGTCAGTTCTTTCGGATGTACCGTGGAAGGCGAACACAAAGCATTCGATGCCTATATAAAAACACACCTTGGAGAGAACCTAATTCTACTTATCGATACATATAATACCCTTAAGTGCGGTCTCTTGAATGCCATTCGTACATTTAAGGAGAATGGCATAGACGACAATTACCCACACGGATATGGAATCAGACTGGATAGTGGTGACTTGGCCTATCTGTCCATAGAGGTTAGAAAAGTACTCGACGAAAATGGTCTTCATAATTGTAAAATATTTGCCACAAATTCTTTAGACGAATATCTAATCTCAGATCTTGAAAAACAGGGTGCGCGCATAGACTGCTACGGAGTAGGCGATGCCATAGCCACCAGCAAAGCAGCACCATGCTTTGGTAATGTATACAAACTTGTGCAACTGGATGGTACTCCCGTAATGAAAATGTCTGAAGACAGATCGAAGATGATTAACCCCGGATTTCAGATCACATGGAGAATAAGTAAAAACTATCCGGAGGAAGTTTTCAAAATAGATGTAACTTGCCTAAGGGGCGATGATACAGACCAAGCCATATCCGGGGGGAAAACCATAACGCTTTTCGATGAATTGGACAGATTTAAATACAAAACACTAATAGAAGGCGAATACACTGCACATCCTCTTCAAATACAGATGATAAAAGAAGGTAAACGGTGCATAGAGGAAAAGCCACTTTCCGAAAAGAAATCGTACTACAATGAAACGCTTGCACGATTCTCCCCTAGCGAAAAACGACTCATAAACCCCCATTTTTTCAAAGTGGATATTTCGGATCAGCTTCTTAAAACAAAACTCGGAATCATCGAACGCTTGGTATCAGAAATAGAAAACTTTACAATATGAATAGAAACTCAGCCATTGTAGTAGTCGACATGCTCTACGATTTTATCGACGGCACTCTCGCCTGCCTTAACGCAGAGGATGCAGTTGAGCATACCGTCTCTTTTTTAAAGGCCAATGAAAACCATACATGGGGAAACCCACCAGTGCTGTTTATAAGAGACTGCCACCCATCCAACCACTGCTCATTCAAGTCTATGGGTGGGGATTGGCCCGAACACTGCGTGGAAGGCACCCACGGCGCACAAATTCACGAAAAGTTACTTGGCTTTGTAAACGAAGACTTGACATTTTTCAAAGGAAAAGACCCATCCAAGGAACAATACTCTGGAGCCGAGGGACTGAATGCCGCTTCTCAAACTCTTGTGGATGTACTGAACATACTTGATTGTGAAAACATCTATGTATGCGGGATAGCAACAGAGTTCTGCGTTCTCAACACGGTAGAGGACCTGCTCAAAGCAGGATTTGCTGTAACTGTACTACAGGACTGTCTTGCGTATGTTAGCAAAGACGGACACGATGCCGCACTAAATGAAATGAAAAAGTCAGGAGCAAAAATAGTATGAAAAAGACACTCAGTTTGATATTGTTTCTATGGGGCATTATGTCCTGCACTCCAGATTCGCTTAAACCACTTCCCTCTTCTAATGACTTTACAGGTAAAAGAGTGGGAGTGGAAGGTTTGGGGTATAAACGCGTGATGATAATCTATTGCGAAGGATACAATAACCTAACTGACGATATAGAATTGAACCTCAAACAACTGGACGAAGGATATCTCCCAGCCATAAACGATAGAGAAGCTATTTTGGTCTACGCCCACGATGCTAAAAGCAAATACGACTGGAGTACACCATCAGAGCCTGTCATATACAGAATCTATAAACACTACGATGAAATAGTGCGGGACACCATTAAAAGATTTCCCGCAAATGAGCTATCTGTCTGTGAAGAGCGCGTTACGGAAGTAATGAGTTTTATAAAAAAGTCTTTTCCTTCACAATCCTATGGGCTCGTGTATAACTCTCACGCTTCAGGATGGATACCAAGCGATTACGAGGAGAGTTCAGATAACACAACGGGGTGGAGTATAAGTCCGCAATGGATAGGAGCAGAATATGAAGACACCTATACCAACGATCACACCCTCGATGTTGAGAAGTTCGCACAAGCCATTCCCATACATCTGGATTATATAATTTTCGACTGTTGCCTAATGGGTGGGGTTGAAACCAACTATGCATTGAGAGATAAAACGAGCTACATAGTAGCAGCGCCCACAGAGGTGATAAGTGAAGGATTCGACTATTACAACATGACGAAAAAGCTCTTAAAGTCTGAACCTATTGACCTAAAAGGCGTATGCGAAGACTTTTATAACAAATTGGCAAGCAGCAGTTACGTCACTATTGCATTATACGACTGCGCCTATATGAATGAATTGGCCAATAGTTGTAAAGAAGTGTTTGCGGCTCATCCTAATGCGGCATTTAACGTAAACAGCAACAAGGTACAAAATTATAACTACTCTTTCCGCTACCACTATGACTTTAGGGATATCATAGCTAATATGGGAGCAAGTGAAAAAGAATTAGAGAGCATCGATAAAGTTCTTGAAAAGTTAGTACTATACAAAAATGCCACTCCTTATTTTATCTACACTCCTATTAATCCATTAACTTACAGCGGATTGAGTATGTATCTCCCTAACTCTTCGTGGCCAGTTCTAAATGGTTTTTACAAAGAAACCGACTGGAACAAAGCCACAGGACTAATAAGATAATTGTTTTCTGTTTCTACCTATTTTTAGGTATTCAATTATTTTTAAGTATTTTTTACTTTTGCAGGGTTTAAGTAGTTATCGGATATGAAAAGACTTTGTACTATAATCTCTATACTTTTGATTTGCACCTTCTCTCTTAGAGCACAAACGCTAAGCATATCGGGAAAAGTGGTGGATGCACAGACATCTGAAACTATAGTGGGCGTAGGTGTAAATCTAAAAGATACAGGTATTTGGACCGTTACGAATGAAAATGGATACTTCAAAATAGAAGGGTTAAGTGCAGGTTCTTGCAGCTTGGTATTTGCCTGCCTTGGCTATGCTGACAGGGTATTGGATTTTAAGTTGAATAGAAATATAGAGAACCTAAACATAAAATTGCAACCAAACACATTGGCCCTAAAAACAGTGGTAGTTACAGCACAAAGGGACAAAGAAGGGTTAAATACTTCGCTTCAGTTCTCCTCCAATGCGTTGGAACATCTTCAAATCTCAAACATTACAGATATAACAGCATTGCTGCCAGGAGGTAAGACCATTAACCCCGATCTAACTGCTGACCATATACTCAGCCTTAGAGATGGAGGGTCAAGTGCTGGAAATGCTGCCTTCGGAACAGCCATAGAGGTAGATGGAGTGCGCATCGGAGGAAATGCCAATTTCGATTCGATGTCTGGTACAAGCACTAGAAACATAGCGACTGAAAACATTAGTTCCATAGAAGTAATGGCGGGCGTACCTTCGGCTGAATATGGAGATCTAAATAGCGGACTTGTAAAAATTCACACAAAGAAAGGCGTTAGTCCGGTAAATTTGACATTCAGTGTAAATCCGCGTACTTATTTAACTTCTGTATCCAAGGGAATTGACCTTAAAAAGAATCGCGGAATTCTAAATCTAAGTGCAGAATGGACAAGGGCAACCAGCAAACTCACATCACCTTACACTTCTTACACTCGAAGAAACGTCTCAGTTTCATACAACAATACATTTGCAGGTTCTTTAAAACTAGATGCTGGAATTAGCGGGAACATAGGCGGAATGAATAGCGAGAACGATCCTGATGCCAATGTAGGCACCTACAGTAAAGCTAAAGACAACACCTTTAGGGCTTACACCACGCTACTATGGGCATTAAAAAAGCCTTGGATAACAAATCTGAAATTTGAAGCCTCCGCTAACTATAATGACAATCTACTTCACGAGCGCCTATTCAACTCATCGGCATCGCCCAGACCTTCAATTCACGCCACTTCTATAGGTTATCACCTTTCCGATATGCTTCCTTTAAGCTACTTTTCGGACAGGATAAACGACTCTAAGGAATTAGACTTGTCCTCCTCCATTAAATATGAATGGTATAAGAAACAAGGCTCGATGCTTAGTAAGTTTAAAGCCGGTGTGCAATGGAAGGCCAATGGCAATGTAGGACGTGGCGAATACTATCTCGACCCATCTGTAAGTGAAAATGGGTATAGACCACGACCTTACACCGATTACCCATTTATGCATAACCTTGCCCTCTATACGGAAGAAAACCTTTCCTTTCCTGTGTGGAATACAAAAATAGAATTATCGGCCGGGCTTAGAATGGAAAACGTTTTCGTAAAAGGAAGCAAATATAAAAATGTCAGCAGTCTTTCTCCACGCCTCAACGCGAAATGGGAGTTAAGCAAAAGCGTATCCATTAGAGGGGGCTGGGGAATTAGCGAAAAATTGCCTTCTTTCTATGTACTTTTCCCAGCTCAAGAATATAGAGATATACAGACATTCAGTTTCTCTTATGCGGACAATGCCTCATACGTCTTTTATACAAGGCCATATAAGACGCTATACAACGAAAATCTTCGATGGCAGAGAAACCATAACTCCGAACTGGCTCTAGATTTAGATTTCGACCAGACAAGCATATCATTAACTGCCTTCTATAACAAAACCTCATCGCCTTACACATTCCAAAACACCTATACGCCATTCTCGTATAATGTAATGATGCTACCTTCCGGATTTACAGTTCCCGATAATCCTCAAATTAAAGTCGATGAGTCAACAGGAACTGTCTACATGCGAGGAAGTAACGATGAGTTCTGGACTCCTATGCAGACAAAAGTAACAGACAAGTCGTTTTTCGAATCCAAACTTCCATCAAATGGGACAGACATACATAGAGCAGGATTGGAACTCATAGCAGAATTACCAGAAATAGAGCCTATTAATACAAAATTTAGGGTCGATGCTGCATATTCATATACAAAATACATAGACGAGACGCTAACATATTTCTACCAAACGGGTTGGTCTCACACTTCACTTCCAAACCGCTCTTATCAGTATGTCGGAATATATGCAAGCAGTAATGCCGGTTCTTCCACGGCCAATGGCAAGGAAAGCCATAGTCTAGATGCCAATGTGACGGCAATAACTCACATACCTCAGGCTCGACTTATAATTACCTGCCGTCTTGAGATGTCACTTCTACAGCGTTTTCGTAATCTATCCTATTATAAAGGGAAAGAATATGCCTATAATGTAAGCGCCGATGCCCTGAAAGAGAGTGGTGGTAGCATATATGATGGAAATAGTTACACCGCCATAAGACCTATCAAATATATGGACGAGGATGGTGTTATACATCCATTCACAGATGAACAAGCCTCTGACCCGGAGTTTTCAAATCTAATTTTAAGATCCGGTAACGCCTATACCTTCGCACAAGATGGATATGGTGCTTATTTTTCTGCTAACTTAAGCGTTACTAAAGAAATCTCAGATAAACTCTCCGTTTCTTTTTTCGCTAACAACTTTACAAACTCACGAATGTACGTAACATCTATGGCAACAGGGGTAAGCGCAGTATTTACTCCTATGTTCTATTATGGTTTAACTTGTAGATTCAAATTTTAAAAATGAAACGCTTCTTTTATATTTTTATACTATCCGTTTTCCTGTCGGCCTGTCTTGATACAGGGCCGGACAATAACCCATATAGAGATTACACGCACACCCTTACCGTATGCCCAGAGTATCCATCAGATTTTCCAAGTGAAGACAAATCGCTGGTTACCCTTATGATAACCGATAGAAATCGAAGTACAACATATACTTGTAAAGCCGATGAAAATGGGAATTTCAAAGTATCCCTTCCTGACGGTAGCTATAGGCTTAGTATAAGTTATAAGTATAATGAAAAAGTTCTAGGTGGCTTGCTGGACAGAGTTATTTTGAGCGGTAAAGACAATAACGTAAAATTAGGCTTAGCTATTTCCGTATCTGGAAGCATAGTCTTCAAAGAACTCTACTTCGGTGGGTGCACAAAATATCCACTTCAAGGAACATATCAAAGTGATTCTTATGTGATACTTCACAATAACACTTCAGAAATACAATATCTTGATAGTCTATGCTTTGGAACTTGCGACCCGTATAGATCGATAGCAACTAATGTCTGGAACAATACGGACTACGCCCACGCAGCACAGGCCATTTGGCAAATAGGTGGTAATGGAAGCACTTTCCCACTTAAACCAGGAGAAGACGCCGTTATAGTAGTGTATGGTGCTATAAATCACCAGTCTATGTACCCTCAGTCTGTCGATTTGAATAAAAGCGACTATTTCGTATGCTACAACTCAAGTTTTTTCCCTAATACGAATTACCATCCTACACCGGGGAACAATATTAAGCAGGATCACATACTTAATGTTGTAATTAAAATAGGAAAGGCTAACGCCTTCACCTTTTCTTACAAATCCCCCGCTACGATAATTTTCAAATGCCCAAACGGCACTACTATTCAGGATTATTTACAGCAAGAGGGCTCTGTCATTCAAAAACCGGGTTTCTCCGATAAAATAGTCCTTGTACCTAATGAATGGATAATAGATGGAGTGGAAGTATTCGAAAAGAGCGGCAAAAACACAAAAAGACTTGACAGTAAAGTTGATGCCTCTGCCATAGACTTTTCCGGTCCATTCTATGGACATACAATATATAGAAAAACAGACGAGAACTCAAGTACGATTTATGGCTTCGAAGTTCTTCAAGACACTAACAATTCAGCTGACGATATGTATGAACGCGAAATCCAGTCTTTACATAATTAGTTGCGCCATTCTTTCAACGCTTTGCGCCTACCCTGTGGTAGCCCAAGACTACGAAACGCTGCAGATACAAAATATCTGGAGTCAGAGTGCTAACCCGTCAGCATCACGCCTATTTGAGTCAAGCGCAGCTATTATTGAAAGCCAGGCGGATCTTCAAAGTGGCAAATATTTTTCCCCTAACGATGCTTCACAGCAGTGGGGAGCAGGAGCGAGTGCTAAATCCATAAGGAATCTCGATGCATTTTCTATGCAAGGCGGATTCTCGTTTAAAAACACCCAAATGTACCAGGCGTGTGGGTCTATGTCCGTATATCCGGGTTACTTTCCTGTTGATATATACGAATTTACGCCGGGACAGAAGACTCTTCAGCATTATAATATGTATGGGGGTATTGCAAAGGACCTGACTCAGAACATTATAGTAGGAGGCTCTCTATACTACGATGCTATCAACTACTCTAAAAGAAAAGACCTTCGATACACAACATACTATATGTCCATGAATGCTGATCTAGGAATTATGTGGCATAATGATTCCTTTAAAGCCGGACTAAGTTATTCTTACGATCGAAAGACCCAGACTAGCACGGCAGAAGTATTAGGTATAAGTGCTGCAGTTTACTATGCCTTTATCGATAAAGGAGATGCCTATGGAGTGAAAGATTTATGGGACAACTCTTCTATCCACTTAAAAGATAGCGGAGTAAATGGCTTTCCTATTAAAGAAAATGCACATTCTCTAGGTCTTCAGGCAGGGATAGGTGATATGCTATATGCCGATGTGCTCCTGACATATAAGACGGGACAGATAGGTGAAAAGCAAAAAATATGGTTCAATTATTTAGGCTATGAACTAGCATCTTCCATAGTCTATCACCTGTCAGCGGAAAAAGCCAATCATTATATTCGTTTGCAGTACAAACTCAAAAGGCAAGATAATATAGAAAATATCCTTGAAGACATTACGCAAAGCGGAATTACGACTACCTATAATTATGGGGGAACGCAAATTTACTCTAGGCAGTTATATATTCCATCATTAAAATGGACTGTAATTTCCAACTCTGGTCTTATGGTCGAGACTATGCTTTTTGCAATGGCGCAAAATAGTCTTTCTTCTTCCGTATATCCTTATATTTCAAGTCGTAAACTATACACTTATGGCACCTATTTAAGGGCATATTATGACTTAGGGCGATTTAGATTAGGAACTCTAATTATGGCTAGGAATGGTTCTTATGAAGAAAACGATAGAATAGTATCCGGCAGTCCAAGCACCCAAACCAAGCCGGTAAGAGAGACACAATATAACGCCCAGATGCTTGACTATAGGACATCGCCATTTGTGCTGTGTATGCCTTCCGTCAGATATACATTTTCAAAAGGAATTTATATAGAATACTGCGCGGGACTTGCCTATAGCAGTGGCACACGTCAACTTCACAACATCAAATTAGGTTATAAATTTTAATTACATTAAATATGAAAAAAATTCTTCTTTTAACAGCAGGAGTTTTAATGGTTGCGGTAAGTTGCAATCATAATTCCAACAACGGAACACCGGAGAGTGAATTCGTAAAAATATCTCCGGTAATCACAAAAGTTACGGACACAAATTTTGAAACCGGGGATCGCATAGGATTGACT
Organism: Bacteroidales bacterium UBA6401; assembly: GCA_002438635.1. Classification (GTDB taxonomy): domain Bacteria; phylum Bacteroidota; class Bacteroidia; order Bacteroidales; family UBA932; genus Cryptobacteroides. The sequence goes on from DJPX01000018.1 coordinate 110,322, forward strand.
ATTACCACCGAGAATAGTACATACGCTGAAAATAAGCCTCTAACCTATGATGGTACGCTCTTTAAAGGCGAACTTAAATGGTATAGTGAAGCGCTTGAGTCCTCAACTTTAACTGCATATTATCCATATAATGAAGCAGCTGTGCCAAGTACATTTTCTGTACTTTCCGATCAAAGTGCCGGCCTATCTACTTCCGATCTAGTGGCTGGCGTTAAAAGTGGTGTCACCCCTAGCGCTGATGCCATAACTCTTCCTTTCAAGCACTTATTAACAAAGATTTTGCTCGAAATAGATAACCAGTCAGGTGAGAGCATTTCCACAGTACTTTTACGTGGCTCAAAGACCACTGCAGATGTGAATTTGGCCGAATTAAAGGCCGGTGCATCAGCAGAGGCAGAGACACACTCCATAAAAGCATTCAAATCATCCGAAAGTCTATATAGCGCCATAGTAGTACCTCAGAAGGTGGCTTTCGTATTGGCAATAACGACAGCAAATGGTAAAGAACTCACGCAGAACCTCACATCTACCGATCTTCAGGGAGGCGGACAATATACCATCAAGGTAAAAATACTTCCAGAAGATGTGAAAGTCAGCATAAGTGGAGAAATAGAGAATTGGACCGATAAGGGCGAGATTAGCATCGACGAGCCTGAGTACATAGAATTCGAAGAGCACGATGGCTATTTCATCTACAAGAATGAGAAATACACCACAAAGACATTCTCCGATGGTTCTACATGGATGACCCAGCCTTTGCGCTATGTTCCAGAAGGTTATACTGTTTCTACTGACCCTGTAAAGCAAGACCACATCTGGGCACCTTACACTATAGTTAATGGTGAAGCAGTTGCTTCTACAGATAAGGCTCTTGTAGAAAAGCACGGCTATCTATACGATTACGATGCCATATTCGGTGAAAGTGTAACTAAAGACAACGCTGCCACCTTCGAAGGAAAGCAGGGTATCTGCCCTACCGGATGGCATGTTCCTACCAGGGCTGAATACGTGGCTCTTTGTGGATTCTCTAATCGTAGTATAACTGAAAGCGGAACTTTAACGGATGAGAACGCACTTTTATGGGATAAGGAATTAGGATATGGCAGTGTGGTTAAGGCCGATGAACTCGGATGGAACCATGTATTCAGTGGTTACCGCCAAAAAAATAACGATGCTGCTGCTGCAAAATATTTTTCAGGAACTATTACAGAGGATAAAACAGATGTAGATTCATACGTCGGACAGCCTATGATGACATTCTACGCTTCGTCTACATTCTATAATTACAACCAAAACTCTACAAGCAACTCTTTGCAGTTCTTCGGAATGGCGACAACATTTACTACTAAATACCCTCTAGGACGTCTATCACTAATGTATATTCATGCTGAAAGCGGACTTCAGCTACGCTGCATAAAGAATAAGTAGATTTTTGTTAAAAATTATTCGAATTTTAAAAAAACTAAACAACTTATATAACAAAGGAAACCGACCACAAAGATAATTTTGGCCGGTTTCTTTTTTTTGTGGTACAACTTCACTTGCCGAACTTTCCATAAGGAGCATCACCATCTAACTTTATATGCATTATCAATTATGAACTGAATTTTGCTTTACATTTCACACAAACCCCCACGAAGGAAGAACGATTCATAATTTACACTGAAATGGAAGCATCTGATGGCTCAATCATCAAAGGAAAAGGCAATGTAAGGTGGTGACAAAAATCTGCTTATATGTAGGACTTTTCTTAGATGATGCAGGTTATTTTTTGAAAGTTACTAAGTAAAGATAATAAGCGGATGAATCTCAAACGATCTTCATCCGTTTTTTTGTATTAATGGATTTTACTACTATATTTATGCGTTTTTACCATAGCTATTGGATTTGAATTAATTTGCAAAGTTTTTAAAAGATTAACTATGTATAAGTTCACAAAAATAGGTAATCGCTATGTTGTCAGTCTTGACAACCATGTAGAAATCTTTCACGCACTTACAACTTTTTGCACGCAGGAAGGAATTAAGTCTGGCTGCATAACAGGTATTGGGGCCATAAACGAGATGACTCTTCGATTTTTCGACCCCAACACTAAAAAATATGTAGATAAAGAATTTAAAGAACAGATGGAGATTGCTAACCTAACAGGAAACATATCCACTCTCAACTCGCAAGTCTATCTTCATCTTCATATAACAGCTGGTCGAGCCGATTATTCTACCATAGGAGGACATCTTCTGCGGGCACAACTTAATGGCGCCGGGGAATTCATATTGGAAGATTTCGGAGTGGATATTAAAAGAGAATTTGACCCACAAATCGGCCTTAACATATACAAGTTATAATATGAAAGCTTCCCACATATTATCCGCTATAGCTATTCTTCTTATATCGGCTCAACTCTCTCGCGCCGATGAAGGCATGTGGCTAATAAACGATTATAAAGGCAGTGCTCAACATAGTGTGGTGTCTATAGATTTCATGGGCACCGGAAGCATTATCTCTGAAAAAGGATTGGTGATAACCAACCATCATGTTGCATATTCCGACATCTGCTCGCTAAGTAGTCCTGAAAGAAACCTTCTTAAAGACGGGTTTTGGGCACGCTCTTATGAAGAAGAAATTCCCGTAGCAGGAAGAAAAATGCAAGTGCTTGTCGAAATGAAAGATATCAGCGCTGAAGTACAAGCCACTAAAGATAGCATAAAAAGAGCCGGTGGAAGATTGACATCGAGAAAATTGGCCTATTTAATAGAAAAAAAGTATTCAGAAGAAAGTGGTCTTGAAGCCTCGCTCGATGCCATGTGGGCTGGTGCCAAGTATTATATATCGCTATATAGAACATATCCGGACATTAGGCTTGTGGCAGCGCCGCCAGAGAGCGTCGGCAGTTTCGGAGGGGATGTGGACAATTGGGAGTGGCCTCAACACAAATGCGATTTTGCCATATATAGAATCTACGCCGCACCAGATGGCTCGCCCGCTGAGTATTCTGACGATAATATTCCTCTTGCGTGCCGCAATTTTCTAAAAATAAGCACAACTGGTTATAAATTAGGCGATCCGACCACGGTGATAGGTTATCCGGGAAGAACTCACAGATACTCAAGCACAGCAGAAATAGATTACGAACTGGAAATCGCACTACCACTTGCCAACAAACTCAGGGCAGAACAGATGCAGATAATAAAGCAGTGGATGAGCAAAGACCCTGAGATAAAACTAAAATATTCAGATAACTTCTTTAAACTAAGTAATCTGGCAGAATACAAAGAAGGACAAGAGGTCAGTCTTAAAAGGTTCGATGTGATAGGACAGAAAGCCAATATCGACCGGGAGCTCAACCTTTGGATAAATGCTCAAGATGATAGGAAAGCCAGGTGGGGTACTCTCACAAACGATCTTGAGACATATTACAACTCCATTAAAGATGTGGAAAGGGCTAAAGTGTGCTTTAGAGAAACGATGTTTCGAGGCCCAATAATATGGCGTACACTTATGAGGATGAGTAGTAGCAAGGATTTAGACTCAATGAAAAAACACCTTTATGAAGGGTTTAACGAGACTGATCCAAGAGTGGAAAAAGAGCTTGTAAGACTTTCAGTTAGAGAATTTTATTCTCATATTCCCACAGAATTATGGGGCCCCTATCAGCAAGAACTTCATGAAAAGTACGCTACAGATTATGACTCACTTACCGATTTTATATGGGATAATTCTATTTTTTCTTCTCCAGATAGGGCCAGTAAATTCGAGTCGGAGGAGGACTTGCTGACAGACCCACTATTCCGCTTCCAACAGGATCTTAAAATCACGGCACTAAATAAGGCCAAGAATAGTTTTGAAAATGAAAAGAAAATCGCGGACTTAAAAAGGGAATACACATTGGCCCTATACGAAATGAAAGCAAGCCAAAGGGTTAAGCAATACCCTGACGCTAATTCCACTATGCGTTATACAAATGGAAAAGTAAGCGTGTTATCACCTCGCGATGCGGTAATGTGCGATTGGCATTCCACACCGAAGGGCATTTTCGAAAAGTACGATGCGACTAAAGCCGAATTCTGCCCACCAAATGGTTTTATGGAAGCGATGAAAAAGGGTAATTGGCAGAAATGGACTAAACGATGTCCTATGTACATCGATTTTCTAACAGACAATGACATTACAGGAGGAAATTCCGGAAGTCCTGTACTCAACCGAAGAGGTGAGGTTATAGGTCTTGCGTTCGATGGTAACAAAGAATCACTGTCGGGCGATCTATATTACACAGCAGGATATAATAAATGTGTATGCGTAGACATACGATATATACTCTGGGTATTAGATAGTTATGCCGACATGCAAAGAATAATTAACGAATTAAATTTATAAGAACAATGACATCAACACTAATTATCATCTGCATCGTAGCAGGTCTTCTTCTTATCCTGCTTATGATGTACTTTTCTTATAACAATAGAGAGATTGCTCTAAGAAAGGAAGCTCAGGCTCAAGAAGGGAAAATCGAAACCGTTCACGACACTATGTGGAAAACGCTAAAGCAAGAAGCTGGAGTAAGCGAGAAGTATAGAGAAACTTTTGAGAAAATATATCCGCAACTCATCTCCGGACGATACACTTCAGAAAAAGAGCCTCTTTTTAAGATGATTCAAGAATCTAACCCTGAGTTCGACACGAAACTCTACGATAAACTCATGCAGTCAATCGAAAGCCAGAGAGCCTATTTCGCATCTAGTCAGCAACGTATGCTTGATATAATACGAGAGCACGACACCCTTTGCGAAACGATGCCGGCATGCTGGTTCATTAAAAATAAAAGCAAGATAGAATATACCATCATCTCTTCAAGCCAGACGAGCGAAGTGATGAAAACCAGACGAGACGATAACATAGACCTCTTTGCATAAGTTATATTACATACTACCTGCCGCCTCGGCTATTTATCTGGTATACAGATTCCCATCTGAATATTGGTGGGCTTATCTGTTGACAGCACTAGTTATGGAACTATTGCTATATCTAGGGATAAAACGAGCGGGAAAAAGCCCTGAATATCTTAGTGGCTATGCTGTAAGTGTGGAACACCACGAGGCTTGGACGGAAAGAGTTATAATCACAGAAACTTACACTGATGGCAAAGGGAATACTAAAACCCGAACTCGTGTCACATACGTATATCATCCAGACAAATGGCTAATCGCATTCAACACAGCAAGGGTAGAGGAAATAAATAAAGGACTTTACAGAGAGATTATCAGCACTTGGGACGCTAGTCCCATTCCCATCTTTCCCTTGCATATCAACTGCGTAAGCGGAGGCGGCGGACAAAGGTATGACTGGGATTCACTTCGGGAACATGCTTTCACCTCTACATATAAAGGACTATATACTAATTATATAATCAATTCTAATTCCATTTTCAAGTCTGGGGTTGTTACTAATGAGACGGCGCGCGAATTGGGACTTGTAGATTATCCTTCTTTCAATGGAATGGAAAGTGAAGCCGTATTGAAGTCTCCCCTTTTGGACATAAGTATAACTTCCGAATGGGAGCGGGACATTAGGCTATTCAATGCCTTCCATGGGCTTGCAAATCAGATACATGTTTTCGTCATTCTATTTCCGGCCAATGCCGGGCTGCAGTCTGCACTTAAACAGCGCGAGTTCTGGCGAGGTGGTAACAAAAATGAATTTACCATTTGCCTAGGTATTGCTAAAGACTTAAAAGTTGAGTGGTGCAAGGCTTTCTCGTGGTGCGACATACCGAAGATGGAAACTGCTCTGGAAAGCTGGTATTTAGAGCATCGCGAACTCGATTTTGTCAAGCTATCCAATTGGCTGGAAGAAAATGTATCCGCGTTGTGGAAGCGAAAGGAATTCAAGGATTTCAAGTACCTTGGAAAGAAACTCTCCCCGGCTAGAAGCGCTCTTGTAGGATTTCTAACCCTGGCTGCATGTGCCTTGTTTATTTATGTGGTTTATTATATATTTGCCCAAGGTCAGTTACAATGAAAAGAAGTATTTGGATAGTTTTATTTTTAGTTTTCGGGGTGTTTATCCTACCGAACAGTTTTGACAATACTTCTATTCTTCAGGAAAAATATGAAACTAACGAATGCTGCGTAAATGAAATACGTTCCATCTCGTATGATCTTAAATGTGAGGACATCTCATTTCATTTTAGCGAAAAAGTTAACCATGCGCCTCACTTTTCATTTAAAATAAATGATTTAGCCCGGGCTGCATCTCATGGCGTAAAGTTTTATCGCCTGCATTTTGAGCATAAGGACTCTAACTATCGTGGCCAATTTTGCTCTAGTAATCTACCCATCTCTATTTGCATCCTGCTTAATTGAACAATCAGCCATATAATGCTTTCCGAGTGAAAGCACTGATTTTCACTAAGCAACACTCCCCTTTTGATAAATGGGGGGGGTAAAATAGGATTATAAATTATTAAGAGAGATGACAAAAGTATATACAACTAAAAACCTGCTTATTTCAATAGGATTTATAGTAGCAGGATTGATTATATTATTATTTAACAAAGGATTAGGATTCTGTTTAATAGGACTAGGTGTTTTTTTACTTTTCCTGTATAAAAGCGGATATAAATTCGATAGTGATCCACTAATCTATGAAAAGAAATCCGTGGATCTATGTCGAGGATGTAAAGACTCCCTTGTTAATTATATAAATGGAACTAGCAGCCAATTACAGATAAAAGAAGGAACCGAGGGAGGATGCATTAGAGTAGACTTCTTCTACAATAGGAAAACAGGAAGATCCTATATCCAACTCTATACTTTCAGCGACTATACCTATAAAAAAGATAGCGACCTTATCGCCTTGGATGCTGACAAAACCGCCACTCTAGTAAAAGCGCTTTAAGAAGTTGTTTTAAAACATTTTACAAACGAGGCCGACTAAATTTGCCGGCCTCGTTTAATAACTTTCAAAAAATAAACTTCATCATCTTAGTAAATCTTTTTGTTCCTTGAAAATCTAATGCTAATCTGACGCAACTTATTTTTATTTAAAATGTGTAAATCAATCCTATCGTTATAGAGTTAAGTGATACAAGGTCGGATGCATCTACATTAAATCCGTAGACAAACATGCGCTGCGTTGTTTCAGTATCAGTAACAGAATACTTTACTTTTGTATATGCCAAATCTAATGAAAGCATATTCAACTCAGTAAATAGTGTAAAGTGTGGCGCTATGTCATAAGTGAGCATAGGGAAAATAGTAAATCCTGTTACGAAAGCATCAAGACTCTTTCCGCTACTGAACACTTTATCAAGAAGGAAATCACTTTCAAGCCAAGCCTTAACACTGCCTATATTGAAAACATTATACCTTGCGTAAGGATCCAACCCTATCAATGTAATACCATCTGTAGCACTGAAATCTATACCACCTACATTTATCGAAGCGTCCTTGCCATTTGTCTTAATGTTGGAAAAAGCCACTTTAGCTCCTATCATCCATCTCTGGTCGAAAGTGATTCCGACATCGGGGCGGAAGGTGAAATTATTGACTTTCTGAGTATTGTCAGATACCTTATTCGTTGCGAATGTGGCCCCTATCTGACCACCTACATACAATTTACTTTCTTGAGCCGAAGAAAGTGCAAATGCCATAAAAGAAACAATTAATGTTAAAAAAAATCTTTTCATAAATCAAACTATGTTTAAATCATATGTTTAGGATCAAGAAGATCGTCTAATACATCCTTTGAAAGCAAGCCTTTTTCCAGTACTATATCGTAAACAGAGCGATTAGTTTCAAGTGCTTCCTTTGCTACCTTACTACTTGTTTTATATCCTATTACAGGATTAAGGGCTGTAACAATCCCAATACTATTTTTTACCATCTCATAGCATCGTTCGCGATTAACGCTTATGCCATCTATACACTTTTCACGCAAAGTATTCATAGCATTGGTAAGCCAAGTGATACTCTCCATTACAGACTCAGCGATAACCGGTTCCATCACATTCAGCTGAAGCTGTCCTGCTTCTGCAGCAAAAGACACAGTTGTATCATTACCTATCACCTTAAAACACACCTGATTAGTAACTTCAGGAATTACGGGGTTAACCTTTCCAGGCATTATGGAAGAACCTGGGGCCATAGGTGGTAGATTAATCTCCTTAAGACCACAGCGTGGGCCAGAGGCTAAAAGCCTAAGGTCATTACATATTTTAGAAAGCTTTAGTGCAAGCCTTTTCAGCGCACCAGAATAACTAACATAAGCTCCAGTGTCTGGCGTTGCCTCCACAAGATCTGGCGCAGCGATGAAATTCTCCCCTGTTAGCTCCCTTAGATTCTTAGCACATAACTCAGAAAAGCCGGGCTTGGCATTAAGTCCCGTGCCAATCGCAGTTCCTCCCATATTGATTTCATAGAGAAGATTGGCATTCCTTTCGAGATTAAGCACTTCCTCTCCAAGGTTAGTAGCATAGGCGTGGAACTCTTGGCCCGAAGTCATAGGCACTGCATCCTGAAGCTGAGTACGTCCCATCTTAATCACATCCTTAAACTCCTCTCCTTTTGCCTGAAATGAAGAAATAAGCAGTTTTAGGCTTTCTTCCAACTTCCTATTCATCCTTATGAAAGCATATCTAAAAGCTGAAGGATATGCGTCATTTGTCGATTGTTCACAATTCACATGGTCATTAGGTGAACAGAATTGGTACTCCCCTTTTTTATGGCCCATAAGCTCAAGTGCCCGATTGGCAATTACTTCATTGGCATTCATATTAACCGATGTACCGGCACCACCCTGCATCATATCCACAGGAAATTGGTCATGCAACTTCCCTGCGATGATCTCTTTGCAGGCAGCGATTATGGCATCGGCAATTTTAGGGTCTATCGCGCCAAGTTCTTTATTTGTCATAGCTGCTGCCAATTTTATATAAGCCATGGCTATGACATATTCGGGATAATCGCGCATGCGTGTGTTGGAAATCTTGTAATTGTTAAGGGCCCTTTGAGTCTGCACTCCATAATAAGCCTCAGCTGGGACCTCAAGTTCGCCCAAAAGGTCAGATTCTATTCTGAATTTACGTTCACTCATAAATTTTTAGTTAAAAATCCACATACTTCTTGATAGCACTATACACTTAACAAAGATGATACTGCCTTCTAAATACAAATGTAATCTCAAAAAGTATCATAACCAAAAGTCTTACGAGGAATTTACTATTGTAACCTATATGATTTCAGATGTTAAATAAGAGTACAGCGTTGGCTCCACCGGGTATGAAAGGGTATATCCGATCTCTACTGCAGTCGCGCTAGTGGCTGGCATAACTATCTGTTTTAAAAGACCTTCGTGACGTATTGGCCCTAAATAATAAAATTCTTTAGACTCGTCGTCATCTTTATTTTTTCTAACAAATAATTCCATATCTATACCTAATTCAGCGCTATTCACCGCATATCTAACATCCTTCGAGTCTAGTGTATGTTTGCTTTTGGATATGGCTATTAGATGCGCATTATCTATGAAACGATCTTCGTATTTAATAGTATCACTGATATCTTCAGACTTATTGTAATTTATAAAAACCGGATAAGTGCGTGTTCTCTCATCGTATTTATACCCTCCTATATTCAAAGCCACTACATTTTTCTCCCAACATAGAAGCCTGCAGACATCCTCATAGGTATATTTCTGGCCAATCGCAAAGGCTGAACCTGGTTTTCGTCTTGAGTATCTGTCTTTATATCGTTGAAGAGCAAAGTCTAGTATCTGCACAAGTTCGCTTCTGAATACTTCTGAGCATAAGCACTGAGAAAATGCACTTGAAACTACATATTCTCCAGTGTGATTTCCTTTTATAATGGCCAATTCAGAATATCTTTCTTTACTCGTTCCTATAGCGTAAAAAGTACCAGACATAATATTCAGCACATTCGATTTAGTTATATCATTTATACTAATGCCATAATGCTTTAACATTCTTTTTTCCCACTCTTCCACTATATCTTTTTTCCCATCTAGGATTACACTAAGCATCTCCAGTTCATGTATACGCTTTCCACTAGCGAACTTCTCACTAATAAAAGTCAAATAATCCTTTTGAGAAGATGATAATGTATCTTCAAGGGCGTCATATCTTACTAGGAAATCATAATACGATCCTGCACAGTAAATCATGCGCATAGGGTCAAGCGCCTGATGTTCATCGAATTCTATTAACTTAGGGCGTCTACCAAGCTTCTGTTTTAAATCCAAATACTCTTCTTTTAGCAGCTTGCCATTATTCATCCGGGCTTTATCGATAGAGGCGAAGATCTTCTTTTTCGATATTTCATCGAAATAAATTGAGGATGCGCCTTTTAGACTGGCATTGCCTTCCATCATAAATCGACGTATGTTGTCTTTATTCCCACTTCTATCTCCATATAAAGCTATGGGTATAAGATAATTATTATTATAATTGGCTATAAAATCCAGAATTACCACATACTCCTTCCCTTCAGCCTTTCGCAATCCGCGTCCGAGCTGCTGCACGAACACTATCGCAGATTCTGTAGGTCGTAACATAATCACCTGATTAATTTCCGGGATATCTACTCCTTCGTTAAAAATATCCACAGTGAAGATATAGTCAAGTCTCTCTATGGAGCCTGAAGGTGCTGTGAGCAGTTTTATCGCTTGCTCTCTTTCGCATTGACTATTATCCCCACTCAAAAATGTGGTCTTATAGATGCCCGTTTCATTAAACTTCCTCGAGAGTTCTTCAGCTTCCTGTTTCCTACTACAGAACACCAACCCTCTAACCCTATCGCCACTAAATCCATAGTATTCAGCCGCTTTGATTATCTGCCTAACTCTTTCGTCCGATATCAGTTTGTTAAAATTGCCGATGTTTTCAGGATTACCATCCAAGACTAAATCTTGTATCCCGAAATAGTGAAATGGGCAGAGCAAATCGTTTTCGAGAGCGGTTTGAAGCCTTATCTCACAAGCAATATTATGGTTAAACAGATTATATACATCAAAGCCATCACCTCTTTGAGGCGAAGCTGACATACCTAGCAAAAACTCTGGAGTAAAATAATTGATTATTTTCTGATATCCATCTGACCCTGTTCTATGACACTCGTCTAATACTATGATACTAAAATGTTGAGGTGAAAAAAGTCGCGACCTTACATCATCCTTAGAGAGCATCTGCATAGTAGAAAAAACGAAATCGGCTTTCTTTAATTTAGCGAGGTCCTGATTACTGCCAGATAGCAATTCCATAGAAAATCCAGAGCCAAAGACTGCTTGGTAACTCTTGAGCGCTTGTCTATTAATCTGCTCACGATGAGAGAGAAACAGTACTTTTTTAGTTCGAAGTAGCGACCTTGCAAATAAATTTCTAATCGCAAATGCTGAAGCAAATGTCTTTCCTGTTCCTGTGGCCGATATAAGAAGTGCTCTGCTTTTGCCCTCCCTAATTAATTTCTCAATATTGAAACTAAAATCCTCTTGCATGGCATTAGGCACAATAACTTTGCTCGTGGAAAGATCTAGTGAGCTTGTAAGTTTTTTAAGAAGAAGCCTATCTTGAGTCTTTTCTTCATACTCTTTCTTATACTCCTCTCTGCATTTAGAGTAAGACACCGAGCTATTCCATATTGAATTGAACTCAGCTTCTATATCCTGCGCATACTGTCCCTCAGATTTAGAGACGAGCATAGTATTCCACTCATGGTTCTTAGTAATGGCGTTTTGTGTTAAATTAGAACTTCCGACCAATATCTTCAAATCACCATTTTCGTAGTGAAATAGATAACCTTTTGTGTGAAATCCTACGCCAGAGTCCCCGGTTCTGTACATTCTCACTTGCAGATTAGTAAGCGAATTCAACAGATCAAGAGCACGTGGGTCACTGAACATAAGATAATCAGTGGTGAGAATTCTTCCCGGTATCCCCTTTTCCTCCATTTCCTTCAAATAACCCAGGAATGGGACCAATCCTCCTGAAGTAATAAAAGCAACAGACATGAATAGTTCATCGCAACCTTTCATCTGCTCTATTATAACATCTCTAACTGTTTCATTTCCAGCATTTGAGACAAAACTAGGTGTAAAACGCTCCTGCGCTTCTATGGAAGAATCTACGAAGGCCTTTCGGTATCCATCTACTAGATGAGATGTGTGATATTGTGCTTTTTCTTGAGGCATTATCTGCTCGTGTAAAAATTAGTTTTCAGTAAAATTCGTATTATTCTTAGTCTTTACTCTTTGTTTTTTGTATTTTGAATTTTCTTAAAATTAATTACTTTCAGATACCAAACTAAATTATGAATTATGGGTACATTAGGGTCAGCAGTAACAAGCAGACCGTCGAGAATCAAAGATTTGAAATAACGAACTTCTGCATTGAAAATCGCCTTTCTATTAACGGATGGATAGAAGAGACCATAAGTGGGACAAAGTCTGTAGATAAGCGGCGACTCGGAAAATTGCTCAAAAAAGTTAAAAGGGATGATCTTATCATTTGCGCTGAACTTTCGCGTCTCGGAAGAAATCTTTTTATGATTATGGAAATACTAAATATCTGCATGGGTAAAGGCTGTAGAGTCTGGACTATAAAAGAGGGTTATCGTCTTGGTGATGATATTCCGAGCAAGGTACTTGCATTTGCATTCGGGTTATCTGCTGAAATCGAAAGAAAACTCATATCTCAAAGAACTAAGGAAGCGCTTGCAAGAAAAAAGGCAGAAGGAACTAAATTAGGGCGTCCTGCGGGCAAGCCTAATGCTCCTCAAAAGCATAAACTCTATCATAAACGCGACCTCATCAAAAAACTTTTAAGTACAGGTACTTCCAAGTACGAGATCGCACGAATATGCAAAGTGGATCGTAAAACACTCTATCGATTCCTCCGCTCCGACCTGATGACTTTTATTGGTCGATAAAAGTCAACTGTTTTTTTGCCATTATTCTCTTGCTTTATAAATCAAGCGAATATAGTAAAAAAATTGATATGTTGTTCTAATTCTTTTTGGGGCAGACAATTTCGAAGCCTTTAAATATCGTTATGCAATATGAATACAATGCGTATTTGAAAAGAAATCTAACTTTGTAAATTTTGAATACTTCCGCATTATTTTCTCTTGCCAAAGAACTTAATCTTTGCTTAAACATTTATTAACAGATTCCGCTGACGCTCCATCCCGATCCACGCCGTTCGCACTGAGGTGCGAAAGTAGGTTGAGGGCGTCTAGTCTTTATCAAGTGGACTGCACCACCAAATGTTGTATGAGTTAGGGCTCTTTATTCTATTTAAACAGGTATCCTATTGCTAGTAATTGGGTATACGTAAAAATGTTTTTCACCTTTGACATTTTTAACTATCTATATTGCAATAAGATGATCATTCTGCGACGCGACAGTGTATATCTATTTTTTACGCAAAGATAACTATAGACCTACATGCCAACTGTTTAGCAATTCGATGTTTATGTGTTTTTACTGGATTCTGTATTATTTCCCCGATTGCCCGGAAAGGTATTTATTGATAAGCTTTAGAGTTGAGATATGGTCCCGTTGAGTGCTGACGATATCCTCCATATCTTTCATCCTAATTTTCATTCCGGACATTTCCTTTTTCGCATAGTCTAGAGCCAACATTTTCTCGTGCAGCGCCTTAGAC
>DJPX01000043.1 GCA_002438635.1 Bacteroidales bacterium UBA6401
ACATCAAAGGTGTTTTTCAGGTTCAAAATTGATCCTTCATGACCTACCACCTATATTTTGTCCGAAAAAACCGCCTTTTCTCGGACAAAAACATAATTTTACTTATTTTGTCCGAAAATAAGGCCTTTTCAAGGACAAAAGTAAGAGATAACAACCGCAAGACAAGAAGATGCATCCTGAAAGACTAGCTCCCCCCCTCGGCTCTAGAAGGAGGGCTTGTTTAAAAGAAATGAGAGGGCCCATTTCGAAAGAAATGCAAGGTCCCCTTCGGGGAGTGTAAGTTCTCGAATGAGAAGTTCTTTTTTATTAAGAGTCATACATAAATCTCGCACTTATGTTATTTTTGCTATTGGAAATATGCGTGAAATCCGGATGATAATTCAAAGAATTTTTATCGCTTGTCAAGTGGATTCAGGTGGGTTCCCCTCCCCCAAAAAAATAGTATAGAAAATTAAAGATTAATCTAAAGCCGCCTTTTTTTACGCCTCTTAATAAACATATATTTTTTGTAAATTTGTAAGATATGATTAAAGGCGAGGCCATAGTAGTGAAAAATGCCGGAAGCCATTTTGTTTTGGGACTTCTGCCACAGTGGGAATTATTCCCGGCTGTGCTTCGTGGCCGTGTGCGCCTAAATGCGTCAAATGCTACTAATCCCATAGCAGTGGGAGATAGGGTAGTGTTTGAATATGAAGATACTCCATCCGAAAAACATCCAGCACAGATAACCGGCATCCTACCTCGAAAGAATCATATCGTACGAAAATCCACTAATCTTTCCAGACAATCACACGTAATAGCAGCTAATCTTGACCGCGTTTTTTTGGTTACTACTCTATTTTTCCCAGAAGTAAAACTCCCATTTTTAGATAGGCAGTTAGTGACATGTGAAATGTATAAAATCCCTGCCACCATCGTTTTAAATAAAGTGGACATATATAGGGATGAGGCTTCTGAACAAGTCGAGTACTTTAAATCTATCTATACGAGGGCAGGTTATGATGTGGTGGAAACATCTGCAAAAACCACAGAAGGGATAGATACCTTGAGAAAGCTATGCCGTGGGCAAGGCAACTCTTTAGGAATAAATCTTATAAGTGGAGAATCTGGCGTAGGTAAATCATCTTTAATCAAGGCTATAGACCCTTCGCTTGATCCTAAAATAGGGGACATTAGCATAGCACACCTTCAAGGTAAGCACACTACCTCGCTTTATGAAATGTACCCTATATGTACAGGAGGATATATTATTGACACTCCGGGCCTTAGAGCGTTTGGTCTTCAAGGTTTGGAAAAAGAGGAAATTTATACCTATTTTCCTGAAATGCTTGAAGCCTCACGACATTGCAGATTTACACCATGTTCTCATACGCACGAGCCGGGATGTGCAGTGAAGGAGGCAGTGGAAAGAGGCGAGATAGCACCGGAAAGGTATAACTCATATCTGGGTATGCTGGAAGAAGATGGTAAATTCCGATGACTACATGTAACGTGAAAAAATAAGATGATGCAAGATATTTTTTTTGAAGGTTACTATATACGTTTAAAAGACAACTTATTAAACAGAAAGTCGAAATAGATAATATGTCATGGAAAGCCATGTAGGAATGGATGAATACAAATTAACGAAGTAATATGGAAAGAATACGAAATATAATAGAAGAACTTTTTGATAAAATAGAATTCCCGGACACGCCTAATGGACTATATGATCCTTTGCGCTACATGATTGGAATAGGTGGAAAACGTATTCGCCCAACTATATGTCTTCTTTCATATAGTCTATTTAAAGATGAATTCACAGAGGAAGTATTAGCTCCAGCTGCGGCGATAGAGATTTTTCACACATTTACTCTTATCCACGATGACATAATGGATCGATCTCCTATGAGACGCGGACAGCAGACTGTTTGGAAGAAATGGAATGAAGACACCGCAATCCTTAGTGGCGATGTGATGCTGATAGATGCATATAAAAGGATAGCTCAAGCTCCTAATGAGTGCCGGGAACAAGTCCTGTCTCTGTTCTCTACAACGGCAGCTCAAGTATGTGAAGGTCAGCAATATGATATGGATTTCGAACAAAGAGATGATGTTAGTATGAGCGAATATGAGAAGATGATTGGCCTAAAGACGGCAGTCCTTATAGCCTGCGCAGCACAGATGGGCGCTATAATGGGAAATGCTCCTAAGACCATGCATCGGGCTCTATACGATTATGGTTATCAAGTGGGTATGGCTTTTCAAGTGGCTGATGATTATCTCGATGCTTTCGGAGATGAAAAAGTGTTCGGAAAGCCTATAGGAGGAGACATCTTGCAACAGAAAAAGAGTTGGCTAACCATAAAGGCTTGTTCAAAAACAACAGATCCGAGTGCTTTCATGTCTGTTTTCAGGACTAAGGACATAGAAAAGGTGAAATCCGTGTATGTTCAGTTGGGCGTTGATCTTGATGCAAGAAATGAAATAGAAAAGTATAATTCGCAGGCTATAAGTATATTATGCCAGGCAGGCTTTTCGAATGAACAGATACAAGTGCTAAAGGAATTTGCAGATAGTCTTGTAGGAAGAGTAAAATGATGAATAAAAGAGATTTGGAAATAATGGCTCCTGCAGGAAATTTCGAATGCCTGCATGCCGCTATTCAAGCCAGAGCTGATTCTGTCTATTTCGGAGTTGGTCGCCTCAATATGCGAAGTCACTCGGCTAACAATTTCACTCCTGAGGATTTGACAGAAGTTGTAAATATTTGCAGTAAGGCTGGTGTAAAGACTTATTTGACACTGAATATTTGCCTATACCCCGAAGATATTGACGATGCTCGAGAAGTACTGGAAAAAGCTAAAAGCGCAGGGGTCAGTGCGGTGATAGCCTCTGATATGGCTGCTATACTGATGTGCAGAGAACTTGGATTAGAGGTACATATTTCCACGCAATTATCCATATCGAACGCATTGGCCTTGAAGTTTTATGCCCAGTGGGCAGATGTGGTGGTGCTTGCCCGTGAGCTTAATTTAGGCCAAGTCAGAAGTATATACGATACGATTGTGCGAGAGGGTATTAAGGGCCCATCGGGTGAACTTGTCCGAATAGAGATGTTTGCCCACGGAGCTTTGTGTATGGCTATAAGTGGCAAGTGCTACCTTAGTTTGCATGCCTATGGGGCATCGGCCAATCGTGGCGAGTGTTATCAGATATGTCGTCGTGGCTATGAAGTGACTGACCTCGAAACCGGGAATAAACTCGATATAGATAATAAATACATAATGTCCCCTAAGGACCTATGCACTATAGAATTTATGGACAAAATTATAGATGCTGGAGTAAAGGTCTTTAAGATAGAGGGAAGGGCAAGAAGCGCCGAATATGTCAAGCGGTGCGTTTCTTGTTACAGACAGGCGGCGGATGCAGTATGTGAGGGTAGGTACACGCCAGAATTGGCATCAGAACTAAAAGATAAATTAAGCGAAGTTTTCAATCGTGGCTTTTGGGATGGGTATTATCAGGGGGCTTATTTAGGGCAGTGGAGCGAAGTTTATGGCAGTCAGGCTAAATTGAAAAAGGTTTATGTCGGGAAGGTGACCAATTGGTTCGACAAAATAGGGGTGGCGGAAATCCTAGTGGAAAGCGCGCCTATGGAGATGGGAGATAAACTCCTTGCGATAGGTCGAACTACCGGCGTGGAAGAGTTTACGGTGGAGGATGTCCGCGTCGATTTTCAAAGTGTTCAAAAAGTGGAAAAGGGAGTTCGCTGCTCTGTAGCGGTACCTTCTGGAATTCGTTTAAAACGAGGTGATAAGATATATAAATGGGAGGAAAATATATGAAAAGATGGATAAGTGCTGCATTTTTATTTGTGGCAGTAGTGAGCATGTCATACGCTCAATCGAAAGATTTTAGATTGGGCCGATGGATAGAAATACAAAATGCTATTATTAAAGAACTTGATAAATCTTATGTGGATACTCTTCCCATAACTAAGATGGAGAGGGCTTCCATCGATGCTATGCTCTCTCAACTTGATCCATATACTGTCTATGTGCCTGAAGATGAGGTGGAAGATTTTTCTTTAATGATAGGAGGAATTTATGGCGGGATAGGTGCTATAATCTACAAGCCGGAGGGTGAGAATGTTTATATTAATGAGCCATACGATGGTTCACCTTGTCTTAAATCTGGATTAGAGTCGGGCGATCAAATTCTCAAGATTAACGGAGAAGATGTAAAGCCTCTTGACTCTAAAGCCTGCTCGGAGAAAATGAAGGGACAGCCGGGTTCCGTAGTCGAATTTTTAGTAAAGAAGGTTAATACTTCCGATACATTGAAGGTTAAGGTGCGTCGTGAATTGATACATCTGCCTGATATAAAGTACGCCGGGATGATCGCTCCTAAGACAGGTTATATACTTCAAACAGGCTTTACGGAAGGTGTGGCAGATACGATGCGGGTGAAAGTTAATCAACTTAAGGCTCAAGGAATGGAAAAACTTATACTCGATCTTCGTGGAAATGGAGGTGGACTTCTTAAGGAGGCCGTAGAGATAGTGTCGATTTTCGTGCCGGAAAACTCACTTGTAGTTACTTCGCGAGATAGAGACGGAAAAGATGTGGAAGTCTATAGAACGCAGAAGGCTCCATTGGCCGAAAAAATGAAATTGGTCGTGCTAGTCGATGGTGGTTCAGCCTCTTCTTCGGAGATAGTGAGTGGGGCACTTCAAGACCTAGATCGCGCAACGATAATGGGTACACGAACTTTCGGTAAGGGACTTGTGCAGAGTGTAAGACCGCTTCCTTTTGGGGGCCAATTAAAACTTACTGTGGCCAAGTACTACACTCCTTCCGGGCGTTGTGTTCAGGCTATAGATTATTCGCATCGTAATCCAGATGGCAGTGTGGGGCACATTCCTGATTCTTTAACCCATGAATTTAAAACCGTAAGTGGACGAATTGTTCGAGATGGTGGAGGTATAACTCCAGACGTGCAAATTGAATCTCCTAAATATGATGATATAGTTTATTCTTTGGTAATGAGCGGTTTGGTTGACCAATACGCTCTTCACTATAAGACTACTCATTCTTCAATAGCACCAGCGGATGAGTTTCAGTTCGATGATTTTGATGATTTTATATCTTACATTTTGCCATTTGTCACAGAAGAGGCGGCGGAAAATGTAAAAACTTTAGATCACTCTCAGATAAAGCCGTTTATAGAAGAAGAGATAATAGTCCGCTATTATGGTCAGCACGAGGCTAATAAACAGAGGCTTAAGTATGATACTCAACTTCAGCAGGCTCTAAAGGCAAAAACAGTACTATGACAACTCCGCTTAAACTCGTATTCGCTACAGGTAACAAAGGAAAACTGCGTGAAGCACGTGAAATCTTGGGATCAGGATTCCAAGTAGAAAGTCCACAGCAAGAAGGTATCAACGGTGAGGCCGAGGAAACCGGCTCTACATTGGAGGAGAATAGCCTTTTGAAGGCTCAATATGTGGCTTCCCGCCTGCCCCAAGATGCTATTTGCTTTGCGGATGACTCCGGACTTGAAGTGGATGCTTTAGGGGGTGCACCAGGAGTTTATACAGCCAGATATGCTGGGCCGCAGTGTGATTTCAACGCCAATATGGATAAACTCCTAAAGGAATTGGCCCAAAAAGGGGATGTGCCGCGCACCGCAAGGTTCGTGTGTGTTGTGACTCTAATTTGTCACAGCGAAGTCCATCAATTTAAAGGCATCCTCGAAGGAACTATTGCATACGAGAAAATGGGAGATAAGGGATTCGGCTATGATCCGGTGTTTATCCCTAACGATTATCCTAATCTCACACTTGCTCAGATAGGGGAGAAATTAAAAAATACTATCTCGCATAGGTACAGGGCCTTATCTGCCATGCGTGAGAAGTTAGTCGCCGAATAACTCTTTTAGAACGCTTAAGGATTTGATATCGAGTCTGATGTCCAAATGATAGCTGAGATAATGTATTAAGATTTCAGCTATTTCACTACGCTCTTTTCCTGTAAGAGGGTAGAGCATAAATGAGGTGAAGTCAAGGTGTAAGAGTTTTTGAAGGTCTTCGTAGTGCTTTTCTGCAAATGGGGCAATGCTTTCATCGTCTGCTTTAAACCCCAGAATTGAAGCATATTGAAGAAGAAACCATAGATGAAAAGAGGAAAAATCTTCTTGCATAGAATCAAGAGTGTAAATCATTTTTTTATACCACTCGTAAAGTCCCTCCTCATTACTACCATCCCTAAGACTTCTATAAAGCACTTCGCTTAAAAATAGTGTTATGGCATTCTTGCGAAGGTCACTTCTTAGAGAAGAAAGCGGAGTTATAGCCTGAATTTCTTTAGCTCGCCATAGCTGCGATTTAGGATTTTCCGTAATCTTGCAAGATAGGATATTAAGCGGAAGAAATGATGATATGCTTGTACTTTTCCCTATGCTGGTTATAAAACTTTTCCGTCCATATTCACGGCTAAGTGTATGGATAACTATGGAAGAATCACCTACTTTAGTATAGGCAATTAGTATCAATTCTATTTCACTTGTTCGCCCCATTTTTTACCTAGAGCCTAAAAGGAGAAGCATCATCCCCATCATAAGTACTACGATATTGATAGATTTACGCGCGATATTTTTCTCTTTGAAAAATAATGCACCGGCGATGAAGGTAACTAAAACAGAGCATCTTCTAAGAAGGGAAACGACAGAAAGCAGTGCTCCTTGCTGTTTTATTGCAAAGAAATAAAGCGCATCTGCTCCGGTGATAAGTACTGCTATTAGAACCAATGTCCAGTCCCAGTGTATGCTCATCCGCTCAATATCTTTTTTTCGGGCCAATTGATACACGCCAATACATACTCCTAGTAGCAGTGTGATATATAGATTACCCCAACTTTGCACGAACAGCGGCTCGAATCCAGTAATTATGTGCTTGTCGTACAATGCGCTGACTACGCCACTAACTATGGATATGCACATTGCTGCCATACCCTTATTGCTTTTAAAGGTGATGCCTTCTTGATGGTTAGATCCTGTTAGCAGGCCAAGTGCCGCAAGAGCAGTTACTACGCCGGCCCATTGAAGCGCATTCAATCTTTCTCCGAAAAGAATAATGGAAAAAATTACCACAAGAAAAGGGCGCGTCGCTTTAAGTGTGCTTACTGTGGTGATAGGAAGTAATTTGAGTGCTATCATACCACTAATCCACGATGTTGTAACGATTATGGCTTTAATCAATAAAAGCAGGTGGGAGTGCAGCGTGCTATCGTACTTGAAAAGCCATGGGGATAATAGTATAGTAGATAAAGCCGTCGCAACGAACAGTACTTGAAGTATTCCATTTTTCTCTGTAGCTTTCTTTTTGGCGATATCATATAGACCTAAAAGCAGGGCAGAGCCTAGTGCTAAATATAACCACATTCTTTTCTCGTTTTAGAATGCAAATGTAGCCATTATTATCGATTAATTAGTATTTTTGTTTGTTTTATCTTTTGCGTATTGGAATATGAGGCTGTATGGGCTTCGCAAGCCGCATAACTGCTGAAAATACAATAATACTTTTGGGATGGAAGCATTGTTTGACCATATAGGCAGATGAGGAAAATAAATAAGAAAAATACTGAAATATAACTAATTAAACAAAATACATGGTAAAAAAACGAATTTCACAGATTGTAGGTACTATGTTTCTCGCCGTTATGGCGATCACTTCATGTGCCGAAAACGAAAAGAATGATTATGGCTATAAGCTAAAAGACGGAAGGATAGTGTACAATACTCCACCACGTCCTTCTGATCAAATCTCTATGCTTGGCTATGCGGCTGATCCTATTGAGAAAATACGAGTTGGATTTATTGGCCTAGGAATGAGGGGGCCTGGTGCAGTCGACAGGTTTACCTATTTGGAAGATGCTACGATAGTGGCACTTTGCGATCTGCTCGAAGAAAGGGTGAAGGCTGAGCAGAAGAAATTGGCCGATAAAGGGATAAATGAGGTAGACGGATACTGGGGAGAGCAAGCGTGGAAGCAGGTGTGTGAGAGAGAGGATATAGACCTTATTTACTTGGCCGTTCCGTGGCAATACCATACGCAGATGGCAGTATATGCTATGGAGCACGGAAAGCATGTGGCTGTGGAGGTCCCGGCCGCCACTAGTATCAAGGAGTGTTGGGATCTGGTGAATACATCGGAGCGCACCCGTAGGCATTGCATGATGCTGGAGAATTGTGTGTATGACGACTTCGAACTGACGACGCTAAATATGGCACAGCACGGACTTTTCGGCGATATAGTACACGTAGAAGGGGCATATATACATAATTTGGATCCATATTGGGACTTGTACCAGGGCGATTGGCGCATGAAATACAATAAAGAACATCATGGGGATGTTTACCCTACTCATGGGATTGGCCCTGTTGCTATGGTTTTAGGTTTACATCGAGGCGATAAGATGGATTATCTTGTATCTATGGATACGGATTCTTTCCACGGGAAGGACTTGAGTGAAAAGCGTTATGGTGATCGTGAGTACGCTAATGGGGACCATACAGCTACGTACATTCGCACTCATAATGGCAGAACGATTGAGATTCAGCACGATACTTATAATCCGCGACCATATAGTCGTATGTTTCAAGTAACTGGTACTAAGGGATTTGCTAATAAATACCCTGTGCAAGGGTTTGCTTTGGGAGAGGTTAAATTAGAAGGGCAGCCGGATTTTGAGAATCTTGATGCTGAGCAGTTTGTCTCCGATGAACTCCGCCTAAAGCTTATGGCTGAATATCAGCATCCTATAACTAAGGATGTACTTGCATTGGCTAAAAAGGTCGGAGGCCATGGAGGAATGGATTTCATTATGGATTACCGCTTGGTATATTGTCTGCATAACGGACTACCTCTCGATCAAGATGTTTACGACGCCGCGGAGTGGAGTAGCCTTGTAGAACTTTCGGAAGTTTCTATTCTTCATGGAAGTGCTCCGGTGGATATGCCGGATTTTACGCGTGGCGAATGGAATATTCATAAGGGCGTTCACTTCGCACTTTGACAATAAGGAAGGTGACTTAGTTCACCTTCTTTTTTTGATCTAGGAGCACTTCTATTACCAGATTCCATGTAAGGTAGCCTATCCAGCTAAAAACCCATATAAAAATGGAGTATCCAATTTTCATCCAGACATTAAGATCCTTACGTGCAAAGACTTTTTTACACGCTGTGAAAGAAAAAATCCATCCCGAAAGATAGAATATAATGAATAAGATGCCTATCATAAATTCCGTTTATTTTTTAAAAATTCCATACACTGCGGCGCCACTGCCGCTCATAGAGGCATAAACTGCACCCCTAAGGTACATCTCTTTTTTTAGTTGTGCTATTCTCGGGTGTTCTAGGAATACGCTGTCTTCGAAATCGTTATGCAGTAATCTTTTCCACTGCTCTATATTCGAACCCTCTATCACATCACGTAAATGGGGTGTATGTATATGGGGGACTATCTTACTATAAGCCAGAGCGGTGTTAATATGTTCTCCTTTGGGGATTTCCACCTTTATGGTGTATCCTTTTAGGCAGTCCTTTGCTGTTTCGAGCACATCTCCCTTGCCTTCTCCCCAGCTCGGGCGGCATTTGATAAAGAATGCACAGTCTGAACCTAGACTTGAGGCCAATTCCTCCATCTCCTCTATGCTTAGACCTAGTTCGAATAGTCTGTTTAGCGCTTTAATGGTAAATGCGCAATCTGATGATCCGCCACCTAGTCCTGCTCCTACTGGAATCTCTTTGTGCAGAATAAGATGTACATTCCCTATCCCGTATTTTTCTTGCATGAGCCTGAATGCTTTTACGCATAGGTCTTTTTCTACGGGCCAATTGATCCCGTCCAGTTCAGCATTAAATTCGTCGCTTTTCCGTACTTCTAATCTATCGCATAATCCGAAAACCGGGTAGAAAAGAGTTTGTATGTCGTGAAATCCGTCCTCGCGTTTTCGCATAACATTAAGTCCAAGGTTGATTTTGGCAGGTGGAAACATAACTATGCTGCCCTCTTTCACCATAGAGTATTCACATCCACAGTAGAGTTGATTATAGAATCCTAACTCTTTGACTAACTGGCTTCTTCTTAGTTGTAATCCTTCTTTGCGCCAATTCATATCCCACCACTGAGGCTTGTTCCCTTCATTCAGTTGAGAAACGGCCAACTCTCCCGCACGGTTTATCTGTTCAAGGTCTTTCCATCTTGAAGAGGCCAATGTCGTAGTGAGTACGGCGTACCCGTGGTTTTGTGCATATTCTGCAGCTCTTTTTAACCTGTAGCGGAAGCATTTTTGACACCTTGCTCCTCTTTCGGGAGTCCATTCTAGGCCTGTAGCCACTTGCTTTTGCCAATCCGCATGATCGTACACATCCTCTATGTATGGCACATTAAGTCTTTCGCAATAACTAATCAGTTCTTTTTTACGAGTCTCATATTCTTGATAGGGGAATATATTAGAGTTTGAAAAAAAAACGGTCAGGTCAAGGTTATTTTTAATACAGGCTTCCAAAATGGCAGAACTACATGGCGCACAACAACAATGAAGAAGAATTTTCCCTTCACATGGAGGAGAAAGTCTAATGTCCGGACCATTTCCGGGAAGATCAATAGGAAGCGATAGCATTTTTAATAAAAACCTTCCAAATATACGAAAAAATCGGCCTGCTTATTAAAATAATTTTGCTGTTTTGAGAATAATTACTACTTTTGCAGTCCCAAAGTGGAACTGCGGATGTGGTGAAATGGTAGACACGCTACTTTGAGGGGGTAGTGGGCGTTGGCCTGTATGAGTTCGAGTCTCATCATCCGCACTTTAAAAGTTTGAAAGTCAATTGACTTCCAAGCTTTTTTTATGTTCACTCAAAAAAAATAGAAATTCACGGCACAGGGTTTTCCGGTATAATTGCCAAAAGTGGTT
>DJPX01000042.1:0-125770 GCA_002438635.1 Bacteroidales bacterium UBA6401
GGAGGAAGTACCTCTTCATCATCTTTCGGGAATTTGCATTGATCGAAGTTGCAGTCCATATCCAGCAGTTGCTGAACAGTGAAGCGTCTGGATTTCTCGTAACCATCCTCGGACACGATTTCTTTCCTGTCATTCCACCAGTCTATTATCGGCTGACAATGTTCCAGTTTCATCGGTTTGGTCTTGGAGAAATGCTTATAGCCTTCCGGCATATCGAGACGATAGAACCAGGTCTCTTTTGTAGCTTGACCCTCTGGAGCGTCATCGGCCACTTCGTTATTGAAAAAGAGTATGTTTGTAGCAATGCTTGTGTATGGTGCGAAGATACTTTGAGGCAATCGAATAATCGTATGCAGATTGAACTCTCTCAACATTTTCTTCTTGATTTCCAACTTGGCGCCATCTACTCCGAACAGAAAGCCATCAGGCACGATGACAGCAGCGCGACCATTTTTCTTCAGGCGGTACATAATCAGCACCATAAAAAGATCCGCAGTCTCGCTGCTTCTCATATCGGCAGGGAAATTCCCTTTCACGCTTGCTTCGGTACTACCTCCATACGGCGGATTCATTGCTATAACATCCACTTTGTCAGTGTCCTTGAAATCACTCATCTTAGTCGCCAAAGAATCGCAATGCCGGATATTCGGAGCCTCTATTCCGTGAACAAGAAGATTCGTTATTGACAAGAGATATGGGAGAGGCTTCCATTCCTGACCGACAACGGCATTCTGAAACTTGTCGAAATCTTCAGTTGTCTTCACCAGATCTTTGAGATAGTTAAGCGCTGATGTCAAGAATCCTCCTGTACCGGAAGTGAAGTCCCCGAAAGACTCTCCTAGTTTAGGTGCAAGAGTCTTTACCATAAAGTCAGTCAATGCTCTCGGTGTGTAGAACTCTCCTGCGTGCCCTGCGGACTGCAGGTCTTTCAATATGCCTTCATAGATGTCTCCGAATGTGTGCCTGTCTTCCGCATCCGTGAAATCTATCTCATCAATCACATTGACAACCTGACGAAGAAGTATTCCATTCTTCATATACTGGTTGAGGTCATCGAATACTTCTTTGACAATGCTTTTCGAGCGTGGTGTTTCCGGAGTGACGACTATACCTTTTATCTCCTTGCCATCAAATACGGCATTGTTCCCTTTGAATACCGGAAACAGAACCGTATTGATGAATTCAAGCAGCCTGTCACCCGTAAGAGCATTGCCATCTGCATTATCGACAGCCCAATTCCGCCACCTAAGTTCTTCAGGGATGATAGACACATACTCGGTCTTGTTCTGGTATGCCTTATACTCCCACACTTCCTCCTGTGAATCATATACCTTCAGGAAGAACATCCATACCATCTGCTCTATCCTCTGCGCGTCACCGCTGATGCCGGCATCTTGACGCATTATATTCTGTATTCTCTTAATGAGATTGTTTACTGCCATATCGTTATGCTCCTATTCTATATAGTTCTGTCTTTAAGCCATTCAACGCATTCATATATCCGGACATTCCGCCGAAGTATTTAATAATCTTAGGAGGAGTACCGATTTTATCAAATGGTGAAAGGGCAAGAATATTGTTGTTTTCAAGCTCCAGAATACCATTATCAGCATATTTATCCAGCAGTGTTTCCAGCACTTGCCTAGCAACACCTTGATATTTGGACAAATAATCTCTCTTCTTTACATTATTGGCCCGTTCTCTGCGAGTCAGAGGTTTTTGGTCGAATGCTACATGGCAGATGATGTCAAAGATGTCGGCATTGGCCAATTCCGGCTTAGCCTCCCTTACCGCATCTATGAGTACGTCATATTCCTTAAGCTCATCCACAATGGCTTTTTTGCGATCCGCCTCATCCCATTCCTTTATGAATGTATCTAATGTGGCAAATTTGCCTCTTATATTACGTCTGGTAAAGTCCGTCAGGCTCTCCGTCACAAGCGTATGCCCGTCTTCTCCAAGATAAGAGACTTTTTCGTGGGTAATTCTAACGTCATACCCGTCAACAAGATATTTAGTTCTTGGCGTTTTTGTCCCTCCGCCCTTAGGCTCATCTGTATATTCCCCATCGTGTTCTTCAGGGGGATCATGCTTCTCTTGCGAAGGTTCCGGGTTTCCGTCAAACTCCGGATCTTTGAATAGTTGCGTGGCGTTTCTGAAATCAAGGATCTCAAAATGCCATTTGCCCTTATCTGTCCTCAGTCGTGTACCTCGCCCGACTATCTGCTTGAATTCAGTCATTGACCCGATTTCCTTATCTATGACAATGAGACCGCAAGTCTTGCAGTCCACTCCGGTCGACAGCATCTCTGAAGTGGTGACGACACAAGGATATTGTTGATCGACATCTATGAAGTTATCCAGTTGCTTCTTGCCTTCCTTGTCATCACCGGTGATGCGCATCACATAGCGTGGGTCTTTCTTGCACAAGTCCGAATTGAGCGAAACGAGAAGTTGCCTCATCGCCTCTGCTTCGTCCACATCAACACAAAAGACGATGGTCTTTGTCATCCTCCCAATCTGAAAGAGCATTTGAGTTATACGTCTTGCAACAATCTCACGTCTTTTAATCAAAGCAAGTTCACGACCGAAATCCTTACGGCTATAGAATCCCTGTTCAATCAACTGGCCATATATGTCTTTTTCATTTTCTCTTGGCGACCATCCCTCAAGGTCGATGTTTATGAAAGAATTTGTCACCCGATATGGAGCCAGAAAACCATCCTCGATACCTTGCTTTAAGGAATATGTGTATAGCGGTTCATTGAAATAGTCGAGGTTGTTGGCTCCATCTTTTACTTTTGGCGTAGCTGTCATTCCTATCTGGGTCGCCGATGTGAAATATTCCAGAATCTTTCTCCAAGCGGAATCATCTCTTGCGCTTCCCCTATGACACTCATCCACGAGTATAAGGTCAAAAAATGTCGGTGAAAATTTCTTGAAAGGATCATCCTTGGTCTCATCATATTCAACCAGCTGCTGATAGAGGGACATATAGATTTCATAAGAAGAATCCATCTCGCGATCCTGTATTTTCGTCATTATCTTCTTGAACGGACGGAAATCCTGTACCATAGTCTGGTCAATCAGAATGTTCCTGTCCGCAAGGTACAGCACTTTTTTCTTTGCTCCGGACTTGACAAGCCGATGTATGATCTGAAAGGCCGTAAAAGTCTTTCCTGTGCCGGTAGCCATAACAAGAAGAATACGGTTCTGTCCCTTGGCCACAGCCTCAATGGTTCGGTTAATCGCAATCCTTTGATAATAGCGAGGTTCATTTGTGTACTGATCGAAATAATACGGTTCATCAACGATATGCTGTTGCGATGCTGTCAGCGGAGTTTTCGCTTTGATTCTATCTTCCAATGCTTTCTTTGTCGGAAACTCTTTTATGGGAATCTGAGTTTCCATTCCTGTCAAAAAATCGTGTTCGACAAAAGCGTCTCCATTTGAACTATATGCGAACGGAACATCCAATATTCTGGCATATTCCATCGCTTGCTGAAGCCCACCACCTACTGGTTTGTTATTGTCCTTAGCTTCTACAATTGCGATCGGGTTGTTCGGGGAGGAGAAAAGGATGTAATCTGCTTTCTTGCCTTCTTTACGGTCGTACTGTTTTCCTTGAATCAGAACTCTTCCTGCCGTGAAATAGTATTCCATTCGGTAAAAAGACTTCTCCCAACCAGATTTTTCAATGGCAGGAGTAATATATCTGTTCTTAATATCCTCTTCGGACAGCGATTTTTTGTTTTCCATATCGCTATGTTCTTATATAATCTATTATCGGAAGTTGCACATTTGACAAAAATAGTGAATTTTTATGAACATTCGGACAACAAAACGTGATAAAGCTGTATAATCAGTTAAATACAAAAGTAATAATAGGATAATATCTAAGATATTTATATATAAAGCTAATATTAATATAACAGCAACTATTTCATTGATAATTAAAAGATATTTTCATAAATTTGTAATCGGAATCGCAAGGCTGCTTGACTAAATCAGAGACAATGATAGTCAGGTCATCCATAGTGTTCAGCAATTTCTCGGGCTCCGCAATTGCAGAACATTGAACAGATGCAGGAAGGGTCTTATGATGAGATTGCGGACAAATATGTGGATATGAATGTTGCACATCCGTTCTCTTTTTCATCATCATATACATTACAAATCATATAGTCGGCTAATAACGGTTGACAAATTCAAATTTTCTTATATGCGAAATTATTTGATTATCAATCTTCATTAATGTGTTATTTCTACAAATGTAATAATTTTTCTAAATAACCTCCCTATCAATTCTTTTCAATAGGGAGGTTAAAAACAAACTTAACTTAAACAAAACAATTCAGCCTCTCTCTACATCCTCGCTCTGGAATACATTAAAAAAATTATATAGTTATGAAAAACAAAAAGCTTCGGTAAATATGTCGTAAATACTTTCGAATAATTTAGTTATCTGTCGCATAATCCTCGTGTCATTTTTTACGATGCAAAGATACAGAGCGGTTTTGACAACTTTTGACAGCCATATATACATTTATGTGTATTTTACATTCTAGTATAGAAACTTTCAAAAAATATCCTGCATCATCTTAGTAAATCTTTTTGTTTCCTCGAAAATCTAATGCTGATCTGACGTAACCTATTTTTTTAAGTTACATAAAAAACATAACTGGCAGACGCTTCGAGTATGGCGAGAACATAAATAAAAAAGGAGAATGACACAAACGCATCATTCTCCCTTTCTAAACCCTAATTATACCTTTCGTATTGAGTGGCTTTGAAAAACCTTACTCTCTATGGTTAGCCTCCAATTCTCCTTTATAGTGTCTTAAACGTGTAGGTATAGAATTTCCCTTCTGGTTTTCCATTGGCATCTACAGCTACAGCCCACGCGATAAATTCCTCGCCTGCAGGAAGATCTCTAAAATTCTCAACATCTGCACCTTCTTCATCAGATGAAGTAAATCCACTCCAACGTCCCAATTCCTCAACAGCTTGTTGACGCTTAACTCCATTGGCCTGCACATCTTCTTCAATATAACCATTTAATATATATTCAAGAGTAGCTTCGTCATTTTCATAGGTCGTTTTATACTTGTTAAATGTAGTCTTGTCAATCACATTCCAAATATAAACTACCTTTTTATCAGATGGAACCACCTTAATCTTTGCACTAGTTTCAGTTATATCTGAAGAAGAGAACTCGAATGTACATGTAGCAGGATCGCCACCTTCTGTTCTAAATTCCTGCTTAAATAAACGTGTAGTTGGTTCTCCGTCGGCATAGCCAAACGCAATCACATAGTAATCTCTACCCGGCTGCCATACCTTCCCATCTATTTCGTTACTGAATTCGAATGTTCCTGTAGCGGTCAAGTTGAACATCATATAGGAATTGTATTCTATGAAATATTTGATAGTCTCGCTATCTCCTAACTCATCCACAAGGGACTTACTCCAGATATCCACTGCGTATTGATCCTCCGCTACGGATGGTTCTACCTTATAGTCAGCTCCATCTGCATAAACTTTAGTTATAGTGATATTGAGTTGATTATTAGAAGGTGCCACTGGTAGAGTTGAAAAAGCCTTGTAGGCCAATTCTCCCTTGACTTCACCATCTTCGCTAACTCCGACACTTAGCAAGTAGTAATCTGTGAGTGCTTCCAACGATTTAAAATCGTATGTAACAGCTCCTTTCGATAGAAGCTTTTCCAATACTTCTGTGCGAGTTATTGAATACGCTTGCATACGACGCTCAATTTCAGCGTCTATAAACGCTTGAACTCCTTGAGAATTAATTTCATCAAACGCAGTCTTGCCTACTACGTCAAAATAAAAAGTAGCCTTAACATCGGAAGGAGTAACACTGGCGTGGGCCGATGTGGATGTAATGTCAGTAACATCTAAAGAAAATGTCAAAACCTTGTCTTCATCTTTATTCCCAGTATGATTACATGCTGAAAAAAGTGCAACCACTAGAGCGCATAATGCACTAAACCAAAATTGTTTTACTTTCATAATTTAACTATTTACACTAACTAATCGGACTCACATTTCCTGCAATACTCGTTCCAAAATATCTACTTCATCTTATCACTTAGCGATTAAATCCCCCTTTACTTACCATTTTACTTACAAAAAGCATAAGTTTGCACTCAATCTTCTCGATTTTAGTTTCTACCGTCAGTAAGCATCTGAAGAAGATGGGGAACTCATAGCGGATTCAGTTATTTCCAAAATGAAAACTACTACCACTGATGACAAGATATACTTCTTGAGAGCGTATCTATAGATGCACAGAGCAGAAAAGTAATTTTAAGGAGTTTATCGAAATTAATCTTTCTAATCCTATAAAATCACTCTGCACACACTAATACTATGTGTGGGAGATTTCTGCAGCGCAAAATATAGAAAAGCGTTTTACTTTAGATTCGTATGGGAAGACCATTTGAACTTAGACCCCGTAAGTTCACGCTTTTCACTTATATATTAATGCGAACTCTTATCACCAAGGAAACATTAGGCGATTATCCAGATGGAGCCCCCGTGAAAGTGGGTGATAAAGATCGCGGCGTAATGAATGTGGATTGCTCTTGGAGGCTGTGATAACTTATGGAGAGTTTGTGGCAACGGACTCTACGGATGGATGATTTACAGCTAGAGTATTGATATTATTAAGCGGCATTTCCATCTCACTCTTTTATTTGAGGCTATGGTGATTACTCAAAGACAAAGCGGAAAGGTGCTACTGGAAGACCCACAGTATTATGCAGATTGCCAGGCGCAAAATCTCGATAGCAATACCTGACTTCCACAGGTTTCTTCACTTTTTCACTTTTGATTTTCAATATGTGATCCCAGTCATATAAAGCCTCGCTTACAGGATAGAAAATTCCATCCGCTCCACTTATTTCCAAGCCCTTAATGCCCTCCCATCGGTCGAGCCCATTCCATGCGTTAGTTAATTTCACAATCACCATATCACCTTCTGCCCAAGCATCTGTGGCCTCTGGACTATAACAGTTTATAGTGTTGAATCCATAGTCCCTATTTAATGCCAAGTATGCCAATCTTCTTCCTATCGGACGCTTGTTGCTCGGATGGACATTAGTTCTTTCATGCGGATATGCCAAATCGTCCGTAACCACTATTCCGCCATTAGGGATTTGCTTTGCGGCCAAATGTTGGGCATCACGCACAATAGTGCCCCTGTCGGAATTGCCATATTGATAAGGCAGAATCTCCACTTGATAAAACGGCATAGATTCATCCTTATCTCCCCAATCATTTCGCCATAATGACACCATACGTGTGAGTTTATCGGCGTATCCATCGCTTTTGCGAACATTTGAGCAGCCCTGATACCAGATAAAACCTCGCGCGGCATATCCGGCAACACAGCGTTGCATGCCATTGTAAAGCACGTAAGGCCTTCCCCATTCAGAGCTTTCGAGAATGCTTTTTTCGTCCAACGGCTCATAGTCATACTCCTGAAGAATCTCTTTAGGGAGCCAACTTTCAACTATAGATCCGCCTCTGGCCAAGCTGATTATACCTATCGGAATATCCAATTTCTCACTAAGTGTATAAGCGAAAAAGAAAGCGACTGCGCTCATCTGCGGTAGAGTTTGAGAACAAGCGCCTTTCCATCCTTCTGTTTTAGCGACATCATATAAAGGCTCGAAAGATTCTGTTACTCCCACAGTAAACATCCTTACCTTATCTTCCATATTTGGAAGTGTCAACAGCTCTTCATACCCCTCGACAGGACTGTCAAAATACCCGGCAAGTGGCATCTCCATATTACTCTGTCCACCAGCTATCCATACCTCCCCTACCAGAATGTTTTTAATGCACAGAATCTCCCCTTTACTTTTTACTATTATATTTCGCTTGGCATACGATGCGCTTGGGGTATCTATGTGAAGCCTCCATACCCCAGACTCATCTGCAGCAGTGCGATATCTCTTTTTATCCCATGAAGTAATTATGTAGACATTACTACTTGGCTTTGATCTACCGCAAATAAGTGTTGATGAATTCTGTTGAAGAACCATACCATCCGACCATGGTTCCTTAACCATTAGATGATTCGATTCACGTGTAGAACAGCTAACAAAAATCGACGATAAAAATATCGCCATTATGCTAATTTTTAACGAATTAATAATATGTTCCATTACTCATTCTTTATCTGGCCCGCAAGATCTTGAATCACACTTGCAGAATTCTACAAAGTTAATCACTTTTCTCGTCTATACGTCCATTTAGAAACGAGAAAAAACCGCATTAGATTTTCGAGAACAGATCCTCTTATGGAAGAAAGCACATGACTGATGAGAAAAGCCATTAATAAAGCTGATGATGGTATTTAGGTAAAGAATTTCTAATCATTTTAAATCCTTATCAATTGCTTATCTAATTCTACTCCGTTTACACTGAGGTGCGAATCTAAGAGCGCTTCCTCTATAAGTGACAAGCCTTTTAGGATGCATCTTCGTGTCTTGCTTTTGTTATACTTTTGTCCTTAAAAAGGGCTTATTTTAGGACAAAATAAGAAAATTGGAGTTTTTGTCCTTGGAAAGGCCGTTTTCTCGGACAAAAAGTGGCAGCGAAAAGTTATGAAGGATTCAAGACTATTTTGCCATTTTCTCTTTATAGAACTTCCACATTTTAATAAAGTGCTTCAAAATCTATCCGATGAATCTAAGAAGTGGGCTTATCTGTTTCAGAACTTATCTCGTCTGAAAAATATCCCGGTTGAGTTCGATGAAAACTATTTCACGGATTTGTTCTTAATCGCTAACTTCACACTCGACGAAAAAGAAAAATACACGGAGGACGAAAAGATGATTTATGATTATTAGAACCGTATAGATTATGCAAGAGGAAAAGGTGAGGCAAAAAAATAGCGGAATTATAATTCCTTTATCGCTTTTTAAGAAACTGAGCAGGGCTTGTAAAATCGCTGCTTTTTGTCCATCGAAAGAACAGTATTTATTGATCTGCTAATTTCGAAAATATATGATAAGGCTTTGATAATAGTGAAATATGCAATAGTTAAAAACCACAGTCTTAAATACATATAATAATCGAGTGACATTTGGGTGAACAAAACCCCTGTTATTGCTCACGGCAATCATTTCTCTTCGTAAATTAATAACAGCAAGACAAGAAGTTGCATCCTGAAAGACTATCCGTCCGTGACTTGTAAACGGGAGAAGCCTATTGATGAGCAGAGCCTTGATTTCGCACCTCTGTGCGAACGGCGGAGAGCGGGATGGAGCGTCAGCGAAATCGGTGGCTCGAGAGCCTTAGTGATGTGAGCTACAATTTTTCCTCCCTCTCTATTTCCTCTAGTAATTCCAGATTTGTTTTTTCATTCACAAATGCCGCCTTTTGCATTTTGTCCAGGTCAGAAAAACCAGAATACTCTCCACAGATATCTAAGCCTATAACCTTTTCATTGTTAAAAACTATTTTAAGTAATCGCTCTAATCTATCTAAAGTCATACTTCCTTGGTCCCAGTCCGTAATAGCCTCATCTGCATCAAGAACATCTTTATCTATAGATACATATACGGGCTCAGAGAGATGCATCGAAGAAAACTCCCTCCATGAAGAGTCTTCCATTAGTTTATCTTCTCCATAGAAGATAACGCGAGAGGCCAGCGTAGGATCAATAGTTGCGCGTTGAGACTCGCTAGCACCTAAAACGACCACCTTTACCAAGCAACTATTTTCCTCCAACATTTTTCTTACCCAATTACCGCAGGAAAGCAATCCTTCGACACTGGATTTTTGCATATCAGTGTGATGGTCAAATAAAATCAAGGAAAAAGGCTTTTTAATCCGCTCGCACCATAATTTAGAGAGGTAGTGGTAATTACCGGAATCTATAAAGTGAATTCCACGTAAGGAGTAATTCGATAGTCTTTTTTTGAATTCTTTCTCCGCTTCTGGAGAACAGAAAAACTCGGTTCCATATAGGTCAGTACAATCGAGCACTTTAAAACCATGCTCATACATACTAGGCTCATAGTCATACGAATGACTTATGTTAATTATAAGTGGCTTAATTCTGCTTGAGCAAGGCTTGGCTAAATTTTGAATTATAGTGTCCATATATTAACAGATATGTAAATGGAGCTAAGCGCAGCGTTAGCAAATCTATCTCCCGAAATCATAACTAAGCGATACTATCTGCTGGCTTCCACTAAAAGAGGTGTTATTAAAATGGAAAACGGCACTAGCCTTGATTTTTAAATTACCACCCAGTACTTTTTCATAGAACAACTCTAATCTATCGTATGACCCACAACCTGATGCGCCATCTTCATTAATTCTAAAAAAAGGATCGCCAAAGTAAAGCCTATCAGCATAAAGCACCCCGGCCGAATCTGTCTTTGAATAAAGTGGCATAATATCCTTTCCATAATAAAAGCTGTTCTTAATTCCCATATAACCTCTTGCCAATTCAACTGTAGCTTCTCCTAGTCCGGGAGCCATAAAGTCAAGCGTTTCTAATCTATCTCTTTGTAGTGACTGAAGATAACCAAGCTTTAAAGAAAACCTGTCCGTAAACCATAATTCACTAAACCTTAATTCCATAAATGGTTCGGCCAATATGTTATCACAAACTCCAGGGGCATCTATGGAATTAGCGAAATGGACCATATAGGCATTATACCCCAATTTCAAATACCGGCCAAGCATACGATGCCCGGCCGAGAATATCATGAATTGCTCCTTAACGGAAGTTCCCGCGCCATACATACCCATCCAGTCACAACCTAATTCTATTCTATAGTTTATACCGGAATTTGTGAATAATATCCCTTCTATATATGGATCGTACCATATATGTTTTTCACTAAGAAATGCGGTAGACCAGTCTTCTTTGCATTTTGAGCGAGGAAATACTCCGCCGGTTATGGTAAAACCATTGTTTTCAAAATTATAATAGAAAAACAAGTCGGAAATCAAATGAGTTCCGATATCATTTATGTCACCAAAATCTTTTCTAATCTCCGCGCCACCTATCAAGTTATGAACGGCACCTGCAAAGTGTGTTTCAAGTCCTATGGTAGGATAAAACCTAGTTCCGAAAATAGTTCCCGAACTAGAAAAACCACTTTGAGAAAACTCTCTATTGTCAAATCTTAGGTCAAAACCTAAATCATAAACTATATGTGGTCCACCAGATGGAGATTCAGCTATAAGTTCTTTCGCAAACAGCACGCTGATAAGCGTAAGGGTCAATTTCCAATATTTCATAGCCGAAATATCGCGGTTTTTTCGCATCTTTGCAAAATATTTTGTGAAGTGGATACTGCTAAATTTGCATAAATATCTATTTGCAAGACTTGTTCGGTAACGTGAAAAATAAGGTGCGTCATATATGAGTTTTCGAGGATATAGAAAAAAAAACTTCACAAGATGATGCGGGTTAGTTTTTGAAAGTTAGTTGGTTGGTAAAAGACTAGTATGACATCGGAAAAGTTATGGAACAGCAATTTTATAAAAGCATGTATAGGGAATTTTCTTGTAAAGTTCTCTTTTACTTTAATAGTTCCTTTACTACCACTATATCTAAGCGAAACATTTGGAGCCGGTAAAGATACCATAGGCATAGTTTTATCCTGCTATACGCTAATGATAATTTTTATCAGTCCATTCAGTGGATATCTGGTAGATAGTTTCCCTAGAAAAGTTGTGCTGCTTATATGCAATTTTATATTTTTCGCCCTCTTTGCAGGATATATTGCAGCTGGAACACTCACACTTTTTGCGATATTCAGGACCGTACATGGAGCTCCGTTTGGCACTACCATCGTATCTTTGAATACAGTAGCCATAGATGTGCTACCTTCAAGCAGACGTACTGAAGGCATAAGTTACTTCGGATTAAGCAACAATGTAGCAACAGCGCTTGGCCCGTTCGCCGCAGTATTTGTCTTGCAGGCCGCGAATGGAAATTACCAGATTCTATTCCTATTTTCAATGATGATTTCGCTGGTGGCTCTCATTGTAAATTCCACTATAAAAGTCGAAAAAAGATCCTATAGGACCGAATCATCTAAAGTGATTTCTCTCGACAGATTCTTCCTTGTAAAGGGTGCCCGCGAAGCATTAAATCTCATCTGCTTTGCCTTTTGCTTTGGCATAATTTCAACATACGTAGCCATTTACGGAAAGGAAGAGTTAGGAATAACAAAAGGGACAGGGTATTGGTTTCTAATATTCGCATTAGGGCTTATGGTATCGCGTCTTACAGGAGCACAAGGGCTTAAAAAGAATAAGGTAAGCGCCAATACTGCCGAGGGCATAGTCTGTATACTGATAGGCTATTTAATTTTCGCTGCTTTCAGGAAAGAATGGGCTTTTTTTCTGGCGCCCTTCATTATAGGGCTTGGCAATGGTCATTTGTATCCCGGCTTTCAAAGCATGTTCATTAACTTGGCGCTTAATTCGCAGAGAGGCACGGCCAATTCTTCTATGCTCACATCATGGGAGGCCGGTGTAGGACTTGGAGTGCTGATGGGAGGTATACTTAGCGAACATTGGGGCTACCATAATGCTTTCTGGGTATCATTTGCAATGAATATTGTAGGTACAATTATGTTCTTCTGCATATCTATGCCACACTTTGAAAGAAATAAACTGAGATAATCACCTGTTTTCGTTGATATTGATTATGCGAATGATTCTAATTCTGCATGACTTCTATTAAGTTACTAATTAGGACATGTAAGAAAGACTCGAACAAAAACTATCGAAAACAGTAATGGTCGGCACACATAATGAAGACCCATCTAGGAACTTTTAAACAAATATTTAACACTACGGACAGGGCGAAGCCGTTGTAAAAAACGGCGGGATTAGTTAAATTTGTAAGATTTATAACATATCGAAATATATGGAAAATTTAGGTCTAGGACTACAACTAATGCTAATAGGAATGGTGACTGTGTTCATTATTCTTATGATTGTAATCTATGGCAGCCAATTGCTAATTAAAATAGTGAATAAGGTTGCCCCTGCAGAAAATGAAAAGCCACATGGGAATACTGAAGAAGATTTAACACCAGTATTCGAAGCTGCAGTTGAACAAATAACCGGTGGCAAAGGAAGATTAACTAAAGTGACAAAACTCAAATAAATGGGAAGAGAAATAAAATTAAGCCTCGTATTTAGGGATATGTGGCAGAGCGCTGGCAAATACCAGCCACGCGTGGATCAATTGGTAAAGATCGCTCCCGTCATTATAGAAATGGGATGCTTTGACCGAGTAGAAACCAATGGCGGTGGATTCGAACAGGTAAATCTTCTTTACGGAGAAAATCCTAATGTATCTGTACGTGAATGGACCAAGCCATTTCGCGAAGCTGGCATTCAGACTCACATGCTAGACAGATCTTTGAACGGACTGCGTATGAGCCCATGTTCTAAAGACTTAAGACAACTTTTCTACAAGGTGAAAAAGGCGCAAGGGACAGATATCACACGAATATTTTGCGGGCTGAATGACCCACGAAATGTAATACCATCTATCAAATATGCTAAGCAGGCAGGTATGATAGCACAGGCTTCGCTTTGCATAACCCACTCCCCTATTCACACAGTGGAATATTACATTGGCCTTGCTAAGCAGTTCATTGAAGCAGGTGCCGATGAAATTTGCCTAAAAGATATGGCCGGCATAGGGCGTCCAGTCTCATTGGGGAAAATAGTTAAGGGCATTAAAGAATTCGCTCCACAAATACCTATTCAATATCACTCTCACTCTGGCCCTGGATTTTCTATGGCTTCGGTTTTAGAAGTGTGCGAGAATGGCTGTGATTATGTAGACACAGGTATGTCTCCGCTTTCATGGGGTACAGGGCACCCTGATGTAATAGCCGTTCAGGAAATGCTTAGAGATGCCGGTTTCACTGTAAAGGATATCAATATGGACGCTTATATGCGTGCACGTACCCTCATACAGGAGATGCTGGATGATTTCCTCGGATACTATTGCCCGTCACTAAATAGACTTGATAATTCACTATTAATCAAGCCGGGACTTCCGGGAGGAATGATGGGCTCTCTTATGACAGACCTTGAAGAGAACCTTTCATCGCTTAATAAATGGAAAGAAAAGCATGGACAGGCTCCTCTTACCACAGATCAACTACTTATAAAATTGTTCGACGAGGTGGCTTATGTATGGCCTAAGGTAGGATATCCTCCTCTTGTAACTCCTTTCTCTCAATATGTAAAGAACCTTTCTCTTATGAATGTCATACTTATGGAAAAAGGCAAGCAGCGCTGGGAAATGTTCCCTGATACAATATGGGATATGGTTCTCGGAAAGGCTGGAAAACTTCCAGGAGAGGTGGATGATGAGATAAAGGCATTGGCCAAGTCTCAAGGACGCCAATTCATAACTACAGACCCACAGGATAATTATCCTGACTGTCTAGATGAATTTCGCTCTAAGATGCAAGCCAATGGCTGGCCTCTAGGACAAGACGAAGAAGAGCTCTTCGAATACGCTATGCATCCTGTGCAGTATGAAGCTTATAAGAGCGGAAAGGCTAAGGCTGAATTCGAAGCGGACCTTGCCAAACGAAAAGCCGAGAAAAACGCGCCTAAAGGTGCCGCCCTTCCAGATAGCGTCATAGTAAATCTTAATGGAGCATCTTATAAGTTAGATATCTCCTACGATGGTTCCGCTCCAAAAGCAAGCACGACGACTTCAAGTGTGGATACAACAAATGCAGAAGACGTACCAGCTCCTATATCTGGTAAATTCCTTATGACACAGGATAGCAGTGAGACTCCACGTAAGGTGGGTGATCACGTAAAACGCGGTGATGTGCTATGCTACATCGAAGCCATGAAGATTAATAACGCCATTTGTGCAGACTTTGACGGCACCATCACTGCCATTCTTCCTCATAATGGAGATACAGTAGAAGAAGATGATGTCATAGTAAGAATGACAAGAGATAAATAATTATGAACGATATACTTGAAAGACTATATGAGATGACAGCCATCAGCAATATAGTGGACAACCCGTCCTACCTGCTGATGTATGTAATAGCCTTCGGACTCCTGTATCTTGGTATCGTTAAAAAATACGAGCCTCTACTATTGGTGCCGATTGCTTTCGGAGTGCTGATTGCCAATTTCCCCGGTGGGGAGATGGGTGTCATCCAGACTGATGCTGCCGGTATGGTCACCCTTGCCGATGGCAGTATGCGAAGCATTTGGGATATGCCGCTTCACGATATTGCTCACGAATTCGGAATAATGAATTACCTGTACTATGGGCTGATTAAGACAGGTCTGTTGCCGCCTATCATCTTTATGGGCGTGGGGGCGCTGACTGATTTCGGGCCAATGCTGCGTAATCTGAAATTGGCCATATTCGGAGCTGCCGCACAATTCGGTATATTCGCCGTTTTGATAATATCTTTGATGCTTGGCTTTACTCCACAGGAAGCGGCTTCGCTGGGCATAATAGGTGGTGCAGACGGGCCTACCGCCATATTTACTACTATCAAACTGGCACCTCATCTTCTCGGGCCAATCGCCATAGCTGCATACAGTTATATGGCTTTAGTCCCAGTGATAATACCTTTGGTGGTAAAATTGACTTGCACCAAGAAAGAGCTTATGATCAATATGAAGGAGCAAGATAAACTTTACCCTCCTAAGGGAGAGATAAAGAACATGCGCGCCCTGAAGATCATATTTCCTATCGCTGTAACTACTATAGTAGCGATATTCGTTCCTACCGCTGTTCCTCTTGTGGGAATGCTTATGTTCGGTAATCTGGTAAAAGAAATCGGGGCCGATACTTCAAGGCTTTTCAATGTGGCAAGCAATGGCCTTATGAACGCTGCAACCATCTTCCTCGGATTATGCGTAGGTGCGACTATGACAACAGAAGCCTTTCTGAATTTTCAGACGCTAGGCATCGTAGTAGGTGGATTTTTCGCTTTCGCCCTTAGTATAGCCAGTGGTATCTTTATGGTAAAGATATTCAATCTATTCTCAAAGAAGAAGATTAATCCGCTTGTAGGTGCAACAGGACTTTCCGCCGTGCCTATGGCAAGTCGTGTATGTAATGGCATAAGCACGAAGTACGATCCTAAGAATCACGTGCTGAACTACTGCATGGCCTCAAACATATCCGGTGTTATCGGATCAGCCGTTGCAGCAGGCGTGCTCATTTCATTTTTAGGATAAAACCTTATATTCTAAAAAAGCCTGACTAACATTCTAGTCAGGCTTTTTTTTATAGAATCACCTCATCAATAAGGCATTTATCTAAATCTCTTGCTATCTGCTCCTTGTCCATATTTTGACCGATGAATACGAGTTTTTGCATTCTGTCTCCATATACTTCATCCCAATCCCTTCTGAGCACAGGATCGGAATCTAGCATTCTTTCCAGTTGTGCCGGTGGCATGGTAGCAAACCACTGGCCAATATTCTTTAGCCCTATCTGCTTTCCAGCCTGCTCGAAAAGATAACATATCGAAGGATTTTCACTAAAATAGCATAGTCCCTTAGCCCTTATAATGCCTTTAGGCCAATTGCGACTTATGAAATAATCGAATTTATTGATATCAAAAGGTTTACGCCGGTAATACACGAAAGTACCTATACCATATTCCTCAGCCTCTCCTTCATCGTGATGATGGTGGTGATGGTGATGCTCGTGCCCCTCATCTTCATTTTCGTGATTATGTTCTTCGTGTTCATGGTGGTCCTCGTCGTGTCCATCATGCTTATCGAAATGCTCTACATCTTCGTCAAGAGGAGCCCCACCTTCTACTTTTGTTATCCAAGTAGCGCTTGTCGCAACATCGTCATAGTTAAAAAGATGAGTGTTAAGTAACTTATCCAAGTCCACATCGCAGTAATCGCACTCCATTATTTGAGCCTTAGGCTGGAGCGTGCGAATTATCTTTTTTATCTTTGATAAGTCTTCCGAACTTACTTCAGAATACTTATTCAAAAGTATGATATTGCAGAATTCTATTTGCTGGATGACGAGGTTTTCTAGGTCCTCTTCACCTATTTTACTACCCATCAAGGCATTTCCACTCTCGAACTCGTCACGGAGCCTTAGGGCATCTACTACAGTCACTATGCAGTCCAGTCGCGCTATACCATCTTTTATAAAGTTAACTCCCATGGATGGAATAGAGCAAATGGTCTGAGCTATCGGCTCAGGCTCACATATACCGCTTGCTTCTATTACTATATAGTCGAACTTATGCTGCGATGTAATATCACATATCTGCGCTACAAGATCCATTTTAAGAGTGCAACAAATACATCCATTCTGCAGCGCGACAAGGCTGTCATCTTTCTGCCCCACTACGCCGCCTTGAGCTATGAGATCTGCATCTATATTCACCTCCCCTATATCGTTTACGATAACGGCGAATTTTATACCTTTCTTATTACTAAGAATTCTGTTTACAAGAGTAGTTTTGCCACTTCCTAAATACCCGGTCAACAGCAAAACTGGAATTTCATTTATTGCCATAATTAGAAGTTGTTTTGAAATGATTCGTCTCTTTTCTTATGGTCCTTTCCGGCCATTTTCATATTTGTCATCAGTCGAGTACTTCCAGTACACTCCTTCTTCCAAAGTCGAAACTGCCTCGAAAAATCCTCATAATAAAATTCGGGAACCATTTCAAAACAGCTTCTTAGTTTCGAAAGCAAATTTACTATTATTCTCGAAATATATTATCTTTGCACTCCTCAAAAATAATAATATGAAGATACTCCAGTTAATATTACCCCTATGCCTAGTATCAGTTGCTGCCGGATGCAAGGATAATACTCGACTTATGCTAGTAGCGTCGAACTCGCCATATACTTGTCTTTATTCGTTTGATAAAAAAAACGGAGAACTAAAAGCGAGTGATTTTGCCGTAAGAGGCTCACAGATAAAAGTATATGAAAACGAAATTATAAGTGTAGGCGACAGCACATATACCCAGGTTCAAAGCGCCCGTTCTCATAAATATTACATTAATACTCGAAATATCACTGCAGACAGCAGCGCGGTAGTGATGGAAAAAAGACTGTTCGCCAGAAGTAGCGTCTCCATTATATCCGACACTGCGACGTCTAAAAT
This sequence comes from Bacteroidales bacterium UBA6401, assembly GCA_002438635.1. GTDB lineage: Bacteria > Bacteroidota > Bacteroidia > Bacteroidales > UBA932 > Cryptobacteroides. The sequence goes on from DJPX01000042.1 coordinate 18,170, forward strand.
CAATGGTCTACTGCACAAGGGGGCAAGTGTGCAGGTGGAAGGAGCGGATTGGCCTGATAACAAAGGAGAAGTACATCGCTATAAAATACGTTGTGCCTCCGGACAGGGCTATGTATATGCCAAATATCTGACCAAAAGTAAGGAAAGTGCACTTGCTCGTCACAAGCCGGAAGTTTATGATTCGCTTCACCTAGCAGTACGAAACAGCTTCGGTGGTGGAAAAGCATACGATTGTGACTTTTATCCATACGAGAAGCCTACATTTGAAGATAACATGATGCCTCGTTCGTGTTATTCGCTTTACATTAATTTCGCTCCTGGAAATATTGCAAATATCGAGTCATACATAGCACTTGCTAAAAAAACTAAAATCAACACTTTTGTCATTGATATAAAAGATAATGAGTGCCCCGGCTTTAAGGCTGAAGCTATGAAACGTTTCTCCCCTACCAATTATGCACGTGCTTCGTCTCGTGGCGAGGAACTTTATAGAAATGCTGTAAAAAGGTTACACGAAGAAGGTTTTTATGTAGTGGGAAGAATCACTTGTTTTAAAGATACTTACTTTGTGAAAGATAATCCACAGAGCGCCATTACAGAAAAAGCTACAGGGAAACCATACCTTCACAATAAATCCTATTGGCCTAGTGCATATAATCGTAAAGTATGGCAGTTTAATGTGGAACTGGCCAAGGAAGCTGTAGAAAAATTCGGCTTTAACGAAATTAATTTTGACTATGTACGCTTCCCCGATAGAATGACACGAATCGAAGACCTTGTAGATTACCACAATAAGTATAATGAATCAAAGGTTCAAGCCATTCAACGTTTCGTTATGTATGCTTGCGATGAGATTCACGCGAAGGGAGCTTATGTTTCTATCGATGTTTTCGGAGAAAGTGCTAACCCGGGCTATACTACAGCATACGGCCAATATTGGCCCGCACTTTCAAATGTGGCTGATGTGATGTGTGGTATGCCATATCCGGATCACTTTCCAGATGGTTTCTATGGAATAAAAAAGCCTTGGAACCATCCATACGAACTGCTTTACCAATGGGGACTCAGGGTCAAAGGGCGTCAAGCAGCCACTCCTGTTCCTGCTAAAGTGCGTACTTGGATACAAGCCTATCATGTTATGAGACATGTAGACCCTAATGGAATAGATTACAACGCGGAAAATATAGAAAAAGAAATAAGAGGTCTTTTTGCTGCTGGCCTTTGTGATGGTTATATAACTTGGCTTTCTTCTTCAAGCCTAAAACGATACAAAGAACAAGCTCCTGCTTTCAAAATAGACTATCTAAAAGAATACAGCGACTAAGTTACTAAAAATCATGTAAATAAATTTTAAAAGGGTTTAATTCTTGAGAATTGAATATTTAAAACGAAATCGACCTACTGAGATACAAAAAGGGGCTTGACTAATAAATTTTTAGTCCGCCCCTTTAAATTTGTAAGGTGGTGATGATTAATCCATTAGAATTGTCACCGATGAGGTGTTAGCAGATGAAAGACCTACCTCTATCCGCCACTGGCCAGGCTCATTAGTCCAATTATGATCTGCATCATATATCTTAAATGCGTCTGGTTCCAATTCAAATTCCACAGTACGTGTTTGACCTGGCTCTATAGACACCTTTGCGAATTCTTTTAGCATTTTTTCGCGAGGAACTACTGAAGCTACCAAATCAGCAATATACAACTGAACTACTTCCTCTCCTACTCTATTGCCAGTGTTAGTTACATCCACACTAACTTTTACTGTTTCACCGATCCTGTAGTGTTCTTTTTCAACGCGAGGCTGGCTATACTTGTATGTAGTATAACTTAGACCGAATCCAAATGGAAATTCAGGTCCTTTCTCAATATCTGCGTGATATACATAGCCAAAAGTGCGAAGAGGGTTATACTGAATAGGAACTTGACCTACATGACGAGGAAAAGTCTGTACTAATTTCCCTGAAGGATTAACATCTCCGCATAAAATATCCACAACGGAGAGTCCACCTTCAGTACCCGGATACCATGCCTCAAGCAAGGCATCACAATTATCTAACACATTTGAAAGACATAAAGGACGTCCATTAAAAAGAACGGCTACTACTTTACGACCTGCAGCTTTATGCTTTTTCAAAATAGCTATCTGGTCAGGTTCTATCTCTAATTTTCCTGTACTTACACCTTCTCCGATTATCTCACGTGGCTCTCCTATACATACTATAACTACCGGTGCGGAATTACGCACTGAGAAAACATCCTCTGCAGCTTTCTTTACTCCTATTACATCCTCTGCCTTACCGCTTGCACTCCAGTTCCCCAGATAATTTTTGCTACCATCGGCAAAAGGACCTACCACACTTATCTCACTGCCTTTATTTAGAGGTAAAATGCCATTATTCTTTAAAAGTACCATTGAACTGGATGCCGCTTTACGTGCCGTATTGCGGATATCGGCGCTTCTAACCTCTTTCTTTTCGCGTTCTTCATCAAAATATCTAAAAGGGTCGTCGAAAAGTCCCATCTGGAATTTTGCTTTAAGGCAATGATATGCCGCATCGCGAATTCTTTCTTTCGATACTTTTCCTTCGTCATAAAGCTGCTTTAGATGATTTATGGAGTACTCAGAGGCCATGTCCATGTCTATACCTGCATTAATGGCCTTACGCACAGATTCACTTTCACTATTCTCTGCACCTTCCTTTATGGCGTAGTACATAGTTTTCCAATCTGTCATCAAAAGGCCATCGAAATGTAATTCATCGCGCAAGACATCATTTAAAAGAAATTTGCTATAAGAAACAGGGATGCCATCATATATGGTATATGACTCCATAAGAGAGCCTACACCTGCCTCTATACACGCACGATATGGTGGAAGATAAGTTTCCTCCAATTCGCGAAGGGAAAATTCACTATTTAGATAATCCAATCCAGCTCCTAATTTAGCATATCCGGCGAAGTGTTTTACACAAGCCATAATAGTATATGGATCAGAAAGATCATCCCCCTGAAATCCTTTGACTCTGGCCACAGCCAATTCGGAAGTAAGATATGGGTCTTCGCCGCTCGTCTCCATTATACGTCCCCAGCGTCCATCCGTTGAGATATCTACCATAGGAGCGTATGTGAGCTGGACGCCGGCCGAAGCAGCCTCACGAGCGATAGCTGCAGAATTGGCCCGAACCTGTTCTCTATCCCAGCTACAAGCTTCGGCTAGGGGTATAGGGAAAATAGTGCGATATCCATGAATGATATCCTCATGAAACATAAGAGGAATCCCCAGGCGGCTAGAGCGAAGTGCATCCTCTTGTAGAGAGCGGTTAAGTTGTGTACCGCAACTTTTCAAAATGGCACCGACCTTGTCTTGGGCAATGGAGGCACGAACAGATGAGTCGTTATGTTCCCAGCGAGGCAGCAGATTTACTTGTGCTATCATCTCGTCAATGGTCATCCTGTCCAAAAGGTCATCAAGCCTTTTTTCTAAAGGTGCTGTAGGGTCTTTATACACAAGCGTGGAGTCGTTAGCGCATGAGGCAAATGCTAGTGCAAGACCGAGCAGTAAAATCGTTTTTTTCATTAAAGCAGTTTTGTTTTTATAAGTTGTTAAAGCTACTTCCACCGAGGAATTCTCTAAGAAGTGATGTTGATGGAATCTCTTTATCTGAAACAGCTGTAAAATAGTGTATGAATTTTAGAAGTCGATGCGCTTCAGAATATTCCGGGCAGTTTTTAGGTATTGTTCTAAGTATCGGATCGGCGTGATTCCTCAAGACGGCAAATTCTACAAGATAGGCTGAGTTAAACATGACGTCGGCGTTCTCCTGATATGGATAAATCCATTTTTCTTCGGCATCTATTACATTAGGCCACTGCTTTATAGTTTCTACAGCAGAAAAAGCGCCCTTATTGTAATCGCGTACTATTCTTCTCAGCAGACGATTATCTACAGGAGGAATACAGTTATGATTATCCAAACTGATACTTGTCAAGGTAGATATGAATATACGGAACTTACACTCATCGTCTATCCTATCGGTAAGTCGAGGATTTAGAGCGTGTATGCCTTCTATTAGTAGCACACTACCCTCCTTCATACGAAGTTTCTTTCCATTATATTCCCGTTTACCTGTAGTGAAATTATATGTAGGCACTTCCACCTCTTCGCCCGAAAGAAGCTTTATTATGTCATTTTGAAGAGACTCGTGATCTACCGTTTCGAAATTATCAAAATCATAACTACCATTAGGCAGAAGCGGAGTGTCAGCTCTATTCACAAAATAATCGTCCGTCGAAAAAGAAATAGGAGAAAGGCCGCATACTCTAAGCTGCACGCTAAGACGCCTGCAAAATGTAGTTTTACCGGAACTGCTTGGCCCTGTAATAAGAATGAGTCTTACATTTTGAGGACTATAATAGCGACGTTCGATTTCCTCAGCTATCTTTACTATTTTCTTTTCCTGCAAAGCTTCAGCCACTTGTATCAGTTCACTACCACAGCCTTTTTTTAGACGATGGTTTACATCTCCTACATTATTAAGTCTTGTAATTATGTTCCATCTTAGATTCTCCCTAAACATCTCGTATGTTTTCGGTTGAGGAACGAAAGGGGCAAGTCGCGACGGATCATGCCTGTCCGGAATGCGGATCAATATGCCATCATAGCATTTCATTATATCCCATACAGTTAGGAACCCGGCTGATGGAAGTAACCTGCCATAATAATAATCCGGAGAGTCGCCTAACAGATAGTAGTCAGTATAAACATCTTCGCTTGTATCCAATAGCCTTACCTTGTCAATATAACCTAAGTCCCGAAAAATCTTAATGGCTTCACCTATTTGAACTTCTCTTCGATGGAAGGCGACATCTTCATCCACAATTTTGCGCATATTATTTTTAAGCAGTTGCACATCTTCTTCTGTGAGCGAAGAATCATCCTTCTTTTTAATATTGCAATAAAAACCACCGGAAAGCGGGTGTTCCAGATAGGTACGGCATCCCTTAAAAGTTTCATGTGCTGCCTTAAATAGCAAGAAGAATAGCGACCTGGTATAGACTCGCATAGCACAAGGACTTGTAGCATCGACAAATTCAACGTCTCTATTATTATATACCCTGAATTTAAGACCTTGGGAGACATTATTTACCTTAGCCGATATTATAGGATACGGCCTGTCAAATTCAAAACTTGGCAACATTTCGAGCAGCGTAGTGCCCTCTTGGAAATCCTTATAGGTTCCCGTATTTTTACAATAAATATGAAGCATTATTGAATGATATGAAGTTTCTTCTTTAATTTTAGCACCCTAAATACTTTAGCATCAAGTTCTTCAGAGGAAAATTCACCATTTTCAACCCTCTGCGTAATGGCATCTATTATTTTTCTTACACTACACGCGCCCAGTAGCATATCTGCTCCAGCCTTATATGCGGCAACACTGGCGCTTACATCATCACCATCAAAGTGCTTCAACAGACCTTGCATCATAAGCCCATCAGTTACAATAACTCCTTTATAGCCCAATTCGTTTCGAAGCAATTCATATATTGGTTTGGAAATACTTGATGGAACACCACTTGGATCAAGAGCCGGAACACTCAAATGCCCCATCATAACCATATCAACATCTTCTTTTATCATCCTTTTGAATGGGGCCAATTCTACCGAGTCCAATCTTGCTCTATCGTGATTAACTACAGGAAGTCCTTTGTGGCTATCGACAGAGGTGTCACCATGACCCGGGAAATGCTTGGCACAAGCGCCAATTCCTTCATCGTGCAGACCCTTGGCATACGCGCTTGCAAAGTCGCTTACTCTCTGCACGTTATCGCCAAATGCTCGAAAGCCAATTACCGGGTTATCCGGATTAGTATTTACATCACACACGGGGGCTAGGTTCACAGCCAAGCCCAATTCCTTTAACTCCGCTCCTATCTGCCTGCCTACTTCGTATGCCTGCCCAGCGCTTTCTATTTCGCTGGCATAGGGCAAACGATCATAGTCATCCCTTAGTCTCATCTGGGCGCCCCACTCTGCATCAATGCATGTAAATAATGGATATTTACTATCCGCTTTAAGTCGAGGGATAAGACTATTCACTTCCTCCAAAGTGCTAACCATTACTATAACACCACCTATATGGTCACGCGTTACAAGAGAATCAATTTCAGGGTCATAATGGTGGGCGACAAGCAGTTGTGCCACTTTATCCCGTGTGGACATCTCACGCATCATAGTGCGTATCCCGACTTCGCTACAAGAGCTAAGTAGCAATAAAGCCCATGCTAAAAGAACAGATACCTTTTTCATTTCGAATACAAAGCACAAATTTAATGAATAATTAGTATTTTTGTCATTATGTTAAAAAAGATAATTCACTTTTTAGGGATACTTATTTTTACTTGTAGTATATATAGCTGCAACAACCATTCGGATAACAAACGCAACGAAGAATCGGAGACTATTCCCCCCATCGGTTTTAGAACTACAGACTACGAATTATATACTACAAGTGTTAAAAGAAATGAAACACTGCCGGCACTCCTAAAAAGACTTGGCATGCCGTCAGATTCGATGGGCGTGTTAGTATCAAAATTAGACACCTTGTTCAATCCAAGACGCATGAAAATTGGACAGAAAGTCGAAGCATATTATAGTGGCGATTCACTTACTCACAGACTCGAATACGCTGTGTACTCTCATTCCAAGACTAAGGTAACTGTCTTTAAATGTGCTGATTCGCTATACTTATGGAATTACATTAAACCAGTTGAGCATCAACAGAGAAAAGCAGATGTGGTGATAAACAACTCTTTATGGGCGGATCTTACAGCACAAGGCGCACCAGCTCAGCTAGTCATAGAGTTAGCAGATATTTATGCATGGACAGTTAACTTTTTCGGACTTCAAAAAGGTGATAGGTTCCAGACTATCTATACTCAAAGTGTGTGTGAGGGGGAAGTGATAGGAGTCGACCACGTGGATTTTTGTAAATACTCCAGAGGAGACGACCAAGTGTGCGCTATTCGTTTTGATATTCCGGGAAAAGGTGACAAGTATTTTAACCCTCAGGGCGAAAACCTTAGAAAAGCCTTTTTAAAGGCACCTCTTAAATTCACACGCGTGAGCAGTAAATTCACCATGCGTCGCAAGCACCCTATAACAGGCCAAGTTCGTCCTCATACTGGTGTGGACTATGCCGCGCCTATGGGTACTCCTGTTGTTGCCTTGGGAGATGGAGTGGTTACTTTTGCCGGATGGACTAACAATGGTGGTGGCAACATGATAAAAATACAGCACAACTCCGTTTACAATACCGGCTACCTTCACCTAAAAGGATTCGCCAGTGGCATAAAAAAAGGGAAACGCGTAACACAAGGTCAGGTAATTGGATATGTCGGATCGACCGGTCGAAGCACAGGGCCACATCTGGATTTCCGCGTATGGAAAAATGGCACACCTATAGATCCACTAGCTATGAAATCTCCTGCTGCTGAGCCACTTCCTTCGCAATACAAGCCACAGCTAGATTCGCTTTTCACCACCTATTCGAATATGCTAAATGGAGATTAAACCTATTGCCATCTTTCATTCGCCATTTAAAGAAAAATTCGGCATTCCTAGGCAAAGCGGAATAGCCGGTGAGCTTATAGGCTACATAGAATTCGAAAAAGAGTATGCTAAGGAAGAATCTCTTAGAGGGATCGATGGATTTGACTATTTGTGGCTGATATGGGAATTTAACCTAAACACAGAAGGAAGTTCACTCTCTGTTAGACCACCAAGACTCGGTGGTAATCAAAAAGTAGGGGTCTTCGCATCTCGCTCTCCATTTAGACCTAATAGATTAGGACTCTCCTGCGTTAAATTAGAAAATGTCGACATAGAAAGAGGCATTTTAGAAGTGAGTGGCGCTGATATTGCCGATGGCACACCCATATACGATGTAAAACCATACCTATGCTACTGCGATTCACATCCTAACTCCCGTAATGGTTTTGTAGATGTAAAGGAATGGAAAAGTCTTGATGTAATCCCTTCTTGTCTAGCCGTAGAGAGAGAATTGAACGATACATTCAGTGCTGAGCAGATAGATGCTCTATTTGCTGTTCTTGCCCAAGACCCTCGTCCTCAATATCATAAAAACAGCACTCCGAGCAGAAGTTACGGGATGCTGTTTTATGATGTAAATGTATGTTTTCACATTGAAGACGACACTGTGGTCATCGACAAGGTGGAACGAACTTTAGAATAGGATTACGAGCGGCTAAAGTCTCGTCCGGGCGCGATACCGGAGTATGGTGCGGCGCGTCCTTAAGTAGTTGAGGATTAGTCTTTGCTTCCTCTGCTATCTTCTCCATAACCTCTATAAATCCATCTATAGTTTCTTTAGATTCCGTTTCAGTAGGCTCTATCATTATGGTTTGATGGAATAGTAGCGGGAAGTAGATTGTAGGAGCATGGTAACCATAGTCGAGCAGTCTCTTGGCCACATCCAAGGTGGTGACACCATTTGGCTCTTTCAAGCCATCGAATACGAATTCGTGTTTACAGATGCTATCTATAGGAAGCTTGTAACTATCACGAAGTGACTCTTTTATATAATTGGCATTCAGGGTGGCCAATTTACCCACCATACGAATATTCTGCCGTCCAAGGCTCAGAATATATGCCAACGCCTTAATTATAACACCAGTATTCCCATGGAATGCTGAAGTGCGTATTGTTGGGATAAGACTTGCTAATTTATCAGAAACACCCACTGGGCCGCTACCAGGGCCGCCACCTCCGTGAGGAGTAGAAAAAGTCTTATGCAGGTTAAGATGCATTATATCAAATCCCATATCACATGGCCGCACCATACCCATAAGTGGGTTCATATTTGCACCATCATAATAGAGAAGTCCCCCACAACCATGAACAAGTTCGGCTATTTCTTTAATATCTCTTTCAAATAATCCAAGTGTGTTAGGATTAGTAAGCATTATCCCAGCTAAGTCTTCTCCTAATAAAGGCTTTAAAGAATTTACATCGACCAGGCCGTCGGGGCCGGATTTTACTACTACCACCTCAAGACCCGCTATAGCGGCACTTGCCGGGTTCGTGCCATGAGCACTATCTGGGACGATAATACGTTTACGGGCAAAATCTCCCTTAGATTCGTGGTATGCTCGCATAAGCATAAGGCCTGTAAGTTCTCCGTGGGCTCCTGCACATGGTTGGAATGTAAAACGAGACATGCCAGTTATAGCACACAAATACTTCTGCGTAAGTTCGTATATTTTCTCTAACCCTTCCGAGCGCATTAGAGGATGAGTGTTCTGAAATTGAGGATAAGCACTTACCTCTTCGTTAATCTTAGGATTATACTTCATAGTACAACTCCCCAAAGGATAAAACCCTGTATCTACCCCGAAGTTCATCTGAGAAAGGTTAGTGTAGTGACGAACCACATCAGGTTCACTGACTTCTGGAAGAGCAAGTGGCATCTTTCTTTTCAAGTTATTAGGTATGCTGACCTGTGCTTTAGCTTCTCTTAACGAAAAGCCTATTCTCCCACTTTTAGAAAGTTCAAAAATGAGTTTATCGTAGTACTTCATTATTTCCCTGATTTAAAAGATTTTACCACTTCCACTAATTCATCCACATTATTTAATGTATATTTTTCCGTGACGCAAAAAGTAAGCAAGCCATCGGAAGTTAGAAGCCCAGCAAAAAATCCAGCAGTGTTTAGGGCCTGCTGAAGAGCAATCACATCACATAAAGGCTTTAAGACAAACTCCTTAATAAATGTCTTATCTGGAAATACATCTTCAAACAATCCTGTCTCCAGTAATTTGTCTTTTAGATAATGCGCTCCTTCATAACTTAGGTCATTCACTCTTTTCAAACCTTCCGGCCCCATTAAAGACAGGTAAATAGTTACCCATAGAGCCATAAGTGACTGGTTAGAACAGATGTTAGATGTCGCCTTTTCTCTGCGGATATGCTGTTCACGAGCCTGCAGCGTCAAGACATAAGAACGCTTTCCATTTCTATCAAGAGTCTGCCCAACTATCCTGCCTGGCATTTTACGCATAAGTGAAGCGTTACAAGCCATAAACCCCAGATATGGACCTCCATAATTTAGCGGAATACCTAAACTCTGAGCATCTCCCACTGCTATATCAGCACCCCATTCTTGAGGAGTTTTTATAACTGCCAATGTGCTTGGGTCACAGTACTCTACCAATAAAGCCCCCGCTGAATGCACGAGTTCAGCAAAGCCGTCGTGATCCTCAATAAGCCCGAAACGATTGATTTCTGGGACAAGAACCCCGGCTACCTGCTCATTAAGGGCATTAGAAAGCTTCTCATAGGAAGTTTGTCCGTCTTCGCAAGGTATGCTTACTATTTTGATGTCAGAAAATCTTGCATAAGTTTCAATAGTTTCGCGAACATTGGCCCAAAGACCCTCACTTACCAGAACTGTATCACGGCCCTTTGTAGAAGCAATGCACATACGAACTGCTTCTGCTGCTGATGTAGCTCCGTCATAAAGGGAAGCATTTGATACATCCATCCCGGTAAGAGCGCAAATCATGCTTTGATATTCAAATATATACCTTAAAGTACCTTGTGATATCTCTGACTGATATGGAGTGTATGCAGTTAAAAACTCGCTGCGGGAACACAAATATCCTACTACGGAAGGCGTATAATGATCGTATGCACCCTGTCCCACAAAGATTTTCTTTGAAGGACATTGAGAGGCCAGCTCTCTGAAAAAGACACGAAGTTCCTGCTCGCTCATAGCATCAGGAAGATCGTATTCTTCTTTGAATATAAAGTCTTGCGGGACGTCGGCGTAAAGTTCTTCAAGAGAGCTAAGCGACACTCTCTTAAGCATCTCTTTTATATCAGCCTCCGTATGAGGGAAATATGCAAAATGTCCTTCCATTATCCATTAACTAAATTATAGTGTACTCTCGTATGCCGCTGCGCTTAACAAGGAGTCAAGTTCCTTAGGGTCTGACATCTCTACCTTTACTATCCAATTAGTATAAGGATCTGCATTTATTAGAGATGGGTCATCTTCTACCTGCTTGTTTGTGGCAACTATAGTTCCACTAACCGGGCTGTATAAATCAGCAGCTGTCTTTACACTCTCAAGTGCACCTAATTCGCCCCCTCTTTGTACCTCATCGCCCTTTTGTGGCATATCGACATATGTAATGTCACCCAATTCGTTCTGGGCATAGTCGGAAACGCCTATTATCGCTACACGTCCATCTACTTTTACCCATTCGTGTGACTCGCTATAAAGGAGTCCTGGAACAATCTTACTCATTATTAATTCGTTTTTATTTCTTATAATTAGTTTGATAAAATCTTTTTTTCACCACAACTGCCGGAAATACTTTATTGCGTATTCGCACCTGCAACTGCGTTCCAAGAGGAGCATAAGAGGAATCTACCATCGCAAAAGCAATACTTTTATCCATACTGATACTATGATATCCAGTGGTTACCACGCCCACTACTTCCCCTTCTGCATTTTCAACAGGATAACCTGCACGAGGAATAGCTCTATCCAGCACTTCCAGACCTAAAAGTTTCCTTTCCACTCCTTGTTCTTTCTGACGTGAAAGTGATTGTTTCCCTATAAAATCCGGTTTGTCCATTTTACAGAAAATGGATAGCCCAGCCATAACAGGTGATATGTTCTCTGAAAGTTCGTCACCATACAATGGAAGTCCTGCTTCAAAACGTAATGTATCTCTGCACCCTAGACCACAAGGCTGGACTCCTGCTCTGACTAAGGTATTCCACATATCTACCGTTCTTTCTGGTGAAGCATATATCTCAAATCCGTCTTCTCCTGTATAGCCTGTGCGACTAACAATAACACCATTTTCTTCGTAAAAATGATAAAAAGAAAGACTTGACGCCTTTTCAAAGCCGAGTATTTCCTTTATAACACTTTCCGAGTCAGGTCCCTGCACGGCAATCTGTCCCCATTTTTCGCTCTGGTGGTCTATATTCACATCGAAACCATCGGAATGAGACTTTATCCAGTCCACATCCTTATCTATATTCCCAGCATTAATGACAAGTAAATATCTGTCCGGTTCAAACATTCTGTACACCAGAAGGTCATCAACTGTTCCACCATCAGGATAAAGCATCATACCATAGAGAATCTCGCCAGGTTTCAACTCACTAATATCATTAGTAAATAGATGGTTAACAAAACGCAAGGCATCTTTTCCGCTGATAAAAACCTCTCCCATGTGAGAAACATCAAAAACACCGACTTTTTCTCTAACCGCTTTATGTTCAGATATAATACCAGCCGGATAACGTATTGGCATATCGAAGCCTGCAAACGGGCTCATCACAGCACCCAACGCTATGTGAGCATCATGTAAACATGTATTTTTCATTATTTATCAGCCTTTTACTAATTCAAGATCTTTTTTCAATATTATTTTAGGTTCCATTATGGCTACTTTTTGAAATAACTTAATGCGGTTAGGTAAATTAAGATAGACTTTATCTTCGTGCTTTCCCTTTCGCCACCACTTATAAAAGCCCACGGGATCTGTCTCAAAAGGTATTTTTGCCACTATACCTGTGCCATAGCCGGGGAAATCAACAACCAACTTAAGCCCCATATATCGCTTGAAATAATCCGGATCTGCTCGACGAAGCTTGCTCTCCAACGGATTAAACACTTCCATTTCATCCACTTTTAGGGTTTTATCGCGTATGATCATCTTGTGGATACGTACAGGATCTTTACAAATCCATATACCCATTTTATAAGTAATGGGCCCTTGTTCAGTTTCAAGGGTCAATTCGTCATTAGAATAATACGTTTTCTCGGGGTCGAGAGGAAATAGTTTTACTTCGTCTTCCATTTATCGGGGCAAATCCTTTATCATAGCAAATATAATAATTTTTTTGTGCAAATCAGTAGACAAGACATAAAAATAAGGGGCTCACGGCTATTTACAGTCGTGAGCCCCTTTTAAAGTATATATGCAGAAAAATTTTACTTTTCTCCAACCATTATAATCTTAGTATAGTTATTTACCTCTATAAACTGCTTCAGTGCAGCTTTTATATCATCCGCAGTCACGCTGTCCAGTGTCTCATTATAATGATCAAACAAATCGACACCATACCTTAGATAAGTAGTCATAAGGGTTGCCCAATAACTATTTTCATGAATATTCTCTTCATGATTTTTACGCATATTTTCCTTAGTCTTGGCAATGTCTTCGACGCGAGGACCACTCACTGCGAATTCCTTAACCAATTCCTCTACACGAGCATTAAGAGCTTCATATCTGGCTGGATCTGTCTGATAGACTATCTGAAGAGCCGCCTTATTCAAAGGCTCCGGATTAATACCAACATAAGCACTGATGCCATAGGTGCCACCCTCCTTTTCACGTATTTCCTCGTGAAGAACTAATTCAAGAGTAGAACCTAAAAGATCTGTAGTTATATCATTCTTTAGATTATACTCCATAGGAACATTATAAAGGAAGTAGTTAATTACCATAGGGTCCTGCATCTGTTTTGTGAATTGACAAGTTCTCTGTCCGTCTCTGAAGTCAACTATTTTTTTATAGTGTTCTCTCTTGGATTTGCTAGGAAGTGAACCTATATATTTGCACACTAATTCAGTCAGCGTAGCTTCATCCACATTTCCAGTCACCACAAAGGTAAAGTCAGCCACATTAGAAAAACGTTCAGCAGCGATTTTCATAGCCCTTGCATAATCCACCTTATCAATATCGGCATATTTCAAATTCTTCATTCGTAGTGGGTTATTGTATACCACATTAACGAGCGAATCTTGGAATGCTGTCATAGGCTGAGATTCAGCATTGGCAAGAGTAGCAGCGGTCTTAGTCTTCCATGAGTCAAAAGCCTGTTGGTCAGCTCTAAGTTTGGTGAAATAAAGGTAATATAACTGGAATAGGGTTTCAAGATCCTTAGGCGTAGAATAACCATTGATGCCCTCTTCTGTCTTTCCTATATATGGGTTTGTCCCCACTTTTTTCCCGGCAAGAGCCTTTGTGAGTTCTGTAGAATTGAAATCACCTAGGCCTCCTACCTCTATCAGTTCATTGATTGAAGTTAGCGTGATAGCATCTTTATCAGAATACAACGAAGAACCTCCCTGGCTAAATGCATGTACAAGAACTTCGTCCTTATTTAAATCTGTAGATTTCAAGTATACCTGCACACCGTTAGAAAGTGTTAACTTCTTATATCCAAATAATGAATCTTCGGTCTTTTTTACTTTTCCAGCCTTGCGAAGTTTAGAAATTAATGGCTTATCGCTTACTTCATCCTCGTAAGGAGTTATATCTTCAGCTTCTACAGCCTGCAGAGCATCGAGAATTTCATCATCGGTAGGATATGTAAGCCCATCCTTTTCAGGCAGCATATTCACTACTACAAGGTTATTCTCAATATTAAATTCTTCAGCTACTAACTGATTAATAACCTCAACAGGAATATTCGGCACGATCTGGGACATCATTGTATATTCATTCTCTATCCCCGGTATAGGCTCATTATCAATAAAGTGACGAACCAATTCCGAGCAATAGCTTGCGCTATTTTTCTTTTCTCTTTGATTATATGCACTTTCAAGTGAAGCCAGATAATCAGCCCTAGCCCTTTCATACTCAGTTGCGGTAAAACCATTACGTACAATTCGTAGCATTTCTCGATATAGAGATGTCACACCACGAAGAAGTTTAGTCTCATCATATATAGCTATACCTGTATATGCACCGCAAGTCTTGGCCAAGAAGAAATCACCATCCATTATGGCAGCATCCACAAAATCAGGGTCAGATGCCTGTGTCATCTCACTTATGCGAGCAGCTGCCATAGCGGCAACCATATCGTTAGCATATTGAAGTAGAGCATAATCCATGTTGGACTTGGCCTCATTAGGTATAGCAGGATGCTTAACGAAAATGTATGTCATTGCGTATGGCTGCTCCTTATCTGTAGCTGTAACTATTATAGGATCTTGATTGTCTTCTACCTGGGTATAAACTCTTTCTGGAGCATCGGCTGGAGCTGCCGGAAGTGTAGAGAATATCTCTTTAACCTTTGCTTCTACCATATCCACATCGAAATCGCCCACTACCACAATACCCTGCTGGTCTGGACGATACCATGTATGATAGTAAGAACGAAGAGCTTCGTATGGGAAGTTATCTACCACCTCCATTAGGCCAATCGGCATACGGACTCCGTATTTATTATTAGGGTAAATAACAGGGAGAATCTTATCATACATTCTCATCTGAGCATTCTGGCGGCTTCTCCACTCCTCGTGGATAACACCTCTTTCCTTGTCGATTTCTTCATCTTCAAGTAAAAGAGAGCCAGCCCAATCGTGCAAAATCCAAAGGCAAGAGTCTATAGCCGTAGGATATTTCACAACAGGCACATTATCTATATTGTAGACCGTCTCATCTATTGAAGTATAAGCGTTAAGTTGTTCGCCGAACTTCACGCCTATAGATTCAAGATAACTTATAAGTGAATTTCCCGGGAAATGCTCGGTTCCATTAAAGCACATGTGTTCAAGGAAGTGTGCCAGGCCTCTTTGATCTTCATTTTCAAGGATAGAGCCGACCTTCTGGGCGATGTAGAAATTGGCCTGCCCCTTAGGCTCTTCGTTGTGTCTAATGTAATAGGTAAGCCCATTTTCAAGCTGACCTATACGCACCGCTTCATCTACCGGGATAGGTGGCATCTGCTGTGCAGATAGCGCTACTCCCAAAAGAAGAGCAGTTGCTGATAAAAAAAACTTTTTCATAATCGTATAATACACAAATTATTAAATATCATAACTAACTAAACAATAACCCATGTCTTGACGGTATTCATATAAAACGATGACTTACTTTGCTAAAAGTTTGCCAAATTTGTGTAAATTTACATAGAAATTTAAAAATAAAAAACTAATGGAAAACAAACACATTGTCCCTTTGACAATTCCAAGTTACCTTGTCGACTTTAAGCAAAGACTTCGCCCATCGAACTTTATGGCTCTTGCCCAGGAATCGGCTATGGAAGCCGCCGGGGTTTTACAATTCGGATTTGAAGATTTGGCCAAGCACAACTTGGCATGGGTGGTTAGCAGGACAAAGCTTGTCTTCGAGAAGATACCGATGTGGAAAGATAGAGTCGAATTCCATACTTGGCATAAGGGCGTAAACGGACTATACTTTATAAGGGATTATCAAATGCTCGATAAAGATGGTAGCATTCTGGTAAACGGGACAAGTTCGTGGATAACGCTTAACACGCAGACGCGTTCGCTTTTTAGAACGGACGAATTGGCCCAGTGGTTCGACATCACTCCACAATGCACGGACAGCGCGCTAGAAGAAAACGCAGGAAAAATCGTCGTTCCAAAGGATAGCCAGCTGGTAACAAGTCACAGAGTAACCTATTCAGATGTGGATTTTATCGGGCATGCTAACAATACTAGCTATATAGTATGGGCTATGGATTGCCTTCCTACGGAATTACTTCGTGATAATTTTCCACACATTGTCGAAATTAATTTTAACAAGGAAACCCGTGGTGGCGAGGTAGTGGATATCTTTCGCAAAGTAAGGGAGGATGACTCTTCGATTGTCGTTCTATTCGAGGGGCGCGTCGAGGGAATTACACATTTTACTGCACGTTTTACTTACAAGAAAATCTGATACCCGCTTTCGTCTATAATAAAAACCTCCTCTTCGCGTCCGCGCGTATGGTCGTGAAGCCATAGGAGTGCATTCGCAGGGACATTATTGTAAATAAGACAATTAGACTTGGCTTCTTGCATTCCAAGAGAGACCCATCCGGCTTCTCCGTTTTGATATAACAGTTCATAGGAATCTCCAATCCGGACGAAATTATCATCATTTTGCGGTGTCCAAATTATTTTCGCAATGCGCGTTGGATTTTTAACATAAAGAGTTATTGGTCCATTGCTACTGAAGTAAGTCAAAGGGTCATCGTCGCAAAGTTCATTTGCTCCAGTAAACGGCACTTTGGTACCATCTGTTGCAATTATTGACAATTCGGCCAAACATATATTTCCACTCGAATTGGGGTTAATTATAATATGACTATACTCTTTCCCATCAGCATATATTACTTCATCATTACTTATTGAACTATATAGAGTTCCTATGGAATCCAAGTGTTGACTTTCTTCATTATAGCCGCAAACGGAAGTACCATCCACTTCCTTCATTTTTTCTTTCAGGTGATTTGTAATGCGGACTTTTCTTTTTATAATTACATTCCTTCTGTTGTTAGTTTCTGGTTTTAAATAGGTTATAGTACCATCATTATGCGGAATAAAAGGGTAACTGATAGTGCTTCCTTTACTTCCCATGGCAATATAGACTGTCTGAGGTTCTATGTTGCGAAAAGTGACTTTGTTAATAGCGCTTTTACATCCATATACCGAATACCAGTGCGCATTAGTAAACATTCCAAGCCCGACCACGCGAGCGGGCAGCCCCATTTTACATTTGACACTGTATTTATTTTCAGGAAAATAATCCGTTGTTACATCAGAGATAAATGGCTTAGAAAAATTTTGTCTCCAGACCTTCCCCTTTGTTCTTCCATCACTGCCTCCTCTCACCGCCTCATTCCCACCATATCGATTGAAAAGGAACTGAACATACTTGCCATCAAGATCTCGGATCACATTCCAACTATGTATATTCTGCTGATTATAAAAGTCAGTAGCCACTGGAAGCCCTAATGCTCTCATTAAATACAAAGTAAAATCACAAATCTCCCGGCAGCCACCTATTCTATTATTTAACAAAAAATCCGGGCCTAAATTGGGCATGCGAAATGAAGGAAAATACATGAAGAGCTGCCCATCTAAGGCCTTGAATATAATATTAGTAGCTTCAATAGGATCGGTTCCTGTGTAAAGACTATCGAGAATGTGTGAATATCTTTCTTTATATACTTTTCGCCAATTCTGTAGAGGTTCCGTACCTACTCGATATGGTAGTATTAGATTGCAAAAATCATCAAACGGAAGCGACCTATTCCAAGGCCTATCAATGTAAGACTTTACTGCTTCACTTATATTATCTATCAAATAATCGGATGTAATTACATCAATGTCCCTTACTTTTTTTCTACCAGCTAGGGCATATTCTCTCAAATCTTCGTCTATCACGCCATAACCCTTATATATGTCTGCTAATCTATCTCTAACCTTTTCATCTTCTGCCGTTAACATATATGAATAATGGCCTGGCATATTTCGAATTAGAAATACTGCAGACTTATATTTAAGTTCATCATTTCTACAATATGCCAATACTTTTTCCAACTCTGCTCTGTTCGCTCCAGCAGAGCGTAAAGCAGCTTCAAGAGCCTTATCTGCATTACGCTTCAGGTGGCATAACACTTTTCCTTTAACTTCATTCATAGGAATTGGCCCATAATATCGGCTATCTCGCGAGTCAAAAGGATTATCTCCTAATATAAAACAGTAATCATTATTAATAATGCTTGCAGCATTGCAGCCTTCGTAATTCAGAACTCGCGAGTAATAAGGTAATTTCGGTATTCTCATTCCTGAGTATGGAATAGTTCTAATCGATGTTGAGGTTATATTTTGAGCATTATCATCAAATGGGAACACGCCAGTAAAAACTCCATATTTTTCATTTAAAACTTTTACTGGCTCCGAGGCCAAAGCACGACGCATAATGGTATCCGCATATTCTATTCCTGTAGTATTATTCAACCACGCTCCATTTTGGGCATACACCTCGTCCCCTGAAAGTGCTATTATTCTTTTTACATTTAATCTATCAGAGTTTATTACCGATATCGTCGATGGAACATTGATTAGTACGATATCACCTCTTTTGACTTTTTTAGTTCTAAGCACTAATACTTTATCTCCATCGCAAAGCGTAGGGTACATGGAGTTACCTTTTATTGTCACTATGCAAAATAATGTACGTGCTAAAAGCATCAACATAGTCACAACTATGACGATAAAAAGAAGACTATGTTTAATATGTTTTTTTTGCATTAGAAATTATATTTCAATACGCATGTGCATTCTTCTATAGGAATATCAGCTCCATAATCTTTTAGATATTCAGATTCTACGACAAAATACATACTGTTATTCCATACCTTATCTGCTTTAAATTTATACCCCTCTTTGAACTCTTTAAAAAAGAAGCTATTATTGGTTTTGATATCATAGAAAAGGCTATGCTCTTCATTATGATAAAGCACATTAGCATATATCACATCATTATATTTCAGAATATTAAGAAACGGGAAGATCTTTTCATAAGAGTCGTTTTTTAAATACTGAAATAAATCCACTTTTCTAAAATCAACTTTTCCCGCGCTAGAAGTATGCGGCCCAAAATCCCAATAGAAAGACCTATCCATTCTTCTCATATCTGCACTCAACCTAAAAATATTTCCCGAATAGCCCTCATAGTAATACATCGTATCTCTATCATAAAAGAACGGCTCAGAAGCATTGAAAGAATATTTTATATTGCAATTTGGACTATATTTTACATCACATAGCTTCTCACCATCCCAGAGATGAAAGACATCTTCTTCTGATGGAGAGTATAAAAGCCAATCATCCCCGATTGGATAAGCATTATGGATTGATAAAACATTGGGCACCACCTCTTTTTTTAAGAACAGCAGTGAATCGGAAACAGAATACTCAAACAGATTACCTCGTGGATCTATTATCGTTAGTTCATCACATCGTTCGTTCAGCCTCATAGCATAGGCCATAAGGAATTCACCTGGTCCCCTACCATGTTTATCATATTCCGCTATGAATTCTCCAGATAAACTATAATGCATGATCTGCCCTTTATCTGTCAGGAAAAAGAAACCATCGTTTGAAATAGACCACATTTGAGGTTCACTATATTTGCCAAATGGGAGAGGATGTTTGGGATCTAAGACTATAATATCTAAAGTCGAAAATATATCTTGAAAAGAAATGTCTTTCGATAAACAGTTATCGATATCCATCACTAATTTAAGGCCATCATCCTTTGTGGATTTACATCCGCAGAACGCTAACAAGAGAGCTGCGATAACAAATAACGCTCTTTTCATAAAACAAAATATACTATTAAAAAACATTAATGTTGTTTAGCTACTAATTCATTGAATTTCCGATAACGGGATTTCATATAGTCGCGTAAGTCCGTTCATAGTCTGTGTTAATACATAAATGACAGATTCGAATGTTCTAACATAAGCCAGTGCTTCATCATCACGGCACTTAAATGATAACAAATTGAAGAACTTTCACCATCAGCTAAAGCTTTGACATTTAGGTCAAAAGAAGAAACACTATTACCAGTTTTAACGACTAGTATTGTAGAAAGCGTAAGCAAAAGTACCGTTAAAATTAAAAATGTTTTCTTCATAATGTAAACTTTTAATTATTAAATATATTATATCTAATAATATGGCCTGTTTCCTTCTCTATGCCATATAATTGGCCTTGCTTTTCATCAAAGCTGATACGTAATAAATGCTCATCGATTTGAACCCTATACTTGAAATTACCATCCCAATCAAATATATGTATCTCATTACGATAATTTCCGTCTTGATAGATCTCTGCCAATGTAGCACCGGAATAAACTGTAAATATATACTCGGAACTTGGAGCTATAGCCATATAATATTGATGAGTCGAAATATCAAAAGGCTTATTCATCATTTTTCTCCATTTTTTATAAGCTTTATCAACAGCAATGCTTCTTTTTGCTCCACTATTTAAATCAATAATATTAATTTGAGGAAGATTTACCATGGCTTCCGCAATTCTGCCTTGCTCATTAGTTGTCAAAAGACTACTTAAAAAAGTAGCATAATATTCTTCTGTAAACTCTGGGTATAATTTATATTCGCTTAGAACATCTCCCGTTTTGTTGCAAATACTATAAATAAACGAATTATCCTTAAAATAAATGTAAAAATTTTTATCTATACCTATAGGAAGCCAAGACATTACATTACTAATAGGTATTGCATAGCCTTCTAGTTGACCTGTAAATATATTATCCCGATATATATACTCTTTCCCAACATCTCGATAACACAGGTAGTGGCTATTTGATTGCACCGGAACTAAACAGGGTTGATAAACCTCATCTGGTCCTCGCCCTTTTCTTCCAAATGAATCAATCAATTCATAATTACGCAAAGAATACAAGTAAAAAAAATTAGAATTGTCTTTATATATTTGACCCTGAAATACTAGCACTGTATCACTTATTATCTGGAGATCAACACAGTTCAAAACCTCCTTAAAAGAACACTTAAAAGAAGTATCCCTTTCTATTATCATTTCCCATTCTGGCTTGTATAACCTTATCGGGACATCTTTCATTATATTTTCACTCTTGCATGAAATTATTAAAGCCAGAAATATAAAGCAGCTAAATTTCTTCATAACAAGAACATCAATTACGACAAAAAGCTACAACATCCATAGCATAATTACCCCAACTTCCAGAGCAGTCGGAACATAACTTCATCCTATAGGTTCCACTTGAACCAGTTTTAGAGCACATAGGCCCGAAGCCACCAGCTTCTGTTTCCGCTAACGCTTCAACATTGGCATCAATAAAATCAACACTATTGTGAGAATATACATAAACTGCTGCAGAAGCAACTAAAACGATGGCGCCTGCCAAATAATAATAAAACTTCTTCATGATATAAACTATTAGTTATTAATTATATTGTATCTAATCTAGTATAGAGTTTTCTTATCAAAGACATACATGATTTGCTACTTCTGGAAATGGAACATAATATAGTTTTGTTCTGCCTTCTTCCGTTTGAGTAAATACATACATAGTGCCTTTATATGCGCAAGCATACGCTATCTGCTCATCTATATTAAATGAATAATGATTACTTCTTTTGGAATCACAATCATACGAGGCAATACGATAGCCATTTTTATCCTTTGTATATGCATATGAAAAAGTCAACTTTCCGCAATCATATTCAATATTATCAATTAGAGTTGAATAAGCACATTTCTTTTTGTTAATTTCCTTAAGGATTTCATATTCGTCTTTGTACGCATCAATATCTATTGTCTTCTCATCAAATACCACATTAAAACGAACAATTGCTGTGTCACATTTTACTTCATATATTTTAGTATCAAACAAACGATTATATAAGACAGACTCATCCGAATATGATGCAAATTGACTACTTAAATAAATGCCTGAGCGCAGATGCATGTTGGACCCATTAATGGTTTTGATATACTTGAAATTACTATCATATAAAGACAATTCAGGAAAAGATGGAAATCCGCAATACATCCTTTTTCCTATGTAGTGGTTTCCAATTGGTATAATAAGTTGAAATGGTTTGACTTCAATACCTTCTGGCAAAAGATAATTGTATAAATGTTTTCCGTTTTTATCGAAAAACATCATTTTTTTCCCATTCATATCATATAGATATACGAAATCACCTTTAAATCCAAAATCCAATATGGATAAATATTCATTTGATGCTCTTCCTAGACGTGATATAGAAGTAATATACTTTCCTTCTTGTGAATACAAGAACAATAGTTTTCCCGTTTTTAAAAGAACATCACTATTGTCAGAAAAACAAACTCTATCTATCGCACCTATTACTTGGGGAGAATTCAATATAGAATACTTATATTCACTTAAATTAACACATATTAACGAGTCTTTATATAGATTAATATTTATAGCATCGGAAAATACTTTTTTCCCTTTACACGATGAGATAAAAAAAAGTAAAAGTGTGAGAATAATGGCGACCCTGCTTTTCATAATTAAAAATCTAGAATAAAAATACAAGAGCAATGTATGTCACAACATGCATAATACGAGCCGCCACATGTAACAGAACAGCCTCCTGATATTCCACGTTCCCCCAAATCAATACCAGAAGCAATCTCACACGATATAGCTCCTTTTCCTCCGCTATAACAAATTGAAGAACTTTCACCATCAGCTAAAGCTTCGACATTTAGGTCAAAAGAAGAAACACTATTACTAGTTTTAACAACTAGAATTATAGAGATAGCAAACAAAAGAACTGATGAAATTAAAAATACTTTTTTCATAACATAAACTATTAATTATTAAATATATTGTATCTAACAATATAGCCTGTTTCCTTCTCTATGCCATATAATTGACCCTGCTTTTCATCGAAGGTAATACGAGATAAATGCTCATCAATTTTTATTCTGTACTTGAAATTACCTTCCCAGTCGAATATATGTATCTCGTTATTATACCCTCCGTCTTGATAGATTTCTGCCAATGTGGCACCGGAATAAACTGCAAATATATAATCGGAACTTGGTGCTATAGCCATATAATACTGACAAGTCGAAGCGTCAAGTGCTCTATTAAGCAATGTTTTCCATTTTTTATAAGACTTTTCAACTGCAATACTTATAACACTATTTCTTTTAATATCATATATATTAACCTGAGGAAGGCAAACCATGGCTTCTACGATTTTCCCATCTAAACAAGATGCAAGCTGCGAACTAATGAGTGTTACTTGCCCCTCATTAGTTAAAATAGGGTTCATGGCGTAATTTGCAACTTCCTCTCCTTTGAAATCAGTGGCTTGATTACAATAATTATCCCCATTAAACGAAGAATAAAAGAAGGAAGTATCGGAGGCCATAGTTATGTCAAAAAAAGAAGAAGGAAGTTGTATTACCTTAAGCATTTGATTATTACGTGGGTTATACCTATATAAAAATTTCGTATTATCATAAAACCACAAATTTTCAGTTATATCCAGGCTTTTTAAAATACGAGGCTCAACTAATTCGTCATTTCCCCTCCCTTTTCTTCCAAACAATTGGCATTCGTTAAAATTCGAAATGTCAAATGCGTAAAAATAAAATGGAGACTTTGTGGTAGGTTGGCACTTTGCTATTAAATAATCGCTTTCTATAATCTGAATATCAACTGGGTTTATAATTCGATCAGTCCTATTTAGATCTATCGTAGTATCCCTTTTTATGCATAACTCTTCCTCTGGTTTTACATATCTGACCTTTGAATTCATTATTCCGACGTTGTTGCACGAATAAGTAAACACAACAAGTAATGTTGTCAATACATTACGAACAGTTGTTCTCATCATAATTAAAGATCCCCTTCTATTCCTGTTTTAGAACATATAGGTCCGAAGCCGCCCGCTTCAGTTTCCGCCAAAGCCTCAACATTAGCATCGATAAAATCAACACTCTTTCGAGAATGAACAAAAATTACTGCAGAAGCAACTAAAACGATCGCTCCTACCAAGTAACAAAAATACTTTTTCATAACAAACGATTATTAGTATTAGTGTTTAAAATACAAAATGTACGCAACCATTAAATAGTACACTCGCATACTTACAAAACGCTCTAAATTTAGCAATTTTTATCATACACACAAAATTTATAAATTTTAATTGTATATTATGCTATGATTTTATACTTTTGTTAAAAAAGACCATACAACTATGCCACTTAGTAAAACTACGACATTAATATCTATTTCACTCCTTTTATTACCTTTATGTGGGTGTAACCATAATGCTAACCTAAAAAGTACATTAAAAGACTTCACAGAAAGCACAATCAATATCCCTCAAGACTTAGAGTTCTACTATTACCAATACTCTAAGCCCATTAATGCTTCAAGGTGCTAAATACTCGTCCGATCCGATGTTTCATAATATAATAGGTAAAAATTACGAAGCACTTAATGACTTTGAGACAGCACGAAAAGAGTATATTTTTTCACATTATATGGTTCCTTCTAGAATTTATCCATTATATTTGTTAATGAGAATGGAGACTAAAATTGGCAGGAACGATCAAGCTATCGATATAGGCAAAACTATAATGGAAATGCCATATAACACCTCACATCAAGCTATGGTCAATATTCGAAGGAAAAGCGCATATTTGTTAGATTCACTAGAACAGAGCAGATGAAAATTTCCACACACCATATTTTCTATGCATTTGTCATAGCAAGCACGCTATTATGCATAAATAGCAAGGGGCAAGATATGTCCATGGAAAAGGCGATCGAAACCGCAAGAAAGCAATCGGTCCAGGCACTTCAAGCCAAACAGGCTTTCATATCCACATACTGGGCATACAAAGCCTATCAAGCAAGTCGATTACCATCTCTTTCTCTATATGGGAACATACTGAATTTCAATCGCTCGCTTACCCTTATGCAAAGTTATGAGGATGGAGATTTACGCTATGTCAATTCCTATAATCTCCAGAACGGCATAGGACTCAACCTAAGTCAAAACATCAGTCTTACCGGAGGAACAATATCAGTTTACTCGGATTTATCCCGCATTGACCAATTCGGCACTTCAAATCCGTTAAACTGGTATAGTCAACCTGTCACCATCTCCTACAGCCAGCCACTTTTTGCATATAATCAATTCAAATGGAACGATTTGATTGAACCGAAAGAGTACGAAAAAGGGAAACGCGAATATCTAGAGTCAATGGAGTATTTAACTCTTAATGTGGTAAAATCTTACTATGACCTATTGCTTTCTCAAATGAACTATAAAAACGCTATTAGCAACTATAATAACACATCCAAGATGCTTAAAGTAGCAAAGGAACGTCTATATCTGGGATCAGTGTCCAAGGACGAGTATTTGCAACTCGAACTTAGGATGCTTAACGATAGCATAGCAATTAACGAAAGTGAAGTAACTTTTAGGCAAATGCAGATGCAACTAAATTCGCTTTTGGGCTTTGACGAATCTATAGAGATCCGACCTATTATAGACGACTACCTGCCCGACTTATGTCTAAATTATGAAGAGGTACTTGATAAATGCCTAGCCAATTCATCCTTTAATTTAGAAAATGAACTAAAGAAATTAACAGCTGATAGTGATGTTGCTAAAGCAAAAGCCTCATCAAGTCTATCAGTTTCTCTTAATGCCCGATTCGGATTATCAAAATCAGATATAAATTTTCCAGATGTGTATAAAAACCTTCAAGATCAAGAGATGATAGGGATAACTTTTAGTATTCCTATTTTCGATTGGGGTGTAGGAAAAGGGAAGGTCGAAAAGGCAAAAGCCGCAAGAGAAGTAATAAACGCACAAGTAGCACAGAGCGAAAATGATTATAGAAGAACAATTTATTCAATAGTAAACGAATTTAATAATAAAAAATCGCAATGCCTTACTTCAAAAAGAGCTATGATTATAGCTAGCGAGCGATATTCTCTTATAATGGAAAAATTTCAAAACGGAAATGCTTCTGTTCTTGAATTAAATACAGCACAAAGCGAGAATGATACTGCAAGGCTTAAATTCATTAATGACATAAGTAATTATTGGCAAAGTTATTACACTCTTAGATCATACGCCTTGTATGATTTTCAAAATGGAAGAAATTTAGATATTGACGAACAAGAACTTATAGTGCAATGAGATACATTCCATCAATTATGTTGATTGCTCTTTTGGCAATAAGCATCACAAACTGTAAAAATCAAAGCAATACCACACTTAAGGATGATAAAAAAATATCTTCCCCACAATCCAATATAGTTCAGGTGATTGCTCTAAAAAAAGAAACTTTTTCGAAGCAGATAATAACGAATGGTAAATCTTATGCATATCCCAAAGCAGAACTACATTTTAGGACTAGCGGGAACATACGAAAAATATTCAATACGAATGGAGACTATGTTCAAAAAGGTGATACGATAGCTGTTCTAGATAGAGAAGATCTACAACTTTCCCTTTACTCTGCGCAATTGGAATTCGAAAAATCGCGTCTAGAATATTATGATATTCTTGCTGGCCAAGGTTTCAGTCCTAAAGATACTTTAAACATTTCGCCCGAAATTCTATCTATAGCAAAGATGCGTTCTGGATTTATAAATGCTCAAAATACTCTAAAGCGCGCATACTATGATTACGAATCATCAATTCTTCGTGCTCCATTTTCTGGCGTTATTGCAAATTTATCCCTAAGTGAAAACGAGCAAGTGGGCAGCGACAAATTCTGCACTCTTATGGGTAATAACCTAAAGAACATTAAATTCAACATAATGGAAAGTGAATATGCCTTTATTTCGAAAAATCAAAGCATACTTATATCTCCTTTTGCTCGGCCAGACATTACAGTTAAAGGTGTTCTCAAAAACATTAATCCCTCAGTGAATGAGAATGGACAAATCGAATTATGTGCCGTAGCCAGTGAGTCTAGTGTACTTCTTGATGGGATGAATGTAAAAGTGTCTATAGAAAAGGATATACCTAACCAATTGGTAGTACCACGCAGCGCATTAGTTATAAGAGACGGATTCGATGTACTATTCACTTACACCTATGAAGACGGAACCGCACATTGGGTTTATGTTAACATACTCGATAAAAATAGTGAATACGCTGTAGTAGAAGCCAATAAAGATAGAGGGGCCACCCTTAAAGAGGGCGATATAGTCATTATATCCGGAAATTTAAACCTAGCCGATGGCTCTAAGGTGACCATTTTGTAGTATGTTGTACAAACTAATACATAGGCCCATTGCTGTAACTTCCATTTTACTAGTTACCATAGTATTAGGAATAGTAAGTATAAAGCGCTTGCCAGTTTCACTTATACCTGATATAGATATTCCGTATATCACCATTCAATTCAACTCTGCAGGGCTTTCAGCAAGGGAACTTTCTTCCAACGTCATCCAAATAGTTAATGAGCAGTTAATGCAAACAGAAGGGCTTGAAAATATCGAGGCTCAATCTAATGATGGCGTTGCAACCATAAAACTAACATTCAGTCATAAAACCAATATGGATTATGCGCTAATCGAGGTAAACGAAAGAATCGATAGGTGCATGACTCGACTTGGTCAAACCTCAAGGCCAATAGTAAGAAAAAGCAACGCTTCTGATATTCCTGCATTTTATCTCAATCTCACCCTTACGCCTAACTCTCAAATAGAATTCAGCCAATTAAGTGATTATGCTCAGTCCGTCATATCGAAAAGACTCGAGCAGCTAAACGAAGTTTCTATGGTGGATGTAAGCGGATATGATACTAGGCAAATACAAATTATTCCTGACGCATCAAAACTAAAAGCCCTTGAAATAGACCAAGCCGCCTTCAACAAAGCGATACTACAATCAAACATAGAACTTAATTCACTTTCCATAAAAGATGGATATTATAGATACAATGTTAAATTCGCATCAAAAATATCCAACATTCAAGATATAAAGAATATACGATTAAAGGTTAATAACTCTATTTATAAAGTTGAAGACTTGGCCCAAGTAGAGATGATGTCTCAAAGAAGACTTGGGATAACAGAATGCAATGGGAAAAGGAGCATCACTATGGCTGTCATCAAACAAAGTGATAGCAAAATGTCATCATTGAAAGTTTCTGTAAAAAAGTTAATTGTCGAACTTGAATCTGCTTATCCTGGAATTGAATTTACTACTACTCAAGACCAAACTCAATTGCTAGAGTATTCCATTGATAACCTTATAAAAAATATAATTGCCGGCATTATAATAGCAAGTCTAATTATTTTCTTATTCATAAAAGATATTCGCTCGTCTGCCCTTGTATGCCTGACAATGCCTCTATCACTCATTTTTTCAATGGGTGTATTTTATCTGGTAGGGCTGTCACTAAACATCGTTTCTCTTTCTGGATTACTTTTAGGGATAGGAATGATGGCAGACAACACGATTATATTAATTGATAATATCACGTCCAAAGTATCTCAAGGAGCAAAACTTAAACAAGCCGTTTTAGATGGGACAAAAGATGTGATAGGTCCTATGCTAAGTTCTGTACTTACAACATGCGCAGTATTTATTCCTCTTATATTTTTGAGTGGCATCGCCGGCAAGCTATTCTATGACCAAGCGATGGCCATTACCATAGTACTTCTTACTTCATATATTATAACCATCACTATAATACCTGTTTATTACTACTGGTGGTTTAAAAGAAAACCTGTAATAGCAAGAAAAGAAAGTAACAGAGATGAAAAGCTCACCCTATGGTTTATGAATCATTCACACTTTGCTTGGTCAATCATAACACTTTCTATATTAGGCATCTTTATATGTTTTAATAATATGGAGAAAGAGAAATTGCCTGCATTAACCAATACCAGCACCTTACTATACATTAATTGGAATGAGCAAATAGGCCTGAAAGAAAACATGGAAAGAGTGAAAATGCTCGAAGAATATATAAAACCCCAAGCGAGCAAATTCACATCGAGCATTGGAACACAGGATTTTATTCTCAAGCATGCACACAGATTGAGTCCGAATGAATGCGAATTATATATCGAGTGCAGATCATCGAAAGAATTGGCCAAAATACAAAAACACATATCCGATTATCTACTAGGGCTGTTTCCTTTATGTGTAAAGGAATTTCGTCCGGCAAACAATATTCTAGAAGCCACACTTTCTAATGACCAAGCAAAACTCGTGGCAAAGGTGAGCATTTATGATAATAACAAAATAGATAATATAAGAGACAATATTGACACGATAAAAACGGCCTTACCATTTGCCGAAATATCTGAAATTCCAAGTAAACAAGATATGCTGCTTACAGCTAAAGCTGACCTTCTCGCGCTTTATGGTATAAGTTATGCTGAATTGGCTTCTTGTCTAAAGAATGCATTCGGAGAAAATGTTTTGTTCTCATTCACACAAGCTGACCAGACTATTCCTATAGTTATCGGGAGCAATGCATGCTCTTTTGATGAAATATTAAATAATACGATTATACACAAAGGTGGTATAGATATTCCAATATCATATCTACTCGATATAAGTGGTAGAGAAGACTTCAAAACCATCTATAGTGATGCATCTAGGGAGTATTATCCCATAAACCTTGATATTCCGAGTAAATTGGTTCCTCAAGCCATTAAAACTATAGATAAGGCCGTAGGACCTTCTAATGTTAGATATTCAGGTTCATTTTTTACAGACTCAAAGATGGTTAAAGATCTGATTCTAATTCTAATAGTTGCTATCATCTTGCTCTACTTGATATTAGCTTGCCAATTCGAATCCTTTCTTCAACCGCTTCTTATCCTATGTGAAGTCGGCGTAGATATTTTATTTTCGCTTATAGTCCTTTGGATCAGTGGCATAAGCATAAATCTTATGTCTATGATAGGTCTTGTGGTAGTGTGTGGTATTGTCATTAATGATTCCATTCTTAAAGTCGATAGTATAAACAAATTACGCAGAAACGGATTCACAACGAAAGATGCCGTTCTATTAGCAAGCAAGAAAAGGAAAAAAGCGATAATAATGACTTCTCTAACAACTATTTTCGCCATACTTCCTTTTATGGAAAGAGGTAATATGGGGGCTGATCTTCAATACCCTCTTATGTTAGTTATAGTCGCAGGCTTAACTGTAGGTACATTTGTAAGTCTATATATTTTACCAGCGTTATACTACTCTATTTATGGGAAAAACAAAAGGCAGTAAAATATCTTCGTTTTCAGTTTTATTGATAATGGTGGCTTTGTCTTTTATAGGCATAGTATCCCTGCCTTTACTCAATTTGAGTTATACCCCAAGTCGAAAAGTTCACACTCTAACCGTATACTACTCGTACCCGGGAGCATCTCCTAAAACCGCCGAGAACGAGGTCACTTCTAAAATCGAAGGAATCCTAGCTTCGCTCGAAGGATGCGAAGCCACATCATCCGTTTCATATAAGGGTGGAGGCAGCGCATCAGTAAATATTTCCAATAAAATAGACATAGCCAAAAGCCGTCTTGAATTATCTTCAGCTTTAAGAAATCTATGGAACACTTTACCTGAAGGCGTCTTATTTCCGGAGATTTCCCTTAACACAAGAGGTAAAAGCAATGAAACAGCCATTTCATATACCATAAAAAGTGCACTTTCTTCAATGGAAATAGAAGAATATGCTTCAAAGAATATACTTCCATACATTTCCTCAATTAAAGGA
Source organism: Bacteroidales bacterium UBA6401 (assembly GCA_002438635.1). Taxonomy (GTDB): domain Bacteria; phylum Bacteroidota; class Bacteroidia; order Bacteroidales; family UBA932; genus Cryptobacteroides. The sequence goes on from DJPX01000042.1 coordinate 49,294, forward strand.
GTCGAAACAGCCACTCTTACAGGTGCAACACCTTATATATACGAAGTACGTTACGATACTCCCCTATGCCGTTCATTTAACATTTCATCGTCAGAAATAGTCTCCGCAATTAGAAATAATTACGATATATCATATTTAGGATACATCAATGACAACTCTCACCTTGTATCTGTTGCTCTAAATTGTATAACTGATAATATTGAAAATATGCCCATAAAAAAGGTAGGAGAGAAAATCATACATCTTGGTGAAATAGCACAATGCAGATACAAAGAGGCCGAAGTATCTTCATACTATAGGGTTAATGGACTCAATACCATTAATCTAATAATTAGCCTTACTGATGACACTAATTTAATCACCACTACCAATGCCATAAAGAAAGAGATGCTTAGGCTTTCGGAAAACATGCCAGACGAACTAACATTTAACATCTCTTATGACTCATCCGATTATATTAAAGCCGAACTAAAAAAAATCTTCTTTCGCATCGGGTTGTGCGTCTTGATCCTCCTTCTTTTTGTCTACCTCGCATACAGGTCCATAAAATATTTATTGATAATCATTTTTACATTATTCACAAATATATTGAGTTCACTTTCAGTCTATGCATTTTTAGGCATTGACATAAATATATATACACTTGCAGGTATAACTGTAGCCCTAGGTATAGTTATAGACTCTTCTATTGTCATGATAGATCATTATCGCAGGTACCATGACAGGAAAGTGTTCTTTAGTCTATTGGCTGCTATTTTAACCGATGTAATAGCACTCCTGCTAGTCTTCATTCTGCCAGAAAGTGAAACTATCAATCTTTCAGATTTTATATGGGCCATAGTGCTTAATCTTGGCATTTCGCTATGCGTAGCAGTGCTATTCATCCCTGCTCTTATGGAATATCTGCCACTCTCCGACACAAAATCAGAGGGAAATAATCACTTTTATTCTAAGGTATACCATAAATACATCTGTTGGGCGGCAAGACATAAATGGGTATTCATAGTAGTTATTTTGTGTACAACAGCATTGTCTTTTATCCCATTCTATAGGAACATAGATAAAATGAGTTTTTACAGGCAGCCCGAGAATAAAGTTCTACACATAAAAGCCTCAATGGGAGAAGAGTGTAGCATACTACAACTCAACGAAGTTATCAAGTCTATGGAGAATTATCTATCGGGCTTCGAGCAGATTAAATCATACATTACCCATATAGACTCAAAACCATCCGCAACAATAGATATTACATTTTTTCCGGAATGGGAAAACACCTCTTTTCCAGCAGAATTACAGTCTATGGTCACATCCATGGCTATGGATTTCGGAGGGGCCAATTGGCAAGTATATGGCATAACAGAAAACTCATTCAATAACAACATCTCCACATATAACAAATCCCAGCGCATTACACTATCCGGATATAACTATGATAAGCTATTGAATTATGCGTCTAAACTTATCAATTATCTTTCTAATAACAATAGAGTAAGCGAGCCTGAGATTTGGAGCGCCAGTTGGAGTGGTGCTCCAAAAACAGAACTAATATGGAAATATAACATGGAAAATATGGCACTCTATGGACTAACGCCCGCTGTATTTCACGCCGACCTAACTGAAGCTTTATATAAAAGAAATATTGGCAACCTTCCCATTTCTGGGCAAATGGCAGAAACTATCTTAGTGTCATCGGATTATGACGAGTATGATCTTTGGACCCTGTCTCAGAAACTTTCGTCATTTGGCAAAGTAGAAAAGAGTAAAAGTAATCTTAACATTTATAAATATGACCAATCATATATAGTTAATGTATGCTATGATTTTATAGGCACCTATGAACTTGCTCAAAAAGTGGCAGAATCGGCAACCAAATATATGAATACTCAGGTTCTTCCTTTAGGGTATGAAGCAAAAACACCTGAATATTATAGGTTTGATCAAAACAAAAAGCACTATTGGTGGCTAATAGGCATAATAATAGTCTCGTTATTTGTCATGCTATGTGCAGCCTTTGAATCCATACGACTACCATTTGCCGTCATTCTTACTATTCCAGTTTCCTTCATAGGTCCTTTTTTAATTTTCGCCTTTTCCAATTTCACTTTCGACCAAGGAGGATTCGCTGCCCTAATTATGCTATGCGCACTAACAATTAATGCTGGTATATACCTAATCTGTACATACTTAGGGCATAATGGCGGATGCGCCACCTCGCGATATATTACGGCATTTGATTTTAAAATCAAAGCTATAATCCTTACTGTAATTTCTACAGTTCTAGGACTTATTCCTTTTCTAACAGATGGGCCAGAGGAAGTGTTCTGGTTCGATTTTGCGCTAGGGACCATAAGCGGTATGCTACTTTCATTAATCGCAGTCATTTTCGTTCTCCCTGCATTTGTTATAAAAAGAAATGAGGTCCAGCAAAACGCCAGACCTCAGGAATGATAAACACAACTCACATTATTAGAAGCTCGAAACTTGCGCTGTTTTTCGTAGTGGAATCTCCACCTATGAAGACTCTGAATTCTCCACTTTCTGCTCCATATTCCATTTGCTGATTCCAAAATTTCAATGCATCAGTCGAAATTTCAAAAGACACCACTCTACTTTCGCCCGGAGCAAGGCTAACCTTTTCAAAGCCCTTCAACTCTTTGAGTGGACGAGACACACTCGCCTTAACATCTTGTATATACATCTGAACCACCTCTTTACCCATAACCTTTCCAGTGTTTTTCACCTCTACAGATGCTTTTATGTTACCGGTACCTGACATCGAATCACTTGACAACTGAACAGGTCCATACTCAAAAGTAGTATAACTGAGTCCATAACCAAAAGGATAAACAGGATCATTATCCACGTCTAGATAATTTGAGCGAAATTTTATAAACCACTTACCCTTGCCATCAGGTCCTTCAAGAGGGCGACCTGTATTTTTATGAGCGTAATAAAGAGGGATTTGCCCCACATTTTTAGGGAATGTCATGGCCAATTTTCCTGATGGATTCACATCTCCGAACAGCACATCCGCTATAGAATAGCCTGCTTCACTGCCACCAAACCACACATTCAAGATAGCAGGGACATTTTCCGACTCCCATTCTATGGTAAGCGGTCGCCCATCAAAAAGCACGAGGACAAGTGGTTTACCTAACTTTAACAACTCCTTCAAGAGGGTCTTCTGCACATCTGGAATGCTTATATCACTCCTAGAAGAACTCTCGCCTGACATCTCAGAAGACTCTCCAAGAGCGGCAACTACCACATCGCTCCTTTTTGCTACCTTAATAGCTTCTTTTAGTAAATCATCATCGCTTCTATTATCTCTTCCCAATTCTCTACCAAACATGGTGGAACGCATCTCCAGAGCATAATCAGAACAGAGATTACTTCCTTTTGCATAAAGGACTTTAACATTAGGACCAGCGACAGCTTTAAGTCCGTCCAGCAAAGTAACACACTCGCTATGACGCGCTGCCACGCTCCATGTCCCAGCCATATTCTCTGCTGTGGCCGCCAATGGTCCCACAACTGCTACAGTTCCATTTCTTTTTAATGGAAGCACACCCTCGTTTTTCAATAGCACATACGAATCGGCTGATATTCTACGAGCCGCGGCGCGAAATTCCGCGCAACGAAGTAAACTATCAGCCTGCTTTTCGCGGCAGAATTTATAAGGGTCTTTGAATAAGCCAAGTTTATACTTAGCTTCAAGAACACGACGGCATGAGCGATCAATATCTTTTATGCTTACTTCGCCTTTGTCAAGCGCTAATTTGAGTTGTGAAGAAAAGCTTTCAGAAACCATATCCATATCCACCCCGGCCTTTAATGCCTTGACAGCCACCTCGTGGAAATCTCCCACACCATGAGCCATGCATTCGTAAATTCCAGTATAGTCTGTAACCACAAATCCGTTCCACCCCCACTGGTCACGCAGCACATCGGTTAATAACCACTTATTTACTGTGGCAGGGACATCATCCACAACATTAAATGAAGCCATAAAACTACCAGCACCGGCATCGGCTGCAGCCTTGTACCCTGTCATATACTCATTGAACATACGCTGATGTGACATATCTACTGTATTATAATCTCGACCAGCCTCTGCTCCGCCATAAAGGGCAAAGTGCTTAACACACGCCATTATCTGATTATCTTTTGAGTACTGTTGACCCGGGCGACCCTGATAACCATATACCATGGCCCTTGCTATACATTCATTTAGATATGGATCCTCTCCATTGCCCTCACTTACACGTCCCCATCTGGGATCTCTACTTAGATCAACCATAGGACTGAAGGTCCACGAAATTCCATCCGAAGATGCTTCGCTGGCAGCAATTCTCGCTGACTCTTCTACAGCATTCATATCGAAAGAGCAGGCCAATCCCAGCGGTATCGGAAAAACCGTTTCATAACCATGAATCACATCCATACCGAAGATAAGTGGAATGCCAAGCCTTGATTTTTCCACTGCAATTTGCTGATATTTACGGATTTCAGCGGCACCTTTTACATTGAATAGACCACCTATCTGACCACCGGCAATTCGCTGATCAACATTAACACTCTTCCCTTCTCCAGTTACAATGGTGCCGGCAACAGGGAGATTTAACTGGCCAATCTTCTCTTCCACAGTCATCTGCTTCATCAATGAATCTATAAAGGCAGACATCTCCTTATTAGGTTCATTTTCCGAAACACAGGCAATCATCGATGTAGCAATAATTAGAACGCCAAGTATTTTTTTCATATTTTGTATTAATTATTTATAAGTGAATCCAAGTTTTTCAAGACCGCGCTGCACATCTTCGTTTCGCATAAAGCAATTCCAAAGTAGTCCGGTCTTATAGTTTTCCATCATAATAACGATTGGCCCTTGATCTATGGCAATGTAAGATGAAGCGAACCATTGCTGCTTAAGAGCAAAGGCGTCTTTAAAGCCATACTCTCCCCACAGTCTATCTCCTAGTACATAATAAAAGTATTCCATAGCATCACGGGAATGTTCAGGGACATAAGGGAAATCAGCAAGAGCTGCAGTAGGCGCGACTGTTCCGGTGTCATTAGAAGGCGATGAAGCGGTATATCCTTTATAATAATCCGATGCTGTTAGGCCCCAACATGATGAACTATATCCGTTATCACCCTTAGACGAAGCACAATAGTTATAATTGGCCAAAGCATGCGTTGTATTAATATCCCAATAGTCCCCGTATTTGTCTTCCAGTTTGCGAGGATCCAGCCCTAAAAAAGAATAATGCGCAAAGAACATAGGAGATTTAGGGTTAAATGTAATCTTCCCGCCATTTGCCCATCCATCATCGTAAACATCTTTTTCAATAGAATAAGTCGGTGAAGCGGCTGCTAAAATATAAGTAATTAGACCTTCATTCCAGCCGGAAATAGGCATATTCATCTTCCATCCATAATTTTCGGACCAATGCCAGAAGAGTTTTTTCTGTCCTCCGTTTTGAAACCATGTCCACTCGACTTCCTCCCAAAGTCGCTGGATTCTGCTTCGTATTTCGCTCTCAATGGCATCTTCCTTTGAGAAATATTCTTTTACAGCCAGTAGTCCTTCTATCATAAACGCGGTTTCCACTAAATCGGCACCATCGTCATAGGTGCTAAATGCTTTTACCGCACCACTTTGTCCATCGAGCCAATGGGGCCAAGCACCATGAAAGCGCTGTGCTTTTTCGCCCAAGAAAGTAACTATTTTTAGAATCTGCTGAGCCCCCTGTTCTCTTGTTATCCACCCATGTTCTATGCCAATGGGAATACACATCACCCCAAATCCGGATCCTCCAATAGTAACTGTGTTCTCGGAACCTAATCTTTCCCTTGCAAGTCCGCTTACCGGGTGTGCATAATCCCAGAAATATGAAAAAGTGGTTTTCTGCACTTTTTCGAAAAGCTCTTCTTCAGAGATTCTTTCGAATTTGTCAGATGGATCATATTCTGTTACAAAAGAGAAGCTATAGTCTTCAGTAAATTGAACTCCCAGGTTCTCTCCCTTATATAATCTAAAAGTAATCTTCTTAAAGTAAGGCAAAGTGGTATTGGATTTAATATGAAGCTCTTCCCCATTTACATATAGGTCAAAATCCGATAAGGACGCTCCGCTACAAGTTAGCCGATTAGAGTTAAAACTGGTAAAGTCAAGATTTTTTGTGAATGTAAGCACATATTCCACATCACCTGAAACGCCTGTCGGAACTTTTGTAAGTGGTATAACCTTACCATTAAAACTAATTGATACTAACTGCACCTTTTCTATCTTCACTTCCTCCTTTAAGGAAGAACATGAAAATAGCGAAAGCAACGAAAGAAATAATCCAAATATTTTCTTCATTAACAAAATTTAACCAATTTAATGGCAAGCCCTATGAGGGCCTGCCATTAAATTATAAACTATTCGTTAATATTAGCAACTTCAGCCCTATAAAGTTCAGTAGCCTCTTCTGCTGTAAGCGCGCGGCTATAAAGACGGAACTCATCTATCTGAGCATTGTCCATCCAGCCCATCCATTCATCTGTAGCGCCATCAAGGATCTTTGGAAGCCATGCTCCGATAACGATTTGGTCTGCTCCGATAAATGAAAGATCTCCTGCAAGGTTTTCTCCCATTTTGCACTCAACTACATTTTCTGGAGTAACATCAGCACCATTTACATAAACATGGAACTCTGAAGTCTCGTTGTTATATGTATAGATAAGATGATTCCAGCGCCCTGCAGGAAAGCACTTACCGTAGTCCCCATTCCATTGTTTCCAGATAGAGCCATCATCGCCATGACGGAAGCAGGTCTTAAATGTCAAATTACCTTCTGCTCCTTCTGCAGTGCGATCTACAGCAAGTGAAATATTTCCCCAGAAGTGATCTGGTTTTTCACTGTCAAGATTGGCAAGTTGGAAATACAAAGGAACTGGAACCTGTGACTGAAGAATCTCTGGTTGATTAACCCATGCAGAATATGTAAAGCCCTTCATGCTTCTTATAGGGCTATCCTGAGGCACAGTATAGATAAGATACTGCTTCTCTCCTCCTTGAAAGCATTTTCCAGTACGTCCGTTAACGAAATTATCTTCAGTAGTTTCCCCTTTATCTGCAACTACCAGCTCCGTAGTACCGGCAGCTTCGCTTTCAAAAGGAAGATAAGCTACAAGAGCGTCTTTTGCTACGGTAACTTCTGGCTTTCCGTTAGGAGTGTTAGGTCCATCATTTTTCTCTTTGTTACAAGAGATGGCGCAAAGTGCAAGCGCAGCAGCGCCAAATACATAGATTTTTTTCATAATAGTAATTAATTAATAATGGTTTATTTTGTTAATAAATATATCCAGGAGAAGGAATAAGAGCCTTATTCAAAGTAACTTGTTCGGAAGGAATAGGAAAATGCGAATGAAAATTCGTCTTGGCACCCGCTATCTTCGCACCGACCACTTCTTCTACCTTACCTAAACGTATAAGATCAAATATGCGATTGTTCTCAAGTGCAAGTTCTGCCCTTCGCTCATCCCAAATATTCTGAAGCGTAGCCGAAGTATTGCTTATTCCGGCCCTACTTTGGACTTCATGAAGAGCATCGTCTGCACTATAAGTACATTCTCCACTCGAGGCTCCATTACATAAACTTTCCGCATAAATAAGCAAAACCTCTGCGTATCGGATTAATCGAATATTATGGTCATAGCCATAAGCGTTAGTGTTAAAAGTATTATAACTGCTTGGAGTATAGACTTTCCCATTGTAATATGGATTAGGGCATTTATCCGATATGTAATCACCTTCGGGGGTTGTCGTCCCTCTTTCTAGGAAAGTAATTGAAAGCCTCTTAGCATCACCGCGAGCTTCAAGAAAAGCCTTCAGATTATCATTGGGCACATTAAAACCCCACCCCTGCATATTGGAAGGACTGTTATTTCGTGGCCCTTGATAATAAGCATAAAGCAAATATGGAGCTTCTCCACTGTTTTGTCCTAGATCGGAGCCTTCTATCTCCATTAAAGATTCAGAGCACCCCTCTCCATCTACAGAAAACAGGTATCTATAGTCGTCTTCAAGTGCGAATTTGCCAGAAGTGATTATCTTTCCAGAAGCATCAGCAGCACTTTGCCAATCACCAAAATACATAGCGGCCTTGGCCTTAAGTGCAAGAGCAGTATATTTAGTATAGCGTGTCCCCCACACCTTCGAATATGAAGCAGGAAGAGTATCTATAGCCTCGTCAAGATCTTTTAATATGTATTCATATAATTCGTCTTTTTTAGCCTGCGGATTATTGGCTAGTTCACTAGAACTCATGCCATAACGAACTATTGGGACTTCCCCGAAAGTTCTGTATAACCATGTATAGGCAAATGCTCGTATAAGCTTCGCCTCATTAGCACACTGACGGGCATACAACTTATTTTCTTCCGTTTTCATAGCCTCAGCATACTTTCCTTCCTGATAGATAGCATTATTTGCTGCCGAGATTATATTATAGTATCCAGTCCACAAAGAGTTGAACATATAATTACCAGGCTCGAAGGTAAAATCGTTCATGGCAGTAGCATAAGCATTATCCCCAACAGCAGACCCCGTATCGGAATCATCTGAGGAAACATCTCCCACACAGATATACGGAAACCAAATATCTGAACGCATTTGGGCGTATGCGGCACTAACTGGTTGAAAAATATTCTCGGCCTTAGTGTAATCAGTTCCTGACGATGGCATAGTGCCTTCGACTCTAATGTTCAGAAAATCATCACAAGACGCTACACATACTACCACGCCGATGACTGCCAATAAATTTATGATCTTTTTCATATCTATTCTTTTTTAAAAATTCACACTAATTCCAGCTGTGTAAATAGATTGCATAGGATATACGCTATTATCTATCCCGGACGAAATAGGTGAGCCTCCGATTTCAGTCGTGAAACCATTGTAACCAAAGAGGCAAAGCGGACGCTGAGCGCTTACATAAGCCCTTATGCTTCGCGCCCACTTCATACCACTGAAAGTATATCCTATCTGGATATTATTTATATTAAATGAAGAACCATCCTCTAGATAGAAATCATTACAAGTCTGTATAAAACTTGTCCCTGCCGCTTCTGCAGATGGATATGAAGTAGATTTATTCTCTTTAGTCCAGCGATTTTTATAAAAGTCGAGATCATAGTTGGCTTCGGAAAAAGTTCCGCGCTGCATTCGCTTAAGATTTAAAATCTTATTACCTATTTGAGCGTTGACAAGCATACTAAAATCCCAATTTTTATAGTTCAAGCCCACATTGAAACCCATAGTTAGCCACGGAAGTGGACTCCCAAGATAAGTAATGTCATCTTTATTAATTGTACCATCACCTGTGACATCGTGGTATTTAAAATAGCCGGCATCTTTTATAATCTGATTTACCGGGTCCTGAAGAGCCTCCTTTTCCGAGGCATAAACTCCATCTATCTTATATCCCCAAAAGCCACCGATAGGATATCCTATTGCAGCACGAGTGGCATAATTACCATTTATGGATGTACCCGGAACATAATCATAACTACTTAATTCCAAACCACTTAATTTAGTAACTTCGTTATGATTAAAGGTGGCATTCATTCCTAAATTATACGAAAGATCTTCTCCTACACTGTCATTCCAATTCAAACTCATCTCTAGTCCCAAATTCATAACAGACCCGTTGTTAGAAAGTAGATTGGCAGTACCACCACCAGCCGCAATAGGAGTATAGAACACAACATTATCCGTTATACGGTCGTAAGCATCGATTTCAGCGCGAAGTCGATTGTCACAAGTAGAGAAATCCACCCCGACATTGGCCTCTGTAACCACTTCCCACTTAAGGTAATTGTTCACTACAGTCTGTGCTCCTACTCCATCATACACAGTATCTCCAAAGACAGCAGAAGCTCCCATACCAGATGTGCCAAGTATAGCAGATGAATTGGCAGGCACATTATCATTACCCAGCATACCCCAAGAAACCCTTAGTTTAAGATAATCAAAGAAATGTTGATCTTGCATAAAATCCATCTCCGTAAGGTTCCAAGCAGAACCGACAGAAGGGAAAATACCCCACTTTTGCTGATATTTAGAGGAGCCATCTGCGCGTAATGTAAATGTGGCAAGGAATTTTTCATCATAATTATAAGTGCCTCTTGTAAAGAAAGAGACGCCATTGTAACGGGTTCCGCCATCACTTGAAAGTTGATTACGGGATGAACCATTTATCAAATATAGAGAAGCACTATCATAATAAGGCACAGAATTACGAGTGCCGCTAAGAGATCTGCTTAGTTGAGTCCTAATAGAATTACCCAACATTACCGAGAACCTGTGCTTATCGACTTGTCCGTTATATGTAAGGACATTATCCAATATCTGATTTAGTCCATATCCGAAAGTCTTACTAAGCGAAGAGGTCCCCACGCTTTGACTACCACCAACATTATATTCTGGAGTGTAATTATGACTATCGTAAAAATAAAAATCCATATTATACGATGTCTTAAAAGTAAGTGCCTGTGGAATAATAGTAAACTCAGCATAAGTAGATAAGACTTCCTTCAACCCTTTCTCTCCTGAATTATTATAGTATGCCACTGCTACGGGATTACCGTATGCATTTGCAAAGCCGTATAGCTGAGGCGAATCGAACTTCACCGGGTATGCTTCAGTATTATCTTCATTATAAACATTATACACAGGAGGATTCAAATAGGCCTGATAGAATGCATTGGCATTATAATTATTCTTTTCATAACGAGAAAGTACTGAATTCACACCGACTTTAAGCCAAGATGTCATTTTCTGATCAAGCCTCAAACGGATATTGATTCTATCGTAATCATTGGTCGTGTGATTCATAATGCCATCTTGATAGAAATAACTTAAACCCACAGAGTAGTTTGTATTGTCAGAAGCACCTGACAGATCTATCGAATGGTTAGTGGTAAATGCTGGTTTTACAAGTTCAGCATACCAGTCGGTATCTCCCGGGAAAGCACTGGCATCTAAAGGAGTCCAGCCTATAGTGTTCTTATTGGCCTCGTTACGAAGTTCTATGTATTGGTTTTTGTTTGCAAGAGGCATTATATTAATTGGAATTTGCACTCCGGCATATCCATCATAATTGATGTTAAGATGGTCAATAGACCCCCTCTTTGTGGTTACTATAATAACGCCATTAGCCGCACGAACACCATAAATGGCAGATGCAGAAGCATCCTTAAGTACAGTAAGGCTCTCTATATCATTAGAAGATAGAAAGTCTATATTATCCTGAAACACGCCGTCTACAACATAAAGAGGTGTAGCATAATCACTTATTGAGCCTACTCCACGCACTTTAACCTTAGGGGTAGCACCTGGGGCTCCGCTGTTGATAATTTGAACACCACTAACCATACCTTGAAGGGCTGCCATAGGAGAAGAGGATATTTGTTTACTTAGCTCGCCACCCTTTATAGTGACAATAGGCGCAGTGAGATCCTTAGATTTCTGAGTTCCATATCCCACCACCACACTCTCTTCAAGAAGTTGAGAATCAACAGAAAGTTTTACATCTATTATGCTTCTGCCACCTACCATCTCTTCCCTATCTTTATACCCTTGGAAAGAAAAAACAAGAATGGCATCTGAGGGCACTTCTATAGTATAATGACCATCTAGATCTGTGACGGTCCCATTTGTCCCACCTTTAATGAAAACCGCAGCTTGAGGAAGTGGATAACCATCACTGTCAAGCACTGAGCCTTCAACCTTTATGGTCTGTCCCCACATAGATGTAATGCAGAGAATGAAGGCGAATAATACCACTAAACGTTTCATAAATAATATTATTTAGATTCGTAATAAAATCCTAATTTTTCAAGCCCACTCCTGATTTCAGGCGCACTCATAAAAAGTTCCCAAAGAAGACCTGATCGATAATTCTCTATCATAACAGCTATTGGCCCCTGATCTATAGCAAGATAACTTTTTACAACCTTCTGCCCCTGCGGAAGAGAAAGATTAACTGCATCATAAAAGCCCATAGGGCCGAAAACTTCACTTCCCATATCATAATATAAATGCCTCAGGCAAGCAAGCGATTCTTCTGGTGTATATACTATGGACGAAATAGGAGCTGTAGGTGAAACTGTTCCATTTTCCGCATCTGTCATCGGATGATGGCTTGTATATCCCACTAGCATATCGTCAGATGAGGTAAATCCCCAAAAGTCTGCTCCTAAGCCCTTATGCCCCATAGGATTTTCAAGCGCATAATTATAATGAATCAAAGCGTGAGTACGATTCTGTTCAAAATAATTCACTTTTCCATCCGTCAAGCCACGCGGGTCAAGACCCAACCACGAATAATGAGTGAAAAACAAAGGGCCACCATAATTCATCCCTAATGGAAGCACTAATCCATAATATGATTTCCCATTGTAATAGTAGTCGGAATTTTTATAACAATTCTCATACACCTCACGTGAAATGCCAAAACGCTGTGAAGATGCGGCAAGTACGTATGTTATAAAGGTCTCATCATACCCTTTGATACGATGATTCATCTTCCATCCGTAGTTTTTAGACCAATGCCAATACAGATTCTTTCCATCCTCACCTGTATACCAGTTCCACTCGACGCCACGAACCAGCCTATCGGCCCTTACGCACAAATCCGGTCTCTTGAATTTAAGATATTGCTTTAGCGTAATAAGTCCTTCCACAAGAAACGCCGTTTCAACTAAATCACCTCCATCGTCATATTTACTGAAAGAGTGAACCTTACGAGTTTGTGGATCATACCAATGCGCCCATGCGCCATGGAACCTTTCTACATTCTCAAGAAAGTTCAATATCTTTTCGAAATCACCATACCCTTGCTCTGTGCTCAAGTATCCTCGTTCTATACCTGCGATAAGCGCCATAATGCCAAAGCCCGTACCACCTGTAGTTACTGGAGCACCATTTGTAGAGTTGCTTCTTTCCTTTGCCATACCTGTAAGATGATCCGCAAACTCGTGAAAATAGCGTGTAGTATACTTTTGTGTCATATCCAGCAATGCCTCATCTGTAGCTGCGGGGATAGTAATAGTAACAGACATGGAAGACAAATCGTCTCGTGAAAGAGATTTTGGATTTATACCCTTAGGAATAACATAATAAGTAGCAGATGTGGGCACTTTAGAAGGCTTCACACTCCAATCCAAATAAGGAGAGGAATTAATCGAGTTCAGCAACTTTAAATTTCGTCCGGACTTCAAATACAAATCATAACTTTCGCCCTGAGACGAATCCCATGAAAACTCCACGTGAGCAGGGTAAGCGGACACCTCTAACCCGTGCACTTGTTTATAGACTTTAAAACTTTCAACCTCATTTCTGCAAGAACAAACAGAAACGAGCAATACAGAAAAAATTAAAAATTTAATTGTTTTCATCGCTTTATTTGGAAATCTAATGCCTTTGATTTATTTATTGCTTATCTGTTTCAGCGTTTTTTGAAGCAAATATATGAACAATATAAAAAAAGCAAATAGACTAAGCCCCCATAAATATTCCACTTCAAAAAACAGGGGTTATATCTATCCCCTATTTTTCCACTACCATTAAAAAATTTAATTATATTTGTTAGAAAATTACAGAACCATGCGTCGTAAAACAGCCATAACAGTATTATGCCTTTTCGGCATTACAGTATATTCTACAGCACAAGAATCCACTCCGATAGTGCGTATCTGGGATAAAAATGACCACCACCAATCTAACCAAATATGGTCTGCAAGTTGCGCTGAAGATGGTAGGACCTACTTTGGAAATGCAACAGGGCTTATATGTTTTGATTCTAAACAATGGAGTATAACTCCCATAAAAGGCTCGTGTATAATTCGCTCAACTTTTTGCGATGGTGATAGAATCTACGCCGGATCATTTGAAGAATTCGGGTATTTCTCCGAAAACGATGAAGGTATCATAGAATACACTTCATTATCCGATTCTCTAGCCGGATATTCTATGAAAAACGATGAAATATGGAATATTTTTCGTTATGGTGATAACATCATTTTTCACTCTTTTGTCACTTTTTTCGCATACAATACAACTAACAAAACAGTTACTCCTATTGACACTAAGGTATTTAGTGAATACATCGGTTTGGATTCGGAGAATAGGTTATATAGCAGCGCTGACGGCTTTTCTATAATAAACCTTGAAGATGGTTCTGCAACAAAGCTTCCGCATCCATGGAAAGGAAAAATGGTATCAGTCTTACCTCGTGGTAAAGGAAGAGACTTGGTTGTAACACAGAATGAAGGCATCTACCTTCTTAATGGCACATCTTTAAGTAAATGGATAACTAACTGCGAGGAAAATCTTCTCAATGGTGAAATAAATAAAGCCATTATAAGTTCAAAGGGAGACATCATACTAGGCAGTACACTTTATGGATGCAGTGCAATAGACTCCACAGGACACAAACTATGGACCATTGATGCATCAAATGTGCTTGATGGGAATACCATCCTAAATATATGCGAGAACAAGGAGGGCGATTTATTCCTAGCTATGGGCTCTGGAATAGCACTTGTCGATGTACATAGCGGTATACGCTACATACGGGAGTTGAGGCCTAATGTAGGCGCTGTGTACTGCACCTATTACCAAGCTCCGTTTTTATATATTGGCACAAATCAAGGACTATACACAAGTATATTGGATGGCAAGTCCCTTTCGATAAATAGTATACACAAAGATAAAAGAGTCAAAGGACCTGTACTGTACTTAAAACGCTATGACGATCAACTTTTCTGTGGAACCAATGCAGATACATATACCATTGATGGACTTAAAACTAACAAAATCTCTAAGGACAACGCAGGCGGTAGTTGCCTTGCAAAAGGCATTATCAATGGGAAGGAGGTACTTATAGAAGGCACTTATACCAAGCTTTGCCTTTATATTAAACATAATGGTAAATGGCAGTATTCTCATCATCTGGAAGGCTTTCTAGAGCCAATCAGCACCATAGACATTGACTTTTCGGGATTTATATGGGCCAGCCACCAGAACAGAGGTCTTTACCGTCTAAAAGTGTCACCTGATTTAAAATCAATTAGTGACATTAGATACTACCCTTCGTTTGACGGGCAGTCTGGCAAAGTCGGAATCAAAAGGATAAATGGCAGAACCATATTTTTCAATGATTCTTCTATCTATACCTATGACGATGTTACCGACTCCATAGTTATTTACAAAGGACTAAACTCTTCAATTGGGGAAATTAAGAACATAATGGATATCAGTGAAGATAATAGCGGTGGTTATTGGATTGTCAATCCAGATAATGCATATCACTTTGATTATAATTACAATATTATTGAAAAAATCCCCTACAGCATATTCAACGCCACATCTGTAGATATGCTGAAACAAGTAAGCCAAGGGCCACAGGGATGGTCTATAATGAGCCTAAACAATGCATTGGCCTTCATACCGAAGAGGACAAATATAGTGGATAATGGTTGGAAACCCGATCTCAAATTAGAATCCATCAAAATATCTCATATAGATGGTTCTATGGCAGCAAACATTAGTCTAAGAAAGAATCTTGCGTGGGGATGGGATAATAGGCTTGTAACATTTCGCTATACCTACCCTACTTTCAAGGAGATTGGCAATAATCATTTTGAATATATGCTTCAAGGAAGAGATGAAATATGGCAAAAAATACCTGGTGAAGAAGTTGATTTAAACCATCTTAACGAAGGACACCACACTGTAAAAGTGAGAGTTGTGGATAATACCGGCGACATTCTAGATGAAACTCAAACCAGCTTTTATATCAGACCACCTTTTTGGAGAAGTGTATGGGCATACCTCTTTTATTCCGCTATGGGAATTTTAAGTATCCTATTTGTGTATTATTACATAAAAAGAAGAGTCGAGGGACAGAAAAAGGAGTTGGAAAATAAAAGGTTAGAAGCCGAATTAAATGCGAAAAGTCGTGAAATAGCGTCCACGACTATGAGTCTTTTGAATAAGAATAAAATATTGCTTGACCTTAAAGATGAATTAAGCGTTCAAAAAAATGCCATCGGGAATGCCTATCCTGACAAATATTACAAGAAGATGATTTCCGCCATCGATTCTCAAATTTCAAGCGAACAGGATTGGAAGTTATTTCAGCAGAATTTTGATCGCATCCATGGCAACTTCTTTCATATCCTAAAAACAAGATACCCTAAGCTAACAAGTTCAGACCTAAGATTCTGCTCCTATCTATGTATGAATCTTTCATCCAAAGAGATAGCGTCCATGATGAATATATCACTTAAAGGAGTGGAAGCAGCACGATATAGAATTCGTAAAAAACTATCTCTTCCATCTAATGTATCCTTATCGTCATTTCTTATGGACCTTGAATGATGACTTGTCATTTTCTAGGAGCCACTGCGCTATTTGTACCGCATTAAGTGCGGCGCCTTTTCTGATTTGATCCGACACAACCCAAAAGGTAAGTCCATTCTCATCAGCAAGATCCTTACGAATCCTTCCTACATAAACATCATCCTTGCCTTGAAGGAATAGAGGCATAGGATACTCCTTCTTAGAAGGATCATCCATAAGCACTAGTCCTTCCGCGTTAGAAAAAGCATCTCTTGCCTGGAGCACGCTTATAGGCTTTTCCGTTTCTACCCATATACTTTCAGAATGGCATCTAAGAGCAGGAACTCGTACACATGTAGCGCTAGTAAGTACGTCACTATGCATAATTTTTCTCGTCTCATCGAACATTTTCAACTCTTCCTTGGTATAACCATTATCTGTAAATACATCGATATGTGGAATGAGGTTAAAGGCCAATGGATATGCAAATTTTTCTGCTTTCATCTCCTCGCCATTCAGACTTTGGCGACACTGGTCAACAAGTTCTACCATAGCTTGTGCCCCGGCGCCACTTGCTGCCTGATATGTGGCCACGTGTACCCTTTTGATATGAGAAAGCCTTTCAATGGCATTAAGAGCCACAACCATTATAATAGTAGAACAATTAGGATTAGCAATTATCCTTTTAGGACGAACCAGCGCATCGCGTGGATTCACTTCTGGAACTACAAGCGGTACATCCTTATCCATTCTAAAAGCACTGGAATTGTCAATCATAATGGCGCCGAAACGAGTAATATCTTCGGCAAATTCCTTTGACACACTTCCACCGGCGGACACAAAAGCTATATCCACATTTTTAAAATCGTCATTATGTTGAAGCTTTTTTATCTCGTATTCTTTCCCATCAAAAACAATCTTCTTCCCTGCACTTCTTTCCGAGCCGAACAGAGATAGCTTATCTATCGGGAACTTTCTTTCTTCTAGCACACGCAGAAATTCCTGTCCTACTGCCCCGCTGGCACCAACTATTGCTACATTCATAACCTTTTTCTATTTAAAACCAAAGCTCGCTCTACATTTTCGCAAGAACGGAACACCGCAAAATTATAAAAGATTAATCTAATATTAAAAGTAATGCGGAGATAAAATACTATATTTGCCAACGCAACTGTACAACAGCTCTGGATGGTATGCTTCATGACAGCCTTTTAAACTCGCAGGCTGAATGTTGCAACTATTTATAAACCAAGAAACACAAAAATGATACAAGTTATTTTTTTGAGGGTTTCTAAAAACGCTAAACAAAAGATATGGAAAAGAAAACATTGAATATTGGATTATTCAACGAATGCTTCCCTCCTGTTATGGATGGAGTTTCTGTCTGCGTGTACAATTACGCTTACTGGATGCAAAAAAAAGTCGGTGGAGTGGCCGTAATAACGCCTAATGTTCCTGGCGCTGACTATTCCAAGTATGACTTCGAAGTCATAGACTATTTTTCAGTTCCGGTACCTTTTAGGCATCCCTATGTTACCGGCATTGCAGAGGTTGACCCCACCTTCCTAGCTAAATTGGCACAGAGAGAATTCAAAATTGTTCACGCACATAGCCCCTTTACGTCTGGGCGAGCAGCACAAAGAATAGCGAAAAAAATGGGCATTCCTTGCGTGGCGACATTCCACTCGAAATATCGCGACGACTTTGCACGGGTTCTTCCTGATAAAATGGTTGACATAGTTATAAAAAATGTAATTTCTTTTTACGAGAAAGCAGACCAAGTCTGGGTGCCACAGGAATCCGTGAAAGAAGTCATCCGCGAGTATGGATATAAAGGACATGTAGAAGTAGTAGATAATGGTAGCGATTTATGCGCGGACTACCCCGAGAAGTATTTTGTAGATTCAAGACAAAAATTGGGCATAAAACCCGATGAATTCGTCTTCCTTTTCGTAGGGCAGCATATATGGGAAAAGAATGTACGCTTCATAATAGATGCATTGGCAGGCATTGAGGATCTGAAATTCAGGATGTTTTTTGTCGGAACCGGTTATGCCGCAGAGGCTATGAAAGAATTGGTTAGCGAAAAAGGACTGGATAGCAAAGTCACATTCGTAGGTAATATTACAGATAGAGAGAAAATCAAAATCTACTATGCGGCGGCAGATTTGTTCCTTTTCCCTTCGCTTTATGACAATGCTCCACTCGTAGTAAGGGAGGCTGCTGCGCTTCACACTCCTGCCGTTATGGTAAAAGGCGCAACTGCCGCCACTATACTCAAAGATGGAGAAAACGGTTTTCTAATTGATAATAACCTCACATCTTTTGAAGACAAACTTCGAGAATTGATAGCAGACCCAGCCAGGGTGCATAGAGTGGGAGTACAGGCCTCGAAAACTATAGTTCGGAGTTGGGAAGATGTAGTAGGCGAAGTGTTAGATAGATACAATGCTCTAATCTCGCATCGAACTCTAATAAATAAGATCTAACGACCTACCTAGTAAAAGACATATCAATTCGCAGACCTGCTCCTAAAGAAAAATTAGCAGGTCTGAATTTGTATATGGTATTAAGACTCGATCCATCATTAAAATAATAGCCTAAACCACCTTGTGCAAAAGCCCACACCCCATTGTAAAGACAATACTCTACGCCCAGATTAAGGCTTGTCGAGAATTGGAAAGGTCTCTCATTAAGATTATCAACTTCTTTAAGCCTATTTTCATCCCCAATAATGTAGTCATTAGTGCGCGTAGCCTTATAGCATTTATCAAAAGACACTCCCAATGAGCAATACAAATTGAGTGAGTTGAAAGTGAAAAAATCGTACTTAATATCAAGTGGTACACCTATATATCGGATATTTTGTTCTCCACTTCGATAGTGATGTTGTGTTCCTTCTCTGTACTCTGAGCGCAAAAAAACATTAGAAATGCCTGCCGATAAACTTATCCTATCAGTAAATTCATAGGAAAATACCAATCCTATCTTCATCGGGATATCATGCTTCATTTCCGTTTTTTGAGCAGTGCCGTAATTGAAAACGGCCACTCCTAATGCCGGATCATCCATCCAATTTGCATTTTCCATACCTAGACCCTTTGAAAATCCGGATCGACTTATCGAATTGCGCGAATACCCCCCTGCCACAGATGAATAAACTTTAAAGGCGTATCGGCTATCAATTATTCTCTGCTTTTTAGGCTTCTCATGGTAATCTACTTCCCGCCTGACTTCCTTGGCATCGTCAATTTCCTGCGTCTCTTCATCTTTTACCGGCTTTCCTTTTGAGTCATCATCTAGCCTGGTGTTCTCGACTGCGCTAAGGCTATTTTCTTTGCCAATTTCGCTAGTGCTGACCCTCTTTTGGGGGCCATTCAGTCGCGAAGGTGCAACTAACTCCTGCTGCAATTTTTTCTCGTCTTTAATAATAACTCTTGCGGTAAAATCTTTAGCATCAGCAAAATGCGTGGGTTCCACGGATTCATTTTGTCCAATAAGTACGATAAGCACTATACTGGCCAATGCAAACGCTCCTGCAAGTGGCCATAGTATATGATTATGCGCTCTGCGATGAGGAAGATTAGAAATTACCCCATACCATAAATCCTTTGGAGGGGCAATTTCATAATTAGACATTTTTTCCCTAATATCATCCGACCATTTGTCTTTCATATTCCTTAATTTTATTCGACAATAGAGCTTTTGCCTTATATATTTGAGAGGCAACAGTACCCTCCTTTATTTTTAACGACTTAGCTATTTCTTTATAGCTTTTTCCCTCTATAACAAATAGATTGAAGACAGTACGATACCCATCTGGCAACGCCCTTATCATATCAAAAAGCACATTTGCCGGTATCTCTTCAATATTGTCTTCACTATCTTCCGTAGTCTGTTGGAAATTATCATCTATATCTTCAAATAGGATTCTTCCTTTCGATTTAAGATATTTCAAGGAATCATTCAGCACTATTTTTCCCATCCACGCCCGAAGAGACCCCTCACCCTTATACTTAAAAGAACCAATCGAGCTATATACTTTTAACATAGCACCTTGCAGAATATCCTTAACAGCTTCTTCATCAGTAATATATCTTGAACATATTGCAGACAAATAGCCAATATTCAAGCGATACAACTGCTCGAAAGCTGTTGCATCGCCAGATTTTATGGAATTCACAAGTTGTCTTTCCATCGAGAATAAACCCTACTGAAATCGTGCCGAGCGCCCTATTATTTATGCATCCTCAGCTTAAATTCTAACTTTTTAGGACCATTAAAAGACTCCCAATTAAGTTTAACTGTTATTTCGTCAGATGATGAGGCGTTAGTCATATCATTTAGGTTAAAGGCTATAAGAGCATCGCCAAATTCCATTCCCATATCGCCCTGTGCATCGTGTCGAAGAACGAACTCAAATGGATCATCTGGATTTGTCCCTGATACCAGATTTAAACGATGAGGTTTGTGATATGGACCCCAAGTAGTTCTTACTCTGAGCGTTATAAACCCATCCTCAGCAACTGTCACCCAGTCACGCATAATATCGATAGGATCATCGCCATATACCAAAGCATCATCTTTGCCAGTTGTATAAACAGGAGTTTTAGTCCGAATGCTATCCATCCAATTAACCTTTACATAGCGCTTAACGATGTCTTCTGATCCATCAATATCTTGACGTTCTCCACGAGGATCATCCGTAAAATTAACTAAAGCTCTTACAACCTTGTCTTTATAAGGGGATGTTTTAAGATTAGTTGGATATAATACAGTTCTATCATCAAGTTGCATATTAAATCCGCCATCAGTTTGAGGATAAACTGTTACCAAGCCTGTCGGACGTACATCCACATAATCATCACTATCATCCCAACAAGATGATAATAAAAGTGTTGCACCTATAATGGTTGCAAATAAACCGATTTTTTTCATAAAAACTAATAATTTCAAACCATATATAAAATCCGACTTTTTCATTTTCTTGCCTGGAAAACAAAAAAATTACTTGGCCAATTACATTGTAAAAATTGTAAGACTCATAATAATTATTCATAAAAAGGCATTGTTCAGTAATAGCCGAACAGAGGCAACGAACTGAACGACAATATATTGACATAGTGAGATCGTAACCGAAGACTAATCCCCTGCCCCAAAATATACATTCGCAAATAAGACTACTATTCAATCTGCGATATCGGCTCAAGTGCTAAATCACATATCAAAGCCTCTATTTCGGCTGAACCCTCTATCCATTTTTTTAATTCCATTGACATACTCCTTATATTTTTGTTAACGCAAAGTTAGCCCGCTGTTTTGACATCTTTTGTCAACGACATCATCTTTGTCTTCACATATTACTAAAAATAATAAGCTGCGTTTGATTAGTATTAGATTTTTATGAACAGGAAAAGATTATTGGCAAAAAACAGGAAAATGAGTATCTTTGAAGATTATGGAAAGAGAAGAGGCTAAAAGCAAGATAGAAGAGCTTAGAAAAAGGCTTTGGGATTATAGCAAGCGTTATTATGTAGACAACGCCCCTGTTATTTCCGATATGGAATTCGATGCGCTTATGCACGAACTCGAGAATTTGGAAAAGCAATGGCCCGAATTCTATAGTCCAGACTCCCCTACGCAGAAAGTAGGATCCGACCTTGAGGTAAATAGCGAAGGTAGTCCATCAGCTGGCGGATTCAAACAGCGTGCACATCGCTATCCTATGCTGTCCCTATCTAACACCTACTCTAAAGGAGATATAATGGATTTTGTGGCACGTGCAGAAAAAATCCTTGAGGGTAAGAAATTTACCTATTGCTGCGAGCTTAAGTTTGATGGCACTGCAATATGTCTAACTTATGTAAAGGGAAAGTTAGCTTTGGCTCTAACAAGGGGTGATGGCATAGTGGGAGATGATGTCACCGCTAATGCTAAGCGCATAAGCAATATACCACACACACTCCATGGTGACTTTCCAGAAGAATTCGAAATCAGAGGTGAGATTTTGATGCCATACAAGTCATTCGACAAATTAAACGAAGAGAAACTAATCAACGAAGAACCTCCATTTGCAAATCCGCGCAATGCCGCTTCAGGCTCACTTAAACTATTGGACCCTAGTGAAGTACACCGACGCGGGCTATATTGTATGCTATACCATATTCCAGCGCAAAGCATACCGGAGAATTACGCACGCACGCATTCACAACTTCTGGATATGGCTCAAAGCTGGGGACTTACCATTTCGGAGCATCGCAAAGTCTGCCAGAATCTGGATGAAATAACCGCCTTTATCGACTACTGGGATACACACAGAAAAGCCCTGCCTTATGCTACAGATGGTATAGTCATAAAAATCAACGAATTGGAATATCAACGCGAACTTGGATACACGGCTAAATCCCCTAGATGGGCCGTAGCCTTTAAGTTCAAAGCTGAACAAGCATGTACAAAGGTTCTTAGCATCAGTTACCAAGTTGGAAGAACAGGGGCTGTCACCCCGGTTGCCAACCTAAAGCCAGTACAATTGGCAGGAACTGTTGTCAAACGGGCAACTCTAAACAATGCTGATCAAATGTCGCTTCTTGACATACGTGTAGGAGATAGCGTTTATGTGGAAAAAGGTGGGGAGATAATTCCGAAAATAACCGGTGTGGAGTTAAGCCTTCGCCCTAAAGACTCTACACCTGAGGTTTTCCCGAAACTATGTCCCGATTGTCACACTCCCCTTGTAAAATCCGAAGGCGAAGCTAAATGGTTCTGCCCGAATACACAGGGTTGCCCTATGCAGATTAAAGGACGAATGCTTCATTTCGTTTCCAGAAAAGCGATGAATATACTTGCAGGAGAATCAACTATAGATCAAATGTATGCGTTGGGATTGGCCCGTACCCCAGCCGACCTTTACGATTTAAGTGCTCAACAATTACTGACCCTGGATGGTTGGAAGGAAAAATCCGTGCTACGATTTAAAGAATCACTGAGGAAGTCTATGGAAGTGCCTTTCGAGAGAGTGCTTTTCGCCTTAGGTATCAGATATGTAGGAGAACAGACAGCCAAGGAAATAGTTCTACACTTCCATAACATTGACAACATCATACACGCGAGCAAAGAAGAAATAGCTGGAGTGAAAGATGTCGGAGAGGTAATAGCTCAAAGCGTCTATGACTATATGCATTCAAAAGATGGACTTGAGCAAATCGATAGACTGCGTAAAGATGGACTTCACTTCGAAATAGGCACTCAACCCACCCAAGTCTCTAATGCTCTTGAAGGGAAAACCATAGTGATCTCCGGGAATTTTAGCGTTAGTCGCGAAGAAATAAAGGAGCTCATCTCCAGAAATGGCGGAAAGAACTCTTCGTCCATAAGTTCCAAGACTAGTTTCCTATTAGCCGGGACAAAACCTGGACCAGAAAAAATTAATAAATGTAAAGAATTAGGAATAAAAGTATTGGACGAAGCCGAATTTCGTTCACTTCTTCCCACCAGTGAAAATACCCCAGTAGAAAAGATTACCGAATTCAGTTTATTTTAGCATTGTATGAAAAGTACGGAATTTGACGAGAACGACTATAGACTCATAGCTGACGAATATGAAAGTCTGGCCGCATTGGCCAAAGAACGATGTAGGAACGAAGACGAATTCGCAGTAGTCCAAAAGGGGTTCGAATTTGCCAACGAAGCCCATAAAAATGTGCGCAGACGCTCCGGAGAGCCATACATCATACACCCTATAGAAGTAGCCAAGATAGTCGTAAAAGACATTGGCCTAGGCTACAAGTCCATCACTGCCGCACTTCTGCACGATGTTGTTGAAGACACTGAATATACTACCGAGGACATAAGGGCGCTTTTCGGAGATAAAATTGCCTCACTCGTAGATGGGCTTACGAAAATTAAAACCGTGCTCGATAACGAGGACAGGACTAAAATCACCTCCATCAACACGCCTAGTCTTCAAGCGGAAAACTTCAAAAGAATACTTCTAACCTTGAACGATGATGTGAGGGTGGTTTTGATAAAATTGGCCGACAGACTACATAACTGTCGTACCATAGAATTCATGCCTGAGCATAAAAGGGAAAAGATTCTAAGCGAAACGATGTATTTGTTCATTCCATTGGCCCATAGACTAGGACTTTACAGCATAAAGACCGAGATGGAAAACATCTGGCTAAAATACAAAGAACCGGATGAATACAAAAGCATAACGGAAAAGACAAATAAAGATCTTGAGCAAAAATCCAAGATTATCGATGATTTCATAGAGCCGATAAGGAAAGCTCTTACAGAAGAGGGCTATGAATTCGAGATAAAAAAGAGGATTAAAACGCCCTATTCTATATGGCGCAAAATGATTACCAAGCATGTCACTTTCGAGCAGATATTTGACCTATATGCTATAAGAATTATCTTTAACCCGAAAAGTAATGATCCTATTAAAGAAAGGAAAGAGTGCTACGACATTTATGCCACCATCACAAGCATATATCGGTATCAGCAAGACCGACTAAGGGACTGGATTAAACAGCCTAAAAGTAACGGCTACGAGGCTCTACACTGCACCCTAATGAGTAAAGGTGGCGTATGGGTTGAAGTTCAGATACGTTCCAAACGCATGGATGACATAGCGGAAAAAGGGATCGCTGCCCACTGGGCGTATAAAAAAGACGGCTACATCTCGGAAAATGATAGTGAGATGGACAAATGGCTAGATAAGGTACAAGAAATAATAAAAAGTCCAGACGTGAGTACGCTTGAGTTACTCGACATCATTCATAGAGACTTGACATCTAGTGATATAGTCATCTTTACCCCATCTGGGAAACAAATCAGCGTACCGAAGGGAGCAACCGCGCTGGATTTTGCTTACCAGCTTGATAGTAAAATAGGAAATCATGCATTGGCCGCTAAAATCAACCTTAAACTATGCGCGCTCTCCCAAATGCTGCACCAAGGTGACCAAGTCGAAATTATTACAGCAGAAAATGCCAAGCCCAAAATAGAATGGCTTTCGTTTCTAAAGACGCAAGATGCTCGCAAGAAAATTCTCGACTATATTCGCGAGAATGATCCAGATAATCTCTCCAAAGCAGAAGACTTTCTACATGCCATAAACAACAATTCGTCTGGAAAGCCTGCAGAAAGAGTTATCGTAATGGGCAATACCAGATATATCTCTGCTCCTTGCTGTAATCCTATACCAGGAGATCCTGTGATAGGTGTCAAATGCCCCGACGGCTCAATAATAGTTCATAAAAAAAGTTGCTCCTGTCTGGAAAGCCTTGGCAGCACTCAAGGAGACAAATTGGTGGCAGTGAATTGGGACGTAAAATCCGCGCAGAACGATTTCCCCGTAAAATTGGACATAAAAGGGCTTGATAGAGTGGGACTTCTCAACGATATAACTCAGCTAATTTCCCTTTCACTAGGAATAAATATGCGCAGACTCTCACTAGGGTCTGACCAAGGGATATTTGAAGGCACCATAGAGTTAATGGTAAAGGATAGAGCTACATTAGAAACCCTTATTGAGAGAATAAGTCAAATTAAAGGCATACAAAGCGTATCCCGCATAGAATTATGAAAATAACCATTAAAGAATATCTGTTTCCCTTAGGAGCAGCCATAGCCTGCCTTGCTCCAAGCTTTTTCATGCACTCTTGCGCCAATACTACGCAAGCACCTACTGGAGGTAAAAAGGATACGATTCCACCTGCACTCTATTGGACACAACCGTCACCCGGTTCCGTTCAAGTGGATACACATAAAACCAAGATAGTCTTCGGATTCGACGAATATGTAACTATAAAAAATCAGCAGAATATTTTTCTTTCCCCGCCTCAGAAAAAAGCACCTAAAGCCAAAGTTAAAGGGAAAAGTATAGTGGTGAGTTTCGAAGAACCTCTTGAAAAAAACACCACATATACACTTAACTTCACTGATGCCATAGCCGATAATAATGAAAGCAATATGTTTCCCGGATACACCTATGTATTCTCAACGGGAGAAGTGATCGACTCTATGCTAATCAGCGGAACAGTAAGGGATTGTAACACGCTTAATCCTATAAAGGGAGCCACTGTAATGTTATATAAGGATCAGAGCGACTCTGCCATATTCAAAAGCAGACCATTCGCCGCCAGTAAAACGGACGACTGGGGCTACTTCTGTATCCCTTACATACCAGATACACTTTACAGACTATATGCTCTTAAAGACGACAACAACGATAACCTATATCAAGCAGAAAATGGAGAACTCGTAGGTTTTGTAGATAGTCTTATACGACCTATAGTAAAAGTTAACGATACTCTTGGTCAGATGCAAAAATACGATATGAAGGACACACTGGAATGCCTTAGTCGTAAAAGTGAGTATGAAATTAGACTTTTTAAAGAGGAAAGCACTAAGCAGAAGTTAATGAACAAAGGTCGCACTGCAGACAGACGCGCCTACGTGACATTTATGTCCAAAAATGCTTGGATAGACTCCCTTTGGATAAAAGGCTATAGGAGTGATCAATTAATTACCCAGTTTAATCTTCGTCAGGATAGTCTCGAGATATGGATAAACGACAGACGCAGAACTCCAGACACCCTGCAACTATACATTAATTACAGAAAAACTAACGACTCTACTGGTGTAATGGAGCCTAGCCTTGAGCACTACCCTCTTTTTATAGAAGGAGCACTACCGAAAAAAAGCGGAAGAGCAGCCAGGCGTAACCTCAAACACGAAGACACCATCTGTGTTTATAAAATAACAGCAGAGCCAGAAAATGTTGAGCAAAAGGGATTTTCGCTTGAATTCGACTACCCTATTATATATGAGAACTTTGACTCTCTAAAATTTAGATATATAAACCCTAAACAGAAAGAAATACAAAGCAGTTTTACCATAGAAAAAGACAGTCTGGATCTTAGGCACTTCACAATACGTCCTAAAGAAAAAATGCTTCCGGGCTATGAGTACATTCTTAAAGTTCCTTATAGGGCATTTAGAGATATAAATGGGTTCTACTCCGATAGTTCTGAAGTAAAAGTGAGTTTACCTAAAGACGATAAGTTAAGTACCATTATTTTAGATATGCAAGATGTAAAAGGTAAGCTTATTGTCGACCTACTTAACGAAAAGCGGGACAAAACACTTAGAAGTTATGTAATAGAAAGTGATACTCAACTCACCTTCCCTTACTTGAAGGAGGGGAAATATGCTGTAAGGATAACATTCGACTATAATAAAAACTCTATGGTAGACACCGGCAATCTGCTTGAACACAAACAGCCTGAAAAAGTGGTTTTCTTCAAGTTTAAAGATGACGAAGAATTCATAGACCTTCTTCCATCAGCAGAACTCACTCAAATAATTAATATAAACGAACTTCAGTAGGGATGAGAAAGATAGCAGCCATTTTATCATTTGCACTTTGTTGTTTTTCAGCTTTAGGCCAAGACACTCCGACCACCACATCACCTGACTCCAGCAAAGTATCCTTACCTCTATACCTAGAGCAAGTAGCAAAAGCTCAAGCGGACACGCTAATAACCGAGTGGAGCGATGAATATCTGGATACCGTCAAGATAGACTATGCCACGAAACTCAACGACTACTCTATGGTAGGATTTAACTATGGACTCACCCTAACGGGAATGCAATTCAGCCCTTCACACAACCAAACTCGAGATATAGTTCTCGGCCACTATTCTCTTACCTTCACCCATTACGAAAAAATGTTCAACTACCTACCTTATTTCGGATGGACGCTCGGTATAGAATATGGACACGAAGGCTACCACTTTAAAGAAAATAAAGAAACAGGACAAACATACGAATTCTACAAGGAGAAAAGTAGGGCAATAAAAATGGATGTGATAGAAGTACCTTTTATGCTTCAAGTACATAAAGACGGATTATATAGTAAAGTATACGCTGGCATAGGCATATATGGCGGATATAGGCTGTCGGTGGAACGGAGCGGCCCAAATGTAGAGGAAGCATATAAAACACAATGGTATGACACAGACATACGCTGGGACTATGGCTTTCAAGGAGGGGCAGGCATGGCATTTATTTTCGAACCATTCGAATTTCACATAAACGCACAACTGCGCTATGGCCTTTCCAGTATCTTTACTCCAGATTCGCTTTTCCCAGAAGGCTCGGGATATGAGGACCAGAATAAAGTTTATTATAGATATGCCTACCCTCTTGACATCATAATCTCGGCAGGAATACATATCCAATTGGGAAAACGATTCGGCACGACAAATGCCGACTTAAAAAAACAAGCAAAAGAAATAGTATATGGCAATCAAAATAGGTAATCCAGGTATAATGATGGGAAAAGGCTTCCCTATCACCATACAAACGATGTGCAATACGCACACCGATGACGAACAAGCCTGTATAAGCCAATGCGAAAGACTCAGCAAAGCTGGAGCACAGCTACTGCGTCTAACAGTTCCTGGATCTCAAGATGTGGTGCACATAAAAAACATTAGAGAAACTTTAAGGGCAGAAGGCATTTTCACTCCTATAGTGGCCGATATTCACTTTTCTTCTCAAACCGCCATCGAAGTAGCTCCATTTGTAGACAAAGTCAGAATTAACCCCGGTAATTTTCACAAAAACCACCAGATGGCACGCGAAGAATTCGAACACCTGATAGATGTATGCAAGCAATGCAATACTGCTATACGCATAGGAGTAAATCACGGCTCCTTAGGAGAATACATCACAGCACAATACGGCAATACTCCATCTGCTATGGCTATAGCGGCTATGGAATGGGTAGAAATGTGCGTTCAAAAAGATTTTTTTAATGTGGTCATATCCCTAAAATCTTCTAATACCATAACTATGGTCCGCGCATATAAAGAATTATCCTCTCTACTAAAAAAGAAAGGATGGGAATTTCCGTTCCATGTGGGCGTAACAGAAGCAGGTAATGGAGATAGTGGACGCATAAAATCCTGTGTGGGAATAGCCACTCTATTAGAAGAAGGGATAGGTGATACGATACGAGTTTCTCTAACCGAAGACCCCGAAAACGAACTACCCGTAGCTGCCTATCTTGCAAATAGATATTCAAACGCACACTTTGAAATACCCCTCAGTGAAAAAGAAAGGCAAATGCTGGATGCAGCGTGTACTTGGGGGCCTAAACTAATTCGAGGGGAAATAGATGAAATCCCAAATAGTGTAGATAGCCACCTACGAGATGAGATAATGCAAGCCGCCAGAAAACGCTTTTACAAAGCCGAATATATCGCATGCCCTGGCTGTGGACGCACCATGTACGACATTCAAAGCACATTTGAGGAGGTAAAACAGAAAACCTCCGGGCTAAAAAATGTAATCATAGCAGTAATGGGATGTATCGTGAACGGGCCCGGCGAGATGGCAGATGCCGACTGGGGTTATGTGGGCGAAGGCGGAGGGAAGGTATCCATTTACAAAAAAAATGTGCCTGTTTTAAGACACATTCCTCAATCCCAAGCCTGCGATAAATTGCTTGAACTCATTGAAGAAGACCAAAAAGTTCAAGATACACCACAGCAGAAGGAATAGCCCAAAGCACTGAATCAAGCCTATCATATAATCCCCCATGCCCTGGTATTAGACTTCCGGAGTCCTTGACGCTAAAGCATCGCTTCCACATACTTTCAACCAGATCGCCCAGTACTCCGACAACGCTCAACACTAGGCCTAAGGCCATGCTATGCCCTAAATCTAGGCCAATCCACCCTATCCGCGATAGCACAGCAGAAATGGCGATGCTCACGATACAGCCTCCGACCACACCCCACCAAGACTTTTTAGGAGAAATTTTAGGAGCCAATCGCTTGGCACCTTTCCTCTGCCCTAATGTCGAACCGAGCAGGTAAGCACCTACATCGTTAAGAGCCACGATTATAAAAACGCATAATAAGAACATTCCATCATATACGCCACCACGAACGACAAGAAGTGGAGTCATCAATAATGGAAGCGCTACAAATAGCAGCCCCGCTGTAATATAACCCATATTAGCATATTCATTTTTCTCTGAAGTCCATATTGGCCATACTATGCCTATAAAAAATGGTACAAAAGACAGAGTAGACCACCTTACCGAACATAGCCCCAGCCGGGTAAGATAAAGAACAACAAAGAGAAAAACTACAGCCATGCAAATCCAAAATCGACTTTCGCGAAGTTCGTTTTTCAGCGACATCGAAAAGAACTCATGCAGAGCCCATAGTAAAGCGAATCCGAAAACAATGAGAAACAAAGGCTGTGGACCTAAAAGGCCCACAGCTATGATCAAAGCATAAATTGCTCCTGAAATACTACGCCTCAGAAATGGTATCATCTCCCTTGTCCTCGATAAGTTCATCATTCTTATCCTTAACCTTTGGGCCAAGTATAGCTTCTACATCGTCAGCAAAGATAACTTCTTTAGTTAACAGTTCCTGTGCTATAGCACGCCACCCGCTCTCATGCTCTTTGAGGATAGACATAGTCTTATCGTGAATTTCTCTCACAAGTTTAAGAACCTGCGCATCAAGTAATTCGGCTGTTTTCTCCGAATAAGGCTTGGTGAAATCATATGCACGACTACCTGTAGAGTCATAGAAACTTAGAGAGCCGAATTCATCGGACATTCCATAATTCTGAATCATAGAATAAGCCGTCTTAGTTAGTCTTTCAAGGTCGTTTTGCGCTCCGGTAGATGGCTCACCATTTAGGATCTCCTCCGCAACGCGACCTCCGATAAGAGAGCACATTTCATCCATCATCTGACTCTTCCTTTCTATCTTATGCTCATCTGGCAGATACCAAGCAGCGCCAAGCGATGTTCCTCGAGGGACAAGGGTGACTTTAAAGAGCTGATTAGCATGTGGTAAAAGCCAGCTCACCACTGCGTGACCAGCCTCGTGATGTGCAATTGTCTTCTTCTCGGACTCCGAAAGCAAGTAGCCCTTCTTCTCGATACCACCCACTATCCTATCGACAGCATCCAAAAAATCCTGAAGATCTATCTCCGACTTATTCTTCCTGGCAGCCACAAGTGCCGCTTCATTACATACATTTGCTATGTCGGCACCACTAAATCCAGCAGTGTGCTTTGCCATATAAGATACATCGAAAGACTTGGACATCTTAAGGTCTTTAATATGAACCTTGAATATCTCCTCTCTTTCTTTCAATTCAGGCAAATCGACGTGTATCTGCCTATCGAAACGTCCGGCACGCATAAGTGCCTTATCCAAAATATCGGCACGGTTAGTAGCCGCAAGTACGATGACCCCACTATTAGTATCAAATCCGTCCATCTCAGTAAGTAACTGATTAAGAGTATTTTCCCTCTCATCATTACCCGAGAATCCAGCGTTTTTACCTCTCGCGCGGCCTACAGCATCTATCTCATCTATAAATACTATACAAGGAGCCTTCTCCTTAGCCTGCGCGAAAAGATCACGCACGCGGCTTGCACCCACACCCACGAACATTTCTACGAAATCAGAACCGCTCATAGAGAAAAACGGAACATTAGCCTCACCTGCAACGGCCTTAGCCAATAAAGTCTTACCATTTCCTGGAGGGCCAACCAAGAGCGCACCTTTAGGGATTTTAGCCCCAAGGGCTGTGTATTTCTTAGGATTCTTCAAGAAATCCACTATTTCCATCACCTCTTCCTTCGCGCCATAAAGCCCGGCCACATCCTTAAAAGTAACATTCACCTTGTCTTTATCGGCCAATTTTCCCTGGGCTTTCCCAACATTGAAAGGATTAAATCCACCTCCTTGTCCACCACCTTGACCTGTCATCGGACGGAATGCTCTGAACATCATCACATACATAAGTATGATAAGAACGAGTGGGAAAATCCAATCCAAAATACCACTCCAGAAGTTGTTTCCCTGACTCACGACCAATTTAACCTGCTCACCTTTAGGAAGAGAAGCATTCAACTGTGCCACTTCCCTCTCGGCATCGAAATGGTCGGTTACCAAAAACATATAATGTGGTGAACGTTCAGGTACTTTACCACCGAAATCTGCACTATACTTTTCTAGTCGATCACTTCTTAAAGTTACCAGTCCTTTGTATTCATTTCGGATGAAGTCTATCTCTTTAACATCACCGGCAAGAACCATTTCCTGAACTCTTGCCCATTCAGTCTTCTGCGTATTTGCAGCACTACTATCTTTAAAAAGAAGATAGAATATACCGCCCAGCAGAAGAAGATATAGCCACGACAGATTTAGTCTGACTACTTTAACTTTTTTCTTTTTATCCATTAATTACCTAATTTCGTAAGCATGTATTAATCGGTGTATGTCACCCTAGGAGCATCGGCCCATAAGTCCTCAAGTCGATAAAACTCTCTATACTCCTTTAGAAATATATGAACGACCACATTTCCGAAGTCAATTATAACCCAAAATGCATTCTCGAGGCCCTGCATACGCAAAGGCTTTATGCCAAGTTTTTCTTTAGCTTCTTTTAGTATATTGTCTGCAATGGCTGAAACCATAGTAGTAGATGTGCCAGTACAAACCATAAAAAAATCGGTAATAGCCGTCCCTATAGGACGAAGATCAAGAGAAATTACATCCTCCCCTTTTTTATCAAGAATAGCATCTGCAATGACGCGTAACTCGCGATTATTCATAAATAATAGAAATATTGTAAATTTGCAGCGCAAAGATACAAAAATTAATCCACGATAAAAATGTCTAAGATAATCTGGTTCGATAGTTTGAACTCCACAAATTCGTTTGCTAAAGAACATCTTGAGGAATATGACAATATGTCAATAATAGCAACCCTACAGCAACGCGCTGGACGCGGTCAAGGAGATCATACTTGGTATGCCAGTGCTGGAAAGAACCTCACATTCACCATTATATTCAAGCCTACCGACCTTCTAGCCTCTGATGCGTTGATGATAACGCGTATAACCACTTTGGCACTTTTAAATTATCTTAAATCGAAGGGCATAAAAGCACGCATCAAATGGCCTAATGACATATGGGTAGAAGACAAAAAAATCTGCGGCATTCTTATAGAGAACATTCTGGACGGGCGCATTATAAAAAACAGCATCATAGGAGTAGGACTGAATATTAACGAAAAGAATTGGCCCAAAGAATTACCTAATCCTATATCGTTAAGCGAATTAACTAACACAGAGTACGATATTAGAAAAGAACTCGACCTACTTCATGACGAATTTAAAGCACAAGCCGCCCTACTCTTAGACGATAAGGGAAGATCTAACTTATGCGAGCGCTTCGAAAAGAACGTATTTAAACTTGCTGAAGGGATTTAACCACCGCAACTGGATCTGAGGCACCCAGAACCGAACTTCCGGCCACCACTATATTCACTCCACAAGAAGATAATGCTTCGATATTGGCAGGACTAACTCCCCCATCCACTTGAATCAAGGTATCAGCTCCTCGCCTTGCAATCTCAGCCTTAAGGACACCCACCCTGTCTATAGTTTCATATATAAATTTCTGTCCACCGAAGCCAGCAAAAACAGACATAATTAAAAAGTAGTCCACCTTTCCTATGTATTTATACAACTTTTCCACAGGTACATCCGGATTTATGGCCAATCCTACCTTCATTCCTAACTTTCTCGCAGTTTTTATGGCAGAGCCCGTATGCCATCCTGTCGCCTCAAGATGAAAACTAACCATTTCTACTCCCAGATGGGCCAACCGCTCGAACCATCTTTGTGGCTTAACGACCATTAAATGAGCATCCATAGGAATAGACATCACCTTCCCTACGGCCTCAATTATAGGGAACCCAAATGAAATATTAGGCACAAAACTGCCATCCATAATGTCTAGATGAATGTAATCTGCACAAGAATCTATCATTTTCAAATCTTTCTCAAGATTTAAAAAGTCGGCAGTAAGTATAGAAGGAGCTACTTTCATATCATTTGAAATTGACTACCACATCTTCCAAATGCTCTGCAAACTTCTCAAGACTTTCCAAATCTAGTTTTTCACCTGGAGCATGAACACCACGAAGAGTAGGTCCGAATGAAATCATATCCAAACCAGGGAATTTCTCAAGGAATAAACCGCACTCAAGACCTGCGTGGATAGCGAGAACCTTAGGAGCCTGAGCGAAAAGCTTCTTATAAGAAAAAACGCACTGTTTCAATATGTTAGAATTAACATTAGGAGCCCATCCCGGATATTCATTAATGTGATTCACCTCTGCTCCGCCAAGCGAAAGAGCAGCCCTAACCTTTGCTGCTATAGCGCGACACTCGCTTTTAGTACTACTACGCTGGCTAGTGCATACTTTTATGAGATTTGAAGAAAAATCCGTCTGCACAGATGCCAAGTTAGTAGATGTTTCCACAAAACCAGGAACATCCTGGCTCATGGAAACAACCCCATGAGGGCACGCATATAGCGAAGCCACTATTTTTCGCGCCTGACTTGATGATATAGGAAGGTGCGCACAGGGATGCTCCACACGAATACATTCAAAACTAAGAGCACTATCTGTTACCCTATATTCATTCTTTACTTCAGAAGCAAATCTTTCGAATTCGCTTGACAAAGCATCAGGATCCAAGGTGGCAACTGCTGCGAGGCATTCCCTTGCAATCGCATTATGTTTTCCACCACCATTTATCTTAATTATCTGAAGACTATCTAGATGCGTGTACAAGAATCTTAACATAAGCAAAAGCGTATTAGCTCTTCCTTTATTAATATCATCTCCACTATGGCCGCCAATTCCTCCTTGTATAGTCAGACGACATCTTGTTGCTCCAGCGGCCAAATCTTCATTATCAAAATGATATACAGCCTCTGTCGTCACGCCACCGGCACATCCGATAAACATTTGTCCCTCGTCTTCTGAGTCAAGATTAATAAGAGTTTTACCTGTAAAAAAACCTTCCTGCATAAATTCAGCGCCATCCATCCCGGTTTCTTCTGAAATAGTAAAAACACATTCTATCTTGCCTGTAGGAAGATTACTCTCTAAAATGGCCAAGCTCGCCGCGATGCCTATACCATCATCTGCTCCAAGAGTAGTATCGGGTGCTATCATCCAACCATTTTCAACTACATACTTAATAGGGTCTTTTGAAAAATCGTGAGAAACGCCTTCATTCTTTTCACAAACCATATCCTGATGAGACTGAAGTACCAAGGTAGGCACATTTTCTTTTCCCGGCGTCGCCTCCTTAGTTATACATACATTGCCAATTTCATCTCTTTTTGCCTCCAATCCGTGATTTGATGCCCATTTAAGCAAAAATTCTGTCATAGGGCCTTCGTGACCTGATTCACGTGGGATACGAGTAATTTCCTTGAAGATTTCAAGGGTTCTTTCTGCTATCATAATATATGTAGTTAAAATTTATCTTCTTTCAGGTACTAGCAGTCCCTCGAGTTCTGTTACATAACTCTTGAACATTCTATCTGTACTCATTAAATCGCACACGGTATTATACGAGTGCAACACTGTGGAATGATCCTTTCCCCCTGTCTTCGACCCTATAATAGATAATGAGCAATTCGGGATAAGATTCCTGCACAGATACATAGATATCTGCCTTGCCTGCACGAGCTGTCTTTTACGAGAATTCGACACAAGGTCAGCTTTTGTAATCTGAAAATACTCGCACACAGCACCTTGAACCTTATCTATGGTAAGATCACTCTTAGGCTCAGAGACTATATTCGAAAGCACATTGTTCACCATATCTATAGAACAATCCCTATGCGTAAAAGTAGAATAAGCCATCAGCGAGATAAGAGCCCCCTCCAACTCACGGAAATTACTTTTAACATTCATAGCTATATATCTAAGGACATCGTCAGAGATGATCAATCCCTCTCTTCGACATTTAGACTGCAACATACTAAGACGCGTATTGTAGTCAGGATGTCTTAGTTCAACAGACAAGCCCCACTTAAAACGAGATAGCAACCTCTCCTCGAAATTCTCCAAATCTCGCGGTGCTCTATCTGAAGTCAATATCAATTGCTTCCCGTGAAGATGCAAATGATTAAAGATGCTAAAGAATGCACTTTGATTACCTTGACCACGCATATCCTGAATGTCATCAATAATCAGTACATCAATCTTCATATAAAAAGAGAGGAAATCCGTTAGTATATTACGCTGTGTTGCGTCCATATACTTGGTTTTAAACTCTGTACCAGTCACATAAAGCACTGTGCAGTCTGGATTCTTTTCCTTTATAGCATTTCCAATAGCCTGTGCCAAGTGTGTCTTCCCTAGACCGCAACCACCAAAGATAAAGAGCGGATTATATGGTGTATTCCCCGGCTTATCAGATATCTCCAGTCCTGTTAATATTCCAAGCTTATTACACTCTCCTTCTACCAAAGTGCTGAAACGATAGTCCGGATTAAGACGCGGGTCTATCTGCATCTTCTTTAAGCCAGGATATACAAAAACCCCGTTGCTGCCAGAGGGCTTTACCGTCGCTATAGATACAGGCGAATTCTTAGCTATCGGACCGGCTGTACCATCTATATCCAAGGAAGGTTGTCCCTGAACAGGAGCCACACGATATCTCAATTTAGCGCCTCCCCCGATCACTCTCCTTAAAGTAAGCGTCAGAAGATCTAAAAAATTCTGCTCGATAAAATCGCGGTAATAAATGGTAGGGACTTCCACCGTAAGTACATCACCAGACAACGCAACGAACCTGATAGGTTTAAACCAGGTTTCGAATTGAACAGGGAGGACATTGCTTTCTATTATACGCAGACAATCCTCCCAGACATTACTGCTATGTCTTTGCGTGTCCTGCATTTTACTTAGGAATTTTGTGGAGACAAAAGTGGGGGAAAAAAACTACATAAAAAAATTAATTTACTATTGCATAAATAAAATTAAATACATAGTAAATTAAAATTTTCACCTGTTTTTTGACTTACGTAAAATATTAAATACGAATTATTTACAAAGCACACACAGAGATAACGAATTGAATTTGTGTGCTTTTAGTATTTTTAATAATTCTAAATTAGTTTCTACTCAAAAGTTTGTTTGTAGGGTACAATATCTACTTGACTCTGTGTAATTCCGAACCCTCAATCTTAACAATAAAACTATCCGGGTATCTTTTCTTTATTTTTTTATACTCTTCCTTTACTTTATCTAAAGATGCATCTGTCGCCACTACATATTTATTAATCTTCCCGGACGGGAAAACTTCAGGAATATAACCCATAAGTCTAGAATCTTCTTTATGAACCTGCGAAGACACGGCAAATATCTGCACCCCATAATACACTTGAGGTCCAACTTCGGGATCATCGTAATGCAACAACTCTGTTTCTGAACTAAATGAAGTGGTGGAATCATAGAGCTTTTTATACTCGGTAAATGCGTTCAGTAATCTTTGAGCAAGCGCCTGCCTTTCTGAAGGCTTTTTAAGCTGGGCCAAATCCTGTGGATTAGAGATAAAACCGAGTTCCACCAATACGGCTGGCATAGTAGTTTTCCATAGTACATAAAACGGGTCCTGGCTTACTCCCCTATTCACTTTCACCGGTCCACCTTTTAGATTCTCGTTTATAATCTGAGCGAAGTCAATACTTTGTTCAAGGTGTGCACTCTGCATCATGGTCATAAAGATGTAGGAACTCGGATCGGAAGGGTCAAATCCGGCTGACTTAGGATTATAGTTATCATCCAGCATAATAACAGAGTTCTCTCTTTTTACCAAATCCAGATTGGCCTTGTACAAATCCCTGTTTTTTTGTGATGACTGCCCCAATACGTGAGTTGAAAACCCTGACGACTTAGTGGAATAGGCAGAATTAATGTGAATGGAGATAAACAAATCCGCGCTGCACTCATTAGCTATCTGTGCGCGCCTATCAAGGGAAATGAACCTATCATCGCTTCGGGTCATCACTACCTTTACATCAGGATATTTCTGCTTAATGAGCTTCTCCAGTCTTTGTGCTATATCGAGAGTAAAAGTCTTCTCCTTAGTCTTTCCATCCTTACTTATTGCACCAGGGTCTTTTCCACCATGACCTGCGTCGACAACTACGGTTTTTAGTATGATATTTCCTTCTGCCGATGCATACAGACTCGTCAGAAACAAAGAAAATAAAATCAAAGCAACTCGTTTCATATTGGGAAAGTAGGAATATTGTCTTATCTTTGTGAGATTGCAAATCTACAAAGAAAATTGCATAAACTAAATATAAAATATACGCTATACCTGTTTCTTGCAGGATTTCTCTTTTTTTTATGCTTTGACGCCATGGCTCAAAGACCGCCACGTGGTAGCAAACCACTTGCCGGAGGCGCAAGAATAAAAAAAGAAGCACCTGCACCAGATTCTTTAGCGATTGCCCGCGCCGACAGCATAGCTAGAGCCGACTCCCTATTTAGAGTCGACTCACTTGCACAATTAAGTTATAGTTCACTAAAACAGCCAGCGTTCTCTAACGCGCGCGACTCCATAGTAGAAGTCTTTACCAACGGACAACGTATGATCTACTATTATGGAGACGTGACCGTGAAATATCAAGACATGACACTTACTGCAGAATTGATGGATTACGATATGAACTCTGGAATAGTTTATGCCAGGGGTGTTCTTGATACACTGACAGGTGAATGGAAAGGGTTACCTGTAATGACGCAGGGTAAGCAGTCATATAAGATGCAGGAAATAAGGTATAATTTCAATAGCCAGAAAGTCAGTATCAAACAAGCTCTTACAAAAGAAGATGAAGGGCTGCTACATGGTGAACACATCAAGATTATGCCTGACAAGAGCATGAATGTGGAACACGGAAAATACACGGTGTGCGATTTGGAGCACCCACATTACTGGATGGAACTTTCTGTTGCAAAAGTCGTTACTAAGCCCACAAGAAAAACCGTCTTCGGACCTGCACATCTTGTGGTGGCGGATGTACATATCCCATTTATTGGCATTCCATTCGGTTTTATTCCAAAAAAGCCCGAGCGAGCAACCGGTCTTCTAATGCCTACCTTCGGAGAAGAGAATGCACGAGGTTTCTTTATGCGAGATGCGGGGATGTATTTCGTTTTCGGGGATTATCTTGACCTTTCGCTTACAGGAGATTATTATACGCTAGGTTCATGGGGGATAGATGTAAACTCAAGATATAAAGTTAATTATAAATTTAATGGTAATTTGGCATTCAACTACTCCTATGATCAAACTGGAGAGAAGGGATCGCCAGATTTTTTCTCGTCAAGTAACTTCGGAATAAAATGGAGTCACTCACAAGATTCTAAAGCAAGGCCGGGAACGACATTCAGCGCCTCGGTTAACTTCTCCAGTCCATCGAACAGCAGATATAATTCCCACTCTGTAAATGAGGCTCTTCAGAACCAAGTAAGTTCATCCATTTCCTATTCGAAAAACTGGAATGGAAAAGTCAACCTATCCATGAACTTGCTGCATAACCAAAACTCCCGAGATAGTTCCTACGCCTTTACACTGCCTAACATTACGCTTTCAGTAAGCACTTTCTATCCTTTCAAGCAAAAAAACCGAGTAGGAAAAGAAAAAGCTTGGGAGAAGATTTCGTTCGGATATAGTACATCCCTTCAAAATAAAATTAATTTCAAGGCAAAGGAATTCGGGAAAAGTGGCTTTACAGACAAATTCAAAAACGGAATGACCCATAACTTCAGCATAGGATTGCCTAGTTTCCAGTTATTCAAGTATTTGAATTTCAGTCCATCCGTTTCCTATAGCCAAAACTGGTTTTTCAGATCCAGCGAGGCTGTCTACAATAAGGAAACAGATAAGGTAGAATTAGTAGAAGGAAAACAATTCGGGACTTTCGGTATAACACAGAACTATTCTGGTTCCATAAGTATGAGCACCAGAATATATGGTATGTTCAATTTCGGAAAATACAGTAAAGTCCAAGCCATCAGACACGTAATTTCCCCATCGATATCCCTTTCATTAAGTCCAGAGAAAGGAACTTATGCTAATGGATATCGAACCCTCTACTACACCGACATAAATGGTAACGATAAAGAGTATCAATACAATATTTATCAAGGCCAATTATATTCTGCCCCAGGAAAAGGCAGAAGCGCCACTGCGAGTATATCCATCGGAAACAATCTGGAAGCTAAAGTTCTGGACTATGCCGACTCTACAGGAAAAGGGAGCAAAAAGGTTAAACTTCTAGACCAGTTCAACATTTCCACCGGCTACAATTTCCTTGCAGATTCGCTTAAGATGAGGACCATCAGCACCACTATGAGCACTAACCTTTTCAACAAGGTGAACATCAGCGGAAGTGCGGCATTCGACCCATACGCCATTGACAACAAAGGTAAAACATATAATAAATTCGCCATACAGGCAGGGCAGGGATTGGCCCGTTTCACTACGGCATCGCTCTCGGCATCCTACTCTCTTTCAGGGAAAGGTACCATAGAAGGAAATGATGGACGAGAAGAAGGAAGCAGTAGCGAAAGCGGAGCACTAAGTTACTATCAGCGCATTTACTATCATCCAGTTACTGGAGAATACATACCTGGAGGCTGGCTATATTACACTAATCCTAATGTTCCATGGTCACTGAATTTTAGTGGTAGTTTCCGATACTCAAAAAGTTATAACTATGATAGCACAGCCGAAGTTCTAAAAACAAAAAACACATTCACTACTACACTGAATGTCACTGGAAACATAAAACTTACTCCGCGACTAAATCTTAGTGCATCATCCGGATATGACTTTGTGGCTAAAAAGATTACTACCACACAGATGAACGCCACCTACGACCTGCATTGCTTCAACATAACCTTCTCGTGGGTTCCTGTAGGCACGTGGAAACAATATAGTTTCAAAATAGCGGCCAATGCAGCCTCACTTGCCGACCTTCTTCGATTCAAAAAGAGTAGTAGCTATTGGGATAATTAAAAATATTCACTATATTTGCATTCGCTTCTTGTGAGGTTTCTTTTTGATTTTTCATCCGAAATTTGAGCGAATATCATTAAAAACATATATATATGAACTGCTTCAAATATGCATATTAGAAACACAAACGATTATTGAGAGTATATCCTTCGATAAAGTCATGCCATTTTTCAGTTCTTTCTTAAAGATTTAAGATTTTCGTTTAATTGAAAAAGATATGCAATGGAAAATCCTAATATACCGAACGAAACAGC
The DNA here is from genome assembly GCA_002438635.1 of Bacteroidales bacterium UBA6401. GTDB lineage: Bacteria > Bacteroidota > Bacteroidia > Bacteroidales > UBA932 > Cryptobacteroides. The sequence goes on from DJPX01000042.1 coordinate 90,905, forward strand.
TTCTTAATTTAACGAATAACAACACATAATGGAAAAGACATTTTTCATTATTACTCATAGAAATTTTTAATATTTACACAATGCCACATCGTCTATACGACCTAAGTGAAATGAGCCGTGAGGAATTAGAAAAGATAGCTCAAGGCTTGAACATTAAGTTTTCAAAAAAAATCGACAACGAAAACCTCGCTTATATGATTCTTGACGCAGAAGCCCAAGCCGTCGCTAATGGCACCATGCAAAGTGAGCAGAAGCCACAAAATCAGCCTAAAAAAAGAGGACGCAAGCCTAAGGCAACTCAAGAAAGCAAGCCGGCAGAATCTAAACCATCACAGCCTTTACTTGAACAAACTGCTAAGCCTAGCCAGGCAGAGCTTCCATCACAGTCGAATAAGAATATGGCAAGCTCAAATACAAACTCTAAAGACAAGGCTACAATAGAAAATGCTTCTTCTGGGGAAAATGCTACTAAAGTGGAAAGTGCTCCAAACATAACTGAAAACGCATCTAAGAGAAAAAGAGGTAGACCGAAAAAGCAGAAATCCCTAGATAGTGATGCAAACATAAAAACCCCAGAACTTTTTGAGGAAAAACAGATAGTTCCACCTGCCAGTGAAAAAGTCGCTTCAACTGAAAATGGCAATATTCCTACACCCAAGCGCCAAGATAACGATTTTAAAAAACAGGCTATTCTAAATAAGGCCGCAGAAAGATTGGCCGCTCAAAAAAACAGGAACAATCAACAGCTAACAACTCAAAACCCAACAATAAAATCTGAAAATCAGAGCGTAAAGATTGATAACCAGTCCCAAACTCAACAGCAGCCTAAACAAAACACCCCCAAGAAGGCTCAATATCCTGAATATGAAGGGACAGTAACAGCGACTGGGGTTCTAGAAGTTATGCCGGATGGGTATGGTTTCCTACGCAGTTCCGATTACAACTATCTCAACAGCCCAGATGACATCTATGTTTCCTCTCAACAGATAAAAAGTTACGCGCTTAAAAACGGGGATACTGTACTGGGAGAGATACGCCCACCACGTGAAGGAGACAAATACTTCCCTCTTGTAAGCGTGAAAATGGTGAACGGACGCAGCCCTGAATTCATAAGAGACAGGGTTCCATTCGATTTTCTAACTCCACTCTTCCCTAATGAAAAATTCAATCTACTAGGACACGGACACGGGAGCGATCCTTCTTGCCGAATTGTGGATATGTTCTCCCCTATTGGCAAAGGACAGCGAGGACTTATCGTGGCGCAGCCTAAAACAGGTAAAACTGTGCTTTTGAAAAGTTTGGCCAATGCCATAGCGGATAACCACCCTGAAGTCTATGAAATCGTACTTCTAATAGATGAAAGACCAGAGGAAGTAACGGATATGCAGCGTAGTGTAAAAGCAGAAGTAGTAGCTTCCACATTCGATGAACCAGCTGAAAGGCATGTGAAAGTAGCCAATATGGTGCTCGAAAAAGCTAGAAGGCTCGTGGAATGCGGTCACGACGTAGTTATCCTACTTGACTCTATAACCAGACTCGCACGCGCCTATAACACGGTTCAACCAGCTTCTGGTAAAGTACTCACGGGTGGTGTGGATGCCAATGCACTTCAAAAGCCTAAACGCTTCTTCGGTGCTGCCAGAAATGTTGAAGGAGGAGGCTCACTTACCATACTCGCTACTGCACTTACCGACACTGGTTCGAAAATGGATGAAGTCATATTCGAAGAATTCAAGGGTACAGGTAATTCAGAAATACAGCTAGATAGAGCACTGGCAAATAGACGCATCTTCCCTGCGGTAAATGTCGTTCTTTCCGGGACGCGCCGCGATGATCTTCTATACGAAAAATCTGCAAGTCAGAGGATATGGATACTTAGAAAGCTACTTGCCGATATGAACCCTATCGAGGCTATGAATTTCATGCTTCAGTTAATGGATGAGTATAAAACAAATCAAGACCTTCTTGATAATATGAACAAAGTCACACCTCGTGACCTAAAATATTACGACTAAAGAACTTTCAGAAAAGCATAAGAACTTTATGAATAAAAGCGGTCATTATCGATATTGGAGACAGCGGACTTTTTCAAAACGCACCGCTTCCAAAAATTATCCATAAGACCTATTCCATAGCCAAATAACTGAACAAAAGATGTTACTATAGAAAGGAGCCCAACTCGTGGGCTCTTTTCCTTTATAGAGCTATCAATAAATATCATAAGTGCGTATGCAAAAATCGGTATCATAGGCCATATACTTTTCACTAAAAAAGAGCCTATAATAAGGCCACAGCACCCTAGCACAAAAAAAAGTGGCATCAAATGGATAAGCTTAAGTGTTCCTTTATGCCTTACGCTCAATTCTATACGTGCTCTTCCAGAGTTAAGCACCTGCTTATAAAAACTCTTTATGCCACTTCGTCTTTTATGGTATAGAAAAGCACTATCAATAAGGCATGAACGATAACCGGCCAGCATAACTCGCATCGAAAAATCCATATCCTCTCCGAAACGCATATTCGAAAAGCCGCCTACTTTTTCAAAGACTTCGAGCTTTACCCCCATATTGAAGGAACGGGGAATAAATTTAGTAAGCTTCTTACTACTGCCTCTTATGCCTCCCGTCGTGAAAAACGAAGTCATAGAATAACTTATTGCTTTCTGAAGTGGGGTAAAAGACTCTGCTGCCCGATCAGGGCCTCCAAACAAATCGGGAGAGTAAGTTCCTATATAATCAGCGATGCATTTAAGATAGCCGGCGGGCAATATAGTATCTGAATCCAAAAACAATAAATATTCACCCTCAGCATAAGAAGCACCTGCATTGCGTGCCGAAGAAGGACCACCATTGGTTTTATATACATACCTAATCGGAAGGCTTCCCCTAAAAGCCTCACATATTCCCTCACAAGTAAACGCAGAGCCATCTTCCACTACTATAATCTCATAAGAAGAAAACGACTGCGTGAGGAAACTTTGAAGAAGCTCTTTAACCTCCTCCGGCCGATTATAGACAGGTATAATAACAGAAAAAAGCACTTTCTACTCTAAATCTAGATCTATAAAAAACTCCGGCCTATGAAAATCGGGCTCGGGGGTATTGATAACCGAATATGATATAAAATGTGGAGAAGGCAGAAGATCGCCACACTTGTAGAAATTGGCCTTCATAGAAAGTCCGTCGAATGACTTTATTTCGTGTAGAAAAAAAGCACTCTTAGGAATCATCAATGCTACTTTCCAAGGACCTACAGCCTTGCACTCGAATGTCTCGCGCGGTAAAGATGAGAATCTGTGCACTTTGGAAAGCACATCTTCCGGAGCGGGAAGCCTTTCGTGACGCCCCTTTCCAGCACATAAAAGAAGAGACCCTATACAATTACACTCAAAATTGTAATAGATTCCATCTTCAGGGAAAGGACTAATGAACAGTTCCACACACGAATCCTCCCACACTCTACCCATATCAAGGGCTTGTGCACGACTTATACTCTCATCGACTTCGAATTCACAAAAGATATAATCCGAATCATGAGCTAATGACACACTAACTTCTGGCTTATACGGATATTTATCCGCCCAAGAGGCCTTTTCAAGACTAAAGGTCTTAATATGTTTATCTACTTTCATACTCTTTTTTATCGCCTCGCCACAAGCCATACACTTCTGATATGTTACTAGCTGTTATAAAGGCTTTTATCTTGTTATCAGATATATATTTCATAAGATCGGCAAATTCCGGCTTTGTTAAAAGTGTCTGTATTTCAGTCTTTTTCTGTCCAGAATAACCGCCCTCAAGTTCATATAAACTACACCCACGCACCAAAATATCTATTATATAATTTTTTATCTTCTCATACTCATCCGATATGATACATACCCTCTTTCGACGGGAAAGACTAGCCATAAAATAATCCACACATAAACCATTAATCCACGTTCCGATAAGTCCTATAATCACCATCTTTACTGGATTTATAAGCAAGCCTGAAAGGCAAATTATGGCCCCGGAGACCGTTACAGAAAGCCCCATATCCAGTTTAAAGAACTTATTAAACAACTTAGCTACAATATCGAGACCTCCTGTCGAAGCATTAATTCTAAAAAGTATAGCCTGAGCCATGCTCAAGACCAAAACAAAACATAATAAATCGAACCACGGATCTCCCATTACAGATGTCTGGCCCTGAGGGACTACCTTCTGAATAGGAAGAATACACTCCCATAGCCTAATCATAGGTCCGAGAATTAGGGCCGTATAAACTGTCTTTATCCCGAATTCGTGATCGATACAAAGATACGCTATAATAAGAAGTAAAGCATTAATCACAAGGACCATAGTGGAAACCGAGATATTTACTCCAGCTCTACTGAAGACCTCGGATAACACGATAGACAGGCCGGAAATAGACCCTACGATCAGTTTGCTTGGCATTAAAAAGAAATATACCGCTGCAGCCGAAATGAACATAGCTATCGTCATAAGCACAAATTCTGACCAGAATTTACGTGTCTTTAAAAGGTCGAAAGTGTCATTAATTAATTTCATAGGCTAAAATTATAAAAAAGAAATCATATATCGGCTATAAAAAGTAAAAATTTATAACCGACATATACCTTTTTTATTTCAATTCTCGCAAGCTGGTATTTACACGAAATATACTGCTGTATTATTTTTCAGCCGGATTATCTGTTTCTTTAGGCCAATACGGATTCTGATATATAATGGATGTGGAGATATCGCCTTGGGAGCTGGATGTTAATTGAAATTGCTTAATCATAATAGGATAAAGATAATAAGCCATTCTCCATGTACATCCATCATAGGCCGGCTGGGTAGATATTCTCTCGAAAGGACGAAGGTATTCACTACGATTTTTCGAAGAGACATTGGATTTGTCTGTCCCGTCTGCAATCAATGTACTCTTGCCATTTTCATCTTGATACCACTCTTCCATAGGAGTATTCCATAAGTGCATCCCCTCCAGATGGCTTGGCGAAGAAATCAACTGATCCATGGAACGCCAGCGACGAAGATCCATATAGCGGAGCCCCTCTGCCATAAACTCGCACCGTCGTTCTCTCCTAATATTATAAAGAGTCTTATCCTGAAGAATATTTCCCGCTGTATATGCGCCCCAGTCATTTTCCGCCTCCTTTTGCATATCTGTTAATGATATCGTCTTATCGAAGTCTGTGCTTATGCCGGCTCGTTTTCGAATTATGGTCCAATACTCTCTTGCCGAAGCATCTAGGCTCCCATTAAGCAGATAACTTGCTTCCATGTAATTCAATAGCGCCTCTGCGGCACGGAAATAAACTTGGCCCGTATAACCGCCACCATTGGCATAGTGCTTCCGATTAAACGAACCACCTTTACGAAGAGCATAACCAGTAGCATATCCCCTCTCTCCATCGCCACTGGTTATAGCAGGATATGGCTCTGTTATAACAGCTTCAGTTCCTTCAATATTATCAAGCTCGAAAAGAATATTCTTTTGACCTGGCTCTTTAAGGAAAATCGATAGACGGGGATCACGATTGGCCCGAACATCCGAGATAGTTTTATCGCCCATGTAATAGCCATCACCATCGGCATAACTTCCATGTGTATAGACAGGTGAACCATCAAGCATAAGGAAATTCTGAACGAGCCCTCTTGTTAGCCCAACACGATAATTTCCTCGAGAAGCAGCTGCATTAATATTATGAGTAACAAGCCCACGTGCGTATTGGCGCCATAAAAGCACTTCCTTAACTGAAGACAAATCTTCACTGGCGAACATATCATAATACGGATTCGACGGAGCATCAGCAGATTGTTGAAGCACCCCTGTATTTTCCGTTAGACTCGATTTATACCTCTCAGCGACGAGTTTTGAGGATTCTACTGCCTGATTTAAGAAAAACTCGATCTCTTTATCTATGTTCCCACTTGGATATTGATAATTAGGATAAAGCGATGCTCCGGGCCAATCCACGCCCCCAGGCACAAAGGCTGTCCCTTTAAAGTTCAATAGCCAACTTGCCTCGAATAAGGCGACACGCGATTTCAAAAGTTCTGCAAGATCTTTATTAATGCGCGTTGTGGCCATATCGACTTCACTCATATATTCATAAGCCTTATCGAGATCGGAAAGTATAAACCGAGCCACCTCGTTACGAGGATAACGCTTACTCGCCTCTATAAGAGTACTTTTGTCATCCGTAAGGGGCTTTTCTATAATAGGAAAATCCCCGAATAGCATCAACTTCTTAAAATACTCATAGGCACGCAAGAAATACATCTCCCCGATATAATGTTTTATAGTAGGCACATCCCCGAAAATCGTATTTTGCGATCCGGAAATATCTTCTCCGAATTTGGGAAGGGTCTCACTTAAAAAGAAATTCACTCTGTAGATACGTTCAAATTTCCAGTTACTCCCTTCACTATAAGGCACTTTCCATCTATCGGCAGTGTATCGATCATTAGCATTGACGCCTATTTGATTGTCCGTGTCGGTATCTTCGCCGAAAATGCCATAAGTCCACTGACCGTATGAAGGTAGAATATTAGGGTATTCGTCATTAAGATTAGCTTCCAACTGATCCGCCGTATTGAAATACAATTCCGGCGGGATAGTCGACTTAGGCTCTCTGTCAAGAAAACCTTCACATGAGCAGAGCCCTACAAGTGAATAAACTACAACTAATGCTTTCAGCAGATATTTATTTGCCTTCATAATATTACTCCTTTAAAATGACACACTTATTCCTAAAGACCACGTTTTAGCCAGTGGATACGCATTACCCCCACTTCTTACAGGAGATGCACCGGAAGTATTACCTCCGTCAAGAGTCTCGGGATCGAATATCTTGCTCAACTTGGTCCAAGTCCAGAGATTTTCACCTGATATGAAAATCCTGCAAGACGAAATACCTATTTTATTCCCAAAAGATGTTGGCAGTGTGTAACCTAATTGGAAGTTTTTTAGTCTTATATAAGAAGCATCCTGAAGATAACGGCTCTGGATGTATTGGTTCTGAGTACTATCAAATCGAGGACGAGGATAATATGAGTCTGTATTGGCTGGAATCTCGTGACCAGGTAGGCCAATAGGCTCGGCACGGAAATAATCCTCGTGCTCCTTAAGACCTGTAGACCACCACATTCCCCATTGGCCCGCACCCCAGAAAAAGTTAGAGCCTTGCCAATAATCTCGCTTCAAAACGCCTTGGAAGAATACTCTAACATCGAACCCGCTATAGTGAGCATTCAAATCGAGTCCGCAAATGTAGCGGGGCGTACTATTACCAATCACTTTAAGGTCACCATGATCTTCCAAAGTCTGAGCTCCGCGGGTGATGCCTGGTTTACCATCAAGGTCGGCATACATTATATCGCCTGCAGTCCACACGCCTGAGCCGAGTGCACTCTGTCCACCCACCTTTTCAAGATGTTCTTGCATCTGCGCGTCTGTCTTAGCTATGCCAATGGTTTCGAAGCCCCATATTTCTCCTATTTCCCTTCCTGCGATATATGTATTAATGGAATTAGTAGGATTACCGGGATACCTGTCGATATAGGTACGAGCATCGCTGATGTTAAACTTGGCCGAATAATCCATTCCGAAGACAGTCCTATCCTGCCAGCCTATAGATAGTTCCCACCCTTGAGTGCGAAGATCGCAATTGTTTGATTTCGGAGTTGCGATACCCAATGTAGAAGGTAACTCCTCCGATGGCCCTACCATATTATCAGTATAACGGACATAAGCATCGGCAGATCCTGTCAATCTATTATTGAAAAGGGACCAATCAAGTCCTGCATTCCAAGTGCGTACTTTTTCCCAAGTTAGAGCCGTATTAATCAAGCCTCCGACATAGGCAGTGCTTGGCTTAAGTCCGTTTTGTAGCCATTGGCCATTAGATTGGCCAAGGATCATGGTCCTATATGTAGGATACCAATCGGTAGTGTTCATATTGCCTAACTCACCATAAGAGAAGCGTAACTTAAGCACGCTGAATTTAGCTGCAAGACTCTCCCAAAATTCCTCTTCGGCGATATTCCATCCTACAGAAAAAGAAGGGGAAAGCTGCCAGCGATGACCTTGGCGGAAACGGGAAGTTCCGTCATAGCGAAGATTGGCCTCGAAAAGGTAACGCTCCTTATAGTTATAGTTAGCCCTTGCGAAAAACCCAACTGTAGCCCATTCGTTACGATAGCCTCCTACTTCTGGGACTTTGTCTTTACCCAATCCATCAATATTTGAAATTAGATCAAGTTCTGGAAGTTCCTCTATTTGAAGGCCATAGCCCTTGGCCCGAAAGAATTTCTGAAGCATCTCCTCGGACTGAAAGCCACCCATCAATTTTACGTTATGTCCATCACCAAACATCTGTGAATAAGTGGAATATATGTTCCAATTCATATAATCCTCCTTCGTATAATCTTGGTAAAGGCTCGTCGTGCCATGGGTATCGATTATCTTTCCACTTACATCGTGATTATAACAAGGAAGAACGGTTTCGCGAGTGTCCGAATTGTTAGTGCTGTAATTAAACTCCACATTTGTACTCCACCCCTTTATAGGTTCGAAAACCAAGGCTGCCTGATGGTATATCTTATCTGTTTGAACGGTCCTCTGCCCTCCCTGAGCAAGAAGCATAACCGGGTTCTCTGCATTATTATTGAAATAATAGCCATTCTCGTCATATACAGGAAGATTAGGCCAAGTCTGACGCCCTATCCTATCGTACATGCCACCACTGAAGTACGTAGGGCGTCCGAAATCCTGTCGCACATAACGAAGACTATAATGGAATTTAAGATAATCCGTAAGGTCTGTTCCGAACTTAACTGTAGCATTATAACGCTTTAGATTATCTGTGCCGTGGCGGAGTAATCCATTCTGATCCAAATATCCTAGGGAAGCATAATATGTACATTTGCCGCCACCGCTAATAGTTATATTATGGTCCTGAGAAAAAGAATAGGACTTGTATATCTCCGAGAACCAATCGGTATTAGCATAAGCCGAAGTGAAAGGATCTCCTGCTGGCTTTCCCCAAGTAGTACCATCCGTAGGTAGTCCGCCACGATTAGTGCCACCAGAGGCCTGGAAATCAAGCATCTGCTGCATTACCGCATCCGTAAACGATGGGGTTTGAGAGCCATTTTTAGATGCTTCATTAAAATAATTGGCAAATGTATAGGAGTCCATCATCTTCGGAAGACTGACTGGGCTACCTACTCGTAAACTATTGTTATAATTAATTATAGTCTTGCCAGCTTCTCCCGTTTTCGTAGTTATTAGTATCACCCCAAAAGGAGCGCGTGAACCATATATAGAAGAAGCGGCCGCGTCCTTTAGTACTGAAATACTCTCTATATCTTGAGGATTAACTGTATTGATATCTCCCTCCATTCCATCTATTAACACCAATGGACTTCCACTGGAGCCACTTCCGATAGTTCCGTTACCACGAATATTAATGGACATTTTCTTGTCCAATTCTCCATTGTTTACTGAAATCTGAAGTCCTGGAACCAGTCCTTGGAGAGCTTGTGTGGCATTAACAACAGGGCGTGATTCAATCTCACTTGCACTCGCAAGACCCACGGCACCTGTCATATTCAATTTCTTCTGTGTTCCGAAACCTACGACCACTACATCATTTAACATTTGAGAATCTTCCGTTAGTGTAATGTCAAGTGAACGCCCCTCTACAGCCTTTACTTTAATTGATTTATATCCAATGCAACTTATAAAAAGGGTCGCTCCACGCCTTACTGTCAAAGTGAACTTTCCATCTGTATCTGTGATGGTGCCATTACCTTTCACTCCCCGTTCCTCTACGCCTACTCCGAAAATCGGGCCTACGGCATCGCGAACCGTTCCATAAACAGTAATACTTTGAGGTGAAGAATCTTCAGCAGTTACTATCTGCTGTGAAAAGATGAATAAGAACGCGATAATAAACAACAAACCGACTAGTGGTCTTCGAAGGTCCTTACAAGAAAAATAAGCATTCACTACCATATGAAAAACAAATTATCTCACCTTGAAACTTGTTTCCCGATAGCAAAAACCATTCCCTACTATTTATTGTGACTAGTTGTCACTGATATCAAATCTGCCACCAATTCAAGTTAGTAATTGTAATATCAAGCGCTTTGGTGAGCAAAACACCTATTTTTACACACAGCTGTGGTAAAAGGGTTGATAGCGCAGACTTACGATAATGATTCTAAAATAAAGAACAACTAAGTAATCATTAGTTATATGCCACCGGCACACTCCTTCTTCTAAAACATTCTACCCTCGTAAATATTGCCAAATCTTTAACGCTTACTAAAAAGACTTGGTGGAAATATTAATAGCAGACTCTATATGAGAGAGTATAGCATCCGCATCGGTAAAATCATAAATCTGATAGTCACTGTATTCTTTAACGGTTTCTAATGAATTAGTGGTGACCAGCCCCACAACATAAGCTCCAGATTTTCTTGCCGCTAAAAGACCATTAACCGAATCCTCGAATACCACGCTGTGTGACGGATCCGAATGCAAGAGTTTCATGCCCTTTAGATAACAATCAGGGTCTGGCTTTGAAGCCGCGAAGTCTTCATCTTTAAGGATGACATCGAATAAAGCCGTAATTTCAGGATGTTTCACCTTTACAAACTCCATTTTACTTTTGCTAGAACTGGTTATAATAGCTGTCTTATAGCCTTTTTCACGGACTTTTTTCACAAACTCTATTACGCCCGGGACAAAACGATACGACATCTTGCTTTCAACTTCCGTCATTCCTTTTAAAATACCGGCTCTGGCATTATCGTCTGTAGGAAAGTATTTATTTAAAATAGAGGCCATGGTGCATCCTTTTATAAGAGAACCAAATCCATTCATCCCCTTGTATTTACGTCCTACTTCATCCCAGAATATTGTGTACTCACCTTCTGTGTCTGCTATCACACCATCAAAGTCAAAAAGAAAAGCTTGCTGCATATCTATAATCTAAGTTTTACTGGACCCACACCATAGCGCGAAATCTCGCACGCAAAAATAATCAATTTTAGAGACCTACAAAATATACTAACTAAGGTCATACCTTCCATTCAAAATTTTCTTTTCCAGCACCGATTTCAAAATGCAGTTTCGCTATTCCCATATCCATTAGGGTGTATCCCACCAGCGAAAATCCCTTACTGATACGCACTTGTGGAAGGCCATTTCCTTCTTGACCCAAATACTCAATATAGAATTTTTGCTGATTTACCGCTGTGGGCGCAAGTTGAGCTGCTTCAACACCAGTTTTAAACCAAGTCGGAGTGAAGTCACTAAGGTTACTAAGCGCTTCTAAAGATTTGCTTTTATGCTGAACTCCTTGATTCTCCCCTATTCCTATCGCGATATAACATCCTATTTTTTCATCTTTTTCAAGTGAATATGTTCCATTTATCTTTCTGTAACTAACTCCCGCCCAGCAAGAATTTAGGCCAAGTTGTTGCACAAGAAGCACAAGGCGTTCACCATAATAACCAATTCTTTCATCTAAATCTGCTGATTTCTTTCCTGCCATCACAAGATAAGATGTGACCCCAGAAAATTTCCCGTATGCCATAGGGCCATTAAAAGCTTTTGGTTCATCAGTGACAAGCTGAATGTGTAGGTCACCTTCTTTATTAATCGTGTCTATTTCGCTTTTTAATTTTGCGAGCACATTTTCCGAAATCGGCTCTGTTCGATATCTTCGCACAGAATGCCTTAATTTTATAGCTTCTAATAGAGTCATAAAACAATTATTATGTAGTAAATACAGCAAAGATAATTGATTATGTTCATCTTCGTCCACAATACGAGACTTTTTGTGGATAGATAGCGAAAATGATACATTCTCCAAATACATCAGTCATTGCGAATGATCATTTAAAATAATTCATCAAGAATGTTCTTTTCATTTTTTAAAAAACGAGATAATTGTTTCTTATTAACATAATAATCGTAATACAGTTTTTTGATAGTGCTATTTTCTGATTGGGAGATAGCAACAAACAATTATTTATTCCATAGTTTTGTTGTGATAAACTTCTTGATATGTAATACAATTCATCATCCGTAACACACACCTGTTCTCACACTTCGTTTCTTTGCTAGAAAAATTAGCAGGTTTCATAGTTAGTTTATTTATTACCATCAAATATAGGTATATTTTTTTCTTCTACCTTTTATTAAAGTATACCTTTTTAGAGATACAGATATATTTAAGAATACTAAAGTGATAGGGATTGTGAAATAGAAAAAGCCTTTCTACCTTTGCACTTGACGAAGCACCAAGTACTTCGCTGATTTGTAAATAGTGCACAGTTTCAAGTAGACAGCAAGGAAGTGCGCTAGTGCGGTTATCCTTGGATGTTCAAGGATAGATTTTTTTCGAAGAAGGAGTGTTATGGTGGCCATTACTGATGAGAAAGGAATATTTTCCAAAAAGATATTTCGAGATGACGCAAGGTTATAATGTTACTTTAATACATAAATTTGAATAAAGACTGCCTATAAAGGAAACGAACCGATATCAAATACTATTAATATATGACAGAAATTAAATCAGCAAAGGAAACCATCGTCGAAGGTAAAATACGAGAGATAGTGGATGAACTCATCGCACATCACACAGAGGGTGATGATCTTCCTAAGAGGCTACTTGATATCTTATTGGACAACGATGAGATAAAGGCCATACAAGACTACGCCAATACGGTATCTATTACCCGTTTAGGCTTTAATGATCATGGCCCTGTTCACATGAAGATGGTATGCCGTAATGCTCTTAAAATGCTTCTCATCCTACACAAAGCAGGAATACAGACAAGCCTTGAAAAGGAAAATGCAGGTACCTTTACAGACAGTATCTGTGCTGTCATGATAGCTGCCCTGCTACACGATAGTGGTATGACCATAGGAAGGAAAAATCACGAATTATATTCTGGTATTATTACTTTTGGACTGATTGACAGTATTTTAAAAGAAGTACCACCTCTTGATTCCGATGTAAGAAGAAGGGTTATTATTCGCTCGCTTGCCCTCGAAGGAATAATTGGCCACATGGGAACAAATCCCATACACTCCATAGAAGCCGGCATCATTCTTATCGCAGATGGATGCGATATGACTAAGGGGCGCGCCCGCATTAACCTCGAAAGACCATCAAAGCCCGCCGAGGGAGACATTCATAAATACTCTGCCAATTCCATTGAGAAAGTGCGCATCAGCCACGGAGAAGAAAAACCTATCAAAATCGAAATTCTAATGAAGTCTGAAGTCGGTTTTTTTCAGGTAGAAGAAGTTCTAATTCCTAAAATAATGTCAAGTCCAGCAAAAGACTTTATCGAGCTCTATGCTGGAGTAGAAGGAGAAGAAATGAAAAGGTATAGATAGTATGACTTTAGACGAATTAATAGAAAGAGAAATACATTCTTGTGATCATTCCATGAGTAAACCTCAGATGTGGGAGAGCACAGTTAAACATCTAAATGCCCAATATAACGATGAAACCGCCCTTCGAAAGTTATTCGACAAGTATTATGCTAAAGAGAAATATCTGCCTGAAGTGTGCGATAAATTTCTTAATGATGAGCATTATCGGAAAGGGCACATACACATATTGGCATGTAAGCCAGGCACCGAAGTCATAGGACTTCATAAGCCTGAAATGCAAAAATTGGCAAAGGAAATCGTTAGACGCGAGGATTGGCATGAATGCATTAAAGACTGGGAAGACTATGCTGGTATTTGTCCGCTTTCTCATGACGAAAGGAGCATCTGGGGGCTTTGTATTGACTATGCCAAGTGTACACTTTCGGAAAGGCTCGAGATGATGGACAGATTTGTGGAAGTTATAGATAATTGGGCTATTTGTGATACTTTCTGCTGTAATTCGGATTGGGTTAAAAAGAATAAAAATGAAGTATGGGAACATATTGGGAATTACCTTGATTCGGATCAGGAATTCACAAGAAGAGTTGCTATTATCTTGATGCTAAGGCATTATCTTACGGAAGATTACATAGACGCTACATTTAAGCGATTAACACAGATGAATCTTCAAGAGGGCGAACCCTACTATGTTAGAATGGGCATCGCTTGGCTTCTTGCCACTGCTCTAGCCAAATCCGAAGAAAAGACAAGGGACTTCGCATCCTCATTATCTTCACAGATCCCAAATGACATTAAAAACCTATACGTAAGAAAAGCTCGTGAAAGTTTGATTACAAAGAATGTAAAGGCACTGCGCTAAATTTTAAGGGATGTTTAACTTTATCCTTTGATTATAGAGTCCAACTCCTGAAGAAGTTGTTCAGGTACTGTGTAATTATATTTTTTAAAGATTGCTATCTCTGTAGATACTTCTTCCAATGATCGTTTTGGGGCTTCCTTTGACGCAGTGGTTTCGATTCCTCTTTTATCATCTATATCAAAATCCTCATCCACACATCCAGCATCCACCCATTTGAGATAATCTATGTACCATGCAAGGGATAATGTAAGTATATTTCTTCTCTGCTTATTTATTTCAAAGATTGCCAAGTCGCTATCAAAATCCTGCATATATAATTCCAGAGAATTAATATCATCCATCGAAAGTACGCTTATGTGTTTTGAATTGTACTTGCTCTTGATAATAGAGTCAACATCATTCTTAAGGCCATTGACTATCTTTTCAATAGTCCCATTTTCAAAGTGTTTCCGTTCAAGATAATACCGAAACTCACGCTCATTTGTATAGATATAAATATCTTCTCGAGCAGGGGCTTCAACGAACATCTCTTCATCAGTAGAGGAATGTAGCATCTCAATTTTCTCCTCTCCTTCAGCATAATCATTGATATACACCACATTACGTCCTTCTCCTTCTCCAGACATTCCACTAGGTGTATAATCAACCTCTTTACCCTCAAAATGATGACGCCATTTACGACTAGCAGACGGGAATCCAAATCTATTATACAAGCCTACATTATCAATAATGATAAGCTTATTCTTTCCATCGGCAGGACGCAAACCTCGACCGACCTGTTGCAGGAACATCGATAAAGACTTTGTCGGTCGTGCAAGTTGTATAAACTCTACATCAGGACAGTCGAATCCCTCACTGAATATATTAACATTGCATATGACGTCAATCTTACCATGTCTAAAATCATTAACCATCTTTTTTCTCTCCTCCACTGGGGTCTTTGAGTCAATAGCAACTGCGCGAACTCCTTTCTCGATATATCTGGAGCAAACATGCACATTATGCTCTCTGTTAATGGTATAGACGATTCCTTTCTTTCCTCGGGCGTATCTAAAATATGAGTCAACTATACCGGCACGAATTTCATCTCTATCAATCACATTAAGCATAGCAATATCTAAATAATCGCCATCCAATGCAAATTGAGTAATGCTATTTATACCATGCTGAATCTTTGAATTCGGTTTAATAGAATAATACTCGTAGTCACACAGCCATCCTTGTCGAATGAAGTTTAATACTGGTTGAGATGTGATTAAATCTTCAAATTCCGGATGAAAACTTGCGTGATTCATTCTATAAGGAGTGGCCGTTACACCAAGTACTTTTGCTTTTGGAAATTCCATAAGAATTTTTTTATAGCTCTCAGCTTTGACGTGATGTGCTTCATCAATGATGATTATGTCAAACTCCTTATCTGACCAGTTGGAAAGTCGTCTAGTAAGTGTCGGGACTGAGCCAATCTGCACAGAATATTTTTTCTGCTCGCGATTCTTAGACACTATCAGTCCGTGGGCAAGCCCATATTTTAACCCGATATGCTCATCAATCTGATCAATAAGTTCAATTCTATGCGTAAGTACTAACACCTTTACTACAATCTTTTTCGAAGCCCCCCAATCAAATAAATCTCTGATGATAGAAACGAAAAGACGTGTCTTCCCTGTACCTGTAGGCATCTGAAACATAATACTTCGCTTTTGAATCCACATCTTATAGATTTTCTCTTTGGACTCAATCTGATATGGTCGAAGTTGTGTGTCTTTATATGGATTCAATTCTGCAAAATTGACCTTATGCTGATTGGCAAATGGTGCCAAATAATTTGCAATTAAGGTCGTGATTATCACCTCAGAGTCTTCCTGGTCACGCATTAAATCAAAAAGATCGTCATCTATTAAAATTAGAGTTGATGTAATTTGTTTACAAAATGGCTCACTTCCAATATGTTGAAAAGGCATCGAAACGTTACATACAAATGGAGTATTTATCTGTACATACCGATGCCAATTCTTATCGTAGTATAATTTCAAAAGACTGTTATTCTCAATTCGTGGCGAGTTTAAAAAGCCGTCTCTAACCAATTCAGTAATGGTTATCAGAAGAATAGCTTTATGTGGAGCTTTAAAACCTCCGGAAGTGCTTACCTTCAATTTAGAAAACTGACTTATATATGTGGCTAGTGTTGACATATTATACTACCTGCTATTATTTTAGGTTAAGTATTATTTTACATACTCTTCCAATTTTAGATATTATAGTTTTGAATCACAATTCATATTTTAAATTTGTCCCCATCTAAACAGAGCACGCGCTTAAACAGAAAATAGCAAAAACAAGTTGCCGTTCACCGCCTTGCATTTATTTCCGACCCCAGAAACAAACTCCGACATGAATGGCGAAGGCTTCTAAAGGTCATAGAGAACATAGTTGCATTTCTTCGTCCGGGAGCTACGGCAGCATCCGTTCTTTAGACGGAGATGAACATGCTCATATAGAAAGGCAGATAGAGAGTTCCTTTTTCTGATTCAACATTGTTTCCGCTTATTACTATCCTGCGATTTATCTTTTCAGCGAAAAGGCTTTGAGCCATATCCAGAGATGAATGTTTTTTGTACTCTTTACCGGATTTCACTTCTATAATGGAGATTTTATTGTCCTCGGGGAATACAAAGTCAAGTTCATGTTTGCTTTTTCTGTCATAATAGTTCAATGATATGCCATGCTTGGTCAATTCACCAGCTATATAGTTTTCGGCAAGAGCTCCTTCATTGACAAAAATATCACCGGTCAGTACCTTGGTTTGTATATTGTTGAGCATCATGGCACACATCAGCCCGATGTCAACAAAGAAGAGTTTGTACAGCCTTAGATTTTCGTGCCCAGGGAATGGCAATTCAAATGAGCCGACATTGAAAGAATAGTATGCCAGGCCTGCATCTACCAGCCATTGTGTTGGTTCTCCATATTTACGATGCGAGGCATTCTTCTCTATTGATGCGAGAATAAATCGCTTGTCTTGTTTGCTCAACTGTCCAGGAATGGCATCAAATACTGATTTTACTAGCATTTTGTCTTTCCCTGCGTATTTGGATATGTCGTTACGATAACCGGTGAGGATGTCCTTCTGGTTAGTGATGGTTTTATTGAAATCCTCATTGGCAAGATATGTTGCCACCACTTCAGGCATGCCCCCGACAATTAGGTATTGGCGATAGCGCTCCATTATCTGCTGATGGAGGAAATCAGGCACGGGACACAGATTCTCATAGCACTCCCTCAATATACCTATGACATCTTCCCTGATGTTGCAGGCCCACAAAAATTCCTCAAAGTCAAGAGGGAACATGTCCAATTCGTGCTCG
The DNA here is from genome assembly GCA_002438635.1 of Bacteroidales bacterium UBA6401. Classification (GTDB taxonomy): domain Bacteria; phylum Bacteroidota; class Bacteroidia; order Bacteroidales; family UBA932; genus Cryptobacteroides. Next base: position 108,557 of record DJPX01000042.1, read on the forward strand.
AATCCTACTGGGTAAGACGATACGTCCCCATAGTTTATGCCGAGCAATGAGCCTGATTCTATATAGTCATATTGTCCGTCCTCCACCAAGAATTTTATAGCTGTTCTTGCTTTGGGGCATGATTGTATTTCATCGAAAAATATCAGAGTGTTGCCTGGCTCCAATGGCCCGAATCCCATAGCCGACAGGTTTATAAGGATGCTTCGGGCATCAAGATTGCCATCGAATGCCTGTTTTGCCATGGGCATTTGTTCAAAGTTTACTTCTATGAAATTCTTGTAATTCTCTTTAGCGAATTGTCGAACGATAGTGGTCTTTCCAACCTGTCGTGCGCCTTTAATTAGAAGAGCTTTGTTTGCAGTGTCGTTCTTCCATTTAATTAATTCGCTGATAATCTTTCTGTTGAACATATTCTTGCAGCTTTTTGCCGGTATTTTATACACAAAATTACAACTTTTTGCCAATAAAATAGCTTACCTCATACAACTTTTTGTTCTTTAGGGTCTACTTTTTGTACCAGACGCAAAAAGTAGTCGCGACTGGTACATGCGTATTAATTTCCACATGTGGCTTTATTTTCCGTCTCTCCTATTATAGCTATAATACAATTCAACTAACCACCACTTATCATCTTTCTATCTAATTAGATTATATATAATTAATCCATGTTCACGATTTTATTTATTTCTTCCGATTTTATCGTTGTAAAAACATGTCCAAGTATCCCGAAGGATACCTTGACATTCTTTCCGTCAATTCGAACATATCCCACACTAAAGACAAAGTAGTCCTTTGTAAAGACCTTTGTTTTTATAATGCTCAAAATAGACTCATCCATCCCGAACATTTTAGAAAACATCAGCATATAAGCCATATCGTCATCGTCTTCATTGTTATCTGACATTGTAGCCATGACCACTTCGACGAACTTCTCTTTGTGCTTCGATGAATTCGGGCAAGTAAGGACCATAATGAAAACTAAGGCAGAGATTACACCTAATAATGTTAAAGACACTTTCTTTTTGTGCTTTCTCTTAGTTTCTATATACTTATCAACAGCCTTCTGAAATTCTTCTTCAGCTTCATCTTCTGTAGCTCCAGAATAGGACACTTCTTCACAAATATCTTTTATATGTCCTTCAAAATGATCGCCCTTCTTTCGAAGGTGTCCATAATAACCTCTATAATACATAATTAGTAAATAAATCTTTTATGTCCAGCCTTAAATAAAGTCGAAAAGATCATTTTCTCAATAACGTTATGCCTTCTATTTCCATTGAAATAAAATCTTTATCAACAACACCACGCAAAACATCATCGAATCCATCTATGGTTATATACACGTCTGGATAGTGATATTCATATGTCCCCTTCCGAGTAACAGGAGCATATTTTGACGAAACCATTTCCACAGTCATAAACAAAGTCTCAGAGTAAAACTTAAGATCAATATTAAAAGAAGAACCATCTTGAGTAAATCCACCTCCATACCATTCTGTTCCATCGAGTGTGTTACGCAGTGATTTGCTACAATTAGTAAAAGAAAATAATAATAGAATTATAGCAAATAATTTAATTACACGATTCATATTTGATTATTAGTTAGTTATTATTTTAAAAATTGTAATCACTTTCTATTAGTCATTATACTTTATGGCTATTTAACTTTTCGATTGATTTCCTTCAGTGATATGGATATATTAGCCAATACTTTCATTATCGACCAATTAACTATTGACATAATTAGAATAACAACGCCCAAACAAAGGCCATAAAGCAAAAAACCATCAATAGAGAATCCAACACATAATAAAATTATAAAAATTATTATTCCACATACTAATTCTACCATTGCAGTATTATTTAGCGCATTTTCTGCTCCAATATTTTCTATTGAAGAATCAGATGTCGTTTGCTCGCCAATGTCTTTTATCAACTTACTGTACTTTAAGACTTCAGCATACTCTTCATCCGATACCTCAATCGGAACCTGCTTTAGTCCATAGTATTTTTGTTTTTCGACATCCCATTTCTGACAATCCACTGTCCACCTATCTGAAAAAGTCACCATTTTTTTACATATCCCAGCAGATAACAAAACTTTAGCTTTCTCTTCTAAATTATACTCTTCTATGAGTTGCTTTGACTTTTCAATAAAATCCTGTACTTCCTGATTCATAATTATTGATTATTAGTTTTAAAATTTACAAAAATTCAAATTAAAAGATATTAAGAAACAAGTATCGTTTTACCATACAACATTCTATAGTATCATTTTCATCCCAACTGGGTTTTCACTCTGTTTGTTATCCTCGTTAAGACTTTCCATTAATTCGACATAATCTTCGAACGGCATATAAACTGGAACAGTTTTAGCCACATTTTTTACTGTTATATAACGATAAGTGTCAACCAAAACGAATGTTCCGTAAATCGGCAATCCATCGTAAAGAAGCTTATCCTTAATTATTACCTTAACCACATTAAAGTTTGCATCTGTACACAATGCAGAATTCTCATCTAACGTTTGCAAAACTTTAAGCGAAAGATACTCCTTAGGGACATTACTATATTTAGAATACATCCTCGTCTGAACTGAACACGAGCACAGACAAGCTAAAACCACTACAAATGTAATTATTTTACTCATAACATTTTATTTAATAAAACACGCAAAGATACTCATAAATTTTGACAATTTTTGTCAGCTCAATCCCCTTTATCCCTTCCTATTATACGCCACATTGAATTCTTTACACCTGCGATCTGTCTGGCAAAGGGCATCAAGGCTGAAGCGACCGACCTTATCGTAAATGTCCAATCCCCTGCCAAGGCTGATAATCCATCCATTATCCAGATCGATATACCTATCATGATCGGCATTAAAATCATACGAGAACTCTATACCATGCTCAGAAAGATCGTCTTTAATGTCATCAAATATGTCTATCATCTCCGGAATCTTATCCTCATCATTTTGTGTAGAAAGGTGTATAACAAGTTCCTCCGCATGTTCGGAGCATCGACGCGCACACTGTACGAACTCCATAAAATTAGCTACCTGATAAGGATGCCTTATGAATGGATCAACCACTATTATCTTACGAGCTGTCTTAAGATAATCTCCGAAAAGCGATTCATACGAAACTCCCTTTTGATTAAGCCTAATGCTTTTTACAGACGACGCGAGCTCCGGAGCAGGCTCTCTCTTGACCTTTTTTTCTATGCCAATTCTCTCGCGCTGCAACCCGTCTTCTCTTTCTCGCCCTTCGTCTTCAGCATTTAAGTTATTCAACTCTTCCAAAGTTCTGACACTGTGCTGCTGCCCATTCTGAAGAACCTGATACTCAAATCGTGCAGGTTCAGCACAGAAGGTCTCATCTATTATATAAAGTTGATCCTTAACCCTTTTTCTACATTCGGCAGCGAAATCGATAATCTCCAATGCCTCCACATCAGAATAAACCCCATCGGGATAAAGCAATTTCATCATCCCAGAAAAAGTTTTACGAATAGCTAGATGATCCCTTTCCGAAAGAGAAGCATCGAACTTAACAAACTTTTTAAGTTCTCCGGATCGATCTATCCCCCTCAATTCATGCAGTACAGCAGCGATATAATCAGTAATCAACCCATAGCCAGTACTAAAGCTGTCTTTTTTAAGCATTTTAACTTCCCATCCAGGGTTATACAAGTGGATACGATCTAAAAACGCACCTTTAATAAATGCAGTCGGTATAGATTCGAACAAATGCGAATGCTCGAGCATGTACTCCACTGTATGCTTGGTATTACCCACAAAGCTGATCGAAGCGCTAGCCTCATGTGGATTACCTCCACGGTTAAAGGATTTATTGGCCAAGTAATTCTGCATGGTATCGATTAGCACAGGATCCACCGACTTGCCTTTTTGCTGCTCGAATTCATCCCATGCCACAACATCCCAATACCCCACAAGCCCCAGAATCTCTTTATTTCCAGACATTTTCACAAATAGCCGTGCCGAAGTAACATCACCTCCACTTACTAGCACACCATAAGGCGAAAGCTCCTGAAATACATGCGATTTACCTGTTCCTTTCGGGCCAAGTTCTATGAAATTGAAATTATTCTCTATATGCGGCATCAAACGGGCCAATACGATAAACTTCTCCCTTCGATTAAGCTTTTCTGGATTAAGTCCTATAGTATGCACTAAAAAATCCATCCATTCGCCAGTAGTAAATTTAGAGCGCTGGGCGATATAATCATTAATGTTCACATTTGATATCTGGATAGGCTTAAGAGTCTGTATTTCCCAATGCATCCTTACATCTTCTCCCGGAATATACCCTATGGTTACTATGCACCACACGCCATTGCCAGAAAGGAGCTTTTCATTAGCAGTTACATAATTTGTCGCAATCGGAATACCTGCCAATCCCAAATTGGCAAACGATGCCACATAGCAGTCCATGCGCTCATTAAGACTGACCGACACCTTATCGATGACGCGATACTTCCCCGCCTCGTGAATTTTACCTTTAACTATTTCTGCATCAGCACGATTAACATAATTATTCCGTATGACACTCTTTACCTTTTCAAGGCCTTCTTCTATTATCTGTTCATTGTCGGAGGCACAATATTGGCCTAAAAGATACTCAAGCACATAAGTAGGCACTGGCAGATTTCCCTTCACTTGAAATGCCAAATCTTTTCTTACCACCTTTCCTTGAAAGGCATCCATTATCTTATCTTGAAGTGTCATATACTAAAAGTCTTGTTCGATTAGGGTTTTATCAATAACATTAGCCTTTATAATAGGGTTCAACTTATCTTCCACATCGAAAATACGAAGGGAAAGAAGTCCCCCACTTGTCGCTTTATTTAAAACTAATTCTATACTAAACACTCTATTACTTGGATAAATATCGCTACTATTTAGAACCAATTCTTTTTCTGCCGTGAGTAACTCATTTCCATCATAAACTCCGCATACAATAGTTCGTTCCCTATACTCTGAAGAAATTGGTTCCTTCTGCACGAGGTTGAATTTAAGACGACTCGATACGACGCTAAGCATAGAATCCACAAGCGTCACGCCTACTTTAGGTTTAGCACCTTCTTTTTGTATATGACTGTAAAGCACTGGGATAATCATCTCCTCAAGGGATGCTCCTCCATGAGCAAACGCATATCCCCCGCCCTCCGCGTAGAGTCTATTAGTCCCATTAGGCACAGCCACATATCTTCCATCACAAGACATAGAAGAGACATTCTCCATAGGATATTTGGAAATGCCTACAACAGGGGCACTATCACTTGTAATATAATACCTACTCTTGCGCTCATCGAAACTGTCTTCTATCTTATGTTTATCCTTCTGCTCGAAGTCCATATCGTTAAATAAAAACCCATGGTCGCTCGTGAGGAACACATTAGCCACATTACACGAGGCGTGCAGCATAGGGATAAGCTGTTTTAGTTCGTCAATGGCTTCAGCACAAGCCTGAGTGGTTTTCTGCGGATTATCATGGGAGATGGAATCAATCGTGTCGTGAAACACATAAACAAGTGGGCTTTTGAATAATTCGCGCTTTTGTGCTACAGAAAGTTTCATAAGCTCACTATAGTCTATGCACAGCGCATTGGGCTCATACTTTTTAACTTGAGCAATTCGCTTATCCATTGCACTAAGATCTTCTCCATCAACTAAAATAGCGCCAGAATTATATATAATCGAAGAATACGGCAGCAAAGTCATTTTACTATATTTGGTTTCCGTAGGAAGTATAGAAAGTGCTGGTTCTAAGTTTGCGCTATGCCTGTCTTTTCCAAGTTTAGTCATTATTTCAACTGCCACTTCATATCTAAGGGCATCGCTTATAATCACTACCCTTTTAACATTCAAGTCTTTAAGCTTTTCATTATAGAAATTCTGCTGATGAAGAATACCTTTCATACAAGCCAATTCTTCCCCACTTTCATTTACGCACCTTATCCATTCTTGATTAAAAAGATTACACTCCTTTGCATATTTTTCATCTGCAAGTTTTTTCAACGAAAGAAGGCTATCGTAAATTGACAGACTCTGATTAATTATTGAAAAACTATTTACAGCCTTACGATAATATGTATCTACGAGGTAAAATACTTCTGTGTATTTCTTTATATAATCTAATGAAGTGCGAAGAGTATATGTACCGATAGATTGGAGTTTCTCATACATAGAAAAGACACAGGACATAAACCCAATTACGGATCGTAACGCAGATTTATCGAAAAACCGAGACGTCAAGGAACGAAGTTTAGCATTAGCCTGCACGGGAGATGTGAACGCACGCTCTTCAATCATAGATTTAAGTATTAAAGAGCCAAGTGTATCGTTTACATAGGAATAATCAGCTCCAGAGCCATACCACTTTATAATATTTTCTTCCAATATTTCATCTGCCAATTTTTCTACCGACATAGAAAATTTTTCACTAAGTCCAGGGTGCTCGGTCGCATATTCGAGCAAGCTATTTAGACGCTGAAGAACAGAAGAATCACTAATTTTATATTCTTTATAATCGTCCGCAGCAGAGACCGGAAGGCCCTGTGTAATAGCATTGTATTTAAACGATTGCGCAAATCGCTTCATCGGTACAGCGGACATGATATCCATATCATATCCCGCGATATCTTTCATCTTCTCTGCGAGTGCATTTTGTACATCTGCATTTTTACATAGAAGCTTAACAAATATACTCCTTCTATCAGTCTCGGAATCAAGTCCATATAGACAGGTTAGCCGTATAATCATCTCCGACCAGTCCAAGAGTTTCGTGGCTCCCAGATAGCCGGAAAGAAGTGCTCGATTACCTATATCAACAGAGAAAATTCCCGGTTTATAAGAATCGGCGAGAAGTTTATCATATTTGGAAAGCTGAAGTTCAGAAATATGCCTTGCGATATATGGAGCGAATTCGCTACGTATCCCTCTTTGATGCATAAAAGAAATGTAGTTTTCATCACTATAGACGGCATTGGCTTTCATCTCTCCGTATAATAAAAAGGAGGTTTCGTTTTTATGCGGAGGTAAAACACCCTCGAACATGAGTACAACCTTATCTTCCTGCCAATCATGAGTAAGGTTATATTTAATTGTAAACCAATTGTCTTTAAAAACCACAAAGCGATATTCCGGCTTCCATTCTGCATTTTCGAGTTCGGCGAGTTTATCTCTTGTCCCATCGAACACGAAAAGGACTTTTAGTTGCGGATTCCTTTCGAAATATGAATATATTTTGTCTTGTATCATATATGTTGTTGCATGCTTTTCTGTAAGTTTATCCGTAGAATGCTGTTTTGTCGGACAAAACCATTATTTTCTTCACTTTGTCCGATAAAAGTGTATTCCGTCGGATAAAATCATTATTTCTTTCAATTCATCCGTGGGAAATTAGTTCCTTCGGATGAAATTGTCATTTCTTACATAATGTCTGTTTTGCGAGACAGAAAGTTACGATCGGAAGGGCTAGCCGCCCTCGGCTCTAGAGGGAGGGGCCCACGAAGTGGGAGGGCCTGGTCATGGAGAGTGCACTTTCTGCGAGCCATATCTTTTTATTTAAAATCAAACATTTATATTTTCTATTCTATTCCCAAAGCTCAAGAATATTTATAATATAGTTTCAGTCATAATGGGATTACTTATCCTTTTCATTTCAGTTTGGCGAGGATATCACCGAAAAGGGCGTGGTTCACGACTACGCCGTCATCGAGGTCAAAGTTAATGCGTCTTTCCGCCACATCGTGCAATCTGTCATGATATTCCCTACACTCTTCAAGTGCACCCTCCATTCTTTTAAGTTCTTTTCTTTCTTGTGAAGAAAGATCAGCTTCGTGTTCTTTTTCTTTTGATATACAGCCTTGAAGATATTCCATATAAGGAAGAAGATACTTCGTGCGTACTTTTTCTGCTGTGTATGGGTTCATACGGTGCATATACACAATAACTTGAAAAGCACCTTTTTTCGAGGCGAAAAGCCAATAGATCGGTCTGTTCTGATACATCTTCTTATGGTCTTTCCAGAAGTCTTTTACAAGATAGTCTTCTATATTCCTCCCAAGGCACTGGTCCACATAATTTAGATTCTGTGTAAGCGTTTCTGCGCCGAAAAGAGTAATGATAAAGTTTACTATTTTCTGCCGAGCATTATCGTCCTCGAATGGATTCTGTGAACTCATTAAAGGGATGATACCATCATCATCCATGCGAAAGTCCTCTCCACCTACTTTATAGGAGCTTATTTCTTCATCTTTAGGATAATAGGCTATGTTAAGCCCTGGTTTATCCAGTCTATACCGCCCCATATAACATCCTATAGCATAACTAATAAGCTGCTTGATAAGCACATCGTCGTGCCAGATGATGCTATTATTCTCAATGGATATCTCGCCCTGCTGAAGAATAGTGATTTCATCAAGAGGCACATCTGGCTTTAATTCATCTTGAAGTCCATAGATGTCGATAAACTGCCTATTCAACTCTTCTTCATTAGAATGAAGCTGCATGAACTGTCCCTCCCAGAACTGTTTATATTCATCTACAAGACTTTCGATGCTCTGCGCTATGCCTTTTAATGCCAATTCCCCTTCGCCCCTTCGTTTCTTCCATATACGGACCAATTCGTTCTCCCTAAAATCCCACGACGTCTCATGCGCATCCCAATCCTGCTTTGAGATGGAGATGTTGGATTTGGATAATAGATTTACATCATCAGTACTATATATTTTAGGAAGAGATAACATGTCTCCTACCAATACATTAAGCGTTGGATTCAACATTTTTAAAATATATAAAGCTACTTTTGAATTTAAAAAAGCAAGGTCGGCATACAGATCATTAGAAAATAATCCAGAACCACCACCTCCAAATATACTATGATTCATATATCTAAATGCTGGTTCCTTTGAGGATATTGAACTCCAAGTCAATCCTTCTTTAAAATAAAATCTTGTATTTTGTGGTCTTGATTTAATCTTTCCATCATTACCTCTTAGATTTCTAAGAATAATGCCGTCGTTTTCCCAGTTAACAATATTTATTAAAAGACCATACCATTTTCTTGAACCACCACCTTTACAATACGGATACCATGTATAATTAAAACAATCATTCGTGCTATGACATTTAAATCCTATATTATTATAATTTACCTCTGTCCAAATTCTTACAAATCTATCATTATCACATGTATCAAGACCTTTTACAGCATTACAAGTATCTTTTAATGATGGACCTTCAAGTGCCCCAATCATTTTTTCACTCACCCAGTACCCGATCGGGCTACCAGGAATTTTCGTAAAATTACTCTGCAATACATGGGGATAATAAATACGATTCCCATCTTCTGAATAAGTAATATCTAACGCCTCTTTCGTGTAATCCGAAAATTTGTATTTAAAATCGTGATTAGCAAGTGTCTTTTCAAATAATGTTCTAAGATGCTTCTGATCAAATTCTTGAAAAGTTCGTTCAACTAAACGGAAATATGTACCTGTTTTTTCTCCTTTGCTATTCTTAATCACAGCCGATGATGCTCCAAAATCAGCACCGAACACACCTCGACTTAAGTGCAAAAGAGACTGAATACAATTATTTTCAATAATCTTCTTTCTTAACTCTTCGAAAGAACCTAAAAACATCCACGATGGCGGAATGATAAAAGAATAATACCCATTTACGTAAACCATTTGCATCATACGAAGCACAAAGACGGTAGCGAGATCCGTCTTCCCTTCTTTATAATTGGCCTCCACATACTTGCTAAGTTCAGGATTCATATTTCCACTTCCCATATAAGGCGGATTGGCCACCACTGCAGTATATTTGTCTGTGAGTGCGATTATAAGATGCATAGATGGTAGTAGCGGTCTTACTTCCGAAGGAACTATCTGCGCAGAATCCCAGAATGCGGTATTGGCCTTAATCGCACACAGGGTAGAATCCGAAAAGTTAAAGCGCATAATAGAGCCTAAGTTATCTGCCTGCCCTAAAAGAGAAAGTGCATCAAAAGTCTCTTTAAGAACTACAAGATCAGCATTACGGAAAAATTCCCTAATTAAAGTTTTTATCTGAATGTCAGAACATTGTCTAACTATTGGCTCTGGCATAGTTAGAATACGAGGCATCACGCGTGCATCGAGAAAAGATGATTCCTTATGTGCAGCCTTCATAAGAAGTGCAAAGGAAGAAAGCTGAGCAGCACGAGTATCGATATCTATCCCGAGCAGGTTCTTTCTAAAAATGTTTTCTATCGCCATGCGAGGTGAATAAAACTCCTCCATGTACATATCGTAAAGCAGGTCAAAGCCCTCGTTTAGAATATGTCCTGAACCACAAGCGGGATCGAGCAAAGTGTACTCGGTGATCTCGTCCACCTTTAAGTACGAACCTTCAGACGCAGTGTCTTCGCCGTCCACAAGGTATGTCATTTTAGAGCGAATCGACGAAGAAGGGTTATTATCCAGATAGATGCGTCCTATGGTATTCTGCACCATGTACTTCACTATCCAGTTCGGGGTAAATATCTGAGTGGCAGCAGGTATATCGTCACTTTGAGCCTTCGCACCTTTCTTGAAGCCGGCAAATACCTCGTCCTTTTTCTCGGAGATATAGAACTGGTAAAGCCAGCCGATGAGTTCCGAACGGGTGTAGTCTTCATCGCTGATATACGAGGTACTATTTAATAAATCTATAAAACCACCTCGTGCGAGGATATGGTCTGGGAGCAAAAGAGCTATGTATTTCTCGATACCGCCGAAGCAGTTATATATCACCGCGTTTTTTTCACAGAACACTTTAATAAGAAAACGGAATTGTTCTTCTGTCTTTGTAGGGTCCTTAAGAAGGTCGTTGAGTTTTTCGCGTTCATTCTCATTAAGCGGAAGTGTAAGCATTCCAGATCTTGCTTTGGAGACGATTAGGGGGATTCTCGATTGGCAGTCCACATATTCCATTACTGGTTCGATGAAATGGTTTTTCTGCATTATACGTATAGCCACTAATCTATTGAACCATGTGTATGCCGCTTCTTCACATACGTGTTTTATCCCATGAAGACTTATTTTATAGCGAAGCTGCATCCAGCCTTCAAAGAAGTCTTTATCGTCTATGACTTTGCCTAAAAAGTTAACACCGCCTGCGACGCTTTTAACTTCTCCATTAATATTTATTATACCCCCTTTTAGAAATTCAGGTGCTTGCGCGACAAGATTACCCTGCGCATCGAAACCGAGAGCATTTAGTCGTTCAATAACCCCTCGTTTAAGGATATTGCGCGAGTTTATCGCAAATGTCTTTAATGGTGCTGTGTTCATGGCTTATGACACTATTATTTCATCGTTTTGATTAAGTTCAAGAGTAAGTTTTTCTCTAATAGCAGAAATATAACTCTCGATTTCTGAGATCTCTGTGATTCTTCGTGCCTTACAGAGGTCTTTTGGACTAAGATATGCTATCTTTTTCGGCTTTGGCTTAGATGGTGGAACTCCATTGTCTGGCTGTGTATCTGTCGTAGGCTTAGAAGGGATACGAGCATTTATCCACGCCAAGCAGTTCTTCCGAAATTCATCTGTATTGGCATGGCTTTGAAGTGCATAAAGATTAGTAGTAGAGCACTTTGCATCTATACTGCTTTGATATTGCGTCTTATCGAAAGATACTCCCACCGATGCAGCATAGGAGGCGAGTTCATCGAGGGTTTCTGCGTATGAAGTGCGGATCTTCTCCTCTAATTCATTTTTAATTTGAGCAAGCTTTACTTTTAAAACTTCCACTCTTTTCTTATACTTAGGAAGATCGTTAATAGGATCTGTTTCTGTAAAAATCTGCTGCAAGTCAGTCACTAACTGCTTCCCTTCGTCGTCTTTTATAAACGCAAAATTCTCTTTGTTACTATCGGCATAATTATAAAACTCAGAAAATGCATTCATTTGTGGACCACGAGCGAATTGAATGATATTCTTACACCTATCCATCATCGCCTTCCCCACTTCTTTTTCTGAAACTATCCGCTGGAAGAAAACCTGGGGGTCACGCTCAGAAAGCCAGTCATTTTGAACTTTGTGCACAGTGCTTTCAAGTTTATTAGATAAAGAATCCACATGATGTAAACGTAAGTCTGCCACTATCTTAGGATACTCCGCAACTATTTTTCTTAGATTAGAATTGGCATCGTCATCGTGACAATAATTAAATAATTCTAAACTATCAGTAGGAAAATCCTTAGAATACTCATTAAAGATTTCTCGCCATGCAATAGTAAAATCCTGAACAAGTATAGGGCTTATCTGGTTAGAAGAAGTAATAGTAAAACTGTTCCTGTCTTTAAGGATATTTTCAGCTATAAAAGATTTCTGCAGATGTGGATTACCCTTATAAGAATAAGCCCTTTTTTGACGGCGAACGAGTTCATTTACAAAGTAAGTAGTAGCTATCTCACTCCACCCATAAGGAGGCTTATTGAAATTATCAACTACATCTCCGAGAACCTTCTCTGAAGCACACCTGTTAAGGTAATCCTCGATTTCCTGCTCTGGACGAGTAAGTGGATTCAATGGTCCATATTCGCCACTTTGTATAGGGCGAAGGATAGACGACCTAAGAGATGAATAATCCTTAGGCACCACTTCATTTACTACATATCCAGCCATAGGATATACTCCCACATAATGCTGCTCGAGAGCTACTTTATAGCGCTCATTTCCCTTTTTCGATGCTAAGATACTGTCATCCAGACGAGAATTTCCCGAAATGACGGGGCAAGTATCGAGCAATTTACAGAACTCTGGGTAGATACTTTCTTTTAAAAGTTCGGCTGCTCTAGCACGGAAGACATCATTGGTTTTAGATCTTTGGTCAGACGAATTAGAAGCATAAGCGTTTAGATAAACCTGCACTTTGCAGTACCAGAAGAAGTCGTTTCGCAACTTGGAGTTCGACTTATATTCTTCTACTATATAATACACTAGTTTCTTAGGCTCGTTTTGAAGAATAAAAGCTTCAATATTGGGCTGAGACGCAGCCTCGGTTCTGAATTCTACCAAAAGAGGCGCGTTCGGTCCCCCGATGATGTATCTATCATTTATGGATATACCTAAATTAAAAGTGCTTCCGTTAAATGTCACTTTATTATTGAATGTAATATACTTTCCTAATATACCTTTCAAAGAATCTGATATAGCGTTATTATTAGGACTTTGGCTATTGATAAGCTGATTAACTTCAGATTCTTCTTCGGAAAGGAAACAATACACCTCCGCTTTTCCATCTCGCCTCTGGGTGCGCACTATGCTGCTTTTCTCAAGATAATTTAGTGCCTTAACAATCCTTTCCTTAAGTTCAAGCTTATTTTGATCGACTTCTGTCATCATAAGAGTGACTATATTATCAAGTGTAGCTGGAAAAAGAAGCTTATTATTATCACTGATATTACAGAGCATAAACAGAAGATTTACTACCCTCTGACCAAATGCTTTATCCTCGTATGAAACAATGACGGAATTGGCATTTCTAATAGCTTTTTGGCCCTCATTTTTAAGACCGGCCTCGAACATAGTTGTATAAAGCATATCAAAGGATATAAGGCTTCCAATCTGTTCATTTCTATGGATTTGTGCTGTCTTGTGTGTGATTTTTAGAACTGAGCGTTCATTACCTTTCGATTCCGTATCTATATAAGCGAGCTTCACAAAGGCATCAAACACATTCATTATCAATTGAAATTGATACGGCACGAATGGGTAGAAATTTATAAAGTCATTCTTGGATGCATATTTACGATACCCGGTCGGAAGATTGAATTGAGACTCTATAGCAGGGCGATTGGCATCGTAAAACTTTCCAAGCTCAGATAATCCATCTTCGTTTTTTTCAAGAATGCGCTTCTGGGTGATATACTCCGTGTTTGTTCCTTGAAGAGGTACACGAGTTTGGAAGCGTCCAAGAATTTTGCCATATTGGTCTGAAGTGCTTGTAATACTGCATGTGTCAAGCACTTCAGAAAGATCCTGCTGCGCAGTACATCCCACCCATACCTTCTTGTTGCAATCTTTCGCTATAGTAGTTACAATCTGTTGAAGTTGAAGAAGAAGCTGCTGGCGAGAGCCTATGAATTGGCTTACCTCATCTATAAAGAAAATAAGACGATAGTTATCCCCCTTAAACTCTACATACCTTTTCAACTCTTCGCTAAGACGCTCTGGAGTAGCATCAAGTGAATCCTTTGCAATTTTAGGGCGCATAACATCAATAGAAAAATCTGCCACCTGTGCTGCCTTTTCCATGACATAGTCTAACTCTGTAATGGCAAGGGACTCTGCATCTTTTTCCCAATCAAAACCATCTTCAGCAATAGCCTCCTTAAATTCATCGTACTTTCCTTTTTCTTTAAGTGGCTTCTCCAAATACTGCGCAAGCGAAATATTAAATTTGTTAAAGCCACGTAAACCATTGAATTCTTCCCAGAGAGCCTTGGCAAATGTAGTCTTGTTGTCGGTGTTGTTTCCTATCTTGTCTCCTATATTAAAGAGTATGGTGTCAATTTCTGCTTTTTTAATCCAATCGGCTAAGTCCATAAAATCTGCCAATGTCGGCTCAAGTTTACTCTTCGGATTCAGAAGAGGGTCGAATTCATCCTTAACAGACTCAATCATACGTTCAAGTGCCTGATCACGATGCTGTTTCGTAAGACAGAAATTCAGATATTTTAAAAAGTGCGATTTTCCTGAACCATAGTAACCACTTATCCAGATTCCACAGTGATCATACTTCCTATTCCGCACATCGTTCATAACCTTGTATAAATAATTAAGAATTTCATCTGTGAAAACATATTCCTCTATTTCGACCCGTACTGTCTGTGCATTATTATCGGTAACGGATACCGCAGGGTTTAGCGGACGGTTAATATCATGTTTATAAAAATGTTCTATTGTCATGGCTATTCGTTCATTAATACTATTGCTCTATATGTGTGATTGTCTTCAAGTTCAGAAAAAAGCCTATACGAAGCACCATCCTTTTCGCCTGGGTAGAAGAGAATTATTTTATATCTACCGGAGTTGTTATACTGCTCGTACTTATTTAAGAATGTGCTTGTTCTAAGGTATGGATATATATTTCCTATGCCATAGACGAACACGTAAGGGCGGATGTATTCATCAACCTTACTTACATGCTGCATTATACGCTCATGTATATACCTCATAAATTCGTCACTATTGGCCTGCAAAAGAAGAGCACGAGTTACTTCGTCTGGTTTAGTAGTGTCTTTTTCCAATATGTATTTTAGATAAGAAGGATGCTTCCCGAATGTTTTTCCATCCATAAAATGGCAGAACTCTTCGAAAATATCAAGAGTAAGCACATCTACATTATTAACTGGGCGCTTTATATTCTCCTTTATAGACTTTATCTGCTTACGCATCTCATATTCTTTTTCGGCGTCGTAGAGATAAACAAAAAAATTATAAAAAAGATCACCATTTTCGGTATCTTGGAACTGCTTGCTGCATAACTTTTCATAAAGTTGTTCCACTGTCATGGGTATCATAGGCTGCTTTGATTATTTCTATTCTGTACTTAGGGATAAAACATGCTTGGAGAAACCATATCTCTTTTGCGAATAGGCTCAACTCTTCATCTGTAAGGCTCGGAGGGGCCAATTCCTTAGTGTGAGAATCCATTAGTCCAGCCTGTTTAAGAATGGTAATATATGTGCTTGCTATTTTTTTTCGTGTTTGTTCTGTCCAAGTGTCCACAAACTCGTCTTTCGATGCCATTTCATTAAGGCGCATAAGTACATCATTTGAAGTAAGGACCCTATCCACGGAATTATATTTAGGAATGGCAAGATTTAATTGAAAATCAAGAAGAAGCGGATAGGTCTTCAGCAGAACCATAAAAAGAGATAATCGCTGCTGCTCTTCAGATTCTATTAAAAATTCCGTCCAAAAAGATTCAGGCATGGTGCGGTAGCGCTTCACGAGTTCAATACTAACTCTTGAGCGAGCGGAGACGGATTGTATTTTTAAAAGTTCAGGATTATCCCTTAATTCCTTTACAGACTCAGGGCTATCTTCTTTAATTAGATGCGAAACCACTACTATCGTCTCGCTGAGCATCATGGATGCCGCGGTAAAAGATGCGCCGTATGGGCTATTACGAGTCATTGGTTCTCTGCTTTTATGTTATGCAGAGTTTTCTTTCACTTTTGATGCATTAGCCTTTCCTGTTGTACTATAGGTCTATACAAAGGTCTCTCTCCTAACTTCTAATTTAGTACTTGACCTTAAAACCACAATACACGCGAAAGGCGCGGCTCCCTACGCTATGTCATAAAGGCTCTGCAAAGCACGAACAAATAGCGACAGAAAACCACGCCCAAGGGACGCGGTTTTCTTCTACCGTATTGTTCTAAAAAATTTGCAGATTCTTATGACTCCGGTAAAAGAAAACTCAAATCAGTTTCTTAATATGTCTGCCTAAGTATTAAAAGTGCCCACTTTACAGCATTGAACAGCACCATATTCAATGGTTCTCTCAACACTTAGACATTAGTCACAAATATAATCATTATTTTCCAGATGTCGAGTTTATATTTACTCGATGTCATTTATTTCCAATCATCATAGTGTATTTCCACATATACAGACCACTAAATAATTGACACGCTCTCTATTAGAAATTAAAAGAGCGAGTAGCCTATAACTTACTACTCGCTCTTTATCAAATATATTTTATTAAAAACTACATATTCTTTATTGCCTCACTAATTGTACCTGTATAATGCAAAATTCGATTAGGAATCAACTCCATCATTTTTCATCCTCTTTATAGCTATTTACAATACCTTGTTTAAAACCTTTAGTTAGACCTTTTGCAAAACCACTTTCTGATCCTCTAAGTATTTTTGTCTTTCATTCTGAGCGAAGTTAGCGAGCAAGTAGTTTGTTTATTTCGCTTTCGGACATCCCTGTATAAAGGGAAACCTGCTCAATGGGTACATGGTTTTTTAGCATGTTCATAGCGATTTCTGCTTTTCCTTCAGCAAGTCCTTCTGCTTTTCCTTTAGCTTCACCTTCTGCAAGCCCTTTCTCTCTTGCATAATCTATACAATTCTGATAATCGTAAATCATCTTTTGGTCCTCCGTGTATTTTTCTTTTTCGTCGGGTGTGAAGTTAGC
>DJPX01000042.1:125797-180292 GCA_002438635.1 Bacteroidales bacterium UBA6401
AACAAATCCGTAAAATAGTTTTCATCGAACTCAACCGGGATATCTTTCAGCTGAGATAAATTTATAGACTCTCCACCACTTTTACTATAGACTCATTATCGTCCGTCTTAATCTGTAGCTTAGAAGACTGCTGTTTCGCCGTAATCCACAGCGACTGTAAAGGGTTACGCTGCGCATCAACAATTTCTATGGAAGAGCACTCCACAAGACTTAATTCACTCAACTTATTATCGGTACAAGTAAAATTAATTAAAGAAGTTAGGCCACTCAGATCCAATGCCTCGAGCAAGTTCTCATCGCACTTAAAACTTTCCAGCATCGAGCACCCGCTCACCTTTAGTTCTGTCAAAAAATTAGTGGCGCAGTCTAAAGTCTTTAGATTAGGATACATAGTCACATCCAGCGATTTAAGCCTATTTCCACTGCATATCACATAAGTAACTAGGTCCTTTTTATTTTGCGGCAAAAGCAGCTCTTCTATTAGATTATTCGAACACCTTACAGAGCCAAGCGTAGGGCATGCGGAAAGATCGAGCATGGTAATGTTATTATCATAGCACTCGAGCATCAGGAGCTCTGGAAAGCCGGAAACATCAATAGAGACAAGACTATTTCTATAACAACCTAACGAATATAAATATGGAAGGTCCGATAAATCTAGCTTCGTGAGATAATTGGAGCCACAATTCAATATACCAAGTTTAGGGCACCCACTTATCTTAATGGAAGTTAGCGCATTTTGACTAATGTCAAGATAACCCAGGTCCACCTTGTCTTTCAACTCAAAAGAAGAAATTCTATTCTTATAAGCCTGAACAAACTTAAGGGCCTCGTTTCCAGACAAATCCAGCGAAGTGAGAGCGTTTACATTGGCATAGACTTGAAGAAGCTTAGGGCACGCAGAAAGATTAAGTGAGGTGAGCAGATTATATGAGCAATCCACAAACTCAAGGTGCTCCATACCACTTAAATCGAGCGAAGTGAGAGCATTAAAACTACAATCAAGATTACGCAGATTTCTAAATAGTTTTATACCTTCAAGAGACTTTATAACAGAACGCTCTGTGGACTCCGAATCATATACCAAATCCAATTCGCCTACTCTATCTGCCTCTGCCTGCGAAATCAGCCCATCTCCATCTGCATCGCATAACTCTAACATTAAACGCCTAAACTCGGCATCTGGGAACTGAGCCTTAGCCCCTGCTCCCTGCTGGGTGACCTTAACCTCTAGCGTCTCCTTATATTTACCCTCAATGGCAAATACCGTCAAAACTCCACTTCTACTATCTGTAGCGGTATTTTCCAGTGCCTCTATACTAAATCCATCCTCCGTTTTCTCTATTACCAGCCACGATAGATTATCCGTAATCTCCACTTCGGATGCGTCTGTCTCCACCGAGAGCACCTTCACCTCGTTCTCTGATGAAAATGCCAACTCTGATGGCGACACAGACAGTGCAATCTCCACCGGCACTTGCTCGTGCTCTGTATTCTTCTCACAAGCGACTGGCACAAAGGCCAATACACAAAGGGTACTACTTAAAATTCTATTTTTCATACTAATAAGCCTTCACACATCTAACATTCAACCCATTGGCCCAAGGATCACTATTATCATAATTAAGCACAGCCGGTTTAGATACTAAGAAAGAATAAGCGAACTGCGCCACAGCATAGTGACTGGTCCACAATTCTACCTGACCATTTGACATACGGGTGTAAGTAAGAGCTCCCTTCTCGTCTGGGTGAGCGCTACGATAGCCTTGATAAGGAAACCACGTGGTGACCCCTTCCGAGAGAGTGAAAGTTACTCCCTGATTATCAGGCCATTCAGGTCCGCAATTTTTAAGCGTTTCGAATGTTCTGTTTTTAGGTACCTGATAACCTACTGGACAAGGGTCATAAATTGATTTCTCGTTAGGCGTCCACAAGGATTTATCTTCATCCCACCATATATCCGAAGAGACATTCTCTTTTTCGACCCAATTGGCCACATTACTATTCTCTCCAGCATAAATAAAGAGCATAGGGTGAGCCGTAGCATATTCCACCGAACCTACTTCCTTGGTACAAGGAACACTTTCCCACTTGGCCTGTGAATACTTAGTGTTCCTTATGACAAAATCATCGCTGCGGGCAAATGCTCCCCTATCTATAATTTCCTGGTCTTCACGATTATAGTATTCATTTTCGGTATCGCCAATGAACGGATCCTTGCGCCCCCACTGATAAAACAGGCCGAAAGCATCATCTCCACTTACGCCAATAGCACCAAGATTACGATCCATCACATAAAATCCGTCGGTTCTTCCGCCACTTTGATAAATAGGATTATTTTCATAATCAAAAAGTTGAGGTGCATCTGTAAGCCATATATGCCACGACCATACGATATTACCATCTACATCAAAAGCAGCGATAAGAGCGTTTCCTTCAGAAGATGAAGCAGAAAAAGAAACTCTGCCATTCTCGTATTTTATATTGGAAATCAGCTCATTGGATGAGCCATTCCCCACTTTCGTAGCCCAAAGCCAATCGGCACTCACAATGCCACTTATCTTTGTGTTATCCACTTTACTTGTTGCAAATGAATAATTACCGGCGGCGTGCACCATATAGCAATTAGCATAACCCTTAAGGCTTAAATCGCTATCTCCCGAGGACTCTGAAGACCACTCGAAAGAGCCAGCATCGGTAATGGCGTTTCTTTCTACCTTAATGGATGGAATGTCGACAGAAAAAACTTGCCCCTTTATATCCGTTGCGATAAATGAAAATCCGTCGGTATACTCTCCTGATGGAACCACAAAATCGAAAGAAATGCCGCCTTCAGCATCTACGCCAGAGCCACAATTCATTATAACATTATTTTTCGCATCTGCATTTAAAGAAAGAGCGAAGTCTTCTACTTCCATATTAATCACGCCATTACCAGATAGACGTACAAGTGAAGACTTAGAAAGAAGTTCTGCCTCCTTTATCTGATGTGCTCCCTTTAAACCTACTGATACCACACCTGCTATATATCTTAAATCTACGGAGTTCCCTTCTGCAACCCCGGCATAAGGATTTATCTGACTAAGAGGTTTTTCATAAAGTTGCCCAGAAGGGATCTCGACTCTTACCACCGCTGACATACCTGCCCCAGATGAAGCATTGGAAGAAGACACATAATAATTCTGCGCGGCTGTAATGGGTCCGAACTTTGCCACGTCACTTCCTGAGCCTTCATATAGAGCTGTTGGTAGTCCGTTGACATATAATTGAGAATTTTGACTCCAAGTGATTTTCGAGCCATCGGCTGCTTGCTCCACACTAGCGGAAAGGAATACAGCAGGCTCGGCGTCCGGAACATATTCTATCGTAATCTGATTCACCTCGCCACGCTTTATTTCAAACGAAGATATTGATTTTGAGCTCATAATATTTCCATCTTGAGCATAGGCTGTAAGTAATACCCCATTATAACTACCTACAGGGAACAAAACATCGACAAACCCATCTACTGTGGAAATTCCATTGGGAATTTCTATCGTAAGAGAAGTACTGGCTCCATCTGCAAAATTTAAGGCCGGAGTTCCACTAAAATCCAGATTTACCGAAGCCTCTCCTGCAAGTTTTTCTCCCATTAAGCTATTCAAGACCACCTTTTTAATAACGGCATCTTCCCCAGAAAAAGCAATTCTTAAAGTACCAAGCAAGTATTTGAAAGACAACATCGTGTTCTTATTGCTTGCAACCATTGGCTGTGAAAAAGAATGTCCAATGGTATAGTTAGAAGGAAGATTGAAAGTAAGCACGTTTCCCTCTACGCTTCCGTTACCATAATCGTAAGCTGCGCAGTACTTTGAAGCCATAGACACTTTATCTATGGTCGCAAGAGAAGTGCCTTCACCCTGCGAAATCGCATAGGTAGCACCATTTATAAGCACCTCATCTGAGGGCTTCCATAATCTTCCATTTTCTAAAGAAGCCGATATTGACACCTTCTCTTCCGGCTGGTCTACGGATTTTTCCGTACACGAAAAAAGGGACATCATTACTAGTCCCAAAGTTAAAAATCTAACCTTCATATATTTTAAAAATTTAATTCAAGTAGGTCTATCCCCAACTCCTCACATACATTTACCTGCAGCAAAGACACTACGGGAAATGCTGACAAAACCAGACGCAGTCATAGCCGTTCTGCAAACACACTACTTCTACAAATATACGTAATTCTATCCTCTTTGCAAAAAGAAAGGTGTAAACGACCCTGTGAGTAGAACGATGTTTTTTGCAAACAAGACAAATGACTAAAATTTTTGAAAAAAAATATTAAATAATTTGCAAAACCGAATTTTTAGCGTATCTTTGCATCCGCTTTCCGATAGAAAGCTACCAGCATTGGTGCGGTAGTTCAGCTGGTTAGAATGCCGGCCTGTCACGCCGGAGGTCGAGGGTTCGAGTCCCTTCCGCACCGCTTCAAAATGCCCTACACGTTGTTGTGTGGGGCATTTGCTTTTTTATACCGTAATTCTTTTGAACCCGAAATACCCTCGTAATTCCTTTGTAATTGAATAACCATTAAAAAGGCAGATTGTCAGGATCATCATCGGGCGTATACCCAGACGATTGATGCTGCGATACTTCATCATCTTCTTCAAAGTCATTCATGTTCACCTTATTAAGTGATTCGACCTTGGATTTTAGACCTCTTGTATACCCATAGCAAGACATAACAATCTGTTTCGTTTCTTCGATAAGATCATCGATTTTGTCTAAACTAGATTCAGGGTTTTTAACAATTTCCTCTATCTCTTTTAACCTTGCAACTTTTTGGATGTACTCTTGATTAGTCATAACTATTCTATTTATTTATTTTAATATCATTGATCGTGCAGTCCCATAATCCATCACTAAACCGGACAGAAAAATCGTCACCCTTATTTTTCGCATTGACATTCTTTAAAATTGAACCATCCTTGTCTACAGCTAAAACATACCCCTGTCGCAATATACCACGCGGGTCAGCAGAATTTATCCCAGCATTAAGCATTGCTATTTGAGTGTCCCACAAATTCAAAGTGGTATTGAAGGCAAATTGTATCGTTGAAACTGTCCTATCAACATTATTCTCAGCAATATTAATTTTATTATAGGATGCATTCACAATGGCTAATAATGATTCACGAATGATTCCTTCATTTAACTCAATTTTCTTCCCTACACAGTGATAAATATCATTTAACATTAAAGAGACTTTACTATTATTTCGTCCTATCTGTTGAGTTGTATTTGAAACGATGCTATTTACATAAGCATCAATGCTAGTTGTCATATTCTCGACTCTAAGAGCCAACTTGCCAGAAATGGAACTAAAGAGAGAGTCTATTTCTGTTGACATCACATTAACACGGTCAGATAGGTAATATTTCACATTACCCAAAATGTCACTAATACTAGATTCTTCACGAATTAACCTTTCTTTCAGCGCATTTTGAAGGCTAGTTAAAGCATTGGCCATTTCTGTCTCAACATTCAAAGTCCAATCTATTAACCTGTCGGCCAAGGCAGTCGGAGTCTTAAAATAGCTGTGAGCCACCATGTCTGCAACATGATAATCCCTTTCATGGCCAATCGCTGTTAAGACTGGTATAGGGAATTCTGCTATTGACTTACACAATTCGTAGTCATCAAAACAAAACATATCAGATTCCGCTCCACCACCTCTCAAGATCAAGACTACATTAAAATTTCCTGCGTGCCTGATTTCATTTAACTTACGAATTATCATAGAAGGCGCATTGTCACCTTGCATTAATGAATGAAATAGCGTACAGCGGAATTTGAATTTCTTAGGATTCGAATCAATATGTTTCATAAAGTCGCCATATCCAGCTGCATCTTGAGATGATATAACTGCAATAGACGATGGTAAATAAGGAAGTTCAAGCCCTTTCTGTTTGTCAATCAAACCAGCATCAGTAAGTTTCTTAATGGTTTCCTTTTTCTCCAGTTCCCTTTGTCCTATGGAATAACTCGGATCAATATCTATAATATTTAAAGCAAGTCCATATTGAGCGTGATATTCCACAGTAACTTTTACAACTATAGCAATGCCTGTCACAAGTTCTTTCCCTGTAATACGTGTAAAATCATCGATAATTGAAGCTTTCGATTTCCAGATTCTAGCACTTGCCTTTGCGGCAATCACACCATCTAGAGTCTTTTCAAGGACATTCAAATAATGATGTCCATTCACCTCACGATGAGATTCGATTTCTACTCGAACCCAAGATTCGAGGAAACCGATGCGATTTTTTATCTGGTTTTGAAGAGCAGATAACTCAATGTATTTATTATTTTCCACAGCCATAGGAATTTGCAATACAAAACAAAAATAAAATAAATCCTACATTGTGCCAAATAAATAGTCTGCATATTTGAGGATATTGTAAAGACTTCGGTCATAATGTAAACCTACTCTCTCATAAACATGCGTCAGCCTTTACAATATCAATCTCTTTCGTTTCCATAGGCTTCTCTGGTTAAATAATAAACCTACATATTTATTTCGATAGAATTTCCTGGGGGAGATATATGGAAAAAAGATGGGCATAAAATTCTTAATATCACCATAGATGTCAACCACAGAATCATTGATGACATCCATATATTGTAGACCTTAGATGATTTAGGATTATACCCTTATACTATCTTTATGATTGCCTAAATGATATCAAATAATTGAGCAATGGCAGTGAAACTCATACAGTAACACGCCTGTTCTTTTCCAAACTTTCGCTATCTTTGTACCTTTGAAAGCAAAAAATGTCGCTTTCAAACAAAAAAGTTCATTGACCTCAAATGGTGAGTTACGAGGGGTTTTGTTACTCCGTTGTTACTCGGAGGTTATAAATGGTCTCAAAAGACCATTTATTTAATTGAAAAACAAAGAATTATGGCAGACAGCAACTTTATAGACTACGTAAAAATATTTTGCCACTCAGGACACGGAGGAGCAGGATCAATGCACCTATACAGAGCCAAATATGTCCCCAAAGGAGGTCCTGACGGAGGTGACGGAGGAAACGGAGGAAGCATAATTCTAAAAGCCGATCCTCAATTTTGGACACTCATCCATCTCAAATATCGCAAACACATCATAGCAGAAGATGGTGGAAGCGGAAGCGGTGGATTAAGACATGGGAAAAATGGTGCCAACATCATCCTTCCCGTCCCAGTAGGCACTGTAGTCAAAGATGCTGAAACAGGAGAAACTCTTTTCGAGCTGGTCACTCCTGGCGAAGAACGCGTCTTATGCCCAGGAGGGCGAGGTGGACTTGGCAATAACAACTTTAAAACCCCTACACTGCAGACGCCTCGATTTGCCCAACCGGGAGAGGATGGCGTAGAGGGATGGTATATTCTTGAATTAAAGCTACTTGCCGACGTAGGACTGGTTGGTTTTCCAAATGCAGGCAAATCGACACTACTCTCAGCGATAACCGCGGCTAAGCCTAAAATAGCCTCATACGCTTTTACCACCCTAGAGCCAAATTTAGGTATCGTTAAATACTATGGTGACAAATCCTTTGTGATGGCAGATATACCAGGAATCATAGAAGGCGCGCACGAAGGAAGGGGCATTGGCATAAGATTCCTAAGACATATAGAGCGTAATTCCGTTTTGCTTTTTATGATTTCCGCTGAAGAAGATAACATACAGAGTTGTTATGACACCCTTTTAGGGGAATTAAATATGTATAATCCTGAGCTACTAGATAAAAAAAGGGTTCTTGCCATCACAAAATGTGACCTTATAGATAAGGAGATAGAATCAGAACTTGAGCCGGGTCTTCCAAAAGATCTTCCACACGTATTTATATCCGCCATATCAGGATATGGATTAAAGGAATTGAAGGATCTGTTATGGAAAGCACTGCACGAGGAGGATTAATGAAAATAATAAATATATGGAATAATAAATATATGGAGTCATTGCTTGAGAAACTAGAACTGGCAGATCAAAATGCCACACTATGGATTAATTCACTAAACTCGCCTATTTCAGATAAAATATGGCTTTGTTTTAGCGACAGGCTATTATGGCTTCCTCTTTATATTTTGATACTTGGCCTACTGATAAAGAAATTAGGATGGAAAAAAGGGCTTATTAGCGTTATAGTGATAGCATTAAGTATCCTGTGCATAGACCAGCTTTGTAACCTAATAAAACTGCATGCGCATAGGCTTAGACCTTGTAATGATCCCTCTATGATAGAGCGTGGCCTTCACATGCTCGCTGGTGCAAGCACAAGGCATCCTTATGGTTTCTTTTCCGCTCACGCCGCTAATGCTATGGGATTTGCCGTTGCCGCATCGATTCTGCTTGATAAAAAAGCATGGAAAATCATACTCCCATTATGGGCCATTCTTGTGGGTTTGAGCAGAGTGTTTGTGGGCAAACACTTCCTCGGCGACATATTAGTGGGATTGGTTGTGGGCACGCTTATAGGTGCCATTTTCGCAAGACTGTTAATTCTGCTATTTAATTCCCGTACTACCGAATCCTCCAGTTCCACGCTCTGACTCTGAAAGGCTCTCAACAGGCTCCCATTCAATAGATTCGTGACGGGCAAGAACTATCTGAGCTATTCTTTCTGACGGTTCTATCGTAAAAGGCGTTGCAGAAAGATTGACCAAGATGACCTTCAATTCGCCTCTATAATCAGCATCTATGGTTCCGGGACTATTGAGCACAGTTACTCCGTGTTTTGCTGCAAGGCCACTGCGAGGGCGAACTTGAACCTCATAACCAGCAGGAATTTCCATAAACAAGCCTGTAGGAACTATTACACGCTCCAGTGGCCCTAAAATGATAGGACTTTCTATATCAGCCCTTACATCCATTCCGGCAGAAAGCGCCGTGGAGTATTTCGGAAGCGGATTGCCGCCTTTATTCATAACTTTAACTTTCATAACTAGTTAGTAGCGTAAAAAATAAGTTGGGAAAGATTTATAGTGGATTTTCGAGGGTAGATTTGGTTTCAAAAATTATCAATTTATTTAATGATCACTTAGGTGCTTTTTTATACAAAATCGCCGCTATAATGGCAAATACCACATTAGGAAGCCACAAAGCTATGGCGGCAGACATAGTACCGGCATACACAAACATCTGACTAAAGCGCATAAACAAAATATATGTAAATGCCAATCCTATTCCCAATCCTAAATTCCATCCTATACCTCCTCGCTTTTTCTTAGAAGACAAGGCTACCCCCATAATAGTTAAAATAAATGCTGAAAACGGAAGTGCATAGCGATTATTTTTTTCTATTTCTGCATACATAACATTAGAATCGCCTCGCATCTTCTGCGTATCGATTAAAGAATTAAGATCCTTTATGGATAGTGTCTGAACCGTCTTTTCATTAAAATAGAAATCTGATAACTTTAGCGCTATCACAGTGTCGAGTTTTTCTCCGCTTTCCACTTTATCTTCAAGCCCATTTGAATAATTACGTAATGTGTAACGGCGTAACCGCCATCCGTCCATCGTGCTATCCCACTGTGCCGAATCTGCCGATAGTTTACTTACTAACTTATTATCCTTTATACTTTCAAGGGTAAACTTATACGCCGTCTTATTCCACTGACTAAACGACTCTACATAGACAAATTCCCCAGGTGCTATCTGGTAGTGTATATTACGTGTCTTGGTAGAACTTCGTTTTTTCACATAAGTCTGTTCGAATTCTATTCTTGTAGCATTAGCATGAGGGATAACATAGAGATTAAGCATAAGTGAAATCCCCGTAATGATAGCTGCGGCAGCCATATATGGCATAAGCATCCGCCTATAACTAATGCCACTGGATAAAATCGCTATTATTTCAGAATTAGCAGCTTGTCTAGAGGTATAGAAAACGACCGTAATAAACACGAACAGCGGACTGAACATATTTATAAAATACGGAATGAAATTCAAGTAATAATTAACTATTATCTCCTTTAGCGGAGCTTCATTTTTCACAAAGTCATCTATCTTCTCTGAAATATCGAAGATTATAACTATCCCGATGATTAGGATCAACGCGATAAAGAATGTGAGTATGAAACTCTTAAATATGTACCAATCCAGTTTTTTAGGCCGTAGTTCCATTATAGTCTTGAAGTAATCTTAGGCATTACCAAATCCTTCCATTCCTTAAAATCCCCTAGTTCTATATGAGCACGGGCTTGTCTAACCACATCTAAATAAAATGCCAAGTTATGTTCACTTGCTATCATACCGGCAAACAATTCACCGGCTATGAAAAGATGTCTCAAATAGGCCTTCGAATACGTGTGGTCTACAAATGAAGTTCCGCAAGGGTCAAGTTCAGAAAAATCACTCTCCCACTTAGCATTACGCATATTCATAATGCCATTCCACGTGAAAAGCATGCCATTACGCCCATTTCTAGTCGGCATCACACAATCGAACATATCCACGCCACGCGAAATCCCCTCCAGAAGGTTAGCCGGTGTACCCACTCCCATAAGATAACGTGCCTTATCCTGTGGAATTATAGGGTTCAGCAATTCAAGAATCTCATACATTTTCTCTGTCGGCTCCCCTACGGCCAATCCCCCTATAGCGATGCCACTTTGTGCAAATTGTAGGGCATGTTCAGCGGCCTCAGTGCGCAAATCGGGATAAACGCAACCCTGTATAATAGGGAAAAAGGTCTGATCGTAACCATAAAGTGGTTGCGTTTCGTGAAAATGCTTTGAATAACGCTCCAACCAGTCTTTTGTTAAATCAAGCGATTTTCGAGCATATTCATGCGTTGCATCTCCCGGACAACACTCATCAAGCGCCATCATAATATCTGCTCCGATAATACGCTGTGTGTCAACATTATTTTCCGGAGTAAATTCGTGCCTTGACCCATCTATGTGAGACTGAAAAGTACATCCCTTTTCTGTCAATTTCCTTATAGACGTCAGTGAAAAGACTTGAAAACCTCCACTATCCGTTAAGATAGGTCTATCCCAACTCTCAAATTTATGTAGCCCACCTGCAACTTTTAATATGTCTAAACCAGGGCGCAAATAAAGATGGTATGTATTGCCAAGTATTATTTCGGCTTTTATGTCGCTCTTCAAATCGCGATGATATACACCCTTAACTGCCCCCACAGTGCCTACTGGCATAAAAATAGGGGTGTGAATAATACCATGATCAGTCGTAATAAGCCCTGTTCGCGCCGCAGAAGATTTGTCCTTATGCTCTATTTGAAATTTCATATACCAAAGATAACAATAATCCGGCAAATTCTCGTATTTTTGCATTCTATGAGTTTTTAAGAAAAATGATGAGAAACAAATAAAAAAACGGGTAGATTGTTATCTTAAAAACTTCATAATACGTAAAGATACACTAAATTAAAATTGTCAATAATGAGTAAAAATTCATCTATCAGTTTAAAACTAATCATTCTAAACTTCCTAGAATTTGCAGTTTGGGGTGCCTACCTTACATCTTTAGGACGATACCTGGGAGAAATCGGCATGGGTTCCCAAATCAAATGGTTCTTTGCGATGCAAGGCATAGTTTCTATTTTCATGCCTGCACTTATGGGCATTATAGCCGACCAGAAAATGCAAGCGCAAAAAGTTCTTTCAATGTGCCACGGCCTTGCCGGTGTGGCAATGATAGGCGCTGGAGTGTATTGTATGAACGCTGGTGCAGCCATAGCTTTTTCACCACTTTTCATATTGTACAGTATAAGTGTAGCTTTCTTTATGCCGACTATTGCCCTAGTTAACTCTGTAGCATACAATGCATTAGAGAAAGCAGGCAAAGACCCTGTTAAAGATTTTCCTCCGATACGAGTATTTGGCACCGTGGGCTTCATAGTCAGTATGCTAGCGACCAACTTTGTAAAAATCGATGGCGTAGCCATGCAGGACTCTTACACGCAGTTGATTTCCTCAGGTATAATAAGCCTTGTACTCTGTGCTTATGCTCTTACCATGCCAGCTTGTCCTACTAAAAAAGGTGAGAGCGCAAGTCTTGCTGATAGCCTTGGGTTAAAGGCATTTACCCTTTTCAAAGACGGACAATTTGCAGTATTCTTCATATTTTCTATGCTTTTAGGGGCTTCGCTTCAAATCACTAATGGCTATGCCAATACCTTCCTCGGCTCCTTCGGAGATAATCCACAATATGCAGACACTTTTGCGGTAAAGAACTCCAATGCGCTGATATCAATCTCACAACTTTCCGAAACTCTATGTATCTTGCTTATCCCGTTCTTTATGAAAAAGTTCGGGATCAAAAAAGTGATGCTTATCGCTATGTTCGCGTGGGTCTTCCGCTTCGGCTTTTTCGGGCTAGGGACTCCGGATATGCCAGGCGTACTTCTCTTCATACTCAGTTGTATAGTTTATGGTGTAGCATTCGACTTCTTTAACATTTCCGGATCTCTTTACGTTAACGAAAATGCACCGAAAGATATCCGTTCTTCTGCTCAGGGCCTCTTTATGCTAATGACAAACGGACTTGGAGCCACAATAGGAACACTTGCAGCTGGTGCAGTAGTCGACGCTTGCGTATTCAAAGCAGCTGTTCCATCATGGAGTAAGGCTTGGTACATCTTTGCTATTTATGCATTAGTTGTAGGTGTACTTTTCAGTATCTGCTTCAAAGATCCCAAGAAGAAGTTTTGAAATGATGTAAGTAAAAGTTTCGTAAGTAGCTATCTATGCTAATTTTAACAATTACACCACTTACGAAACTTAGTTACTTAAATAATTTATATATTCCCGTATGCGGCCTCGATGAGATAATTGTCGAGGCCCTTATTATACTCTACAGCAGGGATATTTGCTATATCGTACTGTCTGTAAAAATGATAATAACCCTTGCGTCCATCGGAATATAATTTCATATCAGGATCAGGATAATTCTGATAGCCGCTCCGAGTACATTTCATTTCTACTCCAGACGAGAAGAACTGATTGAATTCAAATTCAAAAAAATCCTTATGTTTGGCTAAAACTGGCATAACATTTTGAAGCATAGCGTTAGGCTTAAATTCATCGCCACTTTGATGCCATTGGTTTTCTGTAGCGGAGTCTGGTACTTTTATATGATATATGGTTGGATTATACGATGAACGCACCAGCAGAAAATCCGGTATATGTTCATTCCATATCGAAGCAAGCTTCTTTGTAGAATATTCGCAAAATGGCACATAAGAAAATCCTATCTTATATGGTGAAGACGGATAGACAAAGTCGAATTGGCAACCTATAGAAACGAAAAGCACTAGATCAAAGCGGTAATATCCAGTATAAGACCTACGACTGTACGGATTTGTCACTGTGCCTTTTACTACCATTGAACCACATGCAGGAAACATATTTTCACTCATAGGGGTAAAATTTAACCTATTCTCTTTTAACGAAACCGACTTGCTGTAGTCAGTAACACTTCCTTTCGCATAAGCCTGTTCCAGCGAGGTGTCTACCTCAGAAGTAGTTTGACGAATGGACCATTGGCATAAAAATGAAGGCGGTGGCACTCTAAAAGACCCTTCCGCATCAAACGGCACCGCAGAAGAATAACTACGAAGAGCCCCGGGTGCTACTTGGTAATTATACACTTCTCCTAAAAAACCCTGTGAAGGAAAGGCTTTAACGCACTCCATCTTCCCGGTAGCTATAATATCAGCATTAGGCAGCTTGACAGAGACTGCGTACTGAGTTTCCGGTAAATCTCCAAGCCCAAATGCCATTATTTTATAAAGACTGCCTGTAGAATCGAATAACTCGTATAGCCCATTCTCATCTCCACAATCACTTACATACCCCACCATACCTGATGGTATAGTAGAAGAAAAAGTTGGGAGGCCATAGATATCTAAAAACAGCTTATACCTGCCTGCCTGAGTATCTGGTGCTCCATAGTAATCAACTATTTCCGAAGGAATCTTAAAATAGTTAAGTGGCAGAAAAGTCCCATCTTCATAAAAAAGCGAAGCCACATATTCTGTATCATAATACTTTCCATCTGAAGTAGAATTATGACATCCCGCCTCTGACACAAAGCCATCATTTACTCTTAACTCTGGATAATACGCTGCCACTATGGGGAAAGATGCTTCCGACTTATAACATTTGACCTTGACCTCAGCAGATTCCCCGATGCCTTCCCTTATGATATGTAAAGTTCTAGAATCCGAAGCGTATATAAATGTTGTTAATGAATTCGGGTCATAATACTTTTGAAATTCCGGGACATCGGCCTCATCTATATTCCAAGATGTTCCACCCGGTAAATTAATTACCACTGGATACTCCATCTTCTCCAAAGTTATGTAGCCGTACTCGCCACTACATTGAGGAATTCTATCCTCATAAGCATCGAAAACTTCGCTTTTATAGGAAAGTAGAATTCTTGTAGAGCTTTTGTGCCTACCATCCCATGAAGAAACTCTTAGTGTCGATTCGGGATACAAATCGCCATCATATAGTCCTCTCACATAGACTTTACCTCCGGAGACTTTACATTCCATATCACCGCCTTCCATTTCTGCGTTAAAGACAGCGTTCTCCGGATACACTTCAAGAGGTACTTGAGTCCAACCATCTTCCTGATATACAGTATTATTAGCATATTCAAATCTCAATTTTCTGCTGTCATTAAAATTGCTTAGACCCACCTTCCAACTACTCTTTAGAATGCCATCATCCGAAACGGAAAGCCCCACCTGTATATTGGTGTTTCGACGGACATTAAAATCTGTAATATTGTCCATTCCCAAATAGAGTCTTATATTCATATCGGCACTTGCCCCGTTTGTGGTCCATTTTCCGGATAATTCCATATAAGTACAATACGAATCGCTCCCAGGTATTGAAGATGGCACTTTTCGCCAAGGATTTTCATTGCCCTCTAGTAAAACTCCTTGGCAATTCTCCAGCACATAAAAGTCTATCATCTCTCCTCGATTGAGCAAATCCAAATCCTGCATGGAAGCTCTATCACCATCCTGAGTAGAAGTGGCCTTGCTGGACTGCAAAAACGGGTTTACACTCACCGCCTCTTGACAAATCCTTGCAGATGTGATATTGATAGAACTATTTTCAAGCATATCATCCAAATAAAGGGAATATTTAGAAACTAATCTTTCCATCTCAAATCGATAATTGGCTATACCTGAGTCCACATTTACCTTTCTGCCTCCACTCATACACATAGGTAGGGCCCCTTCTGATTTATACACGAACTGACAAGTCAATTCCGACAAATCTGCCTCTTTATATGGAGGATCTATCTTTCCCACATTAGCAAGAAGATAAATGGTGTATTCTCGTCCCCTGTCTAATTGCATACTTATCGTATTCCCTTTAGAATAAGCATCAAAGAACAAAACTCCCTCGCTATATGCATAGGCATTAATATCGAGAAATTTTTCTTCCTCTACAGGTATTGAACTTTTAAGGCCATTACCTGCCGCTCTTATAACGACTTCCACTTTATCATTACTCTCAAGTTCTCTAACACAAGAAATGATTGACAAGGCAAGTAAACTCATCATTATGCTTTTTGTTCTCATAGTTCAATTATTTCCCAATTCCGAATTTCCAGTTCAAACTTATTATCAACATACTCTATTCGTATATGCACATCCTCCAATGATGGTTTTCCCCAATCCACCCCAAGATTTCTTAATCTATCACCTAGTTTGTAAGCATAGACTGGCGATAGGTCATTTTCGCTACTCATCAGCTCCAACATCAGACTATCATCAATCTGCCGAGGTATATCCACATTAAAATACAACCCGCCCTCTTTCATATCCATAGTAGGCAACACCTCAGCACAGAATAAGCCCGGAAGCGGTGAGAGTGATTTCAAATCCACTCCAGCAACATTTCCACGAACTCTCACCTTACAATCCAGGCCAATCACCTCGATATGCAAACGGGCGAATTGTTTTTCTAAAGATACCATCAGTTCCCTGACTTCAGAGTCGCACGCCACATTCGAGTTATAGGCATAAAGCGGTGGCATCTGACCTCCCAACTCAATAACCCCTTTCCATTCCTCAGATACCCCACTTAAAATGCGAGCATCGTATTCTTCGTTCTTTTCAACTTCGAATGCGGCAATAGCAACTCCAGAAGATAGTTTAGTAATATGCATTGTCCTAAGATCTTCCCCATCCGATAATTCCGCGTAGATTCTTTCCTCATCTCCGCCAGAAATCTCTATATAAAGTAATCCAGGACATTCACTCCGATCACTCTTTATACTGCACCCTGACAATCCAAGGCCCAAGATAAATAACAAGAAGACTATTCTAATGCACATAACCGAATGTAATTAAATTATTTGCTCCGAAATAGGGACAACACTCCAATCATTTATACTAATACTGAAAGAGACATCTTCACTCGTAACCGGAGTGTCAGGAGTGTCTGCTCCGGGCCTTTTTATTACAATCTCCGAAATCTCATACGAATGATTACCCTCCAGGGCTGGTAGCACTATAGGATAATAAAAGACCTGCTCACCGAGCTGCACTTCTATTATTAATTTGGTAGACTTCGCTTTAGCATCATTAGGCATAGTGTAAAAGTAGTGCTGAGTAGAATAAGATGACTTGTTAGGGATCTCTTCCGACAAAGAATCTGATAGAAGTGTCGTGAGTTCGTTACTTTTTCCAGCAGTATTATACCATTTGGAAGGCGAGGACTTAGTATCTACACTTACATTTCCGGCAGCATCAGATAGATACAATTTCTTTATCGTCAATTTCAGTGCGCCGAGCGAATTAGATTCGAAATCTCTGGATATCTTCTTAACAACCACCCTTGAAACCAGTCGATCTACCGATATATCGACTGCCTCAGACTGTGGAAGTGTCACTGTATTATATCCTGTCATAACCAAGGCATTTACCGCATTGACCGATAAATCAACCATATACGACTCAAGTGCATTTTTACTGGAAATAGACGATAGGTCAGGGCCATTAACAATAGCGTAGACCACTCTTTCACCCGCAGTACAAGTCAAAGATAATGAAGACGTTGCCGCCCTTTGATAAGCATCCAGAAAGTCTCCTCTAAATACAAACACTTGCAGATTTTTTATAAGCTTTTCATTAGCGCCTATTACATCGGAGCCGCCAGTTGCTTTTACCGAAAGTTCACTACTTGCCCTTACCGTCAATTCACACACCTCGCCGACAGGCAAATCATACTCAATTTTAGACAAATTTTTGTTACACGCCGTTAAAGAGGCAATACCCATAAGGGCAGAAATTAAAGTTCTTGTTCTCATAGTTTTTAAATAATTACATTTCATACTGAAGCGGTTCCTGACTATCTACAAATACTACACGATTAGCCACCACCTCCACTACCGTTTTCTCAACATCTTCCGCATTAGTGTACTTCTGTGTGCGAATTCTTCCACATACATACAATTTACTGCCTTTCTCGATTTTACTTAGATCTGGCATAAGATCACTTGCCCATGCCACCACTTGATGCCAAGTAGTCTCTATCACAGCCGTCCCCGATTTTTCTTTGTAAGCACGTGATGTAGCTAATGTAAAACGGTAAACTTTTCGGCCCGAGACATCTTGCGCTCGAACACTTCCTACGACTCCGCGTAGTTCAACACGATTCAAATTTTCCATTTTGAAGTTTATAGTTTATAAATCCAGGTCGTCTCGCTGCGCGCCGCAAAACTTCCGTTGCAAAAGTCCTATTAAAAACAATAACTCTCACAACATCTGTGACGAAAAACAGTAAAAAAATACGAACTTTATGTCCACATACATTCTTTTCAGTATTAAAAATTTTTTCTTATCCGACTTAAACTAATTTTTATCGAAAAGAATAGTTATAACTCTATCTATTTATCCCATATATGTTTATATTGCAGCCATTATTATTGTACGCTTTTAATATTAGCGTCCATACTAACTACATTTAGAATCTGTTTTGAAATGGTTCCATAATTTTATTACGCAGATTTTCCGAAGCAGTTTCGACCTTGAAAGAAGGATTTTACCTGAGATACTCAACTGAAGACAAAAATAAAAATGACCGGAAAGGACCATAAAAGAAGAAACGAACCATTTTCAAAACAACTTCCTAATAAAATTATGCTGAGATGAAATATAACATTAAACCACAGGAAGAATATCACTGCCTGAACTGTAATTCTCCTATATATGGGAGAACCGACAAAAAATACTGCTGTCAAGAATGCAAAGACTTCTATAATAACAACATAAGAGCAACTAAGCTTAAACTTAGAAGTATAACCCTTAAAAATTTAGAACGGAACCATAGCATTCTTAAACAATTATTGGACAAGAATATAAAAAGCGTCCGACTCACTGAGCTGGACGCTTTAGGATTTAACTCTGATTATTGCACTTTCACAACATGGGAAAAGAATATGCGGCTTTTCCACTGCTATGACATACGTTACAATATGACAAAGTCCAGAGTATTGAATATAGACTATGTCGCCTAACTATTTCTTGTTAGGAACAGAGGTAGATGGTTTTTCAGGAACTACTGTAGTTACATAATTTGAAAGTTGCTTTTCAAATTCTTCTGATGTAATCATATGGCAAGAGCCGTTAATTTGAGCCCCCATCTCTACTTGCAGTTTATTAACATTAATGTTTCCTTCTATAGTTGCATTAGATTTTACGGTAAGAAGATCCTTTACGTAGATATCTCCTTTCATAGTACCGAGAAAATCCACATTAGTACAAGCCAGTCCACCTTCTATTATTGCTTGTGGACCTACTACTATCTTTCCTTTTGAGAAAATCTTTCCATTAACCTTTCCATCCACACGGATATCATTTTCCGAAGAAATTTCACCTTTAATGACTGTGCGAGCGGAAATACGACTGATATCGTTTACACTAACTTCCGGTTCTACAGCTTTTTTAACTTTTGCAAGTTCCATATTCATAAAACGTTTATTAAAATAAATTAAACTATACCTTTCCCATGGCAGTTCTTGTACTTAAGACCACTACCACAAGGGCATGGATCATTCCTGCCTATTTTCTTATCGGCGATCACTGGAGCCTTAGCCTTCTGTTCTCCATTTGTAACTAAATCGTTACGATGTGCCTGCAAACGGGATTGCTCCTGACGTGGAGCGACAGCACTTCTAGGCTGATTCTCCTTTATAGGGATAAATGCTCTCATTAGGAAGGATAGAACATCCTGATTGAGAGACTCGAGCATCTGCGCAAACAGATTATAACTCTCTAGCTTATATACAACCTTAGGATCCTTCTGCTCGTGTACGGCATTCTGGACGCTTTGCTTAAGATCATCCATCTCTCGTAGATGTTCCTTCCAGTGTTCATCTATCTGATAAAGGATAATATTCTTACTCAAAGTCTTGGCTACTTCACGACCTTCCGATTTGTATGCCTTTTCCAGATTTACAGACAAGGTGATGACCTTACGCCCATCCGAAACAGGGATAGCAATATTTTTATACATATTACCCTGTTTTTCATATACTTGCTTAATAATAGGACTTAGTTTGTCGACTAGGGCCTCCATCCTTCTATGGTAGCATTCCTGCATATGATGGCACAAAGCCGATACGATATCATCCTTTTTAGCTTTATCATAAAAGGCTTCATCGAACCCTGGATCTATTGAAAATTTAGCCATCAACATCTCACAGAAATCGTTATATGACATACCTCCACAAGAATCCACTAGCAAGGATGCAGAGTCTATCATCATATTTTGAAGGTCTATCTCTATCTTATCACCATTGATAGCATTTCTACGCCTTGCATAGACAGCCTCGCGCTGATAATTCATCACATCATCATACTCGATAAGATTCTTTCTGATACCGAAGTTGTTCTCCTCCACCTTCTTTTGAGCGGTCTCTATAGCCTTTGAAAGCATTTTACCTTCAAGAGCCTCATTCTCACCCATACCCATTTTATCAACTACTGAAGCTATCCTTTCGGCTCCGAAGATACGCATCAATTTATCTTCAAGCGAAATATAGAAGATAGATGAACCGGGGTCTCCTTGACGTCCGGCACGGCCCCTTAACTGACGGTCGACACGGCGTGAGTCATGGCGCTCTGTTCCTATTATAGCGAGTCCACCTGCTTTTTTAACTTCGTCTGAAAGCTTAATATCGGTACCACGACCTGCCATATTCGTCGCAATGGTAACGGTGGAACGCATTCCGGCTTGTGCCACTATCTCGGCTTCACGGGCATGCTCTTTAGCATTCAAAACATTATGCTTAATGCCTCGCATTTTCAGCATTCGGCTTAACAACTCTGATGTCTCCACATCTGTCGTACCCACCAATACCGGACGCCCAGCAGCAGAAAGTTCCGCTATCTTGTCTATGACGGCTGCATATTTTGCTTTCTTTGTTTTATAAACCACATCTGGAAGATCCTCCCTAATAACCGGTTTATTAGTAGGAATGACCATGACATCCAGTTTATATATGCTCCAGAATTCTCCGGCTTCCGTTTCTGCCGTACCCGTCATACCGGCAAGTTTGTGATACATACGGAAATAATTCTGCAAAGTTATAGTGGCAAATGTCTGCGTAGCTGCTTCAACCTTAACGTTTTCTTTAGCCTCGACCGCCTGATGCAGACCATCGCTCCAGCGACGACCTTCCATTATACGTCCAGTACTCTCATCGACTATCTTAACCTTCTTCGCGCCATTAGGCTCAGTCATCACTACATAGTCGACATCCTTTTCAAACATGGCATAAGCCTTTAGAAGCTGATTGACAGTATGTACGCGCTCGCTCTTAAGGGAGAATTCCTCCATCAACGCATCCTTTTTAGCCTGCTTTTCCGCAGGGCTAAGATCCGAATGCTCGATTTCCGCCGTCTTAGCGCCAACATCTGGAAGAACAAAAAAGTCGTCATTACCCACACTCTGCGCCAACAATTCCTGTCCCTTATCCGTAAGATTTATAGAATGCTGTATTTCACTGATTACAAAATAGAGAGGATCTGTGATGACAGGCATCTCCTTTTCGTTATCTTGTATGTAGTAATTCTCCGTTTTCTGCATTACCACCTTGACGCCAGGCTCACTAAGATATTTTATAAGCGGCTGATATTTAGGAAGTCCCTTATATGCACGGAAAAGCAGTTTCCCACCTTCGGCTTCGTCACCTTCCGCCATTTTCTTCTTAGCCTCGTTTAAGATTTGATTCACAAGAGCACGCTGCGCCTGGTAAAGCTTTTCGACATAAGGGCGAAACTCTACATATTGCTCATCGTCTTGTGCCTTCGCCACCGGTCCGGAAATGATAAGAGGTGTTCTAGCATCATCAATAAGCACGGAGTCCACCTCATCGACTATCGCATAATGATGCTTTCTCTGAACCAGATCGGCTTCATTTGTCGCCATATTATCACGCAGATAATCGAAGCCGAATTCGTTATTGGTACCAAAGGTGATATCACAGTCATACGCTTTCTTCCTCTCGTTAGAATTAGGCTGATGCTTATCTATACAGTCCACACTTAACCCGTGGAACATATAAATAGGGCCCATCCACTCCGAGTCACGTTTTGAAAGGTAATCGTTCACCGTCACCATATGCACGCCCTTTCCTGCAAGCGCATTAAGGAAAACCGGGAGAGTCGCCACCAATGTCTTTCCTTCACCTGTAGCCATCTCTGCAATTTTCCCTTGATGAAGAGCTATACCTCCAACTATCTGGACATCGTAGTGGACCATACTCCACTTTATGTCATTTCCGCCCGCCATCCAGTGATTCCGATATATAGCCTTATCTCCTTCGATACTGACAAAATCCTTATCTATACTTAACGCCCTATCAAAATCCGTAGCCGTGACTGTTATAGTATCGTTCTCGGTAAAGCGACGTGCCGTACTCTTTACTATAGCAAAAGCCTCTGGAAGTATCTCATTAAGAGCTTTTTCTATTGCTTCATCTTCTTCTTTTACCAATTTGTCACTTTCATCGGCCAATTTTACCTTCTCCGCTACCGGTAGATCTTCGTCAAGTTTTCCCTTTATCTCTGCTATTCTATTCTCGAAAGGAGCCTCGACCTCGATCATGTATTGTCTAAGTTTAGCAGAGTGCTCTCTTAACTGGTCATCAGAAAGCTTGTCAATACTTTCATATGCCGCGAGCACCTTATCTAGAATGGGTTTTACTGCCTTATAATCTCGCTCGGCCTTAGAGCCGAAAATAGACTTTATTACATTTGCTAATGCCATACTCTTCACTTCTATTTAAAATCCTCCAAATATAATGAATCTTGGGAACTTCACCAAAAAACAATAACTTTGCACACTATGCAAACGATAGACCACAGACGTATAGCGAAGAACACCATACTACTCTACTTTAGGATGGGGTTAATAGCACTCGTGGGGTTATGGACTTCTCGCATAGTCCTTAACTGTCTGGGGGTAGTAGATTTCGGACTATATAACGTGCTTGGAGGCATAGTAGTGGCATTTTCATTTATGAGTGGTGCCCTCAGCGCCTCGTGCAATCGATACTATTCCGTAGAATTGGGGAAGCGCGACTACACTGCTCTTAAAGAAGTATTTAAGGCTAATGTATTGATATTCTTATTATTTGCCCTTATAATCTTCATCCTTTGCGAAAGCCTTGGTCTATGGCTGCTTGATGCGAAACTGGTAATTCCTCAACAAAGAATTGCAGCATCTCGATGGGTTTACCAATTCAGCGTGATAACCTTCATTTTTTCCTTAATGGCCATTCCGTATAAATCGCTTATAATGGCAAAGGAAAAACTAAAGGTTTATGCCTATAGTTCTATAATAGAAGCGTTTTTAAAACTTTCTATTGTATTCTTGCTTAATAAGTCTCCTTTCGATACCCTCGTGTTCTATTCTCTTTTGAATATGCTCATATCCTTAGGAACCAACCTATTCTATATTCTCTATTGTAAACGATTCTATGCTGAATGCAGATATGACGGACGTCCATCACGCAAAATATGTATAGAAATACTCCGCTTCAACGGATGGGGCGTCATAGGCTCGCTTGCTACAGCGACTAGAAATCAGGGAGTAAACATATTGCTTAATATGTTCTATGGGCCAGCTGTAAACGCCGCAAGAGGATTGGCCAATCAAATCTACTCCACTATATATCAGTTTGTTCAAAATTATGCATTGGCATTTGCCCCACAGATAGTAAAATCCTACTCGGCCGGTCAAAAAAACGAATGTAACGCCCTTATGCTTCACTGCTCCACCTTAGCATTTCTAATGCTTTCAGCAGTAGCGTTTCCTATAATTTTCGAGATGCCGGAAGTAATGCACCTATGGCTTGTCAATGTACCGGAGCACGCGATAGCATTTGCCCGTATAATGATGGCTACAGCCCTTGTAGATGCGCTGTATCCGCCTTTGTTTCACGGCATACAGGCTACAGGCCAAGTCAAATGGCTTAATATTCTGTGCGGAGGATGCCAAATACTCGTGGTTTTAATAGCCTACTGCCTTATGAAATGGGGAAGGATAAGTTCCGAGATGGTATTCGTATTGATATTTTGTGGGGCGTTTATCTCCCAGATAATAAGGATTATACTGGCACATAAATATCTGTTGCTTTCAATAAAAGATTATTTTAAGAAAGTGCTTTTACCTGTAATTTCCGCAACTTTTTTATACAGTGCATCACTTCTGGCGCTTTCTCTCTTGCTTGATAGCGGAATAGCCAGACTATTAATCAGTTTCGCTATAAGTATATTTATTTCGGCTACATTTGTATTAATTTCAAAAAAGACACG
Source organism: Bacteroidales bacterium UBA6401 (assembly GCA_002438635.1). Lineage (GTDB taxonomy): Bacteria > Bacteroidota > Bacteroidia > Bacteroidales > UBA932 > Cryptobacteroides. Next base: position 149,647 of record DJPX01000042.1, read on the forward strand.
ATATGACCGCGCTTAGAGAACATCAACTTCGCCTTTTAGAGTTGCTCAAGGATTTCGATTCTATATGCTCAAAGTGCGGAATCACTTGGTGGATAGATTCCGGTACACTGCTTGGTGCCGTTCGTCACGGGGGATTCATTCCTTGGGATGACGATGTAGACGTATGCATACTTGCCAAGGACCTCCCTAAAATCAAGCGACTTTTATCTGCCAATTGTCCCTACCCGCTTGCTTTTGATAGCGACCATAACGGAAAGACCAGACTTTCCCCTCGATTTATTGACAAAAGCCAATTTATTACTAGAATTGACCCACAGAGCGGATTACCTAAAAAAGAAAACCTTTGGATTGATACTTTTGTTCTTCGGCCAGGAAATCTGATAGTTAAAAAAATAATCGACCCTGTCTACGGGCGCTGTATTCGAAGAATCTATGGCGGCATTCAGGATGGCAAGTGGAAAAAAGCATTGGCCTATATGGTGTACCCATTGGCCTGGGTAGCCACTAAAGCTGCATCGGCGCTTGGAAGAGCCTTTCACGCGCACAATCTGCTACACGATTTCGGCGTTCCTTTCTATAGCGTAAGACGAAGCGAAGATATCTTTCCTCTAGGTCGGATAGAATTTGAGGGCCAATTCTTCCCCGCACCTGCCCGAACGGATAAATACCTTCGACGAATCTACGGAGATTATATGAAATTACCGGATAAAAAAGTCTCGCACGATATTCAGTTCTGATTTATGGCTAAATTTTTCAAATACTTACTCTGTTATATAATCTACCCTTTTTCCTTTCTTTTTTTAAGAAAAAGAGGCAGGATGTCCTTCGGGTGCCCGCGCAACCGCTTTGACGGGAACCCTAAATACCTTTTCATCGAATATAGCCGTAAAGGATACGACGTCTGCTGGTTGAGCGCAGATAAGGCAGTAGTAAAGCAGATAAGACAAGCCTCTCTTAAAGCAGAATACACATTCAGCCTTAAAGGCATATTAAGAGCCCTTAGTTCTCAATGGTGGCTGGTGGGAGCATATACTTCGGATATACTTTTTTGCCTTAGCGGAGGGGCCAAAGTATTCAATTTATGGCACGGAGTCGGAATAAAACTATGTGAATTCAACATTAAAAGTGGACCTCTTGCTGACAGATACTTCAAAAAAACACTTCGGGAAAGGTTTTACCATCCAGAAGTCTATAGAAAACCTGATTTAATGCTGACCGCATCGCCCTTTCAGACCGATATGTTCAGCCCTGCCTTTAGAATTAAGCCTAAACAATGCGTAGAACAAGGCTACCCAAGAAACCTTATTCTAACGTGTCCGGAAAAAGAAAGAAATGAATTTATAGAAAAATACGAACCTGCATCCATAAAAAAAGACATCGATGCCCTTAAAAGTTTCGATAAAGTCTATGTCTATATGCCTACATGGCGCGACGATGGAAGTTCAGCTCTACGAAGCATTGATTTCAAGGCTCTTAATACTATACTATGCACTAAAAACGAGGCCTTGATAATCAAAGACCATTTTAACAATCACGACGATGGCACATATCGCGAAGGTAATATCTTCCACTATAGCCCGGCCATTGATATTTACCCATTGCTCCCCTACACTCATACATTGATAACTGATTATTCTTCCATACTTTATGACTACATCCTTATGGATGGCAAATCGGTTATACTATTTCTTTTCGACTACTCTTTCTATAAAGGTGAAAGAGATTTCTATTACCCATTCGATGACAATACTATAGGTCAAAAAGTTTATACTAGAGAGCAACTGGAAAAAGTCATCCATGACGGCACTGAAGCTCTTGATCCGTTAAAAAGAAAAGCCCTGATAGAAAAATTCTGGGGGAAAAACCCTTCATATTATGATTTCAGTAATTATCTGCACCTACAATAGGGAGCGCTACATATCCGAAGTTCTTCAGTCACTGTCCTTAACATCTTATAAAGACTTCGAGGTGATTCTTATCGACAATAATTCCACAGACTCCACTCAAGAAAAGGTCTATAATTTCAAGGGGAAGCACCCAGACTTTCCGTTAAAGGTTTTTTTAGAAAAAACACAAGGACTATCATGGGCAAGGAATCGCGGTATTAAGGAAGCAAGTGGCGACATATTGGCTTTCATAGATGATGATGCCACCGTAAGACCGGATTTTCTTGAAAACTTGTCAAAAGAAATGGACAGCCATCCACAAGCACAAGCCTTCGGGGGGAAAATCATTCCCGTTTTTGATGATTGCCCCCCACCCAAGTGGTTATGCCGTTTTTCTATGGGTTGGGTTAGCGCTTTGGATATGGGGAAGACTGTGTGTGACTTCCGCGACAGAAAATTTCCCATTGGCGCGAATATGGGTTTCAGGCGTGAAGTACTGCAAAGATGTGGAGAATTCAACCCTATGCTCGGCAGAAATGGTGGAAATCTTATGGGAGGCGAAGAAAAAGACCTTTTTAATAGGATAAAAAAAGCTGGCTATAGTATACTTTACTTTCCGGATGTCGTAGTAGAACATCATATTCCACAGAGTAGAACCACTTTAAAATATGTAAAGGAATTTGCCAATGGTGTAGGGCTTAGCGAAAGGCTTAGAAGCAAATACGAAAATAGCTACCCACTCCGACTTCTTGAAGAAGTTCTTAAATGGGTAGCCACATTACTGCTTTTCTTTTTTTATGCCATTATTGGTCGCCCCACTTGCGCAGCCACTCTGGTCCTTTTCCGAGCTTTCGTAACACGAGCGCTACTAATAGGGAAATAATAAAAGTATACATAATATAACGGAATAAGGCATTTACCTTATAACCCTTATATATACTATCTGGACGGAACTCAAAAACGATTTCGTGCTTACCCTCCGGGATATTTAATGCCCTTAGAGCATAATCTACTCTGAAATGCTCTACACGCTCTCCATCTATATATGAATTCCACCCGTATGGATAATAAATCTCCGAGAATACTGCCGTTTTAGGCCCTTCCAGATAAGCATCATAAACCAGCCTGTCTGGAGCATACGAGCGCAAGGAAATCCGTGCTTTATGTTGATTAGCCGCAATAACCATAGAAGAAAATTTGCTATCAGTAACGGCTTCCTTTGACAGTTCCATAGTATTTAGGGCACTAGACTCCTCAACAGGTGAATTAACAGTGTGCACTTCATCGACGAACCATGCATTTCCCATCGCCTCCGGATTAACCACCGCTTCTGGAGCACCTTTCTCGCCTTCCACTATAAAGTACTTGGTATTTAGCATATTTGCTACTTTCATATTACCCTTACTAAGATGGGCATCTATAAGATCTTGATAACGACGCAGTTTAGCAGCATTATACCCACCTATAGAGTGAAGATAATATGAAGTTCGGCTTTCATTAAATGTATTGGTCGTAAGGTTCATAACTCGAAAATAGGACGTATCCTGCAATATCTGCTTTTCGTATGGCTTCATCGCGAAATAAGCCTCCGTCTCTTTTTTATTAACCCAACTATCCTTTCCAAAATATCTTTTGTCCACTGGCCACATATCAGCTATAACCAAGGCGCACAAGGAAATGAGAACTGTCCAATAATGAATCTTAAACTCTGCCAGCAAATACAATAAAGTAGCCGATATAGCTATAAAGATTAAAGAACGCCAAGCATCGGACTGTAGCATGGAGATTCTCTGAGAGATAACAGCCTGAGAGAACCACGAAGGCATACCTTTAAGTATATTAGCATCGTTAGACGAGGTAAAATCGAAGATATGAGCGCCCAATAGTGCGAAAAGCAAGCATAAGCCTCCTGTTACTGAAGCGCTAATAATGATGGATCTTTTAAGATAGCCTCTCTCTACCTTCATTTTAAAGATATCATTGAGTGCCATAAAGCCTAAAAGAGGCATCGCCACTTCCGCCACCACTAAAATAGAGGAAACTGTCCTAAACTTATTATAAAATGGAAAATGGTAAAAGAACAACTCTGTGAGCCCCATAAAATTATGTCCCCAACTTAGTAGTATGGAAAAAACCACTGATAGTAGCAAAGCCCATTTATAAGGTCCCTTTACCACAAAACATCCTAATATAAAAAGAAAACACACGATCGCGCCTACATAAACAGGACCCGCCGTAAAAGGTTGCTCACCCCAATAAGTAGGGCACGACTGCGAAAATGCCTTGGCCGTCGAATGTGGGTATCCCCTAGATACTATCTCTTTATATATGTGAGAATCCGTGCCGACATCTGTTGTGCTTGCGCCACCCATAAAATCAGGAATTAACAATGTCATGGTTTCCGCTATACCATAACTCCAAGCCGTAGCATAATCTATGTCAAGCCCTTTTGAAGCCGAAGACGTCGTCTGAAGTTCAGAATGACCGCCACGGATAGTTTCCTTAACATATTCAGAATTGGCCCTCAAAATACTATACCCCGTGCCAATTCCTACTCCTACAGCGCCCACAAAAATGGCAAGAGAAATCGCTAAAGTTTTTACACGTTTTTCCTTTAAGTGAATATATATCTCGGCCCCACCGAAAAGCGCCATCATCATAAGCAGATAGTACGACATCTGAGGATGTTTCATCATTCCGATAGAACTATACAACATAACAAGTACAGCTCCTAATGCATATTTTCTTCTTCTAAATATAAGATAAAAACCACCTATCACAGGAGCCATCATCCCTAATGTAAAAGCCTTGCCTTCATGTCCTGCAGGTATAATCAGGAAAAAATATGAAGACATCGATATGGCTATAGAACCTATAATGCTAAGAATTATATTGATACGGAAACATCGCAGCATTATGAAAAACCCTAGAAAATACCCTAAAAGAAGCCCGAATATGGAATCAAAGAAAAGTGTGGTAAGTTTTCTAAAAAATTGATCCACATACCATATTACAGCCGTAACAGGATTCCCCGGATTCTTCACGGTAATCTGGTATGAAGGCATACCTGAAAACATCGAGTTAGTCCAGTTAGCCGGGACTTCTGCCGTTTCATTATATTCTTTGAGTTCGTGGGCCATACCTTTCCACTGTATGGTGTCGCTCTGATTCAATACCTTTCCATCAAAAGCTGGAGCACAGTAAATCAAAGTAATCAGCACAAAAATGGCAACTGCAAAAATGTGGCCCCAATATCTTTTAAAAAAATTCTTCATATTTCTTTATTTCCGACAATTTTCATATCTTTGTATTCTCACGCGGGATTAGCACATCGGTAGTGCATCAGCTTCCCAAGCTGAGGAGGGGGGTTCGACTCCCCTATCCCGCTCTCTTTTTATTTTACCCTTAGGTTTAGTCCAGCCATTATCGTATCGGGAGCCAAATCCATAACCGCGCGTTGTTCTCCAGCCATACAGAAGCCACACTTATCGCAAACCCCAGCCAATTCCCCTGCGCATACATCGCTTTTAGTGCCATCGGTAAAAATAAAATTAGTCATCCAGCATACTTTTTCAAAATCCAAATCTCTCATATGTCTTAGACCTGTTATGGAATTCATAATAGGATAACCTTTTTTCTTATAATCTATTATAAGATCTATCACCTCTTCTCGCTTTTTATTGTCCAAGGCCAATTTTTCTGTACCCTTGAAAGGGGTATGAAGATTTAGAGAAATAGACTTAAAATAAGGACTATTATTTATATACTCTATTGCAGCACCCACGCTATCCACATTCAGCGTATTTATAGCCATATTGGCACTTAAAGCCGGATGAGCACACTCTGCGGCATTCTGTTCTAGTCTGGAAAAAGTGCCTTTCCCTCGCACTCTATCGTGATACTCACCCACACCATCCATTGAAACCCAAATACTATCAGCCTTTGAATTTCTAAATGGTTTCTGAGCATTAGTAGTAATAGTGCAACTGAAGAATCCAAGAGTTCGGGCCAAATCGCACAGATCATTTACATCTCTCCCATTATCCTCCCACAAAAAAGGCTCCCCTCCTTCGAAATCCACAAATCGAGAACCTACTGAATAGCAATATTCTAACTCTTTTTTAATCTGTTCGTAACTTTTACTCTGAGCCGATACGTGATTATATACGGTACAATGCTTACAGCTCAAGTTACATCTATCAGAAATAAAAATAACACTTTGAAGTGGACTTCTACGACCTAAAAATTTAGCACGAGCCCACCATTTTCCAAGATAAATCAGTTGAGTTGGCTTCATAAAATATCGTTTATCAAAATAACTATCATAATTACAGCACAAAAGCCACTTAGCAGATTACGTGAACACAGCCACCGTCCCATAAACCAATCTATATCCAATTCACGATACCTATCCCAATTGGGCATAGGACCAAGCCAAAAGGCAGGTTTTTCCATCTTCACACTCTTGTCTTCATTAAAAATCACTAACGAATGGAAAAGCCATATTCCGCGAGGCAAAATTACCAGCACTACTAAAGTCCAGACAGACAAAACTTTAAGGCACACTCCCAGTATTACCATAAAAAATGGAAGAAAGATAAATGCCGCCGATGCCACAAGATTTCCCCTTCGGCTCCCGATTAATCGCGCAAGAGTCATCTTATTGCACTGCGCATCACCTACAATATCTATAAAACTATGCGTAAACAAGATATTCATCACCAACAGCCCCACCGGTACACTAATAAAAACCACATCCCATCCCATCTGAGCGCAAGAGGAATAATACACCCCTATCATTAGCAACGGGCCAAATATAATCCCTATGACAAATTCGCCTAACCCTCTATAAGCTAACTTTATAGGTGGCGCAGAATAAAACACCCCACCAAAGGCACAAGCCAGTACGATAGCAAAAATCCACCACAGCCCGTCTTCTCCCCAGAATGAAGAAGTACGTGCTCTATCGACTAAAATCAAAGCCCCACATATCAACGCCACTCCCACAAAGCAGGCAATCGCACGTGCAGTGCTGCGAAGCGTCTGCGATCCATCTGTCAAATAAGGATATTTAACCATCATAGCTCGAAAGCCTTTTCTAGTTACCTTATCCCTATCCCCTAGCATATCTACTTTATAATCAAAATAATCATCGGTAAGATTCATAGCCAAATGCGCAGAGCATACACCCAACACCGCAAGAAGCGCATCCCACCAGTGGAAACCTACCTTCCCAATTGCCAAAACGACTGCCAGCATCGCTGGCATTAGACTTTGAGCCAACGATACCGACCTCGCATTATCCAACCACTTTTTTAATCCCATATCTTAGTAAGCCCTCTTTAAAACGAGCCTACTAAGATAATTACTTTTTCCTTTAAAATGAATATTCGCTTATAGCTTGAACGCCCGGAATCCCATAATATGCCTCCACTATATCCCCTTTTAGATATATTTTCTTTCCTAAAAGTGAAGGGTTGTCCACCAAATTCAGAGCATCCCGTATCTTTCCGGAGTTCAGTTGGACAGAAATGCAATCATCCTTTTCCCTACACGAACTCTTCGATGCGAGCACCAAGTTCGTACGAGATGAAAAAGGAGCCTCGAAACTACATCTGCTTGACGATAGATCACCTCCTACTATATAGCCATATACCCATACATCTGTAGATCCTATCATATCCTTGGCTTCTGAAACACTTAGAGCATCTTCTTTCCCCTCACCTTTTCCTCCTGACCCTTCTGCCTGACCTCCGCCGCCAATAACTATCTTATCGTTACGCCAGATACGAGCCGTATCTACTTTTATATGAATGCCTGAGTTAACTTGACTATGCGAGTCTGCATTAATTTCAAGTTTTATATCAAGAATCTGCTTGGCTTCCATTTTATATGTAGCCAGCGTTGTTTCCTTTCCCGCGTCATTTAACACAAGAGACACATTGCCAGGCCTAAAGTACGCTATTCTACTTTCAGAATACCCATACATCAGCTTTCCTTCTGATGATTTTAAGAATAAAACGCCCGAAGGATATTCGGTTAAAAACTGCGGATCTATTTTCAGTCTTACACCACAATTCAACTGTTCGCAATTCAAGACCACACTACACTCCTTTCCCGGCTTAACCACAGCCGTCTTTGTATCCCCAAACTGAGGGCTTGAAAAAAGTGGAGTATAAAACTCGCAAGATTTAGCACTTATGGTATAAGTACCTGACGATGTAATTATTTTCTCAGGAGCGGCCCCGAAAGATCCATAATACAAAGACGCCCCACCAGAACCCACCACAGAGAGGATAAAATCGTTAGTGTCCAACTGAACCTCCACCTTGCTTTCCGCAGGAGTACTATTTAGACGCTGTTCCTCTGGCATTAAACTAACTAATGGCACAGAAGGCAAACTCATATTTTCCTCAAAATGAACAGATAAAGTTCCTTCTCCTGTACGCGGAGAAAAAATTGACTCGCAAGCCGAAGCTGAAAATAAAAAGATGATTGCACTTAAAGACCGAAGCCTTTTTTTGTAAAAAAACAACATAGTAAAAAAGTTTAAGTGTCACCGCAAAATCACGGCTTAAGTGCAATATTATAAAAAGAAGCGGACTTTATCCGAAAAATTTGTATTTATTTTGGAAAAACATTATATTTGCAATGAAGTTTTTCATAGTTTAAGTTTAGGTTAAGTAGCGGGGAGTTCGCAGTGATGCAAACTCCCCGTGAATTTTGAAAAAATTATTTTGCCTCCTTAGTTTAATGGATAAAATTCAGGATTCCGGTTCCTGTGATAGGCGTTCGATTCGCCTAGGGGGTACCATTTATTCTGCAAGGCTCATCGCACTTCGAATATCTATTTTCCCCTCCATATATACCAGACTTCCCTCTTGAGGCTCATAAACGATTAAGTCTTTAAGCGTCGCTCCATCCTCTAAAACAGTTCCATAGATTCTTGTTTCCTCTCCTTCATCAACGCTCGAAAGTAAAAGTTCGCATCCTTCCAGGCATTTTGATACTTTTTCGTTAAAAGAAAGTTTATCGGCATAGGATGCATCTTCATAATCTACCACTAGCATCCTTTTCAAACCACTTAGAATATCCACCTCACTCCAAGCCTCTTCACGATCCTCTATATCATCTTCGTCATCGTATCTTGCTTCAGCTTTAGCCGCAGCTTTCATAAGTGAGATGGAGGTAGGGCCTAAATTCACCACTTCAAATCCAGCTTTTTTCCTATATGACTTGGCCAATTTTACTATCTCTTTAGATGTATCCTTTACATCCCTTGCATACAATAGAGTGCTAGCGAGCACCAATGCACATAATATTAAAATTCTTTTCATATACTTCAAACGACTAATCCTGCGAAACCGTCTCTCCTATTAAACTCATCATCTGTGTCTTAAGCATATTCCCTTCAATGCAGATAAAGTCACATTCCTCTTCGTCAAGACTATACAGCACAAAAGACTGAACATAATCGCCATCTGCAACAATATATATACGCATCACCTCCCCATCATCTTTGGATTCCATTAATAGTTCATATTCAGATGATTGAACCATCTTGGCCAGATCTCTTGCGATGTCATTATTCACACCTTTATTTTCACTTTCTATAATATAAAGACCGGATAAAGATTTCACGGCAGCAGTCAAATTCACTGTTTCATCATCCATTTCCATATCTGGAAGTTGACCCATCATACTAAACATAGATGGTGAAATATATACGCTGTTTACCAATGGTTTTTCTGAATACTTCATGTAAATAGACTTTCCGCTTTGAGCAAAAGCTCCTGCACAAGACAGAGTTAAGACTGTCAATAAAAAGATTTTTTTCATAATAGACTAGTATTTTTTATTTATTATTTTTTCCACCTTCTCGAATTCCGGTTCGGAACTGCGCGCAAGTTCCATTCCTTGGTCAATTTTCGAAGATATTTTATTAAATGTCTTTTCCAATTCGGCATAAGCCAGCATCGGATCACTGAATGTATCCTGCGGAGCCGATGGCCTTCTATTTAAAATCCCTACTCCCACCGCTGCAATGATAGCTAAAGCAGCAAAGGCCCAAGCCACTCTTTTCATCAAAGTCTTGCGAGCTAAGCTCATCTGAGTGCGCATGGACTGAGAATTCATACCTAATTGTTTGCCAATCTGTTCGTAAGGCAAACTCTCCACTGCCCTTTTCATAATCACTGCGCGTTGCCCTTTAGGCAACTTTTCTATTTCGGCCAATGTCGTCTCAAGCCCTTCCTTTTCTTCCATTTCACTCTGAATATCCCTGCTCGACTCAAGAACTTCACTTGGCATCTGAGTTTTATTCTGCACTTGCGAAGAGTTCAACTTATCAAGACAACGATTCCGCACCACCGTCATACAATAAGATCGTGGATTTTCTATTTCGGAAATGCTATCTCTTCTATTCCATAACTTGAGATATAAATCCTGCACTATATCTTGCGCGTCTTCAAATGATTTCAATAAACCGGACGCATATTCCACCAGACCATCTCGCAACGGCAAAAAATCTTCGTATGTAACTTTATTCTCGTTCATTGTTCTTTTTTAAAGGCTCTTCTAAGCCGCTTACACAATATAGACGATATACTAAGGCAAATGTTAAAAACTATTTTCGAAATTTACAAACATTTATCGTCTTCATCCACATTTACGCCCATTTTTCTAAAATGTAGCGGTTTTACCTTATCGACAAGCACTGCAAAAAAATCACTATATTCGCGCCGTTAAGAAACATACATAACCGACTTCAGATTTGTCTTTGAGCGTCGAATTTACTTTTCTTTTGGAAGGCAAACTGTACTGAATGTGTACGAATTAAGGAAACAGATATAGAACGAAGATGATGTAGGTTATTGTTTAAAGGTTTCTAAGAACATTGTCCTGAATTATAAGCATTGAAATTGAAGACATGAACAAAAAGGCGAAAAACACTATTAAACTGGTGCTTTCATTGGCATTGGCCATCGTTTTAGTATGGTTTTCCTTCAAGAGCATCGATTGGCCTCAATTCTGGGCCAATCTGCAAAGCACCCGATGGGGGTTTGTATTTCTGTTTTGCATTTGTGCCATTTTAGCCATCCTCATCCGGGCGTTGAGATGGCATAAAATGATAAAACCACTTGACCCGGATATCAAATTACCCACCACTTGGGATGCCAATAATATAGGAAATCTCACAAATGCCGTCATTTCAGGATCGGGAGAATTGGTGAGATGCGCGATTGTAAGCAAAGGGGGCGCTCAGTACAATGCAGTGCTAGGCACTGAAATTATGGAAAGGGCGTGGGATGGATTGGCCATAATGGTTTTAGTTATTCTATCGATAGTGCTAGGTAGCGATGTCATTTCCCAATTTTTCTCGGAGCATATTTGGGAACCACTGGCAGGAAATCCGCACAACGCACTTTGGGTAACTTTAGTGGTGCTTATAATAGTTGTCGTAGTCATTTTAAGCCGTAGACTTAAAAATAGATATAAGTTTTTCAATAAACTCTATGAGTTCTTCCACGGATTGGTCGCCGGATTTTCTTCTTTTCGAAACATGCAGGGCAAAGGCTTATTTCTAGTGTACACGGCTTTTCTTTGGGGAATGTACATACTAATGTATTTATTCGTGCTCAAATCCATCCCTGCCCTTTCCGGCCTTGGCATCACCGATGCCATCTTGCTTGCCGCTATAGGAAATATAGCTTCAGTAATTCCGGTTCCCGGAGGCATAGGAGCCTATCATTATCTTATAGCTTTAAGTCTTAGCACTATATATGGCATCAATTGGGAGATAGGGATACTTTTTGCCACGCTTCAACACGAACTTCACGCTGTTCTACTGATAGTGTTAGGAATTATATCCTATGCTCATAATAGCATACACAGTGATAGCCATTAACTCGGCGAGTTAACATTTCTTATTATTTTTTGTTAAATTTGCGCCCCGAGAATTTGAAAAAGATGTCTTATACAAAACAGGAATGGTACACTATAGTTAACCCTCGAGCTGGTTCTGGCAAAACGATGTCTCAGTGGGTTCCGGCCGAAAAGTATCTGAAAAGACTTGGGGTAAAACTACATATAGTCTATACTACACATAAACATCACGCTGAAGAATTGGCAGCTGCTGCAGCGCGTATGGGATACAGGAAAATTATGGCTGTAGGTGGTGACGGGTCCATACACGAAGTATTCGAAGGTGTGTTATCATGGTGCGACTACTCCGGAACCGCTCCGGAAGAATTCTACTTGGCACTGATGCCGATTGGCAGTGGAAATGACTGGATCAAGACCTTCGAAATCCCACGCGACACATTAAAAGCTGCAGAAATCATCGCTAATGGAAGATTCGAAAAAGAAGATGTAGTACGCGCCAGATTCGCTTCTGGAACAGTTTCTTATATGGCAAATATAGGTGGAGTGGGGTTCGATTCACACGTGTGCGATGAAGTTAACCAAAATAAGGAAAGAGGCAAACGCAAAGCGCGTATATATCTTAATTCCCTATTACATAATCTATTTAATATAAAGCCTATAGACATAGAGTTCTATAATGATGGTCAGCTTGTGTATCGAGGGCCCGTAGTGGATTTAGCTTTCGGAAACGGGTCTTATTGTGGCGGTGGCATGCAGCAATGTTGCCTAGCCGACCCTACTGACGGCATAATGGATGGTATAATCGTGCCTAAAATTCCAATAACCGGTATAATCCCTGAATTACCGCGTATTTACCGTAAGAGCCTTCACAAATCTAAAAAAATAATCTACGTTAGAGGGACCAATTTTAAAATAGTCCCCCTTAACGCAAAATCGGAAGACATAGTGGAACTTGACGGAGAAATAGCGGGAAAATTGCCTTTGGAATTAGAGCTGCTTCCACACAAGATTAATGTTCTTTCAGGGAGAAAGTAATTTTATAATCGGGACATTTTTCTTAAATTTGTAAACTATGGGAAAGATTATAGCTATAGCAAATCAAAAAGGAGGAGTGGGGAAAACTACCACTGCCATCAATTTAGCTGCATCGCTAGCCATTCTCGAAAAGAAAGTGCTTATAATAGATGCAGACCCGCAGGCTAACACCACTTCGGGGCTAAATTATTCTCCGGAAAATACCGAGGGTAAGACCCTCTACGAAATAATGATAGGTGCAACGGATGCATCCAGCACAGTCGTGCCTACCGAGATGGACTATCTTAAGATGATTCCCTCACACATTAATCTGGTAGGTGCTGAAATTGAAATCATAGATCTCCCCGATAGAGATCATATATTAAGAAACGCCTTAAAGGACATAAGGAAAGACTACGACTATGTTATCATAGATTGTGCTCCGTCTCTAGGACTGATTACCATCAACTGCCTGTCGGCTGCTGATTCGGTCATTATCCCCGTGCAGCCAGAGTTTTTTGCGCTTGAAGGTATAGGTAAACTTCTGCAAACCATTCGATTAGTTCAAAATGGCAGTAATCCGGATCTAAATATTGAAGGCTTCGTAGTAACCATGTTCGATGGGCGTACCAAGGTACATGCCCAGGTGGTAAACCAGTTGAAAGAATACTTTAAGACCATGGTGTTCAGTACTATAATTCAAAGAAACATACGTCTTTCAGAGGCGCCGTCTTATGGGAAACCAATTGTGCTTTACGACGTAAACAGTAACGGAACTAACAACTACCTGAATCTCGCTCGCGAAGTTCTGGAAAGAAATAATGACATTACGATATGAGTCAACCACCAAGAGGCCTAGGGCGCGGATTGAGCGCTATACTAGGAGACATATCAGGCGCCGATGACCTTAGGAAACCGGTTAGCTATAAAGATAAAGAAAAGGTAGGGAGTACGACGCCTCATTCGGCAGCCGATGTTCTTCTGGTGCCTGTGGATCGCATATCCCCTAACCCATACCAGCCCCGTTTGTCTTTTGATAGCGAGGAACTGGAGGGATTGGCCTCTAGTATAAGAGCCTTAGGGCTAATAACACCCATTACCGTTAGAAGGTGTAACGATGGTAAATACCAGATAATAAGCGGAGAGAGAAGGTATCGGGCCTGTCAAATGGCTGGGCTTACCGAGATTCCGGCATATATTAGAGAGGCCGATGACCAGGGCATGCTCGAAATGGCCATAGTGGAAAATGTTCAAAGACAGAACCTTGACCCTATAGAAATAGCACTGAGTTTTCAACGACTCATTACCGAATGCAAGCTCACACAAGAGCAAATGGCAGATAGGCTTGGCAAGAGTCGCTCGTCTGTAGCGAACCAGATAAGGCTTCTGCAACTTCCTATAAAAGTGCAGCACGACTTAAAAGTTGGCCAGATAAGCGTTGGCCATGCTAAAGTATTGTTATCAGTAAACGATGCTGACCTGCAGGCTAAACTTTGCGATTATACCATAAAAAATGGCCTAAATGTAAGACAATTAGAGCAAAAAGTTAAGCAACTTTCATCTAAATCCGACCCTGCCTCAGAAAGCAAAGGGGATAGCAAAAACATCACTACAGATAACATTCCCGAAATTCATAAGAGCCTGTGTAAAGAATGTGCACGCTTTTTTAAGGGAAAGATAAGCCTAAAGCGTAACGAGAATGGAAAAGGGTCCCTTACCATTAACTTCAATTCCGACGCCGAAATAAATCGCTTCCTGGATGCGCTTAAAAACAGTTAAATTCCTGCTTGTTTGTGCCTTTTTTTCATTGGCCCTATCCCGTCCTTGCTGCATGGCGCAGTTCAAGGAAGAAGCTTTCTCTCAAAATTATAGCGATGTCGAAGGAGAGGAAGCAGACACCACAGATAAAATATTCGACGTAAAAAAATATGTTAAAGCCCTAGGGCACAAGACCACTATGGATGTGGCCACCTCTTTCGAAGGCTCACTCATCTGTCTGGGTGGCATGCAGATATACAATAAAGATTATTGGAAGTTGCCCTTTGTATATGGAGGAATAGCTGCGGGAATAGGCGGAGGCATCTGGTTCAATGATAAAGGAAATGAACTAGCCAGCACACTCTGTTATGCGGGAGCAGCACTAAGTTATTGGGGTTCTTTGATGGATGGTGTAATTAGCTATGAACCATCCGATTGGCCTAATCCTCAAAAAGCAACTCTCTATTCTCTTCTTCTTCCGGGATTAGGGCAAATCTATAACCGCGAGTTCTGGAAACTGCCTTTATACTGGGGCATAATCATAGGCAGTGGAAGTTACTATATAAAATTTAAAGAGAATTTCGAAAGGTTTAGAGCCATATACAATTCCGGCGACACCACATATATAAGTGCCGAAACCGCTAAATACTATAAAGACCTCTATCGACGTTATAGAGATTACGCGCTGCTTTTCACCTTCGCTGGCTATCTGCTTCAAGTAATCGATGCCAATGTATTTGCCTACATGCACGATTTTGAGATTTCCGATGACCTTTCCATGAGGATCAGCCCTACACTTATAACGCCACAACTCCCTACGAATAATCATTATGCCTTAGGTGGGAATGCAGCACCTGCTTTAGGGGTAGGGCTTAGTTTTAGATTTTAGATCAGAAGGCTACATATCCCTTTACTTCCCATTTATTTGCCTTGTCGCCTTGATATGAAGTATAACTTAAACGTAAAGCGATCTTTTTATATCGAGCATATAAAGACCATTCGCTCCCTCTTCCATAATACACTGGTACGCTGAAAGCCCCAGGGACATCTCTAGAATATGCATAAAGGCGATCCGCCCACGCTATGGCATCAAAGCATAGCACTCTGGCAGAAATTCTCGATTTTTCACTTATCAAAGAGCCCTCGACATATCCTAACGCTGATAATCCTTCTCCCTTTAACATTTGAATTCGCGAACAGAGTTGTAATGCCCCTTTGGATGCATTAATACCTGCTCTAAGTTCATTGGAATAATATGAGGTCTTGGCTTTATATTTCATAGTATGCCTTAACTCCCCATCTAACTCCCACTCATCTAAAGATTTATTCCACAGCCACTTCTCTATACTCCTAAATGAAGACAAGCCATCCTTGATGGAATAATCGGCTACCAAGGATACTTTTTCATATTCTACTGCAGCGCCCACCCCATTCTCTCCCGCAGGCTTTGTGCCAGAATGTATACTACCGCAATATCGTGGTGCAAACTCATCTGAATAGTAACGCAAAATCACTCCTGCACGCTTTTTATATGCTATATTATAAAAGGCCCCACCCAGAAAAGCAGTCCCCATGCCTTCCGCCCCCTTATACACGGCCAATTCGCCAAAGGTAGTAATCTTCCATATAGTCATTTTGTAATCAAGACTACATCCAATATCTCCATTTTCATACATAGCAGTCGTAGCATAAGTTCCTTTTCGTGTATGGTATCCATAATGCACGGCCAGTCCACCATCACTTAGGACACAAGCATCGACACTGCTTCTTCCTATAGTACAATTCGCAGCTACTCCCTTAATAGAACTACTCGCTAAACTCGCATTTATCCCTGTAGGATTACGAGAGAGCCCCGATAGTTGGGATACACCTCCGATAGAAAATCCGCTCCATAAAAGTAGTCCCTGCCCATAACGCACATTAAGAGAGCCCAGTACCACCTTTATAGGGTATTTTAACCCATTATAACACATATATCCCTTTACTGCGTTTTCCATTATAGACACACCTGCAGATAATTGCCGTCCATAAGCAGCCTCATATTTTGCTTTTGAACCAACTATCATATCCGACTTTATAGTATTCCTCATACTGCCTTCTATATGAAATCGTTTCTTTTTTTCCGGGCCAATCAGAGAGTTGCCACTATTCCCACATATAAAGAAAAACCGTAAATCATCTGCCATCTGCTTACCTATGCCAGTAATTCCGGCCAATTCCACATAAGAAAGTATTGGCCCATTGCGCATAATATAGTCCTTTATAGAAGCTATTTGGAAAGGGGTAAAAAAACCGGTCGAGCTAATTCTGTCATCGGAAGCGGAATTAATGTCTATCGGATGTCGGGCCAAATATGAATATTCTTCCACGACATCCTCCGTAAGAGCTTCCTTACTTTCTAGCCCACACAGGCGCACAAGCGCATCTGTGAAATCATCCGTTATGCCGGAGAGAAACATCGACATAACCATCATAATAAAAGTTCTCATAGTCAGTTTTAAATAGTATCAAGAGTCGAAGTTACTAAAAATTATCAAAAATTACGTATATTTGTCTTTTGGTAATTTAAAACAATGAAGAGCATTACTCTACACGACAAAACATTCGTACCATTCATCTCCAATGAGAAGATTGAAAAGGCTATAGACTCCGTAGCCGAAAAGATTAACAAAAAGCACATTAACGACGAACAAGCACCCATTCTATTGTGCGTGCTTAATGGAGCACTGATGTTCACGGCCGAACTGATGAAAAGGCTTGACTTCACCGTGGAACTTGTCACCATTAAATTATCCTCTTACGAAGGTACCCAATCATCTGGAAACATACACGAAGATATGGGTCTTACCGGAAGTGTAAAAGGTCGTAAGGTAATAATCTGCGAAGACATCGTGGATACCGGAAAAACCATAGTCTATCTCAAAAACAAGTTAATGGAAGAAGGAGCATCAGAAGTTGAAGTCTGCACGATGCTTCTTAAACCTGAAATATATAAACAAGACGTAGCGCTAGACTATGTCGCCATGGAGATTCCTGCCAGATTTATAGTCGGTTTCGGACTCGACTACGACCAATTAGGCAGAGAAAGTAAAGATATATATGTACTAGAATCATAAAAATATGAAGTATTACGTTATGTTCGGCCCACCGGGTGCCGGAAAAGGCACACACGCTGCCGCAATTCGCGAAAAGTATAACCTCTGCCACCTCTCCACCGGAGAACTACTAAGAGCAGAAATAGCCGCAGGAACAGAGCTTGGCCTACACGCAAAGTCACTTATAGATAAAGGGATGCTCGTTCCGGATGAGGTCGTGGAAAAAATGATAGCTTCTAAGTTCGACTCCGTTAAAAATGTAAACGGCTTCATTCTTGATGGTTTTCCTCGCACTCTAAAACAGGCCGAAGATCTCGACAAGATACTCACCGAGCGAAATAGTGCAGTGGATGCAGTGATTTCTCTTATGATCTCAGATGACACAGTAAAAAAGCGTATTGCACATCGTGCTAGCATAGAGGGACGCGCAGATGATGCTTCAGAAGAGACTATTAATAACCGCATCAAGACTTATCACGCGCAGACCGAGCCACTTATCGAATACTATAAAAAACAGGGTAAATATCACGAAGTTGCAGGAGACGCTCCTACCATAGAAGAAAACAGAAAGCGAGTTCTCGCCTTATTAGAAACCCTATAGTACTGTTTTCTAAAGTAGCTTTATTCTAAGTCGTCTTTTGAACTCCCGATTTCGCTGACGCTTCATACCGCTCTCCGCCATTCGCACTGAGGTGCAAAATAGGTTGAGGGCGGTTTTTTTAACTTTATAATTCTTACAAAAACTTCCTGTGATACTATCCTTTAACAATTAGTAACTTAAAAAAAAGTTGCGTCAGATTAGAATGAGATTTTCGAGGATAGATTTCTTTTCGAAGAAGGAGTGTGCCGGTGGCACATAACTGATGGGGCACCTTTGCACACCGCTTACAATCAGTCTAGGAAAGGCCGTTACAAAATAAACCGCAAAAAGTAAAAGTACACATTCTATTTACATGTATGCATGTGTTTGTCAAGTTTTTATTAACTTTACATTCTAAAGCAAGATAATCAATACTATGACAGACAATAAAAAGGAAGTGGAGCGTGCGGAACTCCACCGCACCATTTGGGCAATAGCGGATGAGATGAGAGGTTCTGTGGACGGATGGGACTTCAAATCATACATCCTCGGGATGCTCTTTTACAGATACATCAGCGAGAACATTACCACATACATAAACAAAGGTGAATGGGAGACTGGCAACACCGACTTCAACTATGCAGACCTTGATGACGCCCAGGCTGAAGGCATAAGGGAAGAGATGGTGAATGTCAAGGGCTTCTTTATCCTACCATCCCAGCTCTTTGAGAGTGTATGCAAGACTTGTGACAATGATCCGAACCTGAATATGACTCTTGAAAGCATATTCTCATCTATCGAGAACTCTGCAAAGGGGACTGCAAGTGAAAATGACTTCAAAGGCCTGTTTGCAGACCTTGATGTGAACAGCAACAAGCTGGGGGCTACTGTCATCAAGAGAAACGAGAAGCTGGTCAAGCTCCTTAAGGGCATCCAATCAATGAAACTGGGAGACTATCAGGACAATACCATAGATGCCTTCGGTGATGCATACGAATACCTGATGGGAATGTATGCTTCAAATGCCGGCAAGAGCGGCGGCGAATACTACACTCCGCAGGAAGTAAGTGAATTACTAACAAAACTTGCCACTGTGGGCAAAAGTGAGGTAGGTAAGGTCTATGACCCCGCCTGCGGTTCAGGCTCTCTGCTTCTGAAAGCTGCAAAGATACTTGGCAAGGACAATGTACGCCAAGGCTTCTTCGGGCAGGAAATCAACCTTACTACATATAATCTGTGCAGAATCAATATGTTCCTTCACGACATTGACTATGACAAGTTCGACATAGCCTGTGAAGATACCCTTCTTTCTCCGAAGCACTGGGATGATGAGCCGTTCGAGGTAATAGTTTCAAACCCACCTTATTCAACAAAATGGAAAGGTGATGATGATATAACTCTTATCAATGATCCGAGGTTCGCTCCTGCCGGAGTCCTGGCGCCGAAGTCAAAAGCGGATCTGGCTTTTATCATGCACTCCCTTTCCTGGCTTGATAGCAACGGAACGGCGGCCATAGTATGTTTCCCGGGTGTGATGTATAGAGGTGGAGCTGAGAAAAAGATTAGGCAATATCTTATTGACAACAACTTTGTGGATTGCATTATCCAGCTTCCGGACAACCTTTTCTTCGGAACCAGCATCGCCACCTGCATTATGGTTTTGAAAAAGGCCAAGAAGGACAACTGCACCCTGTTCATCGATGCTACAAAGGAATGTATCAAGGTCACAAATAGCAACAAGCTCACCGATGAGAACATTCGGCACATCCTTGACCTCTTCACAGAAAGAAATGATGTGCAATATGTCAGCAAACTTGTTTCAAATGACGACATAGCCAAGGCTGACTACAACTTGTCTGTTTCAACATACGTCGAGCAGGAGGATACAAGGGAGAAGGTGGATATCGTGAAGCTCAATGCGGAGCTTGCAGAGATAGTGGAGAGAGAAAATAAGTTGAGGGCTGAGATTGATAAGATAATTGCAGAAATAGAATAATGATGTCTTTGTGCCAATTCAGAATGGTCTTTAATGACGAAGCCGCCCGTATGGTGGACGGCTCCGATACAGACGGGGATGCAGACAAGGCCGTGGGCCTACCGTTTACGGTAGTGGGCCTTCACGTAAACCTTTTTATCATCGACCATTCTGAAATGGCCTCTGACAAAAACTGGTTTGTGAGCATCTTTGCACTCTGTGCAGGAGCGCTCTTCAAGCTTAATGTTAATGGAGATCTTAATCATCACAAAATGAATAATGTTTGAATACTTGAGAGCTGAGAGCGGCCTTAAAGAGTACATCCGTTCTGTATTTTTCTCAAAATAAAAAAGCACCTGCAAAGAGCAGATGCCTTAATAATCAAGCTTGATGAGCGCCTCAAACATCTTGATAAAATCTCCAACGCGAATTTAAGAATAATTTGTGAATAAGCAATACGGCAAGAGAAAAACATGAGTAAATTAGACGAACTGATACAGCAATACTGTCCTGATGGGGTGGAGTGGAAACCTTTGGGAACATATCTTTCATATGAGCAACCAGCAAAATATATTGTTAAGAGCACCAAATATGATAATAATTTCCCCACACCTGTTTTGACAGCCGGTCAATCATTTATCCTTGGATACACCAAAGAAACAACAGGACTTTTTGAAGCATCAAAAGAAAAACCTGTAATCATCTTTGATGATTTCACAACTTCATTTCACTGGGTAGAATTTTCATTCAAGGTCAAATCATCAGCAATGAAGATGCTTAGACCCATTGGTAAAAATATAGTATTGTTTAGATACCTCTACTATTGTATGAAGAGCATAAACTATGTCCCGGGAGACCATACGAGACAATGGATTGGCACATATTCACTATTTGAAATCCCCGTCCCTCCCCTGCCGGTGCAGGAGGAAATTGTGAGGATATTAGATAAGTTTACAGAACTGCAAGCAGAACTGCAAGCAGAACTGCAAAAAAGAAAGCAACAATACAACTATTATCTTGATAACCTCCTGAATTTCAATAGGGGGGGGTATCAAACAGAAGTAAGATGGATGAAGATGAGTGATATTGGTACTTTTTATTCTGGACTATCTGGTAAAACAAAAGAAGATTTTCAAAATGGAAATGCAAAGTTCATATCCTATGTAAACATCTTCAATAACCCATCCCTTAATACAGATGTGGATGACAGAGTAAGGATACTTGAAGGAGAAAAGCAAAATACCATTCAATATGGAGACCTTCTCTTTACTGGCTCATCGGAAACTCCCGATGAATGTGGTATGTGTTCTGTCCTTACACATCATACTGATGAGAAACTATATTTGAACAGTTTCTGCTTTGGTTTCAGGTTCAATGACCTTTCAGGAATAAACCCAGAGTTTATGAAGTTCCTGTTTAGAAGTTCAGCTATAAGAAAACTCATCTGTAAGACAGCAAATGGAGTAACCCGCTTCAATATATCAAAGAAGGAGTTTGCAAAAATAGTTATCCCTATACCATCACTCAATGAACAAAACAATATTGCATCTGTCATGGATAAGTTCTATTTATTGGTAGGAGACCTCTCCTCCGGGCTCCCTGCTGAGATAGAAAAAAGACGCCGGCAATACGAGTATTACAGAGATAAACTTCTCTCATTCAAGCGAAAAAACGCATAATAATTGGCATTAATGCTTAATATTCAATAATAAGCAAAATCTGAGAGGTAAGAGAGAATTGGCACACACATCAATAGAACACATATTATGACACAATTCAATATCATCGCAGAAAGCCAGGAATACACCGTGGTCTCAGAGTATGACCACGTGGCTACTCCTGCGGAAAACTACCAGAGCGAGGCTGATCTGGAAAAGGAGTTCATCCGTCTCCTTGGGGAGCAGGGCTATGAGTATCTTCCCATCCATACGGAAGCTGACCTCATCCGGAACCTTCGCTCGCAACTGGAAAAGCTCAACTCCTACCACTTCACAGACAGTGAATGGGAGCGGTTCTTCGGTGAGTGCATAGCAAACAAAAATGATGATATTGTAGCCAAGACTCAGAAGATACAAGACGACTATATCCAGGTTCTCAAAAGGGACACAGGAGAAAGCCAGAACATCAAACTGCTCGACAAGGACAACATCCATAACAACTTCGTCCAGGTCATAAACCAGTATGTCGAGGAGGGCGGAAACTATGACACCCGGTATGATGTGTCCATACTTGTAAACGGCCTTCCCCTTGTGCATATAGAACTGAAAAGGCGTGGTGTCCAGCTCAAAGAAGCATTCAACCAGATAAACAGATACCAGAGAGACAGTTTCTGGGCAGGATGCGGATTGTATGAGTATGTGCAGATATTTGTCATCAGCAACGGCACGAACACCAAATACTACTCAAATACCACCAGAGCGAACCACATCAAAGAACAGGAGACAGGAGGGAAGAACAAGTCAAAGAAGACCAGTAACTCATTTGAGTTTACATCCTTTTGGGCGGATAGTAATAATAAAACCATCACAGATCTTGTGGACTTCACCAAGACATTCTTCTCCAAGCACACCCTGCTCAGCATCCTTACAAAGTATTGTGTCTTCACCAGCGAGAAGATGCTTATGGTGATGAGGCCATACCAGATTGCCGCCACTGAAAGGATCATACAGAGGATAAACATTGCCAACAACTACAAATTATATGGAAGCATCAAAGGTGGTGGATACATCTGGCACACCACAGGCTCAGGAAAGACACTCACATCCTTCAAGACGGCACAATTGGCATCAAGACTTCCCTATATAGACAAGGTGCTCTTTGTGGTGGACCGCAAAGACCTTGACTACCAGACTATGAAGGAGTATAACCGCTTCGAGGAAGGAGCGGCTGACGGGAACACTTCCACCGCCGTGCTTCAAAGACAGTTGGAGAATAGGGACAAAAGCGGTGGCTATCACGATTACCGCATCATCATCACCACCATCCAGAAGCTTTCTATTTTCGTGCAGAAGAACAAGAACCATCCGGTATTCCATCAGAGAGTGGTGATAATCTTCGATGAGTGCCACAGGAGCAACTTCGGGCAGATGCACTCCGCCATCACAAAGAACTTCAAGAAATACAATCTTTTCGGCTTCACAGGCACCCCTATCTTCGCACAGAATGCAGGGACTGGCGGGGATATGAGATTGAAGACCACCCAGCAGGCATTCGGGGACAAACTCCATACATACACCATAGTGGATGCCATAAATGACGAAAATGTTCTTCCTTTCAGGATTGACTATGTGAATACCATCAAGGAGAAAAAGGATGTCCCGGATGAACAGATTTCCTCTATTGACAGAGAGAAGGCTATGCTCTCCCCTGAAAGGGTATCAAATGTGGTGAAATATGTCCTTGAACACTTCGATCAGAAGACAAAAAGGAATTCATATTATTCTTTCCGTGTGCTGGATAATATTGAAAAAATAGCAAGTGCCAAAAATGGAGTAAAGGTTACAGAATACAAAACCGAACAGAGGATTAACGGTTTCAATGCTATGTTCGCAGTTGCCTCTATTCCGATGGCCAAGGCATACTATAATGAGTTCAAAAAGCAGCAAGCAGATCTTCCTGAATCACAAAGGCTAAAAGTCGCAACTATATTCAGTTATAGCGCCAATGAAGAAGATGCTGGCGAAACACTTCCAGAAGAGAATCCCGAGAGCACCACAGGGCTTGACCCACAGTCAAGAGATTTCCTTGAAAGGGCTATTCAGGACTATAACAAGATGTTCACCACTAACTACGACACTTCAAGCGACAAGTTCCAAAACTATTATAAGGATTTGTCTCATAGAATGAAGAACAGGCAGGTAGATCTACTGATAGTGGTGAATATGTTCCTCACCGGCTTTGATGCCACCACACTCAACACTCTGTTTGTGGATAAGAACTTGAAGCAGCACGGACTGATACAGGCATTTTCCAGAACGAATAGGATACTGAACTCCGTCAAGACTTTCGGCAACATAGTCTGTTTCAGGAATCTCCAGCAGGCGACTGATGATGCCATTGCCCTGTTCGGGGATAAGGATGCAAGCAGTATCGTGGTGATGAAAGACTTCCTGTCATATTATGAAGGATACGACACGGAGAAAGGCAAGCATTGCTATGGTTATAAAGAACTTGTAGAGCAACTTCAAAATGAATTCCCGGATGGAAAGCCTATTCTGGGGGAAGAAGCCGAGCGGAGGTTCGTGGGCCTGTTTGGAAGCCTTCTCAAATCCATCAACATACTCTCCACTTTCGACCAGTTCGAGGAAAAGGAGATACTCACAGACAGACAATTGCAGGATTACCAGAGCAATTATCTTGACCTTCAAGAGAAGTGGCGTCGCCGTAAAAATGGGGAAAAAGAAAATATAAACGATGATCTTGTATTTGAAACAGAGCTAATTAGACAGGTAGAAGTTAATATTGACTATATTCTACTTCTTGTGCAGAAGTATCACGATAGCAATTGCACAAATAAGGAACTACTTATAGGCATCTCCAAGGCTATTAGTTCAAGCCTTCAGCTCAGGAGCAAAAAGGAACTTATCGAGAACTTCATCACAAGTGTAAATGCTGACACTGATGTAGAAAAGAGCTGGAAAGACTATGTAGAACAACAAAAAGACGAGGATTTGAATGAAATTATAGAAAGTGAGCACCTTAAGCCACAGGAGACAAAAGAATTCATCAAAAACAGTTTAAGAGATGGGCAGGTAAGAACCACAGGAACAGACATTGACAAGATACTTCCGCCTATGTCCCGCTTTGGTGGCGGTAACAGACAGGAGAAGAAAAAATCCGTCATCGAGAAGATACAGACATTCTTCGAGAGATACTTCGGTTTATAGTATTTCGTCTAGAGAAAAAATTGACACAATCTTTAGGATAATATCAAACAGAAAACCTCATGTATTTTTGTCTATCGCTGTGAGTGAAGTTAGCGATTAATCAACTTGTTGATTTCTATTTCGGACAATCCTGTATATAAGCAGATCTGTTCAATGGGTACATGATTTTTAAGCATGGTAGTGGCTATTTCTATTTTACCTTCTATTTTACCTTCTATTTTACCTTCTATTTTACCTTCTTCTCTTCCTTTAGCTTCACCTTCCGCAAGACCTTTTTCGAGATTTTCTTTCGCGGCTTTTTCTACTGCAAAGTCTATACAGTTCTGATAATCATATAACATTTTCTGGTCCTCCAAGTATTTTTGTCTCTCTTTCGGAGCGAAGTTAGCGATTTTAGCGGTATCGAACAAATCTGACATCCACGTCTTCTCGAAATTTTTCGGGACACTTTGCAGTTTTGACATATTCTTGAAAAGATACATCCAACGGTCGATATCATCTCCTATATCTTCTGCTACTTTATTAAAGCGTGGCAATTCTATAAAGATGAAATTGAGTGTATCGCTGTAACTCTCGTGATAGGTCTCTTCTTTTAGTCTATAACAACTATGGAATCTGTCTTGAGGCCAAGATGGTTCGTGTTGCATTACGAAATCCAAAATAGAGATAACATAAACCGGATGAAGTCTATAGTCCCAGATGAATGGAGGTTTCTCAGTGTCGTTCTCAAATTGCAAGAGAAACTCGTTTTTAGCATCAAGAAACTGACGATGAATAGGAAAAGAGGAATAGAAGATACATCTGTCACGATAATACTTTTGTTCACGCTTTTGCATCTCTACGATAATATCATTACCATCCGAAGTATGGCAATACACATCATAAAAGACTTTTCTGTCTTCGGGAGATAGTCCCCAATTTTCTACATTACGATAATCGATATCGATTATCCTATCCGTTTTTAGCACAGAATTAAGAAAAGGGATCATGATGTGCTTTTGTCCGAATGCTTTTTTGAACATAAAATCGGAACGAAGGTCTGCATAGACCTGTTTGGGATTGATGAAATTTTCCATAATTAAAGTTCGACAGGAGTAAGTCCCATCTTGAAAGCAAAGGTAAATATAATTATCCGTGTATAAACGAGTTTACACGGATAATTCACAATACTTTAAAATATATTAAGTTAGCGTTACAAAATAAATCGGTAAAGACTTGTAGTAGATTTTCGAGGAAACAAAAAGATTTGCTAAGATGATGAAAGTTATTTTTTGAAGGTTACTAAAAAAACATTTGTAATAATTTACATTAATGAGCCCTCCAAAATCATTTTTCATTTTCTTCAACATCTATTACCTGTCAATACTACAAACCTAAGAATAAAAACCGAAGACACTCATTTGTATATGACTTCTCACATGTCATCTGATGAGTCCACTGCTGAGAAGCAGGAATTATATTACAAAACGAATTTCCCCCAGCAGCATTAATCTCATCACAGAAAGACTTGACTTCGTTATAAGCAGTTTTCATTACCTCATCAGCCTCACTCATCACAGTGCATACACGCATCGACTTAAAATTAACGGCCCGCGCTGTTCCTGGCTTTCCTGCGACTGGCATCACTCCACGAAATTTTTCCGGATATGAATTTGCTAATGACCATGTTCCAGTACCTCCCATCGAGCCGCCAAGTACGAACACATCACTACATGAAGCCTCATACTCTTCAACAAGTTTAACAAGCGTGCCATTCATTTTAGCCCCCAACTATCAGTAGATGGACACTGCGGAACAACAAAAATACTATATATAGAATTATTCAAAAGATATTTGTAGATTATATCCACAGCAGCTTCCTTTATCTGAGTTTCATTATCATTACCCTTAGATGATCCCCCATGCAAATACATCACAAGAATAGGTTTCGAGGTTTCATTTTCCGCAATGCTCTTCATTCTATACGGCAAAGAACCACACATATATTTACCAGAATCTTCGAAGGAATCATTAGACAAGATGGGAGTATCTTCCTTTGAGACACAACTCAAAAAAATCCCACAAATAGACAATGCTAAAAAAATTAGTTTTTTACACTTCATACTCAATTTAAATTTTCTTTTCGTAAATACCACACCCCCCTACTTTTCTTAGTAGCAATAAATAAGCTTACTATCGACACAAGCACAAAAGGCCAATCTACCATCTTCCGCCTGGGCCACCAGGGTTCCCGCCTCCACCGGGACCTCCGCCAGGATTTCCACCATCTCCCGGGCCTTCACTTGAACCTACTATGGTAATAATAGAAGATGATGTGAACGAACCTATGGTAGAGCCACCAGTCCAAATACCTCCATTATACCATCCGTTCCAATTCTCCGTGCTTTCAGAAAGTGTCCCGCCTCTCAGCACACTATAATCCCCTGCCACAAGATCAGCAGAACTGAAAAACAGACTCATCCCATTCATGCTACGAGGAAGTTCGTATGTAAGGATTGGCACGTTGTCACTATTCAAAATAGTCAAAAGTTGCCCTTTAGTGGCAGAAATACCATTATAAATTACTACCCTTTGAGTACTTGCACTCGATGGCGTAACCGCTGCCCCGCCTGTGCCTATCAAAAGACCTCCCGTTACGATAAAATTCCTACTCTCGTCGCAATCGAATCCCTCTTCAGGTGCGTTCGTTCCGTTTGCGATAACTAATCCTCCATTAAGGTGGAGTGTCCCATTAGAATCTATACCATCATTATTAGCAGCATAACAATATGTTTTACCTCCATTAATGGTTATATCTAAAGTGGCGTTCATGGCATCGTCATAGGCATAAATGTAAATCTGTCCATCATTAATAGTTATAGAAGACTTACTCTCAAGTCCTTCCGAGCCATCGCTCTTTCCTGTTACACTGATATTAAGCACACCACCATCGATAGTTATATCTCCATCTGCCTTAACACCTTTAGGTGAAGAAGTTAACGAACTATTATAGTAGTACTTACCACCCGTAGTAACCACAGTGCTGGTTCCTCCCGTGATAGAAAGCGTGCCATCGACATTTATACCTTTTCCACCTTCGCCAGTACTTTTCAGGACCAATTCTCCCCCACTGATACTGACATTCCCATCTGCCTTTATGCATGCTGGCGACGACGTGTCATTTTCATCCGAATCGTATTCACTACCTCCGGATGTACTGAGCAGTAGCTTTCCACCACATACCTTCACATCCAGATCCGTTTTAAGCGCCTTACCAGCAGTTGCGGAAGAATTGGCATATATTAGGCCGCCCATAATCTGTATGCCAATCGCGTCGTCCTCATCTCCCTTCACATGTATCGCATTCTTAGCAGCATCCTGCACAGCAACAGTAACGCCTGGCCGAGTGTAGAGGTAGCCATCCGTAGCGATACCATGCTTGTGATTACCATTTACCACGAGAACGCCGGTACCACTGAATATCAAGTGCCCCTCACTGAAAAAACACCCCTTACGATCTTCATCATCGGGCAAAGCGCCACCCAAATAATAAGTGTCATCAGTATAAGTTGAAGCATCCGATAATCGATTCACAGTATTTTCTGCCAAGTGAACAAAGACACGCTTGCCACATTGGTTATTAATAGCAGGACCTTTCTGGCTGATTAATTCAAGTCCGTTAAGAGTAAGCTTAAATTTCTTTTGCCCATAAATTTTAAGCGCGCCATTTTCACTTTTTCCACTCACTACTACCTCTACATTTTTTACAGCATTAGTGTACATGTCGATAGTAACATAAGCACCATTAATATCGTAAAGAATATCCGCATCATCGGCCTTGACTATGGCACCATCCGAGGAAAATATCACTTCCACTTTTTTCGTAAAATTATTTGCCTCCCAGAAGAAATTTTCGTCTGTTCCCACTACATCAAGCGAAGCATCATCTGCTTTCTGTCCATCATAATCTTCAATAGTGTAATCAAAATTGGGAACATTCTCATTTCCAGCATCTTGTCCTGGAGGAACATCTGGATGAGATGTAGGATTTTGGTCGTTTTTAGTACAAGAAAAAAGACTTGTACTCGAAATGGCAAGGATTAACGCCAAATTCAAAAAAGCTTTTCTCATAACATTTTACACTAAACAGTAATCCCTTCAAAAATAATCAAAGACGGCACTGATAATCCTCTCTATTTCCAAAAGATAAATTATCTACTTTACTAAACAAGTACGAAAGAACTACTAAAAAAATATAATTATTAATAATACACTACTGCGCCCCCACTATAGGGCGCTCACAGAGCGGTATCAAACCGCTTCCAAATGCAAATATCAAAATAATAATTTACAAATCAAAATCACCATATAAACTAATAAAAAGATGGTTATACTAGAATCTAAACTAAAAATTAACATTTTGATTATAAATTGTAGCATTGAACACCATTTTAAACCTGAAAAACACCTTTGAAGTCAAGGTGCCCTGTAGTGTATTCTATGAAGGGTAGCAGGTAAAGGTGAATGGTTTTTGCGATCACCTTTAGGCCTTGCCCCCTTTAGAAGTGCGTAGAATGGGGGCCACGCCCGAAGGTGAATTTCGGGTTGTTGGTCATAAGCTACATGACAAACAAAACCCCCGCAGAGCACATCTGCGAAGGTTTTCACGTGGTGCCACCGAGAATCGAACTAGGGACACAAGGATTTTCAGTCCTTTGCTGATAAGGTAGTATTGCAACTACTTTCAATCAACTCTTTTACCTCCTTAATGAATGTTTAAGCCTTTGGATATAGTTCATCAAACATTTCCTGATCACAGTAGACAAAGTCATCATAATCACTGCTATGTCTTTTCTCAAAAAGTGTTGCAAATATTTTGCTTGCTGATATTGAAAGCTTACCCTTTGAAGTAAAGTGCATTCCAATCATTGTTTTTACTCCACTATGTGTTTGAGCTGAAATATTATTTTTCAAGAGCAGGGCAACAGCCATATAATAACAAGCATAATACAATCTGTTGATTGATGCATTATAAAACCCTCCTTGTGCCATAAGTTTTGCTTCCTTAAGGCTGCAATAAGCCCTTTCTATCCTGTAGGCAATCAATGAATCCCTGCTCTCCAAGTCAAGACTTTCTTTCATAACACAACCCCTTCATTTACAACATTTACATAAAATGGTGTCTTAAATGGTCTGTTATCCCATGATTTTTTAGAAATTATGTAAGGATTGATAGATACACCTGTCTTGATTTCCAACTCATACAAAGGCCATCTAACATCATTTTCTTCATCGTATGTAGGTTTATCATTATCAAGAAGAACAAGCAAATCAATATCACTATCCTCTCTTGCATCTCCTCTTGCTTCAGACCCATAAAGAATAACCTTTGCAGTAGGTGCAACCTTATGCAATATATCCATTATCTGATTTACAATGTGCTCTCTTTTCATAATTTACTACAATTAATACTGCTAATATAACTATTTTAACTTAAAATAATGCCTTATATCAATATCCAAATCGCTTGATTTCATATTTTGCATTCGCTCATCGACACAAATTTAGGTATAAATGACATTTTTGGT
>DJPX01000015.1 GCA_002438635.1 Bacteroidales bacterium UBA6401
CAACCGTTTTTGGCAATTATACCGGCCAAGTAGACATTTCGGGTGATAAAGTTGTGGAGAAAAGTCTCTATTAGACATTTTGGGTGATGGAAGGCAACTCACGAGTCAAATGTGAGCCTTTAAGGCGAGCTCGCATTTGACTCGGAGTAGCCGCCGGAGTCGCTTCATTCCGGCGGCGTTGCCTAGTAGTTTCGCGTCAGATATTCATCAATCAGTTTCTTCCTGTGTTCGTCATTGATCCCGCTGTGAACCCTCACTTTTGACTTTATATCGGCGAATATACCTTCGATCCCGTTGTTGGTTTTCGGTATGACTCTGTCATTGTAAGACTCGAATGTCCAAAGCCATCTCATATTTCTTTTGAGACTCAGGTAGGCGCTCCTAAGGCGAGGCCTCATATACGGAGGGGACTTCAATCGTTTGTCATGAACCCGCTCTTCCAGGACATTACGATATTCGGCATACCAGGAACTTAATTTGGTCTCGAATTCGGATTTACACATATGCGTTATGCTATTCACGAGCTCCAGCAACTTGGCAGATGCCTCTACTTCAGGGTTTTCCGTGAGATAACGACGCACTATTAGCTGTTGATGAAACTGACACATCTGACACGGATAACGGATGGACAGTTCTTTGAGGAGTCCTATCATCCCATCGCAGACGACACCGTATATCTTGAATCCGTTGTCCCTGAGCCACGACACTCCCTCAAGGTAATCGGACATGGTTTCGCTTTTGACATATTTACGCCAGAGCACTCGCTTTCGCATCGCGTCCTTTATGACCATCAGGCCGAAGCCCCTGCCCCAGTAGGTCGTGTCCATCTGGATGACCACATCCTTGTATTTGGATATCTTCTGGACATAGCGCATGCCCTCAAGATCTCTGGCGATGGTGCGCACTGACACTTTGTATGTAGCGGCCAACTGCGCCTGAGTCTGTTTCCCCTCTATGTAGTCCGTTATCACTTGAGATTTGTCTCGTCTCACCACGCCGTCAAAACGCCTTCCGCAGTCATTGCATTTATAACGCTGAATTCGGCCTCTCAGACCATTGTGGACCACATTGGTGGATCCACAAAAAATACACTTTTTTTGCCATTTTAATGATAAATCGCCACAAATATAAGAATTTCAGTGCCTTATGTGGATTTTATCACCCGAAATGTCTTACCCGCCATTATACCAATTATACCACAAAACTTGCAGTGGGGTTTTTACATAAAAAGAAAACACCCAGTCCATCATAAAGACAGACTGGGTGATTTTCTCTGTGTGGTCCCTGTAGGGCATGATCCTACGACCCCCTGATTATGAGTCAGATGCTCTAACCAACTGAGCTAAGGGACCGGAAAAAGAGTTGTATATCCTCCATTTGGATTGCAAATATACAAACTCTTTTTGTTATTATCAAACTTTGATCTCTACATCTACACCTGCAGGCAACTCAAGTCTCATAAGAGCATCTACTGTTTTAGCATTGCTCCCTTCAATATCGAGAAGTCTACAATATGTATCGAGCTCAAACTGCTCACGACTCTTCTTATTAACGAAGGTGGAGCGGTTGACCGTGAAAATCTTCTTGTTGGTAGGAAGCGGAATAGGTCCGTTTACCGTAGCGCCAGTAGACTTCACTGTCTCAACGATTTTCGCTGTCGACTTATCGACGAGCATATGATCGAATGATTTGAGTTTAATTCTAATTTTTTGGCTCATATTTACAATTTTTTACTATTACTCATCCTCATCGGACAGCTTGTATCCACTCTTCTCAATGATATCCTTAGCCATAGCAGCAGGAACCTCCGAGTAGTGATCGAACGACATTGTACTTGTAGCACGACCAGAAGAAAGGGTACGAAGCACTGTCACATAACCAAACTGCTCTGCAAGAGGGACATACGCCTTTATAATACGAGCTCCATTAGCTGTAGAATCCATAGCTACAATCTGTCCGCGACGACGATTAAGGTCACCTACGATATCACCCATATAATCCTCTGGAGTTACAACCTCCAAATTCATTATAGGCTCTAAAAGGACAGGCTTGCACTTAGGACAAGCGTGACGGAATGCCATACGCGCAGCAAGTTCGAAAGAAAGCTGGTCTGAATCCACAGGGTGGAATGAACCATCGAGCAAAGTAACCTTCAAAGACTGAACCTCATATCCTGCAAGAACACCATTCGCCATAGCAGAACGGAATCCTTTCTCTACACAAGGTATAAACTCCTTAGGAACGTTACCTCCCTTAACCTGATTTTCGAACTGTAGTCCAGTAACACCTGGATCAGCTGGTCCGATTTCAACGATAATATCAGCGAATTTACCACGTCCACCAGTCTGCTTTTTAAAGACTTCGCGATGTGTTGTAGTGGTAGTAATCGCTTCTTTGTAGTTTACTTGAGGTGCACCCTGGTTAATCTCTACACCGAACTCTCTGCGAAGACGGTCTACGATAATATCCAAGTGAAGTTCACCCATACCACTTATGACTGTCTGTCCGGTTTCGTGGTCAGATTTTACCTGGAAGGTAGGGTCCTCTTCTGCAAGTTTTGCAAGTGCAAGCCCAAGCTTGTCAAGATCACCTTGTGTCTTAGGCTCCACTGCGATACCAATAACAGGATCTGGGAACTCCATAGACTCAAGTGAAATAGGAGCATTTTCTGCACAAATCGTATCTCCTGTTCTTAGGTCCTTGAAACCTACTGCTGCACAGATATCACCAGCTTCTACAAAAGGAATTGGATTCTGATGATTTGAATGCATCTGATACAAACGCGCTACACGCTCTTTCTTTCCTGATCTTACATTAAGCACATACGAACCGGCCTCGAGTTTTCCTGAATATGCACGCAAGAATGCTAGACGTCCCACGAAAGGATCTGTAGCAATCTTGAATACAAGAGCGCAGAACGGCTCATCAGGAGAAGGTTTACGCTCGATTTCATTACCAGTTTCAGGATCTGTACCCTTAACGGCACCCTTATCAAGAGGAGAAGGAAGGTAGCGTACTACAGCATCTAGAAGGAACTGAACACCTTTGTTCTTGAAAGATGAACCACAGCACGCTGGAACGATCTGCATTTCAATCGTACCTTTGCGTAGTGCTGCTATGATTTCTTCCTTGGTCAAAGAATCAGGGTCCTCGAAATACTTCTCCATAAGGGCATCATCACACTCAGCGGCTGTCTCCACGAGTTTATCGCGCCAAATAGCCACTTCATCTGCCATATCGGCAGGGACATCCTTAATTTCGTAATTTACAAGTTCGTCTGTGGAATTGTAATAAATAGCCTTCTTATCAATTAGGTCAACAATACCCTGGAATTTATCCTCTGCTCCTATAGGAAGGCAGATAGGCACTGCTGTAGCTCCAAGTTTTGTCTTGATTTCCTCCACCACAGCTAGGAAGTCGGCTCCTACACGGTCCATCTTATTGATATACGCAATCTTCGGAACCTTGTATTTATCGG
Source organism: Bacteroidales bacterium UBA6401 (assembly GCA_002438635.1). Taxonomy (GTDB): domain Bacteria; phylum Bacteroidota; class Bacteroidia; order Bacteroidales; family UBA932; genus Cryptobacteroides. Next base: position 3,479 of record DJPX01000015.1, read on the forward strand.
CCTGACGCCATACGGTCTCAGACTGTGGCTGAACACGTCCCACTGCACAGAATGTTGCAACAGTACCGTCAAGCACACGAAGTGAGCGTTCTACCTCAACAGTGAAATCTACGTGACCCGGAGTATCTATCAAGTTAATCTGATACGTACCTCCGTTATAATGCCAGAATGCAGTAGTTGCTGCTGAAGTAATGGTGATACCGCGCTCCTGCTCTTGAACCATCCAGTCCATAGTAGCGCCGCCATCGTGAACCTCTCCTATCTTATGAGTTTTTCCTGTGTAATAAAGGATACGCTCAGAAGTGGTGGTCTTACCGGCATCGATGTGAGCCATGATACCGATATTTCTTGTGAACTTAAGATCTCTTTTAGCCATTGAATACTAACTACTAACTAAATTAAAAACGGAAGTGTGCAAATGCCTTGTTAGCCTCTGCCATCTTGTGCATATCCTCTTTACGCTTGTATGCACCACCTTCGTTATTGTAGGCTGCAACGATCTCTGCGCACAATTTTTCTGCCATAGAGTGGCCTGAACGTTTACGGGCGAAAACGATAAGGTTCTTCATAGAAAGGGACACCTTTCTTTCAGGACGCAACTCTGTAGGCACCTGGAAGTTAGCACCACCGATACGACGTGACTTAACCTCTATCTGAGGGGTTACGTTCTCGAGTGCCTTCCTCCAAATATCTAGAGGAGCCTTGTCAGAATCTTTCATCTTCTCGCCTACCATATCAATGGCATCGTAAAAAATTGAATACGCGATACTCTTCTTCCCCTGCAACATAAGATTGTTCACGAAACGAGTAACCTCAACATCGTGAAACTTAGGATCAGGAAGTAGAATCCTCTTTTTAGGCTTCGATTTTCTCATTTTTCTAAAAAATTAAAGATTAAAAACCATCCTTTTCGACTACTTCTTTGGTCTCTTAGCTCCGTAGAGTGAACGCGACTGAGTTCTTCCCTCTACACCAGCTGTATCCAAAGCGCCTCTAAGGATGTGGTAACGTACACCTGGAAGGTCCTTCACACGACCACCGCGAACAAGCACGATTGAGTGCTCCTGCAGGTTGTGACCCTCGCCAGGGATGTAGGCATTGACCTCTTTAGCATTAGAAAGACGCACACGTGCAACCTTACGCATAGCAGAGTTAGGTTTTTTAGGTGTGGTTGTATACACACGCACGCAAACGCCACGCTTCTGAGGACAAGCATCCAACGCACGAGATTTCGATTTGAGCTCGATAACCTCGCGTCCTTTGCGAACTAATTGTTGAATTGTTGGCATAAATAATTGTTAATAAAAATGTTTTTACCCCCAAAATTGGGGCTGCAAATATAAGAATAATTTTTCTATTTTCTATCTATAATTCACAAACTCCACATCTTTTTTGCTCTTTTCAGCATAATACTCATCGCTACAAGCCTTTGCAAGTGCTGTTTTTACCCCTTGCTCATTTCCTTCACGAGCATACGCAATCGCTGCTATATAGGCGTCTCGAGGTGTGTCGCAAGTAGCCTTCGCCAAAGCCTTTTCTATCTGTCCGTCAAGGATATAAGCCAACACCTCATTAGCACTTCCGCTGCCTTCAAGCATTTTTGCAGCTTCCGTGTACTTACCCTCAAGAATTAATAAGGTTCCTAAATTTCTATGTGCATAAGAATTCCCTGAACGCAAGAAGTACTTACGAGCCGCATCATAATTTTCCTTTCGTAGCTCTATCACACCACGAGCATTAAGAACATCTGCATCTTCGCCCACATTGGCAAGATACGTTAAAGCCACATCGTTTTTATTCTCATCTAACGCTATCATCGCCAAATTATAATAAGCCGTCTGTGAAAGAAATCTTTGAGATGCATATCTATAATAGAATTTTTTCAGGCCAATGTCATCCACTATTGAGGCCAAGTGCAGAACTTCCGGCTCGCTCAGTAGGGAAAGATGTTTGTCGGCCAATTCTAAAAGTTCAGCATCCGAATATCCTATATGATCGGCGTTTACCACAAAGGTGGCCCTTCTCAAACTCGGGAACACTTCCGTCTTCAACTCATCATATATAAACGAGAGATTCTTCATCTCAGACTCTCGCACAGCAGGATCGGAATACATAGATAAAACCCTTAGAATAAGATCTTTTTCAGGAATATCTGAATTCTCCAAGGCTTCTTTGAAGCCCTCCCAATCTTGTCCTACGCTCTTTATAGCCATCGAATCTGCCTTCATATTCCCGGCCATATCCTTCCATGCATTAACGGCAGCATCGGCCCTCTTGTCCGAAAGTTCGGCATTATACTTCTGGCCACCCTCAGGAGATGCGTATGCCACGATCTGTGTCCCCGTAACTTTATATCTATCATCTTCCTTAATATCCGAAAGATATGATTTATAGACAGATACAGCATTCCTGTTATGCGTATTGGATTTTACTGAAGACGAATTCACATCGAAAAGTATGCTGGTTTCAGTACTATGGTGAGTGACGCGCTCATATCCATCTGGCTTATATTCATACTCCCCGCTTACTTGAACAAGACGATAAGTAGCATTACATCCGTCCGCAACTTTTATCGGCGATAGAGCCATCTTCTTATCTCCATATATAATAGTAGGTCTTAATTCCAGACGGCATTGCTCCATGCCTGGAAGAAAATCAAAAGAAATGGTTTCTCTATGCGTCATTCCCTTAACAGGAACTACTTTGTAATTAGCCATTATCTTCTCTCCTTGATATATAAATGGCTTTCCTGTACGTTGCTGCCCTTCGCCATAAACGAGCACCGGCGTCATAACCATCATAGTGCGCTGGTCAAAATAGCCTTCAGGAAATGTCATAGTGACATTCGCCTCTATCTTATTATTCTTTACCACAAGAACTTCTGGAGAAGATTTAACTGTAATCTCCTTCACTTCCCTTTTCATCTGTCCCTGCGGGGTGGCGCATCCTAACACGAGAAATATCAACGCCGTTAAAATTCCGATTTTTTTCATTGTTTAAACTCTTCAACTATTCGCGCAAATATACGCTATACTGGCCGAAATTCCAATTTGGAGAGATTTTCCGCTAACCGTTTTTTTTATTAACTTTGTCCGATATGGATAGCCAAGAACTACAACGTATTAAAAATAGATATGATATAATCGGCAATAATGCCGGTCTTAACTATGCTCTAGAGACAGCACTAGCCGTAGCCCCGAGCGACCTTACGGTCTTAGTTTCCGGTGAGAGCGGTGTAGGAAAAGATGTAATATCTCGCATTATTCACGACTATTCGCGAAGGAAAACCGGTCCCTACCTTGCTATAAATTGTGGTGCAATACCTTCAGGCACCATAAATGCAGAGTTGTTCGGACACGAAAAGGGTTCATTTACAGGAGCCATAGCGACGCGTAAAGGCTACTTCGAAGAAGCCGATGGAGGCACGCTCTTTCTTGATGAAATAGGCGAATTACCTAAAGACACTCAAGCTCTACTTCTACGTGTTCTTCAAGATGGAGAATACATGAAAGTGGGTTCATCTAAAATAGAGAAAACTAATGTGAGGGTAGTCTGCGCAACAAATGCTAATCTAGCCCACGCTGTAGCTGAAGGTAAATTCCGCGAAGACCTCTATTACAGGTTAAATGCCATACAGATCAACCTACCGGCACTTCGTGATAGGAAAGACGATATCTATCTATTGTTCAGGAAATTCACCTATGATTTTTCTCAAAAGAGCGGACTCTGCAAAATAGCCCTCTCTCACGACGGAATCACAGCACTGCAGGATTATCGTTGGCCCGGAAACATAAGGCAATTAAAAAACTTTACGGAGGCTCTAACAGTCTTAGAATCAGAGCCAATATCGAGCCGCGCGGATAGAATCGAATTATCTGCTGATAAAGTAAAAGCTCACCTGCCACAAGAATTTGACTCTTTGTTACCATCTATCTCTATCGCGTCGGATGGCAACTCTTCAGAAATCAGCGGGGAGGATATGCGAGCCATTGTCAAAGCAATATTTGACCTAAAACAAGAGGTGGACCGACTAAGGAGAATGGTCGAGGAAAAACCACACGAAGTGCAGTCAGCATCGCCGCAACGAATAACCGATGATGCTGATTGGCAGGAAAATCTTCAGGAAACAGCAGCCACTCCGACCTATTCCCTAAAGCAAAGCACTGATAGCCTATACAAACAGGCATTAGACAAATACAACGGGAAAGTCAAGCCGGCAGCCGCCGAGTTAGGTATTTCTGAAAGAACGTTGTATCGCTGGTTAGACAAACAGAAAAACAATGCGCAATAGACTTCTAACTTACATTATAGTATTATTTTGCGTCATATCGTGTGGTATCTATTCCTTCTCAGGAACATCCATACAGAGTGATGTCAGGACCATTACTATCAATTATTTCGATTATAAGGCACTTAAAGTAAACCCTACCTTGAGCAACGACTTGACGGAGGCCTTGCGCAACCAATTCAAAAAAATGACTAACCTTGAGCAGGTGGATATGGATGGTGACTTGGAAATAACAGGGGAAATCACGAATTACGATGTTAAAGCCACTGCTATAACAGCGGGAGATGTCGCTTCGCAAAACCGCCTTACAGTCAGCGTTAAAGTGTCTTTTGTCAATAGAAAACACCCGGAAGATGACTTTACGAACAAGAGTTTTTCCGCATACTCGGATTTCGATGCCACCAACTCTCTTGATGCTGTAGAATCAACCCTCGTATCTGAGATTATAGAAAAACTGGTGGATGATATTTTTAATGCAAGTGTGGCGCAATGGTAAAAACACGTAAAGATGTCATGACACTTGACACCCTTAATCTGGAAGAGCTTTCCGGGGTAGTCAGCATATATCCATGGTTCGCAGGTGCTCGGCTCGAGCTATGCAGAAGAATGGCCGAATTAGGGGATGAAACTTGGAGCATAGATAAATATGCCCTGCAAGCATTGTATGTTCCATCCAGGAAAAAGATCTATGAGATATTAAAGCGCAAGACCTCTCCTAAGCAGGAACCTGATAAATCATCTTCTTCCACAACAAAGCCAAGCCGACAAGTATATGTCATAGGAGGCGACTACTTTTCTGCCGAACAATATGCTCAGGCTAAAAGATCAGAAGACAATATCTTCGCGTCCTTTATCAATAATGCCATAGAAAATAGTAAAACCACACCTACCACCTTTGTTGAAAGTTCAGACTCGGCGGATTTTTGCACTGAAGAATTGGCAAAAGTCTATTTGGAACAAGGTTACCCTGAGAAGGCCAAGCAAATTTATTCAAAACTAAGTTTGCTAATCCCAGAAAAAAGTATTTACTTTGCATCCCTTATTGAAAAAATAGATAAATAAATATGAACGCATTATTCACAACATTAGTCGTGCTTATCATTATCGCAAGCCTCCTTCTTATATTGGTGGTATTGCTTCAAAATGGTAAAGGGGACGGCATGGCCAGTAATTTTGTGGCTGGTAACCAGACGTTTGGCGTGCGTCAAACCGCTGACATCCTAGAAAAGATAACTTGGGGGCTTGTTTGTTTTATAGCCGTCGTTTCCATCATCGCATCATTTACAACGAACACTAAATCTTCTGATGGGGAGTTTAATAATAAGATGGAAAATGTAGTTGAGCAGCCAGAATTTCCTGTGGCTCCTGTTCAGCAAGAATCTCCTAATCAGGACACTAACGAGTAATATACGCTTATTCTACACAAGCTATTGTAGCGACACTTATGCGAATCGTTCTATTTAGAGCGGTTCGTATTGTTTTATGGCACTCCGCTAGTGTGGAACCTGTCGTAAACACATCATCAACTAATAGGATATGTCTTACCTGAGCAAATTCACTAATAAATTGTTGAGCTACTTCAAAAGAGCCGGAAATATTGGCCTGTCTAAAAGATGTATCCACTTTTACTTGACTAATAGTGTATTTCTTTTTCCGTAGAAAACTATTACTTACTCTTACTCCCCATAAATTCCCTAATCTGTTGGCAATTATCTCTGCTTGGTTATATCCCCTATGAAAGCGCCGTTTTCGGTGCACCGGCACCGGAATAATCATATCTACATCCGCAAGCCAAGGAGCACGCTTTATTATATATAACAGCCTTTCAGCAAAGTGTTTACCTACCGATATATTCCCATTATACTTTAAGGCCCAAGGAATATGCGAATACACCGATCCACTCTGATAACGCATCAGGGCTATGGCCCACTGGTAGGGCATATACTCTTCTGGCATTATCTGCATAAGGCGCTCATTATAAAAATCGGCCATGCGATTATGACTCATTAGTTCAAAATGAGTATAAGGAAAATTCAAAGCACAGGGCAAACATATATGGCATTCCTGCAAATTCAATGGACGTCCACAGACGACACACACCCGTGGCAATACTATATCAACAGCTGCCATTACAAAAGTTTTCAGTTTAAGTTTAGATAAGTCTCTCACATAAATAATGTTAAATAAACCGGCTCTATCGCTCCAGTTCTTTCCTATTTAGTAATGTGTAAAAAATAAGTTGTATCAGATTAGAATGAGATTTTCGAGGATAGATTTCTTTTCTCATCAGTTATACAACTTGCGAAACTTAAATCAATACGACATTCCGCCACAGCAGTGAATAACTTGGCCCGTAACATAAGAAGACAGCTCGCTCGCTAAAAACAGCGCCACATTAGCTACTTCTTCAGGCTTTCCGCATCGCTTAAGCGGAATGGTTTTAGCCCACTCGGCACGAAGTTCTTCCGGAAGAGAAGATGTCATATCTGTGTCAATAAATCCAGGGGCGATACAGTTCGAACGAACTCCACGAGAGCCGACTTCCTTCGCAACAGAAGTGCTAAGTGCAATAATACCAGCCTTAGAGGCGGCATAATTGGCCTGTCCAGCATTACCTGCTATACCCACAACCGAAGAAAGGGAGATTATACTTCCATTTCTCTGGCGCAGCATCTGTGGAACCACCGCATGTGTGAAATTAAATGCCGATTTCAAATTACCATTAATCACGGCATCCCACTGCTCTTCGCTCATTCTTAAAAGAAGCGTATCCCGAGTAATTCCGGCGTTATTTACCAAGATATCTATCCTTCCGAACTCTTCAATTACCTGTTTTACAAGTTCGTGCGCAGATTCGAAATTCGAGGCATCTGATGCATAAGCCCTGATTTTCTTACCATATTGGGCCAACTCTTTCTCCGTAGCATCGGCCGCTGCCTTGTTCGACAAATACGTAAAAGCCACATCTGCACCTTCTTGAGCAAATCTTAAAGCAATAGCTTTTCCTATACCTCGCGAACCGCCCGTAACGAGCGCAATTTTTCCTTCTAATAATCCCATAATTATCTGTTATTCATAGTATTTTCCACTTCCTGCGGAGTTATAGCCAAGCGCTCTCCTCCAAGCCTTCGCGCTCCGTTTTCAGTTACCAGGACATCGTCCTCGAGACGGATTCCGCCGAAATCATAATAATCTTTCAGCTTTTCATAATCTATTTCGCCTATGCCAATTCCTTCGTCCTTCCATTTCTCGATAAGTGCTGGAATGAAATAAATCCCCGGTTCATCGGTAATTACATTCCCCGGTTTAAGACGGCGCGCCATACGAAGACTCCCAAGGCCGAGTTGCGAACTGCGGTATTGGCCCTCGTCATACCCGACCAAATCCTCGCCATAATCTTCCATATCATGGACATCGAGCCCCATATTATGTCCAAGTCCGTGTGGCATGAATAATCCAGCATAACCTTTTGCTACTAACTCCACAGGATCTCCATGAACCAAGCCAATTTCACCGAGACGCTTAAGCATATATTCGCACACGGCGATGTGCACGTCCCGATAAGCAACACCAGGCTTTATAAGACTGAAAGCCATATTATTACACTCACATACTATTTGATAAATATCCTTTTGCTTATTAGTATAATGTCCCCCTGTCGGGTATGTGCGGGTAAAATCCGAAGCATAATGTTCATTACTTTCCACTCCGGCATCGATTACCAGTAGTTTCCCAGGCTCTATTCTTTTTGCGTGGCTATGACAGTGAAATACTTCTCCATGCTGAGTTAAAATAGTGGCAAAGCTAACGCCCCATCCCTTTGAAAGCGAAAAACCCTCCATTTCTCCCACTATATCTTGTTCTATCACTCCGGCTCTTATAGCATTACGAGCGATGGTGTGCATCTGCTGGCCGAGAACACATGCAGCGTCTATCAACTCTATCTCCTGCGCATCTTTAACTAATCGCATATCTATAAGTGCCTTAACTAAAGGAAGAGAAGCATCTGCACAGCCTTTCTTCCCTTGACTAAAACACTGCGAAGGTTTGATTCCTACTAATGATGCGATAAGCTCGGAGTTATAGTTTCGAGAAGCAGGGACGAAGTGTATCCTCCTGCCTGCTACATATTTGGCCAATTCAGAATATGCTGCAGTATTTTCTACTCCACTTTGTTCGGCATAATCTCTAATGGATGGAGTAGGGCCGTTCCATATTATATCATCGATATCCGAATCGTCTCCGAAAAGAGTCGTCTTGCCATTTTCTAAATCAATTATTGCAGCAAGACGTGGCTCATCTATACCGAATAAGTAGAGCCAAGTACTATCTTGTCTCCATTTATAGCAGTTATCTCGGTACTGCGCCGCAGAATCTACATTACCGATGAATAGAGCGACGCCATTCTCGCCGGAAAGTCTTTTTAGAAGTTCCGCGCGACGTTTCATATATGTTTCCTTTCTAAGCATACCGCAAAGTTATGCAAAATAATAGTATCTTTGCATCCCTAAATTTTAGTAGTTGTATATTTCTAATCAGTATTTCCGAAAAGGATAGAATCCGTTTTTATGAAGATAGAATTATCAGGCCATTATACACATAGAAGACTTCTATTGTCATCGATACCGAGCATGGCCATGATGATAATAGGAAGCCTTTATAGCATAGTCGATGGACTTTTCGTGTCCAACTATGTGGGATTGACACCTTTTGCCGGATTAAATATAGCTTGGCCCGCGATTATGGTAGTGGGCGCCTTGGGGCTGATGGTGGGCACCGGAGGTAGTGCCATTATTTCCATAATGCTAGGGCAAAAGAACTTAGAAAAAGCTTGTGAGACATTTACCTCATTATTGGTTTTTACCATACTTTTAGCGATAGGGCTTGGAGTGCCGATGTATTTTCTAATGCCTAAAATCGTAGTACTTTTGGGAGCGGAAGGTGAAGAATTAATTTATAACGCAACCCTTTATGGGCGGGTATTTGCCATAGGTATGCCTGCTTTCATGCTTCAAACCGCTTTTCAGCCATTCTTTATGGCTGCAGAAAAGCCGGAACTTGGCACAAAACTATCATTGGCCTGTGGGGCCACCAATATGATTCTGGATGCGCTGTTTATCGTCGTGTTCAAATGGGGATTGGCAGGAGCCGCGATAGCATCGATATTGGCCTGTTGTATAGGCGGTTTCTTCCCTTTGTGGTATTTTAAGTTCCGTAGATCTGAAGGCCAATTAAGAATTACCCGCATCAATTTTGACAAAAAAGTATTGGCACATACCTGCACAAACGGGAGTTCCGAGTATATAGGAAATATCGCATTTTCGCTCGTAAGTATGTGTTATAATGCCCAACTTATGAAATTTTTCGGAGAAAGTGGAGTAGCCGCCTATTCTGTAATAATGTACATAGGCTATATTTTCGCAGCCATTTTCATTGGGTATAATCTTACCGTGTCTCCAGTGGTTGGGTATAATTATGGAGCCGGAAACAGCAAGGAATTACATAGTATATTGTCTAAAAGTTTTACTATTCTATTTATTTTAGGGGCGGGAATGGTTGTCATAGCTCAGGTGATAGCATATCCTGCTGCCCGTCTATTTGTGGGGTATGATGCTAGTATAGTGTCTCTTACAACACACGCAGAGCGCATATACATGTTAAGTTTTCTTATAGGAGGACTAAATATGTTTACATCGGCATGGTTTACTGGGTTAGGTAATGGAGCCGTTTCTGCCGTAGCCGCATTCACTCGTTCTCTTATTTTCGAATTAGGGTGCGTGTTCTTACTCCCTATGATTTTCGGAGCAGATGGAATATGGTATTCTGTAATAGTCGCCGAATTTTTGGCCCTCATTCTTTGTATTATTCTTCTTAAAGCATTCAAAGGGAAATATAATTATTAGCCTTTAGTAACTTGTCGCAAATGTACAGGCTATTTACTGGTGCAGTGGCGGATTTCAGAATTGCACTGTTTTAGTAGCACTAACCGATTTTCCATCTGCCCCTATCATTTCTATCTTTATATTTAAGTAATCCTTAAAAAACAACTTGCAATTTTTTGAAGATTACTTAAATACTATATTTGCAGAATATAATGACTCGCTATGCCTAATACATTGTTGAATAATGGAAAATTTTCTGAAAATATACCGCAACTTCTATGGAAAGGTGTACACTTTCGTTTTGTCTATGGTAAAAATAAAAGCTAACGCACAAGACATCACTCAAAATATCTTTCTTAAACTCAATACTTCGTTAAAAATTA
>DJPX01000007.1 GCA_002438635.1 Bacteroidales bacterium UBA6401
ACTGTCAAGTTGAATTAGGCTTAATTCGATATAAACATTTAATAATATTCTAATTACTAATGCTATGACGAAAAATGTGGGTATTTCACTTTCTTTATTAATGATGGCCAATGTTTTATACGCACAGATAGAACTAAACGAAAAGGACTCTTTTGCGAATACACTCATAACACTTGGAAATATTTCCAGTGCAGAAGCCTTAAATGTAATAGGTGGTTTTGGAAGTGGGCCGAATACTCAAGCGACTGAGCATAAAATGGTTTGTCGCATCTTCCATGAAAAACTATCTATAGGATTATTTTTCGATACCTCAAATTCTTTTGATGATGATATGGAAATTTCCCTTGGCGGTGATTTTATAACGGCCAATCAAAGTTTACAGCAAATTATTGATTGGTATGATAATAGTCCAGAAGGAATGAGCGTGTTATTCAAAGACTTAGAAGGTAGGTTGATTCAAATAGATAAGAATTTGGATAATATTAGATTAAAAGTTTTAAAAGAAGAAGAATTTAAAGTGATTGTAGATAATGTATATTTATCTAGACAGAGGCTAACCAATGCGCAAAGATTATTAAATAAGAAAAATGCGAAAAAAATATATGATTGTTTATTGCGATTGGGTATGAAGCAGCATCCATTTGTTCTTTCTTTTGAAAATGGAACCATTTTTTCAAGGGTGGTTTTAGATTCTTTAGGAACAATAGATGAGATTAAGGATGAAGAACATAAAATCAAAAAGGAGATTTCTAATGCAAAAAAGGCAAACGATCATATTATGGTTGAAGACCTGAATAAAAAAATTATTAGATTACAGCAAAAACAGAATTTGCTTATTCTTAGTCAGCAAGATCTTCAATATTATCCTTCTATCGAAAGGGAAAAACTGGTATCTTCAGTATTGGATTTATTGACTGCGGAATTAAATGCTTCAGCATGTGATACACTAATTGTTAATGCCTGTTTTTCAGCTTTGGATTCTTATAGAGAAGAATATGAATTACCAGTTAAATATGATAGTGATTTACAAACATTAAGAGAGTCTTATAAAAGTTCAAATTAGTTTTTTGTAATACTCACGACTTCCTCTCTTTTTCGTACAGCATTTCTTTCAACTTATTGTTATGCAAAGTATTGCATATTTCCAAATTATTGTTACATTTGTATCGGATATTTTTATCAAGATGTTAGAAGCGCTCATCAAACTTGATTTTTAAAGGCATTTGCAAAGAGCGGATGCCTTTTTATTTAGAGATAATACAGAACGGATGTACAGGCTCAGGGGGGGGAACCCCTGTATCATGTATAAATTATATGTGGTCAGAAGAGAGAGTATTTTACAGCAGATATGCTTCTCAATTACGCTTTAAAGATTTAGCACCCGAAATTCACCTTTAGGCGTGACCCTCATTTTATGTGATTCCAGAAGGGGTAAGGTCTGAAGGTGATCGAAAAAAATGTTCACCTTTACCTGCTACCCTTCATAGAATACCCTACAAGGCATGTTGACTTCAAAGGTGTTTTTCAAGTTCAAAAGAATTATCGTTTTGTATTTGGTCTGTGTAAAGAAAGCATTTAACTACTTGAACACATATCATTGCAAATGATATGAAATAGATAGGATAGTTAAAAAGGTGAAGGTGCATGGATTTAGGAATTACATTTTTAATAAATATTGCAGATCCGTTTATTTTGCATAATTTTGAAGGGGAATTCATAATTCCGATTTGTTCTATGGTCAGTGCGAATGGCAGAGCAGGAAGGCAGGATTATTCTAATTATTTATAGATAGTAGTAGCATGAGGATTTTAATTACAAACGATGACGGGTATCAGTCAAAGGGCATCAATGTTTTGGTAAAGATTATGAAAAGGTATGGTGAGGTTATGGTGGTAGCGCCTAAACAGCATCAATCTGGCATGTCTATGGCTGTATCTATAGGGTATAAGCCATTGGCAGTAAAAGATTTGGGGATGATAGACGGAGTGCGTTGGCATTATGTGGATGGCACACCCGCATCGGCTGCGAAATATGCTGTGGATATGCTTTATGCCGATGCTCTACCGGACTTGGTCCTTAGTGGAATTAATCACGGCTCGAATGCATCTACGGCTATGTGGTATAGTGGGACTATAGGTGCTGCACGCGAAGCTGCGATGGCTGGTGTCCCTGCTATCGGAGTGTCAATAGACAATATGTCACGTGACGCCGATTTTACCGTTGTGGAAGAGCTGCTGCCAGCGATTTTAGATAAGCTTCTACCTAATCTTCCCAAGGACAGAACGCCTTTGTATAATATAAATTTCCCGGACTTGGCCACAGATTGCATAAAAGGTGTAAAAGTATGCACGCAAGGGGTTGAAAAATGGATAAATGAGTTTGTAACTCCAGACCAATTGGGCCGCGAAGAAGAAGTGCAACTCGAAGATGGGGAGAAGTTATATTTTATGGCTGGTGATGTTGTTCCATCTCCTTTGAATGATGAGGCTACTGATAACTGGGCCAATCTTAACGGCTACATTGCCATAACCCCACAGGATTTGGATAACACCTGCAGAGCCGAATACGACAGAATTAAAGATTTGTTTTAAATGAAGTATTTTCTTGTAGCAGGCGAAGCTTCTGGCGATCTGCACGCGTCCAATTTGATGAAGGCTTTAAAGTTGGAAGACCCTACAGCGGACTTTCGCTTTTGGGGTGGTGATATGATGGCAAGTGTAGGTGGCGTTTTGCTTCACCATTATAAGGAGGGCGCAGTTATGGGGATAGGTGATGTGTTCTCAAAAGGCGTAGTGCTTCTAAAAAACATTAAGCAATGTAAACAGGATATCATCGATTTCGACCCGGATGTAGTGATACTCATCGATTATCCGGGATTCAATATGCGCATTGCTAAATTTGCCCACTCGAAGGGCTTTAAGGTTTTCTATTATATAGCTCCTAAAACTTGGGCATCAAGGTCATGGCGTAATAAAAAGCTAAAGCGCTATGTCGATATGCTTTATATAGTCTTTCCTTTCGAGATTCCATATTTCACAAAACAGGGTATACCATTTGTCTATAAGGGGAATCCGCTGGTGGAGGCAGTAGAGAGTGCTAAAATAGAAAAGGTCTGTGAGGAAAAGTATATAGCTATACTTCCCGGTTCTAGAAAGGGAGAGATTACAAGGACATTACCTATCTGTATGGAACTTGCGGACAAGATGCACGCTGAACAGCAGTACTCCGACTTTAAATTTATCATAGCGGGCGCTCCATCAAGAGATATTTCAGATTACGAGGAGTTTATAAAAGGGCGCGAGTCCTATGTAAAAGTCATTTTCTCTCAGACCTACTCCATAATAAAGGGAGCGGAAGTGGCTATAGTGAATTCTGGTACGGCTTCTCTTGAGACTGCGCTACTGGGTACTCCCCAGATGGTATGCTGGTCCACTTCGGCATTTACTGCATTCGTAGCTCGTCATATTCTTAGGGTTATGGACAAGATAAAATATATTAGCCTTGGGAATCTTATAGTCGACAGACTTGTTTTCAAAGAGTTCGTTCAAGAGGATTTTAACCTTGCCAATATAGAAAACGAAACCCATCGTCTTCTAACTGATCCGCAGTATAGAGAGAAAATGCTCGAGGGCTACTCGGACATAAAAAAAGCCCTGGGACATGGGAATGCTTCCAAGGCTTTTGCTGATGATATGATAAAAAGACTATCTTCTAATTGACCATTATCTGTTGCTTGATATTGAGGATGGTCCCGTTAGAAAGGGTCACTTTAGCCAGTATGGTATGAACACCACTCGAAAGTGGGCTTACGCTGATGTGGCTTTGTTTAGCTCCATCGAAATACCAAGTATAGGTTTTTATGTATGAGTTACCTGGTATGAGTTCTAGTATAAAACTATCACCTGCACTATAACTATCCTCGGTAAGTATGAATGGCGTGTCTATCACTGCAATTCCATTAGTAAACGAGGCGTAGTCTGTGAAACAATTTATGGTGGACCAAGTTCCGCCTTTAGCAAGGTACTGGGCCTGAACTCTGTCACCTAAAGCGTATTCTTTGCTTATTTGACACTTGATTTCAGATATTCCCTTGAGTTCGCTTTTATCCACGACAAGGCTTTGTTCTTTTGATATAACTTCTTTTACATTACCTCTATAATCAGATAATACCATACGAAGTTTTCCATTGTATGCTAGGTTCATGTCAAGATTATACAAGCCACCGACTTTGACTGAAAACGATTTGCTTTCCAGGCTGCCATTTGTGATGGTGATTCCCTTATAACCTGGTAGGCTGCTATCAGAAGCTAGTACGATAGGACCGCCATTGCTTGTGGTGCTTGACTCTCTGTCAGGTTCCAGCCCCACGATGATGGATTGGTCCTGGTAGAATGAGTATTGGCCCGGAACATTGAGGTCGAAGGCGAAGTATCCATTCATGTCACCGCTCCAGCCCCAATTTATGTGAACATAGTCTTTGGAGTCGTAGCCATCGCACAGGAATTGATGCCCTCCGTTCTGAGGGTCGCTTCCTCCGTAAGGAATAGGCCTATCTGCATCTATTTCGGCTTTTATAATGCGAATAAATTCTGCATCTGAAGAGCAGGCGCTACGGT
Source organism: Bacteroidales bacterium UBA6401 (assembly GCA_002438635.1). GTDB lineage: Bacteria > Bacteroidota > Bacteroidia > Bacteroidales > UBA932 > Cryptobacteroides. Next base: position 4,617 of record DJPX01000007.1, read on the forward strand.
AAAGATGGTAGGCGTTTCCACTATATCCCATATACTCGTAAAGGGCATCCTGTATGTCTTCAGCATAGGCCCCGGTTCCGGTTTGGTAGTTGTAATTGGCCTTGAACATCACGCCCAGATCGTGCATTAAAAGCGATACGGCTTCTTTTTGTGCTGTAGTTGCGGAAGACGTGTAGTTAAGAGGCATTAGATCATAATCGTAAACGTGATCATCGATGCTGTAGGATGGGATGTTGACTTTTTTATTGTAATCTGACGTGTAAGTATATCCACCTATAGTGCCTTTGCCTCTTTCCGGCCATCTGTGATAACGCATGATAATGGCGGTCGAGGTGGCTACGCAACCGGTAAGGGCAGTGTATTTGCGTCCGTTTTCTGTGACGGTAGGGCAGTAGAGGTTGTAGGGCTCGTCTTGATCCCAATTGGCAGTCTTTAGTAATTTTCCTGTGGAGGTCTTAGTCCTAAAGCCGGCGGTGCGCCACATCGTTTTTACTTTCGCGTTAGCTTGTAGGGAATACTGTCTTCCTTCTTCTATGGTTTTGGAATAGTTGCCCAGGAAAGAGCGGATGTGAGATGGCATTTTTTCGATATTAATGCTACCGCTATCATTATAACCAAGAATAGGAGTGGTGCTATCTTCTGCGGAAAGGATAAGCCAGCCTCCTTTGTCTGCGTTTACGTAATAAAGCGTCCCGTCGTCACTTATAGTGATGGTGAAATCGTCGCATCCGAACCATCTATTAGCTATTTCGCTGACTTTGCTTTTATCTACAAAGTCAGCATAACATATTGATACAGTGCTTAAAATAAGTAATATTGCAATCAGTGCTTTTTTCATAATGTCTTTATTTGCTGATAATGTAACCTATGTGATTTTCCGCATCACTAAGGTAAATTAATCCTCCAGATGCTTTTTCTATTTTTAGGGTTCTCGTATCGTTTTCTGCAAGAGAATTTAACCCTTTTGTTTTAATGGTTGCGGATATGTTTTTACCCTCGGAAAACGACGTCCCACTGAAATCCATATCCAGATAGACAGAATTTTTAAGGTCAAGTACTCGGTAAAGGACTTTGGTGCTTTTCCCTGAAGTTATGAATTGGACGCTGCTGGTGTTGAACACAAAAAGTTCACTACTATATTCTCCGTCAAGGGTGTAGATGCCTTCTTCGTTTCGTTCGGTAAAGAGAACTTGCTCCTCTGAAGGGAATGTGTAATCACCATTCGGAGTATCTATCCATTCGTTTTCTGTGAATTTAACTGCTTGTGAACCACTATTGCTAGCCTCAATTACTCTATTACAGATGTAAGTCTTCCCGGCCTCAAAATCTATTGACGAAGAGGAGTGAAAGTTCTGCTTTACCCCATCAATGGTGAATTCGAAGTTAAGAGTGGTTTTCTGTGGAGCTATAAGCATTTCGTATGCATGCACCCCATCTTTTGAATAGGAGGCGCTCAGATGAGGGGTGAAATCTGCCTTTTCTCCACTAAGGCCGATCTCGCCATCGTTAAAGTTGATGACTACGCTTGGGTATAGAGCACTCGACACTATTCCTTCTGCTTTATCCGTCGTATAGAATAAGATCTTGGCCAATTCGTGCTTGAACTCGAATTCGATGCCATCGTCGCTTACTGCGGCCTCTGTAATGGCCAATCTCAAGTCGCTTCCGTGGAATGCTGCATCTTCGCTCTGGTCTGTGGCTGTAGAGAACACTCCAAGCCCACCTTTGTTATATTCTTCGGAATAAGGGGCGTAGGCGATGAAATGGATTGCGCTGTCTGGCATATTCTCGGGCCAATATAATTGGCTTGTTGTTACTAACTTTTCTCCATCAGAAGTGGCTTTTACGTTTTTATAGTCTACCGGTGAGTCTATGAATATTCCGCACACTGTTTTAGGGGCCAATTGGCCTAAAAAGGACATTTCAGGGCCCTTAGGGGTATTGTGCGTAGGTTCGTTATTACACGCTGTGAATAGAACAGCGGCGAATAATAATGGGTATTTTTTCATTTTCTAAAATATTTCATAATTTTCAAAAATAGGAATTATTTTGTAAATTTGAAGTTCCCTTGGTATAAATTGTAATATATATGAAGCAAATTGTAGTATCAGTTGCGGTTTTTTTAGCTGCCGGTTTATGCGCTAATGCACAAAAAGCTAAAGTGGATTTTCCAGAGTATCAGTTCACCACTGTAATAGAAAACCCTATCACGAGTGTGAAAAATCAATACAGAAGCGGTACATGCTGGGCATATTCGGCAATAGGGTTCGTGGAGAGTGAGGTAATAAGGATTAATAATATAACTGACCCTGCAAAATATCCGGATTTCTCCGAATTTTTCGTAGTTAGTCATTCTTATTCCGACAGGGCTGACAAGTACATAATGCTCGATGGTAACCTTACTTTTTCTGCTGGTTCTCAGGCAGAGGATGTTCTGGATGTAATTCGCCTTTACGGATTAGTCCCTCAGGAAGAAATGACAGGTATGAATTATGGAACGGAGCTTCCGGCACAGAGTGAACTCGACGCTGTACTTCGTGCCTATGTAGATGCAGTAGTGAAGAATCCTAATAAGACACTTACAACCGCATGGAAGCGTGGATATCAGGCTATTCTCGATGAATATTTGGGAAAGTACCCTACTGAATTTACAGTAGAGGGCGTGAAGTACACCCCGGAGTCGTATCGTGATGCTCTTAAGTTTAATCCCGATGACTATGTAACTCTTACTTCTTTTACTCATCATCCATTTTACACGTATTTTCCATTTGAGGTGGCGGATAATTGGCGCTGGGATGAATTTTATAATGTTCCTATAGACGAGATGATGGAAATCCTCGACTATGCTCTTGAGAATGGTTACACCATCGCTTGGGGTGCAGATGTCAGTGAACCTGGTTTTACCCGTGACGGACTAGCGATACTAGTCGATGTAAAGGCTTCTAATACAAATGGCTCGGATCAGGAGCGTTGGGTAGGAAAAGCAGACGAAAAACAGGCTAAGTCTAAAGCCAAGAAGAGCGCTAAGTTAAAGACTAATCCTATAGTTGAACTCGTCCCTACACAGCAGACCCGACAGACCGGATTCATGAATAAGACCATTACCGACGACCACGGAATGCAGATATATGGAGTGGCAAAGGATCAGTGGGGAGGAAAATACTATTTGGTGAAGAATTCTTGGGGTGAGACAGGTAAATATAATGGTATATGGTATGCAAGTGAGGCTTTCGTTAAGGGGCAAACGCTGGATATCGCCATTCATAAGAGCGCACTTCCTAAGGAGTTTGTGGAGAAGCATCCTAACATATTGAATAAGTGAATTCACTAGTAAAGCATATTCCTAATACTATAACGACACTTAACCTTGTCTGTGGTCTTTTAGGGGTGGTGTTTGCGTTTAAAGGCAGAAGCGATGTCGCTTTCTGCCTTATGTTAATGGCGTCGGTTTTCGATTTCTGTGATGGTGGCGCTGCAAGGCTGCTAGACGCTTATTCTCCTATGGGAAAGGAACTTGATAGTCTTTGTGATATGGTTAGTTTCGGAGTACTTCCTTCCATTATGGCCTATGTGGGCTATGGGCAGACGTCGCTTTTGCCTTTAGTTATGGCTGTAGCGGCAGCATTGCGTTTAGCTAAATTTAACATAGATGATAGGCAGCACGATAGCTTTATCGGGCTTGCGACCCCAGTCAGTGCGCTTCTTATGGGGGCTTTATGTTGCTTTTCGGCACATGAACCAGTCTCTTTCGTGGGGGCTCTTTTTGCAAGAAAGTGGTTCTTGCCAACGCTTGCAATTGGACTTTCTATTTTAAATGTAAGCTCTCTTCCTATGTTTTCCATGAAATTCAAAAAGACAGATGCTCGCGTTACCAGAATAAAGAGAGTGGTTTTCCTCTCCCTTTGTGTTCTAGCAGTGATTGTAGTTATATGCTTTAGGCTATATTGGCCTATGGTGATTTTACTATCCACGCTTATTTATATCGTGATAAATCTTTTGTGTTTAATTCCTTTATGTCGAAGATGAGAAGAAATTTGGCTCTTGGCATTCTAGTCTTGGGACTCTGTGTGAGTTCTTGTCGTGATTCTAAATCTATAAGGCAAGGGAGTGTGTCAAAATCTAACTCGGTGGGCAGCATTGTGGTACTCGGCGATTTGGGTAAAGTTAACACCTTGACAGATTATATGTTAAGGATGGATAAATTCGACAATGTAAGTGGAGTTTTATCCTCTGACGGACTTCCTGATTTTGCGGGGGAGGAGATTGAGAGGATATTGATAATGCCAGGGAGTAGAGGGGATTCTTTGAGGGCTTTATATGATGTGTGCATGGATACATTGGCATACGTCTCTGATGGAGTGGACTTAAAAAAAGTGTATAAGAGTCCGGGCAAATTTTTTATTAGCCCCACAGATACTCTGGCTGTGTACGTGGATAGTCTGGCAGTGCAATGTTATAGGGTGCTAAGATTTCGAAACGCATTTACTCACAAAATAGCGTATCCGAAGGAGTCGTCTTATGTGGCGGTAAAAAGTTCGGATAATAAATTCGTGTTAATTGATTCAAATGTTGGAAACATTTCAGAGTAGTATCGAGCCTAAAGATCTTGAAGCGCTTCCGTTACAGGCCTTTACAGGGCAGATAGAGGTGATAGATCACATTGGTTTTAAATTTACTAGGGCATTGGCCTACCTAAGAAGGCAGAAGGTGTTAGGTTTTGATACGGAGACGCGTCCTTCGTTCGAAGCACGTCATTATCATCACGATGTGGCTTTGCTTCAGCTATCTGGCCCGGATAAAGCATATCTTTTTCGTTTAAACAAGATGGGATTGAGAAAGAGCTTATGTTCAGTATTATCTAATCCTAGAATTCTTAAGGTGGGCGCAGCTTCAAGTGATGATGTGAAAGGTCTGCAGCGACTATGCCCTTTCGAGGCGCACTCGTTCTTGGATTTGCAAAAAATAGTGTGGGAGTGGGGCATTATGGATAAAAGCGTAAAGAAAATGACAGCTATTATCTTAGGCTTTAGAATTTCTAAAAGTCAGCAATTATCCAATTGGGAAGCAGATGAGCTGACTCAAGCACAGAGAATATATGCGGCTACCGATGCATGGGTGTGCCGTCAGATGTACACGAAATTATCAGAAAGTCCTAAAAATCCATTGAAATACGATGAGCAAGGTAATATTAAAAAAGGGTAGGGAAGAGTCTTTACATAGATATCATCCGTGGGTGTTTTCAGGGGCTATGGCGCAGATAGTCGGAAATCCATCCGAAGGCGATGTTGTATCAGTATGGTCTGCCGATGGACACCTTTTAGGGTGCGGACATTATCAGGTGGGCTCTATTTCCGTTAGGATGTTATCGTTCGGGTCGGAGTATCTACCAGAAAGTTATTGGGTAGATTCCATAAGAGGTGCCTATGAACTTAGAAAGGCATTTGGTCTTACGGATAATCTACAGACTAATTGTTATCGCCTTGTGCATGGGGAAGGCGACTATCTTCCGGGGCTAATAATAGACTATTATGACGGCGTTTGTGTCTTGCAGGCGCATAGTGTGGGGATGTTTCGCTCGAAAAAACAGATTTGTCTTGCGCTTAAGGATGTTTATTCCGATAAACTCAAAGCCGTATATGACAAGAGTTCTGGCACTGCACCTTTCAAGGCCGGGCTGGAGTTGGTCGACGGGTATATCTATAAAAAAGAGGGCTTTAGCGAAGAAGAATCTGTAGTAAAGGAAAATGGAAACAACTTCTGGGTTAACTGGGGTGAAGGACAGAAAACAGGTTTTTTCTTGGATCAGAGAGAGAATCGTGCTTTAGTAGGTAAGTATGCTTGTGGGCGTAATGTGCTTAATCTGTTTTGTTATACGGGTGGATTTTCCATTTATGCCTTAAATGGAGGCGCAAAAAAGGTTGAAAGTGTTGATTCGTCGGCTAGGGCTATGGCTTTAACAGACAGAAATGTGGCTCTCAATGGCTTTGAAAATCATATATCTCACACCGCCGATGCCATGGAATTCTTATCTAAGGTGGAACCGGGAGTGTTTGATATGATGATAGTAGATCCGCCGGCTTTTGCCAAGCATCGTGGCTCTTTGAAAAATGCGTTGCGTGCCTATCAAAGGTTAAATGCCGCTGCTATCTCAAAGATTGCATCCGGTGGCATCATTTTCACTTTCTCCTGCTCTCAGGTCGTGGACAAAGAAGCTTTTGCACTTGCGGTGTTCAGCGCAGCGGCAAGTGTAGGACGAAGGGTGCGAATAGTAGATAGGCTTAATCAGCCTTGCGATCACGCCGTAAACATCTACCATCCTGAAGGTGAATACCTTAAAGGTCTTATGTTATATGTAGAGTAGAGCGGTTATAAAGGATAGATTTTCATATCAGCGAACTTTATTAGGGCCTGTGGATCTATTTTAATCTGCAGGCCTCTTTTTCCGGCGCTGATATAAATATATTCATAGAGAAGTGCCGATTCGTATATGAAAGTAGGAAACGGCTTTTTCATTCCTATCGGACTGCAGCCTCCGCGAATGTATCCTGTGGTGGGAAGAAGGTCTTTAAGGTGTAGCATCTCGCAGTTCTTATTCCCGGATATGCGTGCTGCAACTTTTAAATCCACCTCCATGTTGCCGGGGATTACGCATACAAACTCACCAGTCCTGTCGCCCTTGAGAACCAGTGTTTTAAAAACTTGTTCTATATTCTCTCCCAATTCTTTAGCTACATGTTCTGCGCTAAGGTCATCTTCTGTGTAGGAGTAGGGAATCAGTTCATATTGTATTCCTGCAGCATCAAGTAGGCGTGCTGCATTAGTTTTTTCTATTTTCATTTTTATCCTCTAATGTAGGTGCTGAGTCTTTGTATAGGAAGCGACGGATTTTCTGTGTGGCTGTCTTTACAAAAGGTTCTTTCATTACTTGGACTTCCCCGATTTTCGAATTGTGCGAAATTTTCGAGTTTACTTTAGAAAGAAGTGCGTCTTTGAACTTGTTAATGTCTTTAACCACACCATCGCTGAGTTCTATAAGGGCAATAAGGGTTTTGTTCCTTTGAACTACTATGGCTTCTGCCACTCCTTCTTCGTTTTTAATGACTTTTTCTATTTCTTCCGGGTATATGTTTTCTCCGGAAGGACCTAAAATCATATTGTTTAGGCGTCCTTTTATCATAAACCTGCCTTTTTTATCAATGGCCCCCAGATCGTTTGTCTTAAAGTATCCGTCTTCCGTGAAGGCCTCTTTTGTGCGCTCCGGGTCTTTATAATAGCCCATCATAATATTAGGCCCTTTGGCTACAATTTCACCTTCACCTGTTTGAGGATTAACATTGACTAACTTCAAATCCATATCGGTAAATGGATAACCTATGCAACCGGGTTTTGTGTTTTTGTATGAGCATCCGGCCAGCATAGGGGCACATTCAGTAAGTCCATAGCCGATGTAATAAGGAAACCTGGCTTTATAGAGGAATTCTTCGACTGTTTTGTCCAATGGAGCACCTCCTATGCCGAAGAATTTAAGTCTGCCACCGAAGTAACGCAGTATCTCTTTCCCTGCCATACGACAGAACATCTTGTTGAAGTGTTTACTAAACCACAATAGAGTCTTGCTTTTTTTGATTTTTGGAATAATAACTCCTCGATATATTTTTTCTATGATAAGAGGAACCGTTAGCATTACAGTAGGCCTTACCATAGGCAGTGCGGCCTTGAGCGCGCTTGGGGTTGGCTTTTTATCCATATAGACCACACAGGCGCCGTATGCAAATGGGTACAAAAGTCCTATGGATAGTTCGTATGTATGGGCCAATGGCAATATGCTCAAAAATACATCATCTGAGTGTACTTTGTAGAAATTGTAGGCTCCCCAGATGTTGCTTGTGAAATTCTCGTGGGATAGCATCACTCCCTTGGCCTTTCCTGTGGTCCCTGAGGTATATATTATCGCTGCCAATGAGTGCGCGTTAGGTTCAGTCAATTCTGCACTTTCGCTGCCCCTTGCTATAGGCTCTACCACCTTACCTTCGCAATATATCGGCTTTAGGGTGGTAATGTCTATTATGACTTTAAGTTTATTTCGGCATTCTTCACAGATTCTAGGCAGTAATCTTTCTGAAACGAAGAGTGCCTTGCTTTCAGAATGGGTTAGGACATTAGTTACTTCGTTTTCGGAAAAATCGGGAAGGATAGGAACCGAAACCCTACCGAAGGCGGTAGTAGCGAAAAAGGCTATCGACCAATTGGGAGTGCTTCCTGAATAGAGTGCTACCTTATCCCCCGAGTTTATGCCGTAGGATGATAGCAAGTCGGAGATTTCGTCGCAAGTGCTTTTGAATTCTCTATAAGTATAGCCACCCCTGCCATCGGCAGTCATATTTGCCTTTAGGGAAGAGTATGTAGAAGTGGAATTTTCGTAAATTTGAGCTAAGGATTCAAAACGTTTCATTGTTTAGGATTTTATTTATTTGTACACAATATGTCATTTTTAACAAAAATTTAATATCTGCTAAAAGCGTGCCGAGAAATGTGTATAGGCTAGACTGAAAATTTAAAAAAAAGCCATAGAGGATATTGTATTGTGTATTTGGAGGCTAACTCTTTTCCACAATATATGTGGAAAACTTTTTGTTTGAATAGTGAAAGTTTATTTGTGAAATAGAAAAAATGTCCGTATTCTTGTAGTCCGAAAGTATTACCTTAATTTTATGTCAAACTCCAAAAACCTTCAACAACCGGTTTTCGACGCAAGGACATTAGGCAAGCCCAAGATGCTTACTCTCGGATTGCAACACATGTTTGCAATGTTCGGCGCCACCGTATTAGTCCCGGCCATAACGGGGCTTCCTGTTTCCACCACTTTACTCTTTGCCGGAATAGGCACGCTCCTGTTCCACCTAATCACGAACTTTAAAGTTCCTGCTTTTTTAGGCTCTTCCTTCGCATTCATCGGCGGCTACTTATCTGTAGTAGAAATGGGAGCAACTTTCGGACTTACAGCTGCACAATCACTACCATATGCCTGCATCGGCGTCGCCAGTGCAGGTTTTTTGTATTTTATACTTGCAGCACTCTTCGCATTTTTCGGTGCTAAAAAGGTTATGCGATTTTTCCCTCCTGTAGTTACTGGCCCTATCATTATATGTATTGGACTGATTCTTTCAGGATCTGCTATACAGAATTGTCAGACTAATTGGTGGATAGCCTTGCTCGCAATCACCATAATAGTAGTATGTAATATCTGGGGAAGGGGAATGGTTCGTATTGTCCCTATCCTGCTGGGTGTACTGGGGTCATATCTTGTGGCAGCTTTATGTGGCCAATGTGATTTCTCAGCAGTTAAGCAGGCGGCGTGGGTCGGACTTCCTATACAACGCTCCAGTACCGCCCTTGCCATACTAGACACGAAGAATTGGGAGTTGCTGGTGGCTTCTATAATTACTATTATGCCAATCGCATTGGCCACTATGATAGAGCACATAGGGGATATGTGCGCCATCTCTTCCACGACGGGAAAGAATTATCTTGAAAGTCCCGGACTTCATAAAACCCTTGTCGGTGATGGTCTGGCGACGATGGTTGCTTCTTTATTCGGCGCACCGGCTAATACCACTTATGGAGAGAACACGGGAGTATTGAATTTAACTAAAGTGTATGATCCCAGAGTGATACGCATTGCGGCTGTTTTTGCGATTCTGTTTTCGTTCTGCCCTAAATTTTCGGCTATTATATCGGCTATGCCTTCGGGCACAATAGGTGGCGTATCGCTTATATTATATGGTATGATTTCGGCTGTGGGCGTGCGCAATGTAGTGGAAAACAATGTGGATTTTACTTCTTCGCGCAATGTCATCATAGCAGCTATTATATTGGTGCTCGGAATAGGAATAAACTACGGAATTCCAGGGGGAAGTATCGACTTAGGTTTTACTAAACTGTCGGCGCTTGCTGTAGCTGCCTTGGTGGGGATTATACTGAATGCTATTCTCCCCGGTAAGGATTACGAATTTGGAACTAACTTGTTAGGGGACACATCGGTCAATTTCGATGCTACCACTAACAGATTAACGGAAGAATAATAAGACACACCTTTAAACTTTTTATATATTTAAATTTCAGGTATGAAGAAATTAATTATTTCGGGTATTTTAGCCCTCTCGTCTATCTGTGCTTTTGCTCAGAATGTTCAACTTCACTATGACTTCGGTCATAACCTCTACAAGTCAGGAGAAAAAGACCTCTCAGGACGTGGTTACTTCACCACTACGGTTGAGAATTTTAAGGCCGATAAGTGGGGAAGCACCTTTTTCTTTGTGGATATGGATTATTTGAGCAATCCGGGAAAGGGTGTTGCTAAAAACCCTAATTGTCTAGGTGCTTATTGGGAAATCTCTCGTGAGCTCTGCTTCTGGCAGGATACTAAAATGAATTGGCTTTCTCTTCATTTAGAATACAATGGAGGTCTGAGTACTGCTGCCGGTTCATTTAACAATGCTTGGCTAACTGGTTTGACTTACAGCGGTCATTCTGCTGACTATTCTAAGACTTGGTCATTAAGTGCTATGTACAAGTACATTCCTGGTACGGTTAGCGCTTCTGGTAATAAAGAAGAGCATAATTTCCAGATAACAGGTGTGTGGGGTATCAACTTCGCAGGTGGATGGTGCACATTCTCTGGCTTTGTAGATTTCTGGAGGGAAAATCGTCCTTGGCAAAATACTCGCTTTATCGCACTTTCTGAGCCTCAGTTCTGGGTTAACCTTAATAAAGTAGAGGCTTTACGTGATGTTAACCTTAGTGTAGGTGGCGAGGTAGAGTTGTCATACAATTTCGCAGGAAAGGGATTCTATGCTATTCCTACACTTGCAGCTAAGTGGACTTTCTAAAATAACTTCTTAATAAGGGGCTGTTTTAATTGGCAGCCCCCATATTCTTTTTATTATTTATCTAAAGTTTTATATTCCAGCCTGCTATGGTGTGTGCAGACAGGGATAGTTATTGTTTTTTTTGATTTTAAATGAGCAATTTTATACAAAAAGCTTTCGGTTTCGATCCGAAGGTCAATTCTGTTAAAACAGAAATTTTAGCTGGTATCACGACATTCCTTACTATGTCGTATATACTTGCAGTTAATCCAGGCATTTTCTCGGCACTTCCAGGCATGCCTACTGGATCGGTTTTCACTGCTACCGCCCTTGCAGCCATTATTGGTACTCTTGTAATGGCTGTATATGCTAAAAAGCCTTTCGCTCTTGCTCCAGGTATGGGGCTTAACGCTTTCTTTGTGTTTACAGTATGTTTGGGAATGGGGTATAGCTGGCAGTTTGCTCTTACTGCAGTTCTGCTTGAAGGTATCATCTTTATAATTCTTACCTTGACCAATGTACGTAAACTCATAGTTGATTCCATCCCTGTTACCCTAAAAAAGGCAATCGGCTGCGGTATAGGTCTATTTATCGCTTTCATTGGACTTAAGAATGCAGGCGTTATCGTGGCAAACGATTCTACTGTGGTGGCTCTGGGAAATATCACCCAAGGAACAGCTTTGCTCGCTCTCATTGGCCTAATTATTACTGCCTTTTTAGTGGTGAAGAAGGTCCCTGGTGCATTGCTTATAGGTATGGTGGCGACAGCTGCTTTAGGCCTTGTAATTAAGGACCCTGCGACTGGAGAGCACATTACTAAATTCAATGGCATAGCTTCTTTGCCGGCATCTGTGTCTCCTATTTTCTGCCAATTCGAGTGGAAACACGTTTTCTCACTTGATATGTTCGTGGTGGTTTTCACCTTCATGTTTATCGATATGTTTGATACTATCGGAACTGTAGTGGGTGTAAGTACCAAGGCAAAGATGGTGGACGAAAAAGGTAACATCCCTGGTATTAATAAAACGCTTATGGCTGACGCTGTGGCTACTGTTGCAGGTGCTTGCTTGGGTACGTCTACCACAACCACTTATGTGGAAAGTGCATCTGGAATAGCACAGGGAGGACGCACTGGACTTACCGCTTTTTCTGCTGCAATGTGCTTTGTGATAGCACTTTTCTTCTCTCCTCTTTTCCTTGCTATTCCTAGTGCGGCTACCGCTCCGGTTCTGGTTATCGTAGGTGTGTTTATGATGTCACCTATTAAAGATATAGATTTTGAGAATTACTCCGAGGCCATCCCTGCTTTCATTACTTTGATTTCTATGCCTTTGTGCTATTCCATCTCTGATGGTATAATGCTGGGTATGATATCATACGTTCTTATTAACATGTTAAGCCTTAACTTTAAGAAGATCTCTCCTGCAGCTTATATACTTGCAGCAATCTTCGTGGCGAAGTATATCTTGCTATAATATTTTTATAGCATAATTAAAGGCCAGTCATCTTAACGATGTGCTGGCCTTTTTAATGTGTTGGATTTCAGTTAGTTCTCTTTATACTTGTCTGGCATGCTCGCGTAATCACTTAATCCTGTGCATTCAGCAAATGTGCCTTTAGCATCCTTAAGCGGAATTTTAGTGAATATGTCGAGATGGTCGTTTCTTTCATAAAGGTGAACTTTGACTCCATCTACCATAGTATAAGGTGATTCACCGGTAAGCCCAGTGCATCCTTTGAACATATATTGAATGATGTTGAGTTTCTTGCAGTTATCAAATAATGCAGTAGGGATGGATGTTAGGGAAGTACAATTCAGGAAGGTGCTTTGAAACCTCGTTATTTGCGGGAGATTGTCAAAAAGTCCTTCGGGGATTTCCTTTAATTTCTCACAGCCGGCGAAAATGGTTATCATCATTTTGATATTCTCTCCGAAATCAAAGAATCCGGCAGGAATGTTTTCAAGACCAGAGTAAGAGAAGAGAGCTGTTACCGAAGATACAGCGGTATTAGATTTGAAAAGTCCTCCGGGAACTTGCTTGAGTGATTGGCAGTTATAGAACATGTTCGAGATGTCCTCAAGCTTGGTCATATTGCTAAAATAATTTTCTGGTACACTTTCTAGAGCTTTGCAATCGTAGAATAGTCTTGATGCGTCGGTCACATTGAGTGCAGTATCAAATAACCCTTCAGGTGCGATGGTAAGATTGGCCATCTTTTCAAAGGCCCCGGATATGCTTTCTACATCAGCAAATAGATTTGGCTCTTCTGGTAGCGGAATTTGTGTCATCGATGTGCCCTTGAAGGCATTTCTAAGGGATTTGATCTGCAAGGCTCCCCACGAGCGAACAGTCTTGAAGTAGTCGGTGATTCCGGTGTCGTCAGAGTTGAATTCGTCCACAATACCTGATATGGATATGATATATGTTCCAGCCTTGGCATATTGGTGCTCAACCCTCGAGTAACTTGAAACATATCCTTTTACGTTTATTTTTTCGCTTCCGTCTCCCCAGTTAATCGTGCAGTCCAGATCGTCGCCACAAATAGGCAGTTTGGCCGTTTTCCCATCTTCAGGAATGACATATTCAAGCTGCATTTCTCCGTTGCCTTGCCTGAAGGTATACTCTGCCGTGGCAATTTCAGAACCGCTGATAGTCGATACGACAAGTGTAGCGTGCATTTCTTCTCCTGTAATATTCTTACCGGCTTTTATGGTGATGGTATTTCCATTTGTCTGGCAGGATGCCCAGTTTAAATCCATATCGCGAAGCTCGGCGTTGTAATGTGAAACATTACTGCTGATATTAATCTTAAGTTCACCTCCTTTATACGAAATATATGGATTTCCTTCAGGCGAAAGAGTAATATAAGGCTCGGCTGTTGCCGTCTGTGTCAAGGTGATTTGCGCTTTTTCTGCCTCGTCTTCAAGAATTTTAATTGTTGCTGTGCGACTTGTCTGCTCGTCTGATGCGAAGTCGTCTACGGCTATGGTGAGCTTGTCGTTAACTTGATATATATGACACCATTCGATGGCGTCTTCTGAAACGCTGGCCTCCCAGCCATGTGTTTTATTAAGGGTAAAGGGGATGCGAGCGCCTTCGGATGTCAATTCGACACAGGCTTCATTTCCGTTAATAGTTACGGCAGGACTTTTTGAGGATAATTTAAGGACCTGATCCACATCATCTTTAGAACATCCGGCCAATGCTAAAATACTAAAGGTTAGGGCTAAAATAGCCCTTGATATATGTAATTTCATAATTAGTTTATATTATTACTAACTTAAAAATAATAAGTTGATTAGTTCCAATCATAAGGGATGTTGGCATAGTCGGATAGTTGTGTACACCCGTAGAAACAATACATATAGGAGTATGGGATGTCAAATATGTTCTGAGTGTCGTCTCGCTCATAAAGATGTATCTTTTTGATGACCTTGCTGGTGCTTCCATCTTCTGCAGTGACCTCTTCTTCAATCTCTGCATAAGGCGATTCTCCTGTTAGGCTCCTGCATTCGTCGAAAGTGCATTGAAAAGAAAACGCTTTCTTGTTGTAGGCAAAACTATGGGCAGGGATTCTTGTCAGAGCGGAGCAATTCTGGAAAATATACCCAAAGTCGGTGGCATCAGGTGCGTATTTGAAAATGCATCCGTCTGCATCATCAGGATTACCTACTGTAAGAAGGCTCGTGCAATCCTTGAAGGCATACTGAAAGCTTGTAACTTTAGTGTTATCCTTGAATATCTCGGCAGGAACAGAGGTGATGGACGAGCAAGCTTCGAAGACATTGTTGAATTTAGTTACATTGGCCAGTCCCTTGAAAATGTTTTCAGGAATCTCAGTAAGTGATGAACATCCGGCAAATGCAGATGACAGGTCAGTTGCAGAAGTAGGGAATATATTACTACCAAGAGTCTTGATGCCGGAGCATCCATAGAATATATTTGTAAAATCAGTTACATTTGTGCAGTTTGCAAACAAGTTATCCGGCACTGCACTGATATTCTCACAGCCTTCAAATATGCTTTGAAGGGAGTTTACTTTTACCAGTTTGTCAAACATTCCGGACGATATTTCTGTTATCGCCGTGCCTTTGAAGCACATAGCTACATCTTCAACCAGAGGGCAATTGTCAAATAGACCTTTTGGAATCGACTTAAGTGAAGCGCATCCATTGAATAGTTGGCCAAATGTAGTAGCGCTAACACACTTGTCAAATAGACCGGCGGGCACTGTGGTAAGGTTTTCACAACTGTAGAATACCGACTCGAAATTCTTTGCCTTGACTGAACTATCAAATAGCCCTGAAGGTATTTCGCTAATGGCTGTGCGATCAAACGCAAACTCAAAGGTTTCGACTTCTTTATTAGAATCGAAAAGTCCTTCAGGAATTGTCTCTAGCGCACTTTCATAGAAGGCTGAGTTAAAATCTGTTACTTTTGTGTTATTTGCAAATAGTCCGGCTGGAATGGTTTTAAGTCCGGTACCTGAAAATACAGAGTTGAACGATGTTACTTCTGTATTGTATTTGAATAGGCCTTCTGGGATGTTTTCAAGACTTGTGCAATCAGCAAATGCGCTTTCAAAAGTCTTTACTTCAGTGTTTTTGTCAAATAACCCTGCAGGAACGGTTTTTATCCCAGTTCCTTTGAAGACGGATACAAATGAAGTTGCATCGGTGTTCTTGTCGAATAGGCCGGCAGGAATCTCCACCAGAGAAGAACAACCGAAGAAAACGCTATTGAAGTCAGTAGCCTTTATTTCATTGAAGAGGTCGGAAGGAATAGATTCAAGTGATGAGCAATCCATAAAAAGAGATCGTACGTCGGTTACTTGATCAAGGGCGTGGTATTTGTCTTGAGCCACAGTCTTGAGTCCGGCACCATAAAATGCTGAGGTTAGAAGAGTGAATTTTTCTTTGCCCCAAGACTTTACAGCCGTTATTTTGCTCATATACTTGCTGTCCATAAGAACATTATCGATATATGCCGTGATGATAGGCACGTTACCATGGATAGTAACATCGTATTCTCCTGCTTTGTTGTATGTATAACTCAAGTATTCCACCATAGAACTAACAGAGGCGATCGTACCTTGAATATGCGTTGGATCAAGGACTTCACTATCGCCCCAATCGATTCTTAGGTCCATATCTTTACCGGCAAGCGGTAGGGCGATCTTGCCGCCATCGCCTACGGTGACTGTAAGTGTAAGGCAAGGTCCCCACTGTTCTACAGGAAGAGTTGTTGAGGTAAGTAATTGACCGTCTTGTTTACAGGAGAATGTCAATTGTAGGTTACGGTCAGAGCCGGTAGTATTTTCTTCTGAGCTGATAGTTACAGTGTTAGCATCATAATCTGGAGTAATGTTCAGCCATGTTGCATCTGTTGGGGCAGAAACTTCCCATTCTGAGGTATTGGTTAGAACAGAAAGGGTCACACTTTGTCCCTGTTCTGGGAAAATAAGCAACTCGCGCTCAAGCTTAAGTTGAGGCTTTTCGTCTCTTCCCGATTGTGAAACTTCTATGTTTGCCATAGTTTTATCATCGCTAACTATGCTCACCGTTGCTTCTCGCTTTTCGAAGCCTTCGTTAGTTTGTACCAATACTCGAACACAGCCACCGACAATTTCTGCCTGACACCAATCGGCAGATTCATCGTTTACCACACAGTTCCAATCCAATACAGTCTCCACATTTACCATAGCAAAGGAACTGTAAGATGAGAACTTAACTGAAGCACTCTTGCGATCTTCGTTAATCGTTACAGGAGTTCCGCCTTTATTGGATGCTGAAAGAGATAGTCCTTCTTCTTCCAATGCAGGCTCGTTCTTTTCTGTACAGGCTGCATAACAAAATAAAGATGCAGCTACAGAACACACAAGCAAAAATTTGTTTTTCATTTTTTTGAATAATTACTCAAAAAATAATACACTTACACTAACCCGTATATAACTTACTGGCAACGGCAAATATATAATAAATCCTTTAGTATATGATTTTCACCTAATTAATAATGGTTAAATATCTGTTAAAAAAATGTTAATTATTTGTTAAGCGCTGCAGCCTCGAAATCGTTCTCTAAGCCATGGTTCTTACCTGCTCCGGCGCTTTTAATGGTCCGGATAATATCTTGCTGAAGATGGACATGGGTTTATATTGTAACGGATGGTGTAAACTGAATTATACAAAAAAAAGGCGACCATCAGTCTTTTGACTTTTTTGTCGCCCTCTTTGTATGTTACAGAAAATAAAGTGTTTATAGGCTGAATTTGTAGCTTTTGTCTTTCTTCGTACGGTAGTACCATGTAGCGGAAAGGTCTTTTTGATTAAAGATGATAGTCCACTGGGTGTAATCATCTTTGTTATCTTCCTTTGTCACGGATGCTTCGAACATCGTATCAGTAAGATCTTCTGATGACATGCCTTCAGGATGTGAATTCTTAGCGTTTAAAAGAATATTTTCGTGTTCCCAAGACAATTTTCCCGAACCTATGCCTTTTTTCTGCTCACAGAGATAGTGGTTGTTCAAGACTGCTGAAGAAGTCACGATCATCTTTGAATCCACCCATTCTACACATACTGATTCTCCGGATGCATCTGAGATGAAAAGATGGTGGGCTGTGCTGATATCAGAGTGCATATCATATTCTTCGAGAAGTTTGACGGCTTCCTTAGTATTTGCCGCTTTGTTCAGCAACAAGCGAATGGCTGTAGTGGTGGTAAGGTCTTTCTTGTCAGTGGTTTGGTTGGTTACTTCTTTATCGCCTGCCATTAGATCAGCGACCACAAGTCCTTTTTCGTTCATTCCGTCCATCGGAACATAAACTCCGGCCACGGCTTTAATGCCATTAATCATTCCTATCGGGGTGTAATCGTCTCCATAGCCGATGAAATCTAAATTGACAGTGGACAGTGAAGCATATCCTTCGTGAGGAATATTTTTGATTATCATTGTCTTGCATTCGTTCCAATCGTAATTTCTTCCTGTCAGTATTCCGCTTTGTCCTGCTTGGTTTACGGATAATGCGCTGCAAGCGAAACCATTGATGCATATTTTAGTTTCGATTTTACCATAAGGACCTTTTGATAGAAGGGCGCTTAGGTAAGATGCTATGTCTTCTGCAGAACTGGCTCCACCTTTTTCTATAAAATCACTGAATCCAGCATCACCTTCTACTGTCATGCAGTATAGGTCTGGAGCCAATTCTTTCACGGTATCGGATGCTTTTCCAAATTCATTTTTTTGACAAGCGAAAAAAGCAAAAGTTAATAAAACAAGTAATGTAATTCTTTTCATTTTTTATGCTATCTAATGTATTAACAGAATTTTATAGGATACTGGTCTCTAATCTGGAAATTGGTTCGAGTGCTCTTCTAGCGGCTCTGCGTTTTGTTTGTTCATGTTCTCAATGTTTTCGAGGTAAATTTACTTATAATGTTGCTACACACCAAGGAAATAATATTAAAAACTTGTTAAGTTTATGAAAAATAATTTTATCTTTTGAACCTAAAAAACACCTTTGAAGTCAACATGCCTTGTAGGGTATTCTATGAAGGGTAGCAGGTAGAGGTGAATATTTTTTGCGATCACCTTTAGACCTTACCCCTTCTGGAAGTGCGTAAAATGGGGGTCACGCCTAAAGGTGAATTTTTCAAATTATTATTGTAATGTTGCACTTCTATCTTGAATCTTTATTTGAAATTTACTTGATATAAAAAAGCCCTCAAACGAGTATTCTGCGATACCTTGCGGACAAAATTAGATATGACATAGATTATGCTTAATAATATGTATAAGTGCTTGTATGTGATATTAATAAACCACATTTTGCAAACTATTGATATTTTACTTCTATATAGTACCTATGAACATAGGGTTTCTGCTGAAGTGCAATGAAAGTGAACATGTTTGCGCATAATTAAATGAACCAAAATGAACTTGATAGCGTGTTTTTTTTTTTTTTGATT
>DJPX01000020.1 GCA_002438635.1 Bacteroidales bacterium UBA6401
ACATCTAAAGTGTCAACCATTCTCAGGGAAGGTCAGAAGGTCAAATCATCTGACATTTCTCCAGCATTTTTATTTGTTATACCGTAAGAAATCGCTAACTTTGTTTAGTTTGTAAAGTATAACTAATAAAATGACTCAAATGATTGATATAATTAATCGTCCTATTTATACAGAGAGGATAGTCCCTTTTATCAACCAGAATATCATTAAGGTCCTTACTGGCCAGCGGCGAGTAGGTAAGAGTTGTATTCTCCGACAGATCCGCGAATATATAAGCGCAACATGGCCCAATTCCAATATTATTTACATAAATAAAGAATTTGATGATTTTGCATTCATACATACTCATGAGGATTTATCTGCTTATGTATCAGGTAAACTTCAGTTAGAGAATAAAAACTTCCTGTTTATAGATGAAATTCAGGATATAATTGGCTTTGAAAACACTCTAAGAAGTTTACAAGCACAAAGTTTATGCGATATTTATGTTACCGGCAGTAACGCGATGATGCTATCAAGTGAGTTGTCCACCTATTTGTCAGGAAGGTATATAGAATTTCATATTCGTGGCTTGAACTATAAAGAATTTCTCGAATTTCATAAACTTGTTGCTGATTCTTCGAGCCTCAAGAGTTATCTAATTTTTGGTGGTCTTCCTTATTTAAGAAATCTTCCCTTGCAGCAGGAACTTATTTTTGAGTACTTGCGAAATGTTTATTCAACCATTATTTTAAAGGATGTTGTGAAGCGTGAAGGAATACGAAATGTCGATTTTCTCGAAACTCTTGCTGGGTATGCTGCAGATAATGTTGGGAATCTCTTTTCTGCTAATAATATAAGTAAATATCTTAAATCACAACATGTTAATATTTCCACATTGCAGGTTATCAATTATTTGAGAGCTTTACAAAATGCGTTTCTCATAAATAAGGTAGGTCGTGTAGAGGTAAATGGTCTTCATAAATTTGAAATCGGTGATAAGTATTATTTTGAAGATCTCGGGTTACGTAATTGCAATTTAGTTTTTTCTATGCAAAATGATATTCATAAGTTAATAGAAAATGCTATTTATCTGCATTTATCTCAGTTGCGTTACGAAGTCTTTACGGGAAGTCAGTCTGGCGGAAAAGAAATTGATTTCGTAGCTCGAAAGTCGGATGAGGTTGTTTATGTACAATCTTGTTATCTTCTTGTGGATGAGGCCACCAAGCAGAGAGAGTTTGGAAATTTATTATCCATACATAATAATTATCCTAAATATGTGGTTAGTCTCGATGAATGGACTAGTGGAAGTGTGGTATCGGGTATTAAACATCTTCATTTAGGAGAATTTTTGAAACTTGATACTTTATAGGGATTTCAAAACAACTTCTTATTTGAATTCACACCCAACGAAACGGAATACCTGAAGTGTTTGAAAACATCCCGATTACAGATAAACTAAGCATTTATATAGTGCGTGTTTTTGTATAATTACGCCCAGGATGAGTGCATTTTTGCTTAAAAGTCATTCTTGGTTTTATATTATGCTTTAAAAACATTATGTTTGTATTGCATAATAATTTAAAACATGAAATTTGTTGATAGGATTGATGAAACTGCACGGTTAAAGGATGCTCTTACGAGGGAGAGAGCTTCGTTAATAGTTCTGAATGTCAATACCAAAGGGGACTATTGGCAAAAGTAATTGCACAAGTGTTCCCGGATTATGATAAATTGATTTTTCCAGATTGGGAGTCATTATTTAGAGCGGTTAATTATAGAACAGACAAGCAATTTACTTTATGCTTGGATGAATTTTCATATCTTGTTGAACAAGCTTTGAATGCTCATTTCTCTGAGTATGTGAGTGCCCAATGGGAAAAACTATGTCGTGACGCCGTTACTGGGAATATGATTAATGGCGTGGTTTATGGCAAGGGAAAACGCTGGTGGGGTTCTGTTCTCAATGAGGATAAGAAGCCGGAACAGGTCGAGTTCGATGTGGTGGCTGAATCGCTTGATAAAAAGTATCTGCTAGTTGGTGAAAAACAAGAATCGATTGTATAATATCTCAGAAATATCCACCTATATCTTGCCGCTGCTTCGTTGTGCGTTGTCAAGGGAGTCGGTGAATTTGCCTAAAGGAGTTGATTGGCAAATGGTGAAGTCCGTCGCTTCCTTACAGGGAGTTTCTGCTGTCGTTTTGGATGGGGTTGCGAATGCGGCTCTTGTATCTTCATTGCCAATGGCTGTGAAAATGCAGTGGATTGGAGAGGTGGCAAATCAGGAGAGTATGTACGAGCACAGCTTTCGGATAGCGTGTGAGTTATCCGAATTGTGGGGCCAGCAAGAGATCGAAACCGTAGTGCTTAAGGGGCGTTCAATTTCTCAATATTATCCTAAGCCGGAGCATCGTTACAGTTGTGATCTAGATGTTTACATCGCTGGGGACAATTGGCAGAAAGCATGTGATATTCTGGAAGCGAAAGGTGTGAAACTTGTGCGCGAGGTGTATAAGGAGGTGGAGTTTACCTACGATGGTTTATATGTAGAATGCCACAGATTTATTACTCCTTATCGCGGTAATGACACGCTGAAGTGCTTTGAGCATTATCTAAAAGAGTTATTGTCTTCTATGCCAATTGAGTATTTTGAAGGCACTCGACTAATTTGTCCTCCGCTGCTTTTTACAGTGATGCTTTCCATTGAGCATGCACTTGGAGATTTGTTACATGGCAAATTGTCTTTGAAGCATGTAGTGGATTGGGTGGTGTTGAGAGGACAAAATTTTGATAGAGGTATCGTTGAAGAGAAATGTAAGGAGTTGGGGTTCGACAGATTCTTGCGCTTAATAGATGCTCTGGCAGATGTTGTGGAGGGTAAAAGGGATGTGGATAGCCTTAGTCGTGAGCATAAAGAGGTGTTTGATTCGTTCTTTGTATTACATCCTGAAAGTACGTGTGTTTCATCTGCTGACAAGAGTTGGTTTGCTCGTAGGGTTGGACTGTTTTTTGAAATTATACATAATAGAAATCTGTTCAAGCGCTACGGATATTGCTCTATGGAGAAATTCTTAGTAAATACTGTGTGGGCACATTTCTTTGACACGAAGTTTAAGTAACTTTCAAAAAATAACCTGCATCATCTTAGTAAATCTTTTTGGTCTATATTCCTTTTCTTATCAGTTATGTGCCACCGGCACACTCCTTTTTCGAAAAGAAATCTATTCTCGAAAATCTAATACTAATCTGAAGCAACTTGTTTTTTTCAAGTTACTAAAGAAGTGTAAACTATTTGGCAAAGTATATAAGTTAAACAACATCTAAAGTGTCTATCCTTCTCAGGGAAGGTCAAATTATGAAATTATGAATGTTAATTTAATCGGTGTATATTAGAATGTGGCCTTTGTATTATTATTTTATAGTTTTCGTACTACTTTTATTGATGGAGGTAGTGTATTTTAAGATAGCGAAGCGATTTAACATCGTTGATAAGCCTAACGAGCGCTCTTCGCATACGAGTGTAGTTCTGCGTGGTGGGGGTATCATTTTCCTTTTAGCTGTGTGGATATGGAGTGCGTTTTCTGGTTTTTCGTATCCGCTTTTCCTTGTGGCTGTGACTCTAGCCGCTGGGGTTAGTTTTATCGATGATATTCATTCTTTGCCTGATTCTGTGCGCCTTGTGGTTCAGTTTGTGGCTATGGGGCTAATGATATGGCAGATTTTTCTCTCCGTTCCTGGTGGTTTTGCTTTCGGGGAGAGTCTTTGGGCTAAAATAGCCTTTGTGGTAATCGCACTTATAGTCTGCGTGGGGGCGACCAATATCTACAATTTCATGGATGGGATCAATGGCATCACGGCAGGGTATTCGCTTGTTGTTCTTGCAACATTAGCTATTATCTGTACGCGGATTAGTTTTATCTCAGACACATTTTTATGTGTGATGATATTGGCTGTCCTTGTGTTCTCGTTTTTTAATTTTCGTCCGCGTGGTAAGGCCAAATGCTTTGCTGGCGATGTTGGGAGTGTCGGGATGGCATTTATAGTTCTGTTTGCTATCGGGATGTTGATTGCGCGTACTGGAGATATT
This sequence comes from Bacteroidales bacterium UBA6401, assembly GCA_002438635.1. Taxonomy (GTDB): domain Bacteria; phylum Bacteroidota; class Bacteroidia; order Bacteroidales; family UBA932; genus Cryptobacteroides. The sequence goes on from DJPX01000020.1 coordinate 4,072, forward strand.
ACTTGGCTGATTTTATTGTTAGTATATGGCGTGGACGGGTGTCTTACCATCTGTCATCGTATTATGCTTCACGAAGATCTCGGTCAGGCTCATCGCAAGCATGCTTATCAGTTGATGGCTAATGAATTGAAGATAAGTCATCCAGTGGTCTCATTGATTTATATTGCTCTGCAACTGGTTGTTTCTCTTGGTTTTATATTTTTGATTCCTAATACCACGCTTGCACATTGGCTTTATTTATTAGGGTCTTTGGTCGTTTTGTGCCTGATATATATCCTGTTTATGAAGAAGTATTATCATCTTCACGAGGAGTATTTGAAGAGCTTGAGGGGGGAATAATAAAGGTCTATATTAGTGTTTTGTACTTGAATATAATCATAATATGTACTCATAATAAGCTTACATAGACAAGGGTTTATCTAGGAAGTTGTTTTGAAATGAATCAGTGATATTTTTTAGTGGGAAGTAGATAGTATTTCATGAGTATTTTTGATGAATACATAAAAGGTGGCAATCCTTCGCAGATAGAGAAATCATACGCGTGGCAGACTGCAATCGGTCTTCAAGCTGTGGATGGGCTTATACCATCGGATTACTTAGTTCAGACCGCCAAGCAGAACATCGAAGGTGATATATCCATCGAGGAGGTGAAACAAATTCTCGATAACTATTATGAGTCAAGGAGTGCTCGCACAGAGTCCGAACAACGTACGGAGGAAGCTGATAAAGTGTCTGCTCGAATCACGGAAATTCTAACAGAAAAAACATTTAATTTCAATCCGGACTATTTAATTCAGATTCACAGGAGATTATTCACAGGAGTTTATGAATTTGCCGGAGTTATTAGATCGTACAATATCACTAAGAAAGAATGGGTATTGGATGGAGACACTGTACTCTATTCATCAGCAGATATGATACGGCAGACGCTGGAGTATGATTTTCGAGAAGAGAAGAACACTGATTATTCTGGTTTAAATGCTGACCAGGCAGTAAAACGGATATGTAAGTTTATTTCTGGAATATGGCAAATCCATCCGTTCTGCGAGGGAAATACCAGAACTACGGCTGTGTTTGCAATTAAATACCTCAGGAACTTCGGGTTTAATGTGGACAATGAAGCGTTCGCGCATAATTCATGGTATTTTAGGAATGCTTTGGTAAGAGCCAATTATATAAACTACTCTAAGAATATTTCTGCCACTTCAATTTATCTTGAGCTATTTTTTGATAATTTGTTGTTCGGTGCTGACCATCAACTACGCAATAGAGATATGCGGATTCTAAAGAGCAATAGTGACACCAAGGAATTTTCAAAGTGTCAAATTGGCCCTTTGAATGTCACTTTGGAAGAGAGGGCGCTTTTAGAATTCGTGAACAAGAATCCCAGGGCGACTCAGCAACAGATTGCGGAGCATATTGGCAAATCTACTCGTACCGTGAAGCGAATTACTGCGACCCTTTACGAAAAGGGCTATCTAAAACGCGAGAATGGCAAGAGAAATGGTAATTGGACGATACTTCTGTGATATATAGTACGTTGGAGTGTTTCTCTTGGTTTCATTTTATTGATTCCTAATACTATGCTTACGCATTGGCTTTATTTATTAGGGTCTTTGGTCGTTTTGTGCCTGATATATATCCTGTTTATGAAGAAGTATTATCATCTTCACGAGGAGTATTTGAAGTCCGTAAAACCACTATAAAATAGAGAATTATGACGTGTTACACTATTAATCGTATTTGAACTTTTTTATTATGAGACGGTTGTTTTTTATTTGGGGACTTGTTCCGCTAGTGTTATTTTGTTTGTTAAGTGGGTCATTTATGTCTTTCGCCTACCCACAGACAGAAGGCGATAATTCTGCCGTTGAAGTTATCGCTTGGTTTGATAAAAGGGATACGATGACGTATTGGATTAATTCTCAGAATTGGAATATAGAAAATGGAGACTCTGTTAAAGTTTCAGATGTGTCTACAAAAGTCTTGATTACAGTAGTTGATTCTACAAAGAAAGGCTATGCTATGGAATACAAGTTTTTAGATTTTCGACAAAACATGGCTGGCGTTTATCCTATGGATAATTTTCAGAATCAAATAGTTGAGAAGTTGTCTGATATTATGACAGGCGTCAGTATAGATTTTAAAACCGATGAATTCGGACATATAATAGAATATACTAATCTTGAGGAGGTAGGTAAGAAGGTTGAAGAATTGATCGATTCGTCTTTTGTGGTTTTTTCTCAAATTCCTTTTCTCGATAGTTTAAAATCTATCGGGGTTGATGTAAACGAATTTTTGAAAAAAAGTATTAATGTAGAAGATTTCGTTGATGGATGTATTGGGGATCTAGAGTTGATGTTTTCATGTCATGGTAGTGCATATGAAATTGGTAGTCGTACGGAGGAGATTGAAGCTTCAGAAAATGAGTATGCTTCTAAAGCATATATCGCAGTATCTTTTGACTCTGAAAGTCAAGGGTATGAGATATATTCGTATAGAGAATCCTTTGTCCCGGCTGAAGATGTAAAAAAATTGGTGGAATCGTATCTCTCTGATGACTTAAATTCTTTGCTGAAAGATGAGTATGATAGTGTTTTTACAGAAGATGGTCTGATTGATGACACGTATTTCTTTAAGTATTTTCCTGATGGGTGGCCGGAGTTTGTGTTTAGGCGTTATGGCCCCAATATAATGGGACATCACAAAGTGAAGATAACTAATATCGAATGGGAATACCGCTCCATAGGAAATGGAAGGAACAGCAATTAAGGTTAAGTAGATTAGATTAGGTTAATCTCTTAAATTCCATTTTGTTATGAAATATATCGACATTTTACCACTTTCCTTAATTTTTCTAGCTTGCATAGTATTTTGGATTTTTTCCTAATGAGGGGTTAATTTTATTTCCTTTTTGGGTGATACCATTAGTAGCCATTATAATATGGGCTATACTTGTAGTGCTCAATGCGCTTTTTTTGTTGAATATAAAAAGAACTTACAGGGAAAAATAAAACTTAGCCTTGCAATATTGGATATTGTCTTAATATTATCCTTTATCTCAATACGCATTCCCATGGTCAATTGTGATGTCTATAAAATGGCTAAGAAATATGAAGAAATAAAGTATGAACTGGAGAGTTTTACCTCATATTTGGATAATCATTTGGAACGTGGAATTCTATTAGAGTTCAATCAAATAGGCGTCGAGAAGATTGTTGTCAAAGATGCAGGTGTATATTATAAGGAAGATTTGAACGCTGAGAGAATCGATTCTCTATGCCAATTGGCAGGTATTGATAAAAAAGTTTTCAAATATATTAAGAAAGAGTTGAAGAATATCGATTGCATTTCCGTTAACACTTTGTTTTCTGATGCATGTGAAATTGGTTATAAAAGGTTTCTTTTCGGGAAGTATTCATTTGTGTTACTTACGGACGGTGTTCGCGGGGAAACCATGAAAATATTATCTAATGATATACTATATATTCCATACGATGACAAGTGTCTTTTCAAATATGAGGGAGGAGCTTTTGATTCACAATTAGGATGGAGTGAAGGGGAAAAAGCAGAGGCCCTTGAAAAGTTTAAAACAAATCTAAAATAATTAAGATTTTTTCGCACTTATTAAAAATAAACATCTTCAACCTCATTGGCATTTAGGAACATAACATAATAGATCGGCATATATGTTATGCCACTGTCGGTTTTGATTTCTCGCGAGTTTGATAAAACGAGTCCGGAGGTGATATTGTAGTCTTTAACTTTCAGTAGATTATTTAGTGCGCAGTGTCTAGTGTAGTCTTTGCCCGACTTGACTTCTATAGGCAAAGTAGTCGTGTGAGAATAGTCGTCAATTAGGAAATCCACTTCTCCACGTTGTTTGTTGTCGTAGTAGAAGAGTTTGTGACCGTGAGCCTTGAGCTCCTGTGCGACTACGCTTTCATAGACGGATCCGAGGTTGACGCTGTCCTCGTCTGAAATTACTGGACGGATGTTGTTTTTGTAGAGAAGAAGTGTAAGCAGTCCGACATCGTTTAAGTAGAGTTTTATAAGGTTCTTCTGTGCGGATTCGGCCAATGGATATTTCGGGTTTGATATAGCACTAACTTCAAGAGCTGTCCCTGAAGATATGAGATACTCAAATTCTTCCCGGTAATTGTCGAACCTGTCGCCGATCTTGTTCTGTATATTTTTGACGACCACGCGCTTTTTCTTATTTTCTAGCTGAGATGGAATCATATTGTAGATTCTTCTGATTAGAAGAGTCTTGCTGCTGCCCTTTTCGTATTTTGTCGCATCGACCTCATAAAGATTGTGGATGCTTTCTTGAACATCTCTGACTTTCATGATGTTATGGGAGTCAAGGTATTCATTTACTGCTGCGGGCAGACCGCCCACAAGAAGATAGCGTCGGAAAAGGTTCATGATGTAGTTGTGGATCGATTCGTCGAGGCTTTCTCTGTTTAATAGTCTTGTGCGCAGAGTGCTCAATGCCTCTTGGCCAAACCCATTGGCGAGCAGGAACTCTTCAAAATCTAGCTGATACATGTTTTTACGAATTATGCTGCCAATTGGTATCGAGGTCGTTTCTCGTAAAGTTATTCCGAGTAGACTTCCACTTGCTATGAAACGGAATCGGTGGTCCTCACGGAAAAATTTGAGTAGAGTAAGATATTGGGGATATTGCTGTATTTCATCAAGAAATATCAGGGTATTTTCATATTTGTCAAGTTTTTCTCCGAATGATGAACTCAGTGTGAAATAGAATTCTTCTGTTGTCCCGATGCTCTTGAACATTTGCGCCCCTTCATCGTCCTTTACAAAATTTATTTCGATGAAATTGGTGAATAATTTACTTCCTACTTCTCTAATTATGAATGACTTTCCTATTTGTCGCGCACCTTCTAGAATCATTATTCTGTCGTCTTTTGACTGAAGATGATCCGTAATATCCTTTTCTATTTTCCTGAATAACATAATATTAACACTTTTCCATATAATTTTTCTATGCAAAACTACACTTTTCCATATAATTTTGCAAGGATAAACTACACTTTTCCATGCAGTGGTCAGTAATTCATGCTTTTTTTGAATTTGTGTTGAACTTTTCAGTGAAAGATGGTGTGTATATTTTAGTGTGGGAAGTGTGAAATTTTATCAATAATTTTCTTAAATTGGTCGAAATTTTAAATAGTAATGCTATGATGTATTGTCCTAAATGTGGGGCACCTCACGAAGATGGCGCTTCATTTTGTCCGAATTGCGGAACTCTGTTAAAGTATGATAATGTTCAGCAACAGACTAATAACAATGATAGGTGGCTTATTAGTCTTCTTCTTTGTGCATTTGGAGGAGTGTTGGGTTTACACCGCTTTTATACTAACAACATCGCTACCGGAGTTATAATGCTTTTAACAGGAGGTGGTTGCGGTATATGGTGGATAGTGGATCTAATTATGATAGCTGCTAACACTTATCGTGATGGTAATGGAAATTTACTCAAATAGTTATGAAGTTTTGTCCTAATTGTGGAGCTTCGGTGGAGGATAATGCTTCTTATTGTCCTAATTGTGGGACTTTCCTCTCAGAAAATAAGCCTACTGCTTCGTGTCCTCGCACTTATTTAGTTCTTTCGGTGATAAGCACATTCCTTTTTTGTCTGCCGCTGGGCCTGGTGGGATTGCTTAATTCCATAGAAGTTAGTAATGATTATCGTTCAGGCCTATACGAACAGGCTTTGAGGGCAAGCAGTAGAGCCAAACGATTTAGCATCGCTGCTATCATAGTGGGGTGCGTATGGATAATTGCTTGGTGTGCAATTATCGTGTGGTGTTTTAGTTCCGGATATGATTTTGACGATGTGATATCTTCGATATGAGTCGTCATCCTAAATCAGCCCTATGGATAAGTGTCTTTTTGTGCTTGTTCATAGGGTTTTATGTTTATGCCAATTTCGACCCACTTAAAAGCCAATGGTTCCCGCGCTGTATGTTCTTAACTCTTACAGGTCTTAAATGCCCCGGTTGCGGAAGCCAACGCGTACTTCATTCCTTGCTAAGTGGTGATATACTGCAGGCCTTTAAGTCTAATGCTTTGCTAGTCGTCCTTATCCCATATATTATATTGCTAATTTTCAGCGCTTTATTTAAAAGACGATGTGAAAGACTTCATAGCGCGCTTTCTTCTCCGGCACTCATATATGCATTGATTATCGTGACAGTACTATGGTGGATATTGCGCAATGTGTTTAATTGGTAAATGATTACTGCTAGTTGCGAGGAACTGTTAAGGCTTGCTAATAATAAGGTATGCATTTTGCTCATGAATGTGTATATGTCTTTCTTGCTCTCGGCAAGATATGGTTTTACTAATAATCAATCGCCTTTCGGGGTATAAAAAATTCGGTGTTATGGATGTTAAGTTTTATTTATGCCGTATTTGCGGAAATCTTATCTGCAAGGTAGTTGATTCAGGTGTAACACCTGTGTGCTGCGGCTCTGAAATGACGCTGTTGGAGCCTAAAAGTAAGGATAATGGTGTTGAAAAACATTTGCCGGTTGTGGAATGGGTAAATGATTCCACATTGAAGGTTAAAGTCGGTTCTATACCTCATCCCACTACTAAAGAACATCATATAGTGATGATTGCTCTTGAGACTTTAAATGGTGTGGATATAAGGCTGTTGGACAATTCAAAAGAGGAAGCTCCACAATCATTGTTCCACTATTCTAAGTCGGAAGTAAAAGGTGTTTATGCATATTGTAACTTGCATGGATTGTGGTATTCATCTTTAAAGTAAGACTTCGAATACTACGAAGTATTAAGTAAGCTTCAAAAAATAACCTGTATCATCTTAGTATATCTTTTTGGTTCCTCGAAAATCTCATTCTAATCTGACGCAACTTATTATTTTCACGTTACTAAGTTGTTTTGAATTCCTCATTGACATAACTATTAAAAAAGTTGCAAAATCGATTCAAGTTGATTGGAAATGGTCGGGAGTTGAGCCTTTGTTAAATTCTTTGAAAATCGTTAATTTTACTGCCGGTATCAGTGTGCATGAGTTTAGTGCATTTGGTGCCGGCAATTTTAAAAATATATAAGCATGACACTAATTAAATCCATTTCCGGAATACGCGGAACTATTGGAGGACCTATTGGCGAGGGCCTCACTCCTATTGATATTGTTAAATTCACCTATGCCTATTGTGCCACCTTACCATCACGAAAGCCTATCCCTAATGGCGAAAAATACAAGATTGTGGTGGGGCGTGATGCTCGTATCAGCGGGCAAATGGTGGAGCAGTTGGTGTGTGGAACTCTCATCTCCTGTGGAGTAGATGTGGTTAAGTGCGGATTTGCCAGTACCCCGACTACGGAATTGGCAGTTAAATTCGCGGGCGCTGATGGTGGTATAATACTTACTGCTTCTCATAATCCTAAGCAGTGGAATGCCTTAAAGCTTTTAAATGAGCATGGTGAGTTCTTAACAGCAGTTCAGGGGCAGGAGATATTGGCATTGGCGGAAAAAGAGGATTTCGATTTCGCCCCTGTTGAAAAGCTTGGCCATATAGAAGAAAGAGATTTTACCCAAGAGCATATAGATTCTGTGCTTGCGCTTGAAGCCGTGGATGTGCCGGCTATTCGTAATGCGCATTTTAAAGTGGCACTTGATGCGATAAACAGCGTGGGCAGTATAATTATGCCATGTCTTCTTAAAGAGTTGGGAGTAGAGTGCATTACAATTTATGGCGAGCCTAACGGCGATTTTGCACATAACCCAGAGCCGCTGCCGAAAAATCTGGAGGAGTTAAGTCGCACTGTAGTGGAAAATAAGTGCGATTTAGGAATAAGCGTGGATCCTGATGTTGACAGGCTTGCTTTTATATGCGAGGACGGAAAACCTTTTGTCGAAGAATATACGTTAGTAAGTGTGGCTGATTATCTTCTTGAAAGAGCTGAAAAGGAGGGAGTTATGCCACGTAATACTGTGTCTAATTTAAGCTCAAGTCGTGCGCTTAGAGATGTGACTGAGGCTCATGGGGGTACATATTATGCGGCTGCTGTGGGTGAGGTTAATGTTACTACTAAAATGCACGAAGTTCACGCTCTTATAGGTGGAGAGGGAAATGGAGGTGTTATCTACCCAGCCTCACACTATGGACGGGACGCTATGGTGGGCGTGGCTTTGTTTTTAAGTAGCTTGGCGCATAAAAAATGTAGTGTAAGTGAATTGAAAGCATCTCTCCCTCAGTATTTTATAGCTAAGAATAGGATCGACCTTTCTGATGCTGGGGTAATAGATCGCATTCTAAATTCGTTGAAAGAGCACTTTAAGAATGAAAAAATAAACACCATAGATGGCGTGAAGATCGATTTTGAGAAAGATCGCACTTGGGTTCACTTAAGAAAGTCTAACACAGAGCCTATCATTAGGGTATATAGTGAAGCTCCTTCGGAAAAGCAGGCTGTGGAGTTAGGTCAACAGGTGGTAGAATTGGCCAAACAAATTATTGCTCACTAATGTTTAGTTTCCGAACGACCCCACTTGAGGCCCAGTTAGACAAGAGTCTTAACGAGGGCAAGGTGGGCTGTTTTTGTAATCAGAATTGTTTCGATACGTCTACAGGCGAGTATATGTACGAGATTTTCCGAAAAAGGGGAAATCTCGCACATTTGTTTATGCCTTCCTCGACAGAACTCACTCCCGGAACCGACCATATTGAGTTCGACCAGAGCGATTTGGAGGGCCTTGATGCGCTTGTAGTGGAAATACAAGACGTCGGGGTAAGGTATTTTAATTTTACTCGTGATGTAATGCGGCTTTTGAGTATGCGTGCTAGAATGGAAGAAGGCCCAGCTATTTATATCGTCGATCATATTAACCCTTTGGGTAGGGTAGTAGAGGGGACTATGCCTGTAGTAGATGCTGATATATGGACTCCTAAAGTAGCTCATCGTCACGGACTTACACTTGCAGAATTATGTAATATCTATTATGATGAAATAGATGGTAAGTTCCCGCTTCATGTTATATCCGCTGCTTGTAGCCAGAGTGGAAGGGATATTATGCCTTGGACTATAGCTCCATCTTCCGATTTGCCTGGTATGTTTTCAGCGGCTATGTATAGTGGGGGTGGCTTATGGAATAACACTACTATTACTCCCGCTATCGGGACGTCACGTCCATACGAATATATAGGTGCCCCGTGGATTAATCCCAGTCGTACATCTAACGCTCCTCATCCGGAAGACGTTATTTTGCGTCCTTGTTCATTCACTCCATCTGCCGGGCGATATGAGGGGCTCGCATGTCGAGGCTATCAAATAATATTAAAGCCTGGAGCGCAGTATCATAGCCTACTTCATACTTTGGAGTTGATGCGCTTTTTTATGGAGCGTTATTCTCAATTCGAGATGCTTCCTACTTTATTTACCAAGGTGGCGGATCCTGTGATAGCAGAATTTTTAAAGGGGAATATTACATTCGATATAGTTCAAGAACACGTTAAAATAGAGGAGCAGAAATGGATTCGTAAAGCAAAGCGTTATACTCTTTACGATGAAACACCTTACAGGATTAAGTGAATTGAATGTAGGAAATGATGGGTTGTGAAAGAATAATTAAAGAAAAATGAAGGAGTTTGATGTAATAATTATCGGTGGAGGTGCCACTGGAGCTGGAACGGCGCGAGATTGTGCGCTGAGAGGTTTACGCACGCTTCTTATTGAAAGAGAGGATATAGCGTGCGGTGCATCCGGAAGAAATCACGGACTTCTACATAGTGGAGCGCGATATGCGGTTAATGACCCGGAATCGGCTGCAGAGTGTATAAAAGAGAATATGATACTGCGCCGTATAGCCCGTAACTGTGTGGAGGCTACTGGAGGTCTTTTCATATCTTTGCCCGAGGATGGATTAGAGTACCAATCGGATTTTATAAAAAAATGTGAAGCATCAGGCATAAGCACTGAGGTGCTGACTCCACAAAAAGCATTGGCTCTTGAACCGGAGATTAATCCTGACTTGATAGGTGCCGTAAAAGTCCCTGATGCTTCGGTGGATCCTTTCCGCTTAGTTTCTGATAATGTGCTAGATGCTCGTCTTCATGGGGCAGAGGTAAAGACAAGGCATGAGGTGTTATCCTTGATAAAAGAGGGCGTTACCATTATGGGGGTAAAGGCCTTGGATAAAGAGACAGGCCTTACAGAAAACATTTACGCCCATTATGTTATAAACGCAGCAGGTATATGGGGCGCCCATATAGCAGAAATGGCAGGAGTGAAGATTGGCATGTTGCCGGCAAAGGGCTCGCTGCTAGTCTTTAATCAGAGACTGGCAAAAATGGTTATAAACCGTTGCCGTAAGCCGGCCAATGCCGATATTCTTGTTCCTGGCGATGTTGTGAGCATCATTGGCACCACTTCGGATAAAGTTCCTTTCGAACAATGTGATAATATGAAAGTTACAAAGGATGAGGTGGAGTTGCTCTTGAGAGAGGGAAGTAAACTTGTTCCACGTCTTTCTGACACAAGGGTGATACGTGCATACGCAGGGGTGCGTCCACTTGTCGCAAGTGATAACGATCCTACAGGAAGGAATGTCAGTCGTGGCGTAGTGCTTTTGGACCATTCGCAAAGGGATGGAGTGCGTGGTTTTATTACTATAACTGGCGGAAAACTTACTTCATATAGATTAATGGCCCAGATGGTTACAGACTTGGTTTGTAAAAAATTAAGTTTTGAAAAGCCTTGTCAGACAGCGCAGCTTCCTCTTCCAGGGTCGGAACCGGATAAACTTAAGGGGACTTCTATCGTTATGAAAGCGGCTATGGAAAGACAGGGGAGTCAGGTGCAGGCTATGACTTTTGATCAGAAGGGTAGCGAAATAATCTGTGAATGTGAACAAGTGAGTAGAGCCGAAATTTCTTATGCAGTAAAAGTCTTAGGCGTAAAAACTTTGGATGATCTGCGACGAAGGACAAGAGTGGGTATGGGGCCTTGTCAGAGTTGTTATTGCATTAAGAAGGCATCGATGGTCTTAGCTCAGGAATTAGGTACTCCAAAGCAGGCTGAAAATCTTGAGAAGGAATTTTTACAGCGTAGATGGAAAGGTATAGTCCCTGTATGCTGGGGCGATGGACTTGCTGAAGCAGAGTTGTTGAGAAAAAAATACGGAAGATGAAATACGATGTAGTCATAATAGGTGGAGATGATATCGATGCCCGTCTAGGGATTAAAGTAATAGAGTCTGGCAGGACTTGTGCTCTAATCTGTGCAGGACGCATTAGCGAGGACCATAGCAGAGAAGATTTTAGAAAAATGGGCGGAACACTTTTACTTGGAGATAAAGTGAACCGTGTCGAATGGTCTTCTTCTCGTGAAGTAAAATCTTTATTTACAGATAATTTGGGTGGTACGCCTATAGAAGCTGACATTTTTGTGCTATGTTCAGGTAGGTTTTTCACAAGAGGTCTTGTCAGTGATATGGAGAGGATTTTCGAGCCAATTTTCGATCTGGATGTAAAATTTGAGAAAGACAGGAGTCTATGGTGCGTCGAGGATTTCTTTGCTCCTCAACCATTTGAGACATTCGGAGTGGTTAGTTCGCCTAATGGGTATGCTTTAAAAGGAGGCGAGCAGATAACTAACTTAATGGTTAGCGGTAGTATATTGTGTGATGGACAAAATAATGAGGAAATAGTATGCGCGAACATGATACATTAGCATTACAGTCTTGTCTAAAGTGTAATATATGTGCTGAGGTGTGTCCTATGATGGAGGTTAATCCATTATATCCTGGGCCTAAGCAGGCAGGGCCAGATCAGCAAAGATATAGAATAAAGGACGCCGAGTTTTTTGATAAATCGCTTAAGTTTTGTCTTAATTGTAAGCGGTGTGAGGTGGCCTGCCCGTCTGGGGTTAAAGTGGGAGATATCATAACTCGCGCGAAGATTAAATATGGTAAATCGGAGCATTTCCTAAGGGATAAGATGTTAGTATCTACTGATTTTGTAGGTAATTTAGCTTCTTTTTTCGCCCCTATCGTAAATGAGGTTCTATCATGGGATTTTACAAAGGGTGTGCTTGACGCTACTGTCGGAGTCAGTTCTAAGGCCTGTATGCCTAAATATGACTCGGATCGCTTTGACCAATGGTTTAAAAGCGTGGCATCGAAGCAGAAAAAGTTCTCCCGTTTCGTGGAATATTTTCATGGATGCTATGTTAATTATAACTTCTCACAGCTTGGAAAAGACTTTGTAACCATTATGAATGCTTGTGGGTATGGAGTGCATTTGCTTGAAGGCCAATGCTGCTGTGGAGTTGCTATGATTGCCAATGGTTTTGCAGGAGAAGCAAAAAAAGCGGCTGAAACTAATCTCACAGCCATTAGAAAGACATCCATCCCTGTTCTTACCACTTCTTCTTCATGTACTCTAACCATTAAGGAAGAGTATTCTACTATATTGGAACAGAATACATCCGATATTCAGGATAAGGTAATGATGGCTGTCAAGTGGATTTTCGATAGGGTAGATAGTGGGGAAGTGAAATTGGCCTTTAAAAAAGACTTTAAGATGAAGGCCGTGTACCATACCCCCTGCCACATGCAAAGGCTTGGGAATCAGATATACTCCATAAATCTTCTTAAGATGATTCCCGGCTTGGATCTTACTGTGCTCGAGCAGAAATGTTGCGGAATGGCTGGTACTTTCGGATTTAAAAAAGAGTACTATGATCTGTCTCAAAAGATAGGTAAGGTACTGTTTGATAGTATAGAGTCGCATAGTCCGGAGGTTGTGATAACAGATTGCGAAACATGCAAATGGCAGATAGAAGCTGGTACTCATTTGCCAGTATTTAATCCTATCAGCATTCTCGCTAGAGCCATAGATATAGAACAAACTACTTGTATTAATGAAAAATAATAAATCCTTTGCTTTCTGGCAGTGGCGTATCATCGTGGTGTCCATGGTGGTGTATGCCATATATTATTTTGTACGAAAGAACTTTTCGATTGCTATGCCGGGCCTTACGGCCGAATATGGCATTACGAATACCAGTTTCGGCATTATAATAGCCCTGGGCTCGCTAATTTATGGCATGAGCCGTTTTATAAATGGTTTTATAGTTGAGAGGGTAAGTACTAAGCTGTTTATGGCTATAGGCTTGTTTTTGTGTGCATTGGCCAATTTCTGTTTCGGCTTTGGCGTGGATCTTTCGTACTATATTACCGGTGTACACGAGGGACCACAGTTCATCAACATGCTTGTGCTGGTGATGGGGGTTACCATAGCTTTAAATCAGTATTTTCAGGGTTTTGGCTATCCTCCTTGTGCTAGAATGCTTCCTCAATGGATAGCCCCTTCGGAGTTATCTACGAAGATGAGTATATGGAACACTTCGCATAGTATAGGCTCTTTCGCTGCTGTGGTGATATGCGGGCTTATTATGACGAATATGGGGGCTGATATGAGTGGAGACAGCTCTATCGTGTCGCGTATCACAGCCAATCTTTCATCTACGATTAAGGGATGGGATGGGATGAGCGCTGTGGAACAAAGTGAAAAGGTGATGGGCTATGCCTCACATTACGGGGCGTGGCGTTGGTGCTTTTTGATACCCGGAATAGTGGCAATAGGTGGCGCCGTGATTTGCCTGCTTGGCTTAAAGGACACCCCGCAAAGTGTTGGCCTTCCGGAGGTTAAGGGAACCGATACGGGAAAGGAGAAGATAAACGATATACCGGGAGCTCATAAGGCCTTTTTAAGGCACATGGTGTTTAAAAACAAATGGGTTTGGATGCTTTCTATTGCCAATGTTTTTGTTTACGTGCTTCGTATGGGCGTTCTGGATTGGGGGCCTAAATTCTTGACTGAAGATAGGGGTATGAATATAAAGGGAGCGGCTTGGTCAGTAGCTGTTTTTGAACTGACTGCTGTGGTAGGAACCATATTTGCCGGCTGGGCCTCTGATCATATTTTCAAAGGGCGTTCACATAGAATGTGCCTATTTTCTATGATAGGCGCAGTGATATTTTTTTCAATATTTGCTCTTTGTGAAGGTTTAAGCCCAGTAGCTTCCACTATTGTCCTTGCTCTAAGTGGTTTCTGTATATATGGCCCTCAAGCTCTTATCGGGATAGGTTCTGCCAATCAGGCCACTAAGGAAGCTTCTGCCACGGCTAATGGCCTAGCTGGAATCTGTGGATATATCGGTTCCGCGCTTTCCGCCTTGGGTGTAGGGTTCATAGCCGATCATTTCGGGTGGAAATATGTGTTTATCACATTCATAGCTATAGGGATTATAGGCTCTTTAGTGTTTCTTTTCATGTGGAAGGCTCCGCGTGACGGATATGAACGAAGTCGTAATTTTGCAAAATATATTTTAGGAGAAAATCATGAAGAATAGTCGATACCTATCATTTTGTTTCTTGCTTGTCCTTTGTTTTTCGTGTCAGCAAGAGAATCCGGTAACTCCGGATAAACCAGAACCTCCTTCTCCTACACCGGAGCCTTCGGAGTATATAACGGATGCTGAGGCTGTCGCTTCCATGTGGCATAGTCGTTTTGCCGATGGAGTTAATTTCAGTTCTTCTGAAGATGTACAGAAAGCCAAGTGGATGTTGAATGGAAAGGCACATCCTACTTATAACAGGTCGCTAAGAAATGCTTCATCTGATCTTCGTTATGAGTTTGTCGGAGCGGAATGTATGCGATTTGTTTCAGAGTCGGACGGATATGCCATAACAATTCCTCTCGATTTGGGGCTTACAGCAGATTACACACTGGCAAAGTATGGACAGCGCTTTGAGAGTTCCGATGTCTCTCTTCGTGTAACACTGGAAAGGGTAAATCCGTATCCGGCGACGCAGGAGTACTATAGGATTTACACTGGCGAATGGCTTGACAGATATATTAATAACTCAGCGTATATATCTCAAAACGGATTGCAGTATATAGAGAATACAGTGTTAGAGGATGAAACTCTTATGGAAGGATATAGTGTAAATATCTATTCTATAAAGGCTAAAGGGTTGGATATGCCGTATTATAAGATAGCTCTAGTGCGTCCAGTAGGTCAGTGGGCCAAGTTCGGATTCTTGCTTTTCAAATGCCGGAACAGTTCTGATTTAGGCCAATTCGAGTCTATCCTTAAAACGTTTAAGGTGATATCTAATTTTGGTACTTCTAAAAACTATCTGGAACCTCAAAAGGCTCTCGCTAATCCTAAGTGGAATGCTCAAACAGCGCGTTATTATGAAAAACTGCTGACTCAGAAGACTTTTGATTTCGGCGTGTTTAGCTATAGTATGCCTGGGGATAATGAACCGGATAATGTAGCAGCGCAGCGAGAAAAGCTTCGCGCGGAAACAGATAGACTGGAAGAAGCCTTCGGACGACACTTTGATATTATGCCTACATACACGCACATCGCGTGGTATTCTTCAAAGATGGAGTTCCCTTGCACACTTGCAGCAGAATTCGCTGGTGGTGACGGATTTAACTCTAAGCCTGTGCTTCAGTTTACTTATCAATTCACGACGAATAATAACAATGTCAGCTCTTATAACACTACTGAGTGCCAAACGCCAATGTTTGATATTTTAAAGGGCGTGTATGATGACGATTTTAAAAAGTTAGCCTCGCAGATTAAGGCTTATTCTGCTCCTGTACTGTTCAGACTTAACAATGAGATGAATTCGGACTGGACAAGTTATTGTGGCATGATGACGCTATGTGATCCGGAGATTTTCATTCAGACATGGAGGTATCTTTATGATTTGTTTGAAAGAGAGGGCGTCGATAATTGTATTTGGATATTTAATCCGATAGCGGTTAGTTGTCCTTATTCAAAGTGGGGAGAGAATCTTTCGTATTACCCGGGCAATGACTATGTGCAGGCCCTGGGTGTTACTAATTATGAGATGGGGAATAATGTTCCGTTCGAGTCTTTTAGAGATCGCTATACCCTAGTGTACAAAACGAATAAAGATCTTTTCGGACAGATGCCATGGATTATCAGTGAATTTGCATGTGGAAGCGGTGGCGCTACATCAGGAGAAGAGATGCGAAACGCTTCTTATCAGGCGCAATGGGTTCATGATATGTTTAAGGATTTTATAGATTATGATGCTAATCCGTATCTTCATCCTTTGAAGGGAGGCGTCTGGTTTAACTGTAACGATTATTCTGGAGAACAGACGACTAACTTCCTGAGATTAGATCCTTCACTTACTCAGACATTGGAAGAGTTTAGATGGGGATTTGAAAATATGTACAAAAATTAGAAAAAAATTTGCATATTTCAGACTGATTGCCTACATTTGCAATCCCTTTCGAGGGCGGAAGACTCGTTAGCTCAGTAGGTAGAGCATCACACTTTTAATGTGGGGGTCTCGGGTTCGAGCCCCGAACGAGTCACAAGTTTGAAAATATGATTGCATCCTTAGCTCAGTTGGTAGAGCAACTGACTCTTAATCAGTGGGTCTAGGGTTCGAATCCCTAAGGATGCACAAAGGCGGTTAGAAGTGAAAACTTGTAACCGCCTTTTCGTTTATCTCAGTCCTTTTAGTCTTGCCGCCAGTGACCCGTCCATAGCCATTTTCATCATCTTTTGTGAATTTTCAAACTGTTTTATCAGTTTATTCACGTCGGCTATACTAGTTCCAGAGCCCGCTGCGATACGTTTTCTTCTAGAGCCATTGAGGCACTCCGGGTGTTCGCGCTCGTATGGTGTCATGCTTTTTATTATAGCTTCCGTTCCTTTAAAGGCTTTGTCGTTATCAATATCTACATCTTTTAACGCTTTTCCCATACCAGGAAGCATACCGGCGAGGTCTTTTATATCGCCCATCTTACGTACTTGCTGTATCTGCTCGTAGAAGTCGTTAAAGTTAAATCTTCCCTTGGCAATTTTCTTTTTCATCTCACGAGCCTGCTTCTCGTCGTATTGTTCTTGGGCTTTTTCAACGAGCGAAACCACATCGCCCATCCCAAGTATACGATCTGCCACTCGTGAAGGGTAAAAGACATCAAGGGCTTCCATTTTTTCGCCTGTGCTGACGAATTTTATAGGCTTTCCGCTGACGGCCTTTACAGATAGAGCTGCACCACCGCGCGTGTCACCATCCATCTTGGTAAGAACCACGCCATCGTAGTCTATGGCATCGTTAAAGGCTTTAGCACTAAGAACTGCATCTTGACCTGTCATGGCATCAACGACAAAGAGAGACTCGCTAGGACTTACTGCCTGATGCATGGCTCTTATCTCCTGCATCAATTCTTCATCTACGGCTAGGCGTCCTGCTGTATCGACAATAACTGTGTCGTAGCCATCGGCTTTAGCCTGGCTTATGGCCTGTTTGGCAACTTTGATAGGGTCTTTTTCCCCATCTATGCTGAATACGGTAACGCCTATGCCTTCGGCGAGGGTTTTTAACTGTTCTATAGCAGCCGGCCTAAACGTATCACAGGCCGCCAGGAGTACTTTGCGCCCTTTTTTCTTTAGGTATAGGGCCAATTTCCCACAAAATGTGGTTTTACCAGAACCATTAAGACCCGCTACTAGTACGACGGCAGGGGAGCCTTTTAGATTGACAGAGGACGACTCACTTCCCATAAACTGAGCAAGTTCATCGTGAACTATCTTTATCATCATCTGTTGTGGCTTTACGGCGGTAAGTACATTTGAGCCAATGGCTTTTTTCTTTACCTCATCGCAGAATTCTTTAGCTACCTTATAACTGACATCGGCGTCGAGCAGTGCTCGGCGGACTTCTTTAAGGGTTTCGGATATGTTGATTTCGGTGATTTTCCCTTCACCTTTCAGGTTTTTTAGTGAACGTTCTAATTTTTCACTGAGGTTCTCAAACATAATCAGTCTCTTTTGAAAATTGGGAAGCAAATTTAAGGATTTTATATGTATTTTTGCCTTGGTATGAAAAGATTTTCTTTAATAGCATTTGCGACCGCTCTTTTGCTTGCAAGTTGTAATGAACGAAGCGGCGAATATACACTGGATATATTGGCCACGAACGATGTCCATGGTGCGTGGTTCGATCGTGGTTATGTGGATGGAAAACTAAAGCCATCTCTAATGGCTGTCAATACTTATGTGGATAGCATTCGAAACGCCAGTGGAAGTGATAAGGTATTGTTATTGGACTCAGGAGATTGCTTGCAGGGCGATAATGCTGCCTATTATTTTAATTATGTCGACACTGCCGATGTCCATCTATTCCCGAGGATTGCAAAGTATATGGGATACGATGCCATAACTGTGGGGAATCACGATATAGAAACTGGCCCAAGGGTTTATGATAGGGTCACAAAGGAATTGGCAAGTAGGGGTATCCCATTTCTGGCAGGTAATGCTCTTAAATCGGATGGAACGCCGTATTTCCCTGAATATAAATTATTCAAACGTGGTGGATTAAAGGTTCTCGTGCTAGGTTATACTAATCCTAATATACAAGCTTGGCTGGATAAGAGCCTATGGCCGGAGATGGATTTCGTTTCACTTATTCCATTCGTTCAAGAAAGAGTCGATGCTATAAAAGCGCAGACTTCGCCGGATGTGGTGGTGGTAAGTGTTCACAGCGGTACAGGTAAAGGAGATGGCTCTATATTGGAGGCTCAGGGGCTTGATCTTTTCAGGAGTCTGAAGGGTGTGGATGTGCTGCTATGCTCCCACGACCATCTTCCGAGAGTGGAGAATTCAGATAGTATATGCTTGGTTAACACAGGGAGCCGTGCTAAGAATTTAGGCCATGTCACTTTAACTCTAAAATACGAAAAGGGAAAGCTGGTGTCAAAAAGCATTGACTCGGAGTTGATAAAGATAGATCCGCGCAGGGTGGATCAGAAGATGGAAGCATTTTTCGCCTCAGACTATGAAAAAGTTAAGGATTTTACTTTGAAACCGGTGGGCTCGCTGGGGGAGGATCTTTACACGCGATATGCTTTTGCCGGGCCATGTTTTTATATGTCTCTTATCCATAAAGTTCAGTTGAGTGAAAGCGGTGCTGATATATCATTTAGTGCTCCACTTACTTTTAATGGTAAATTATCTAAAGGTCAGTTAGTCTTTAATGATATGTTCACGCTATATCCATACGAGAATAGCCTATGCGTGCTTTCTTTGACGGGGAAGGAGATAAAGAACTATCTGGAGTTTTCTTATGATAGATGGGTAAAGAATCCTTCAGTGGATGGACATATATTCAGAATGTCGTCCCGCTCAAGTGAGCGCTATGACACTTCGCGCTGGTCTTTTGATTATCCTAGCTTTAATTTTGATAGTGCTGCAGGGGTAAACTATACTGTAGATGTGACTAAGCCTTATGGGAGGCGGGTAGTTATAAGTACACTTTCCGATGGTAGGGTTTTTAGTATGGACACTACATATAAGGTAGCTATGACTTCTTATCGCGCAGCCGGGGGAGGAGACCTTCTTCTAAAGGGCGCCGGGCTTGACAGAGAACAGCTGGCTCAAAGGCTAGTAGCTCGTTATCCAGAAATCAGAGATATGGTTTATAAGTTTATAGGCTCTCATAAAGAAGTGTCTGAAAGTGAGCTCAGTGGCATAGGCAAATGGAGTTTTGTCCCATCCCGACTATCCGGTGCGGCTTTAGAACAGGATATGTCTTTACTATTCGGGCCTCAGTAGAGTTTCATTCATTATGCCAATTCTGATAGTTCAAGCCATCTGGTTTCCTTGATGTCTTGAACTTTTTTTAGTTCCTGATATTCTTGGCTTGCTCCCTGGAGTTCGGCAAAGTCGGTAGTGCCCCCATTTAACTTTCCTTCCAGAGTTTTTATTTTCTCCTCTATCTCGGCCAATTCTTTTTCCAATTCCTCCATCTCTCTTTTTTCTTTATAGGATAATTTACGGGGCCGCTGCGCTTTTATGTCCTTACTTAAGGCCGGAGTGGAGACGGTCTTGGATTTGGCCTTTTGCTCGCTCTGGTAATCCTTAATAAAAGAACGATATTCCGTGTAATTCCCTATAAAGTCTTTCACTATTCCATCGCCACAGAACACGAAAAGGTGATCGACTATTCTATCCAGAAAGTGCCTGTCGTGAGAGACGACGATCAAAGACCCATTGAAGTCCAGCAGGTATTCTTCCAAGATGTTTAGGGTAACTATATCGAGGTCGTTAGTCGGCTCGTCCAGTATAAGCAGATTAGGGTTCTTCATTAGTATGGTAAGTAGGTATAGCCTACGTTTTTCCCCTCCCGAGAGTTTGCTCACTTTGTTTGAAAGCATATCGTGTGGAAAAAGGAATTGGCTAAGAAGGTGGGTGTCAGGTACGGTTTCCAAGACGGTGGCGTCCTCCTCGAATGGCAAAATGTTTTGTCTATAGTATCCAATCTTAAGCGATTCTCCACGTTCAATGACTCCAGAAGTTCGACCGCCTTCAGTGTCTTGGCCAAGGAGAAGTCCTAAAAAGGTGCTTTTACCTACACCATTGGCCCCGACGATGCCTACTCTTTCGTAGCGCTGAAAGTTATAGGTAAAGTCTTTCAGGTAGCATTTGTCGCCATAGTAGAAAGACAGATGTTTGCAGTTTATTATTTTATTTCCAAGACGGCTTCCACTGCCCATTTCCTTAAATGAAACTTGGCTTTGAGTATAAACCTGTTCAGCTCGTTCTTTAAGGTCCCAAAAGGCTTGTTTGCGATATTTGGCCTTTCCGCCTCTAGCACAGGGGCTGGCGTGCATCCATTCAAGTTCACGTCGCAGTACATTGCGTATTTTATCTGTTTGCGCGTTATAGTTCGAGATGCGTTCATCCCTTTTTTCCAGGTAGTTCTCGTAGTCACCTTTGTATATGTAAATAGCTCCGTGGTCTAGCTCCATTATGGTATTGCACACTCTATCAAGAAAGTATCTATCGTGAGTCACCATAAAAAGGGTACAGCGAGATCGTTTAAGGTATGACTCAAGGTACTCTATGGCATCCAGATCAAGATGGTTCGTGGGTTCATCCATTATTAAAAAGTCAGCGTCCTGGGCCAGCATCTGGGTCAGAGCTACACGCTTGATTTCTCCACCAGATAGTTCGGCCAATCTTTGCCCTGGCTTTAGTGCGAATTCATCCAGTATTTTCCTAGCTCTCAGTTGAAAGTCAGCGTCTTGCCCATCCATGATCTGCTCTGCGATGGTGTTATCTGCGCAATATTCGAATTCCTGTGAGAGGAAAGCGATTTTGACATCTTTTAGAAACCTTATTTTGCCACCGGAGTCGGAACTGTCTTTACCAGCAAGGATTTTCATAAGAGATGTTTTCCCGGTCCCGTTAGGGGCTATGAGTGCTATTTTATCGCCTTCGTTAATATTGAAAGCTATATTTTCGAATAGAATTTTCGGTCCATAGGACTTCGAAATATTCTCAACTTGAAGGAATGACGGCATATCTCGCTAATGTAATAATTTTATCTTAAATTTGCGACTATGAAAAGACTTGTTTGTATTTTAGTTGTAGTTTTATCATTCTATTTGGGTGCTGGAGCTCAAGAAAAAGTTAGTGGCTGGAATATCGGACCGCTTCCATGTGTGTCATATAATTCTGATCTTGGTTTTCAATATGGAGTGTGTGCCGATGTGTTTTATTATGGAGATGGGTCTTTGTTCCCCGAATATGAACATCGGTTCTATGTCGAAGCGTCACGCTACACTAAAGGGCAGACACTGCTTCACGCACAGTATGACAGTAAACATCTTATTCCAGGAGTGAGGGTGACTGGTGCAGTTAGTTATCAGTATGATCCTTTATACTATTTTTATGGATTTAATGGAGCAGTGCCGTATGAGAAAAAGAACGATCTTAATGCATCTTCCCATACTGCTATGTATAATTACCAAAGGGGGATGCTTAGAGTGCTCTTGGATTTTCAAGGCCGCATTTCCGAAAACTTGAATTGGGTTGCTGGAACATCGTTTTGGAATTTTGCTAATAAAGATTTCTCTTCTGATAAATATTTGCCTGAAACATCATTATATCATCAGTATGTGACTTCGTCTAAGATTTCATCAGCTCAGGCTAAGGGCGGAGCTCATCTTGAATTAAAGTCTGGTTTAGTTTACGACTCGCGAGATGAAGAGGCCGCTCCATCAAATGGTATATGGGCGGAGGCTTATCTTGATGGCTCCCCTAAATTGTTCGGAGTGCAGAGTGGTTATCTTAAGCTTATTGCACACTTTAGGCAATATCTTTCAATATTTAATGATGAACGGTTTGTCTTTGCGTATCACTTGGGCTATCAAGATGTTATAGCGGGGGAAATGCCATTTTATATGTTGCCTGTCATAAATACTTTGTATCTGCGACAGACAGGTTCGGAAGGCTTGGGCGGCATTAATACGGTGCGTGGTTTAATTCAAAACAGGCTTGTGGGCGAGGGTTATCTTTGGGGAAATTTTGAATTCAGGGCACGGCTTTTGGAGTTTTCTCTGTTCGGTCAGTCGTGGTATCTTGCGGCCAATCCTTTTGTAGATGCAGGTTATATTTCCAGGGCATACCACGAGGATGTATTCGGAGTAGGCGATAGGTATGCTGTTTCCGCCGGGGCAGGGTTAAAATTGGCCATGAATAGGAATTTTATAATCAGTGTTGAAGCCGCTCAGGTGATAGGTCATGAGGAGTATCCTATGGGGCTTACGATAGCACTGAATTATATTTTTTAGTAGAAAGTCACAAATACAAGGAAATGACGAAAATCGAAGTAGCGATGCGGGAGTATGCCGATTGGTGCTCCGCTATCGGTGTGAATACGCTTGATAAATTGCGTATGGTAATGGAAGAAGGAAGGGTTATACCACTTATTAATCTTTGCGAAGCCAGGCAGGAGAGAAAATATGCTGAAATCGCAAACCAGATATATTGGAAAAAGGACAAGTGTCGTATAGTGATGATGTCTGGACCTTCTTCAAGTGGAAAGACTTCATCTTCTCTTAGAATAGCACAGCAGTGCAGGGTTTTAGGACTGGTCCCTAAGGTTATAGAACTGGATAATTACTTTGTAGATAGAGATAAAACGCCTCGAAATGCTGATGGAAAGTATGATTTCGAAGCGCTTGAAGCTATGGATATCAACTTTCTAGGAGAGCAGATCAGTGATCTTCTTTCTGGAAGGGAAATAGAACTTCCGAAATTCGATTTCGTAAGTGGAACAAGGCATTTCGATGGGAAAAGAATGCGTCTGGAAAAAGGTGATATCTTGTTTATGGAAGGAATTCACGCACTTGACCCTGCCATGACACCATCTATAGAGACGGATAAGTTCTTCAAAATATACGTGTCTGCTCTGTCAGCTCTTCCATCGGAGGATAAAGAACATAATTCCACTACGGATAAGAGACTGTTAAGACGTATTGTCAGGGATAATCGTACGCGTGGAATATCTCCGGAAGAGACTATTCTTCGTTGGCCTTCAGTCAGGGAGGGCGAGCTTCGGTACATATTTCCTTTTGAAGAAAATGCAGATGTCGTGTTTAATTCGTCCATGCTTTACGATCTTCCTGTATTAAAGCATTATGCACAATCTTTACTTAGTGGTATAACTTCAGAGTCTGGGGCTTATGAAAAGGCACAATCCCTACTTTCCTTTCTGTCTAAAGTTATTGCCTTAAATGACAGTGAAATAGCAGCTATACCACCTACATCCATAATGAGGGAGTTTATAGGAGGGCAAATGTTGTATTAGTTGCCAATTTGTCATCCCTGAGCGATTGGCCGAACTTTTGAACATTCACCCTCAAGTTTTAAACGTGAATTGATTATGAGTAAGGATAAAAAGAAAATAGAAGACGTTGAGAATGTAAAAGAAAACGAAGAGGAAGTGGTTTCTGGTGAAGTTAAGGTTGATGAAAAAACCGAAAAACTTCAGGAGGAAGTAACTAAACTTACTGACAAATTGTCTAAGGAACACGATGATTATCTTCGTTTGATGGCAGAGTTTGAAACTTTTCGTAGGCGTAGTGCTGAAGAAAAATTGGCTATGCTTTCAAGTGCGTCTGCCGATGTGATAAAGGGATTGTTACCTACATTGGATGATTGTAAAAGAGCATTGGACATTTTGGATAAATCTTCAGACGAAAGTGCGAAGGAAGGCACGAGGCTCATATATGATAGCTTGTGGAAGTATTTGAAGAGTAAGGGATTGGAAGAGATAGATGCAAAAGGAAAGGAGTTTGACACTGATTTTCACGATGCGGTAACCAAGTTCCCGGCTCCGACACCTGAGATGAAAGGGAAGGTAGTAGATGTGATACAGACAGGTTATTTACTTAACGGAAAGGTTCTTAGGTATGCTAAGGTAGTTGTGGGAGAATAGTATTATGGCAGATAAAAGAGACTATTATGAGGTTCTGGGCGTAGATAAAAGCGCTTCAGAGGACGATATAAAGCAAGCCTATAGAAAGGCTGCGCTTAAGTGGCATCCGGATCGCTGGGTTAATGGTACCGATGCGGAAAAGAAGACGGCAGAAGAGAAATTCAAGGAGGCTTCCGAGGCCTATTCCGTTTTAAGTGACAAGGATAAAAGAGCCAAATACGACCAGATGGGTTTTGCCGGAGTTGATGGCAATGGCGGTCAGGATTGGAGTCAGGGATTTGGGAACCTAAACGATATTCTAAATAACCTTTTCGGAGGAGCTTTTGGAGGTGGTTTCTCTGGTTTCGGCGGTTTCGGTGGTGGGGCAAAGCCTGAAAAACAGACGCTTCGGGGACGTGATATCAGAACGAGAGTGTTCTTGACCTTGGAAGAGATCGCAAGCGGATGTGTAAAGGAAGTCACGATAGAGCGTATGCGTCCTTGTCCTGATTGTAATGGTAGGGGAGCTGTAAATCCGAGTGATGTCAAGACATGTCCTACATGTAATGGTACTGGACAGGTACAGCATGTAAGTAACTCTTTCTTCGGGCGTAGTATATCATATAGCGTATGTCCACATTGTAATGGTACAGGTAAGATTGTAACCAATCCTTGTAGAAAATGTGGTGGTTCTGGTCTTGTAAGGGTGAAGGATACGGTCAGTGTTAAGATTCCTGCCGGAGTGGAGTCCGGAATGCAATTAACTCTTAGGGGAGAAGGACATAGTGCACCACAGGGTGGCGTCAATGGCGATCTTCTTGTCGTTATAGAGCAGTTGGAGCATCCAAAGTTAAAGAGGGATGGCAACAATTTGTTCTACACTAGAGTAATTTCAGTTGCAGATGCTGTGTTGGGTTGTGAGATTAATGTTCCTTGTCTGGATGGTGATTATAAGATGAAATTGTCTGCGGGAACACAGAGCGGATATATCGAGAGACTGCGTGGTAAAGGTATGCCTTCTGTAAATGGTTATGGTAAAGGTGATATGTATGTAAAAATACTAGTGTGGATTCCTCGTAAACTTAGTAAGGAGAATAAGCAACTATTCGAGTCTCTAAGGGCAAGTGGAGAAGCGCAGCCAGCACCAAGTAGGGAAGACAAGGCATTATTTGAAAAAGAGTCGAAAGAATTTTAAAAAATAATTTGCAGAATGAATAATTCTTTCTATCTTTGCAATCCCAATCGGCAGCCGCTCGAGAAATAAGTCTTAGATGCTGCGTTTAACGATTGTATTTTGATATGGATGCTATAAAAATCGTAGAGCAGGCTTTTGCTCAAAACAAAGCAGTGCAGTATCCGGCTTTCAAATCCGGTGACACTGTAACGGTAACTTACAAAGTTAAAGAAGGTGATAAGGAACGTCTTCAAAAGTTTAAGGGTGTAGTTCTTCAGATATCTGGAGCATCTCCTTTTACAAGAACTTTTACAGTGCGTAAAGTTGCCAGTGGTGTGGGCGTAGAGAGGATTTTTCCTTACGAATCACCATTTATTGAAAGCATAGAACTTAACAAAGTTGGTAAAGTTCGTCGCGCTCGCATCTTCTATCTTCGCGACCTTGCCGGTAAGAAGGCGCGCATTCGTGAGAAGAAGATAGTAGGAAAGACTGCAGAATAGTAATTTATCGGGGTTTTGTCCCCGATGTAATTGGCGCCTTAGCTCAGCTGAATTAGAGCATTTGACTACGGATCAAAAGGTCATAGGTTTGAATCCTATAGGCGTCACAAAGGGACAGATTAAAAGTCGGTCCCTTTTTTGTATTTGAAGCCCGCTACTAAAAGATAGAAAGTTAGTGTGTTGATTTTAAAATATTTACTATATAGACTATTATGAAAAAAGTTTGTTTTATTATGATTCCTGTAGTTATGGCCGCAATAGGTTCCTGCGCTTCGAATCGTGATTCAAATCGTGGTATTCCTGCCATAGATTTGGCGAATTTGGATACCACCATTTCGCCTAAAGACGATTTTTATCAGTACGCTACGGGTGGATGGCAGAAAAATCATCCTCTAAAACCAGAATATTCCCGTTATGGCTCTTTTGATGTTCTTCGGGAGAATAATGAGATTAGACTTAATGAGTTATTTCAGGGACTTACCTCTCTTAAAACGACAGAAGGAAGTGTTCAGCAGAAGATAGCTGACCTTTACAAGATGGGCCTCGATTCTACAAGGTTGAATGCTGATGGTGTCAGTCCGGTTCTACCATATCTGGAAGAGCTGGAGGAAATTAATGATGTCCCGAGTTATGTAAAGGCTATGGCCGATGTCGAACTTCACGGAGATAGTGGTTGCTGGGGAGTGTATGCTGAATCTGATATGTCGGATAACTCCAATACGGTGCTGTATATAACACAGAGCGGACTCTCTCTTGGAAATAGGGATTATTATTTAAAGCCAGAAAATGCTTCACTGCGTGAGGGTTATCTTTCTTTTTTAAAGAAAATATTTGCTCTTGCCTCAGATCCACTTTCGGAGAAGAAGGCGCAGGATGCTTTTGATTTTCAGATGAGTATCGCTGTTCCATCATGGTCTATGTCGCAGTTGAGAGATATAGAGGCCCAATATAATCCTATGACAATGCAGGAGCTCCTTAATACATATCCTGCACTACATTTTGATGTGTATTTAGAGGCTTTGGGCATTCCTAAGCAGCAGAAGATAGTGGTCGAGCAGCCATCTTATTTTCGCGCTTTAAACGAATTGATTACTAAAACAGATCCTTCTGTATTGAGACATTATCTTCAAGCTCAAGTGCTTAGCGGAGCATGCGGGAGTGTTAGCGATGAGTTTTACGAGGCTTCTTTTGACTTTTTCTCTCGTCAGATGTCTGGTATTAAGGAACAGAAGCCACGTTGGAAGCGTGCAATGCAAGCTCCAAATAGCATTCTTGGAGAAGCAGTCGGGGAAATGTATGTAGAGAAGTATTTTCCACAGAAGGATAAGCAGAAAA
Source organism: Bacteroidales bacterium UBA6401 (assembly GCA_002438635.1). Classification (GTDB taxonomy): domain Bacteria; phylum Bacteroidota; class Bacteroidia; order Bacteroidales; family UBA932; genus Cryptobacteroides. Next base: position 31,406 of record DJPX01000020.1, read on the forward strand.
TGCTTGAGATAGTTCGTAATATCCAAAAATCCTTGTCCGAACACGTGGCTTCACTTGATTGGATGAGTGATGCAACCAAACAAAAGGCACAGGAGAAATTATCGTCCTTTATAGTGAAGATAGGTTATCCGGACAAATGGAAGGATTACTCTACATTGACTATAGACCCGCAGTTATCGTATTATGATAATCTTCGTCAGGCCTCTGCGTGGATGTCTCGAGACAATCTTTCGAAACTTGGTAAACCAGTGGATAAAACGGAGTGGGGTATGACGCCACAGACTGTTAATGCATACTATAATCCTACTACAAACGAAATTTGTTTCCCTGCGGGAATTCTTCAACCTCCATTCTTTAACCCTAATGCTGATGATGCAGTGAATTACGGAGCGATAGGTGTGGTTATAAGCCACGAGATGACACACGGATTCGATGACCAGGGAAGACTTTTCGACAAGGATGGTAATCTGCAGAATTGGTGGACTGACCAGGATGCAGCTGCCTTCAACGAGAAAGCGAAGAAACTGGTAGCTCAGTTCGATGCAGTTGAGATTCAGCCTGGTTTAATGGCCAATGGGGCTGCTACTCTCGGCGAGAATATCGCTGACCAGGGTGGCTTGCGCGTGGCTTATACTGCGATGATTAATTCGTTCGAGGGTAAGACTCCTTCTCCTATAGATGGATTTACCGCGCAGCAAAGGTTCTACTTGGCCTATGCTACTTTGTGGGGACAAAATATTACTACACAGGAAGAGGCACGACTTACTATGCTTGATGTGCATTCGCTCGGGCGTAATCGTGTAAACGTTACGCTTCGTAATCTGGACGATTTCTTTAAAGCATTTGGAATTAAAGAAGGGGACAAGATGTTTCTTCCAGAGGAGGATAGGGTAGTAATCTGGTAACTAAGGTTCGCTGGTTTGCATATGCCACATTTTGTGGCCAAGTAGACTGGTGGTATCGATTCGCTTGAATCCAAGCTTCTTATAAAGGGCTTCTGCTTTAGGATTGTTATAATCAACGAGTAATCCTACAAGCGGATGCCCTTCTTCTAGTGCTTGATCGCGCATGGCTTTTAGTAAAGTTGAACCTATGCCTTGTCCACGAAATTCAGGAAGAACTCCCAGTGAATCTATGTAGAATTCTCCATCCTTAGTTTCTTCCTCGATGGTTACTTTTGTGTCGACTTGCTTTCTTATAAGTTCAATGGTGTTTTTTTTAATTTCTGGCATTTTGGCGCCGTCATATCCGCAAATGGCCCCGGCCGGTATTCCATCTATTTCTGCAATTATGACATTTCGAAAGCTATATTGGCAGTTTTCACTCATTGCGATATTTTCAAGAACATCTATATAATTATCGCCGCAATACAACTTTATGCATTCTTCTCCGAAGGCCATAGCTACGGCTTTGGCTATTAGTGGCGCATCTTCCTTTTTTGCAGGTCTATGTGTTAGTTTGTGCTCTGTCATTGTGATAGTGAACAAGTACATATGGTAGTGCAAATAGTACTACCATATGTACTTATGCGTGTTGTTTTTTGAAAGTTACTAAATCGTGCTGAATTTATTATAGTCCGAGTAATTTGGCTCTGCTTAGAAGGCAATCACCTATTCCGGCGGCTGTTAGTCCGAGTTTTGATAGTTGGAATTTAGTGTCTGAACTTACTCTTGAGAGTGAAAAACGATTGACAGCGGTCTTTATAGGAAGCATAAGGTAGTCTTTTCCTACAATAAGTCGGCCTCCTATTACAACCAATCCCGGGTTAAATATATTAATAACACCAGCTATGCCTTGTCCCAATGTCGCTCCCACTTGCTCTATTCCTTCTATTGCAAGTACATCTTCTTCTTCGACGGCTTTTAATATGTCATCCAAAGAGATGTCGCCTTTTTCTTCGTAGATTGAGGCAAGTGCAGATTTTCTGCCTTGCTTTAGTTTCTCGACAATGATTCTATGAAGTGCCCACCCGGAAGCTCCGGTCTCAAGACATCCGACTTTACCGCAACGGCAGATTATATTATTGTCCAAAGAAGGGAAGTGTCCTATTTCACCTGAGAACCCTGATTTTCCATAGTATAGAGAGCCATTAAGTATCATTCCCATACCTAGCCCCCACGATAGGTTTATGAAGATCATATCGACCTCTCTTTGATTAGGCTCGTGGCATAAATCTGTGGACATATACTCTCCATAAGCCATGGCTCTAGAGTCGTTTTCTATAGTCACAGGCACGCCAAGCTGCTGTTCAAAAAGGTTTTTCATAGGTATATCATCACTTACGAAATATGTAAGCGAGTAGCCTTTTTCAGGATTTACTCTTCCCGAAAGACTTACACCTACACCCAGGACTACATTCCAGTCAATTCCTTTATTGGCCACTTCTTCTTTAATCTTAGAACATATCTTTTTGAATGAATCGGCGTTAGCTTCAAGTACGAAAGGTATATCTTGTATAAAGAAAACGAGATTACCCTTAAAATCACAAACGGCTATGTGAAAATGCTGTCTGCTGACATCAACCCCCACGAAGTAGCCCGCTGCCGGGTTTAACCCGAAAGTGCTTGGACGTCGTCCGCCTTTAGTGTCAATTTTTCCCTCATCTTGAAGTAACCCTTCATCTATCATTTCGCTAAGTAACTTGGTTACTGTCGGGACACTTGTTGATAATTCTTTGCTGAAATCTGAAATGCTATTCGTATTATGTTTTATACATAGCCTTAGTATGGCTTTTTTTAGTAAGGCGTTCTTTCCCTCGTCGTTTAAAAATGCGTTCATATGGTTCATCTATAATGATTGAAGTGCAAATTTATAAATTTTTTTGTGTATATTTGAGGGTTATAAGTAATTTTTGATAATTATTTTAAGAATGAGGTTAAAAAAAGTAATAAAACTCATAAAGGAACATAGATTTGGTATGCGTGCTAAATTAAATCTTAGCTTTGGTGCCATTTCCGTGGTGTTATTGATATCGAGTATTATTTCTATTCTAGAGTATAGCAGGATGAGTCGGTATATGTCCGAACTCATATCGAAAGATGTAAAATGCATTAGTGAGGCCAGAAGACTCGCAGATGTTTCTAATGAATATAATCTGGATATATTGGCCTTAATAGGGGATGGTTCTTTGAATAGCATGCCGGATTTTGATGCCAGCTCGTTTACAAGCAGATGTGATAGTCTTCGTGATGCCATAGCATATAATTCGTTTCTTCCGCTTGCCGATTCTGTGGAGTATTCTTATGCTGCATATATGCTAACTTCTATGGAGTTGAAATCGGTTGTCGAATCGGATTTCATTAATACAAGGGAGTGGTATTTTGATAGACTTCAACCTAAATATGATAGGCTGCGCTCGGATATAGATTCGTTGAGTTCATCGTTGTATGGGGAGTTGAATCGTCATACGATGGATTTTGACAGTGGATTTTATCGAAGCATTATTCCCAGCAGTGTTTCCGTAGCTGTGTCTTTGTTACTCGTAATATTGTTGTTATTTTTTATAAATTCCTATTATATAGCTCCTTTGCTTCAAATTCATAAAGGATTGTCCAGTTATCGCTCTTATAACAAGAATTACACTGTGAATTTCGAAGGAGATGACGAACTTAGAGATATTAACGAGGGCATAAAGGAGCTCTGTGATGAGAATCAGAAGCTTGCATCCAGAATAGTATCCATAAGAAAGTCTAAGTCTTAATGTTTTATTCCGAATTTATAAAAGCCTTTTCTTTCGAGCCTACTACTTGCCAGGATAGGCTTTTTCATAAGGTGGATGCTTTCTTGAGCTCTGACGATGGAGATATATTGGCGGTAAATGGCTATGCCGGGACGGGGAAGACATCGGCGGTATCGGCTATTATAAACGCATTGGTAAAACTTCATTTTAACTGTGTACTTTTAGCACCTACAGGCCGTGCTGCCAAGGTGTTGAGCCAGATTTCTGGTCGTAAGGCTTCTACTATTCATAAAGGGATATACCGCCAGAAGGGCATAGGAGAAAATGGTTGGGGACAGTTTTCGCTTTCTCCTAATAAGAGTGCACACACTTTATTTGTAGTGGATGAGGCTTCTTTAATCGGGACAGACCTGTCAATGCAGTCTAATTTCGGGTCAGGTGATTTGCTCTCAGACCTTGTAAAATATGTGCGCAGTGGAAATGATTGTCGGCTGATGTTGATAGGAGATAGTGCACAATTACCACCTATAGGGATGGAAGAAAGTCCTGCACTTAACCCTTATTATATGGACCAATTCGGTGGTGTGGAATATGAGACCCTATCTTCTGTGGTTCGTCAGGCGGAGGAATCTGGTATTCTATTCAATGCCACTAGATTGCGCTCGGATTTGGAATGTGGAAAATTGGTCCTTAAAACTAACGGCTTTCCCGATGTGGTGAGGGTAAATGGAGAAGGGCTGGTCGATGCTATAAGTTCGGCTTACGCTGAATTCGGAGAGGATGAAACTGTGGTTATATGCCGTTCAAACAAGAAGGCTATAAGATATAATCTGGGAATAAGGTCTATGGTGGATTTTAAGGAGGAGCAGTTATTGAGAGGGGATAAACTGATGATAGTGCGGAACTGCTATCAATTTATAGATGAAAATTCTCCTATGGGTTATATTGCCAATGGCGATGTGGCTCGGCTTGAGAAAATAGGCGGATATGAGGATAGGTATGGATTACATTTTGCCAATGCCACTCTGGTTTTCCCGGATTATGAGGATCAAAGGGTTACAGCAAAAGTACTTTTAGATACACTTAACTCTGAGTCGGCATCTCTTACTCCAGCACAACAGACGGCTTTGTATGAAGGAGTGAGTGCTGATTATGCTAATATAGCATCAAAAAAGAAGCGTTATGAACAAGTTCGTGAGGATCCTTTTTATAATGCTCTTCAACTCAAATATGCTCAGGCGATTACTTGTCATAAGGCTCAGGGTGGACAGTGGGATTGTGTTTTTGTGGATTGCCCTTTCTGGGAAGATGAGATGAGTCAGGATGATTTGAAGTGGATGTATACGGCTCTAACACGTGCTAAAAAAATGGTATATTTGGTTAATTTTAAGGATAGTTATTTTGAGGTTTGAGTATGAGAAAAAATAACTTGTTTTTTATGGTTTCTTTTATGATAATTCCTTTTATCGCAAATGGGAAAATCATCAATGAAACTAAATCTCCCGATGGGTTATTGACAGCCTATACGAGGGAAGACAACAATCTTTATGTTAAGGATGACAAAGGAGTGGAAAGGCAGCTGACTTTCGATGGGTCAGAGTTAGTTTTAAATGGCTATGCTTCGTGGGTGTATTATGAGGAGATATTCGGAAGACCATCGAAGTACAAGGCCTTCTGGTGGAGTCCGGATTCAAAGAAATTGGCCTTTTACAGGTTCGATAATTCGCGCGTTCCGATGTTCCCCATATATTCTCCTTTTGGGCAACAGGGGAGTTTGACCAGAACCAGATACCCTAAGGCAGGGGAGCCAAATCCAGAAGTCAGGGTGGGGATAGTCAGTGTGGAGTCCGATGAAGATGTGGTTTGGGCCGATTTTGAGATAGGTGTGGATCAGTACTTTGGAACACCATTCTGGGGTGATGATTCTAAGCGACTTTTTGTCCAATGGATGCCTCGTGTGCAACAAGAATTGAGGTTATATGCGGTAGATTCTTATAATGGTCGTCTGTCTCTTATTTATGATGAAAAATATCCCACTTGGGTTAATTGGATGGATGATATGCTCTTTGCCTCTGATGGATTGTATATGGTAAGGGATTTTGAGACACGCTGGCAGCAGATATATTTTCTTTCCTATGATGGAAAGACGCTTAAAAGGCTAACCGAAGGGCCTAATTGGAGAGTTTCTTTGGTTAAACTTAACGAGAAGAACAGAGATGTGTTTTTTACCGCATATCGCGATTCCGATGTACATGCTTGCCTTTATAAAGTGGATAGATTAGGGGTTATAAGTTTGTTAAGTGATAAGGAAAAAAATGTGGACAGGGTGGAGATTTCAGATGATTTTAAATCCTTTAAGCTCACCTGTTCGGACCTTAATTCTTTGCCACAAACTAGAGTTTATAAGCTAGACAAAAAAGGAAAAGCGATTGAATATAATAACATTATAAGTAATGATGTCGGAAGTACTAAGGAAGGACCTTATCGTCAGATAGAGTATCTCATATTAGAGGATGGCACCAGGATTCCTGCTGTGGTTTCGCTACCTAAGAATTTCGATTCGAATTCGAAATACCCTGTGGTTATGGAAATCTACGGTGGTCCTAATACCCCTTATGTTAGGGACAGGTGGCATGATTTCGATGAACGGGAGATGTGGTACTATGATAATGGGGTAATAAAAGTGATAGCCGATACTCGCGCTGCTGGACATAATGGAAGGGCGGATGTGGATTTGATTTATAGGGATTTGGTGAGTGTTCCAGTGTCGGATTTCGTGAGCTGGGCTCAGTATCTTTCTTCTCTTCCTTATGTGGATGCTTCTAGGATAGGAGTTGAGGGTTTTTCTTTTGGAGGGACTATGACAGCGATGTTGGTAATGACTCATCCTGAACTATTTAGATGTGGCATAGCAGGAGGGGGAGTATATGATTGGATGCTTTACGACACTCATTACACGGAGCGATTTATGGATACTCCGCAGCGTAATCCGCAAGGTTATGAAGTATCAAAGGTTTTAAATTATGTGGCGGAGTATAAGGATTCCCTTTCTTTTCTTAAACTGACACATGGTACCGCTGATGATAATGTGCATTTTCAAAACACCTTGCAGTTAATCAATGAGTTGCAGAAGAATGAAAAGCAATTTGAACTGATGATATATCCTGATGGGAAGCATGGTTATCGTGGATTTCAGGGAAAGCATGATAGAGAGGCCGATTTTAGATTTTGGAAAGAACACTTAAAACTTAATTAATATGACAGATTATAAAAAAGTCGCCCAGAGCTGGTTGGGCGTTGATTTTGACGAAGATACTCGCTCTGCGGTACGAGCTATGCTTTCCGGTGCGGAAAGTGAATTGGAAGATGCCTTCTATAAGAATTTGGAGTTCGGGACGGGAGGACTTCGCGGTATTATGGGAGTGGGTACGAATCGTATGAATGTCTATACGGTAGCTATGGCTACTCAGGGATTGGCCAATTATATATTATCCCACAAAGAGGCAGGAAAGAAACCTTCAGTGTGCATATCTTATGATAGCAGAAACCACAGTCGCGAATTTGCACATATTACCGCAGATGTTTTGAGCGCCAATGGGATAGATGTCTTTATTTTCGACGATATTCGTCCTACGCCTGAACTTTCCTATAGTATCAGGTCGAAGAAGGCCATAGCAGGAGTTATGGTCACGGCCTCGCATAACCCTAAGGAATATAATGGGTATAAGGTCTTTTGGAGCGATGGGGGGCAGATTACATCGCCGGTAGACAAGGAAATTGTAGAGGAAGTTAGAAAAATAACTTCGCCTTCTATGGTAAAGCGTAAATGTGATGGTGAATGTGGTCATATATCCATTATGGGAGAAGAGATGGACAAAGCCTATCTTCACGATATACTTTCCTTGGCTTTAAGTCCAGAGATAGATGCTAAACATAGCGACCTTAAGATAGTATATACCCCGCTTCACGGGTGTGGCGTAAAAATGGTACCGGCGGCTCTTAATGCGCTAGGCTTTAATAACATAATTCATGTTCCGCAGCAGGATATATCGGATGGTAATTTTCCTACTGTAGCTTCGCCTAATCCTGAAGAGTCCTCGGCTTTGAAAATGGCTATCGAAAAGGCAGATGAGTGTGGTGCTGATCTGGTCATTGCTACCGACCCCGATGCGGATAGGATGGGCATAGCAGTTAGAGACCACTCTGGTAAGATGGTTCTTTTCAATGGAAACCAAACGGCATCTATGATGGTGTTCTATATTCTTTCTAGACTTAAGGAAAGGGGAGAATTGACCGAAGGAAAGTACTGTGTTAAAACTATAGTAACTACCGAGTTGATTAAACAGATATGTGATAGTTTCTCTATTCCTTTATATGATGTACTTACTGGATTCAAGTATATAGCTGAAGTGGTAAAACGCAAGGAGGGAAGTGGCGAATTTATCTGTGGAGCGGAGGAAAGTTATGGCTTTAATGCGGGGCAATTTGTAAGGGATAAAGATGCTCAGACAGCGTCCATTTTTATCGCAGAAACGGTGAGTTGGGCAGCAGAACAGGGCTTGACCCCATATGACTTGATGCAGAAAATATATAGTATCTATGGATATCGTAAAGAAGCATTAGTGAGCCTTGTCCGTAAAGGAATAAGTGGTGCCGAGGAGATTAAATCCATTATGAGGGATTTACGTACTAATACACCATCACAAATGTGTGGAAGCGCGGTGTGCAAGGTGGTAGATTATTTGTTGCCGGAAAAGACGGGACTTCCGAAAAGCGATGTTTTACAGTTTTTTAACGAAGACGGCGATGTGGTAAGTGTTCGACCTTCGGGAACTGAGCCTAAAATTAAGTTCTATTTCGGAGCCGGTGGTGATGATGCAGATAAGAAAATAGAAATGCTTAAGGAACAATTTGCCCGTTAAGCGTATAATATTCGCAATACTCTTTAAGCACGCATTCCTTGCATAGGGGTTTGCGTGCTTTACATATATAGCGTCCGTGCAGAAGTAGCCAGTGGTGTGCCTTACCTCTTAAGAATTCTTCGATATTTGCTTCCAGGTCCTTTTCTACTTCTTGAGGTGTCTTTCCATCGCTAAGTCCAAGTCTATGAGCGACTCTAAATACATGAGTATCAACTGCAATTACAGGGTTTCCAAATATTATAGAAGCTACCACATTAGCCGTTTTACGCCCAACACCGCTTAGTGTCATCAACTCGTCTATGCTTTTGGGTACTTCTCCGTTAAAATTATCCACAAGGGCTTTTGCCATTTCTACAAGGTGGCGTGATTTGGCATTAGGGTAGGAGATGGAGCTAATGATCTTTTTTACATCTTCAGGCTTGGCGCCAGCGAGTTGCGTGGCAGACGGATAGGTCTTAAAAAGATGTGGTGTAACTAGATTTACGCGCTTGTCTGTACATTGAGCGGACAACATTACGGCGCAGAGCAGTTGAAAAGGATTATCGTATTTTAATTCGGAATGCACCTCGGGCATGGTGCTTTCAAATTCTTTTATGATGTGGTAATACCTCTCACGCCTTGTCATCTGACTGGTTTTTTTGAAGAAGATGACAGTTTTCGTTCTCGCACACATACACGATGCCCTTATGTCTTTCGAGCAGGTTAAGATCGTGGGTGATCATTATTACGGCGGTGTTCTGTTCTTTATTCAATTTTTCGAATAGAGACATAATACTTTCAGAAGTTTCAAAGTCGAGATTACCTGTAGGCTCGTCTGCAAGTATTATTTTAGGATTGTTTAAAAGTGCTCGTGCTATACAGATGCGTTGCTGTTCTCCTCCTGAAAGCTGGTGGGGAAATCGATGCGACTTCGTGTTCATACCTACTGCAGAAAGAACTTCATCTATTCTGTTTTCGATATCCTGTTCTTTTTTCCACCCCGTGGCTTTAAGGACAAATGCCAGATTGTCGTGTACATTTCTGTCTTTTAGAAGTTGCAGGTCCTGAAATACGACCCCCAGTTTCCTTCTTAATTTGGGAATGTCCTTTCCTTTAATCTTTGAGATTTCATAACCACATACTTCTACACTGCCGTTTGATGGGATATTCTGTGCGGTGAAAGTGCGGAAAATGGAGGATTTCCCTGTTCCTACTTTACCTGTGATGTAGACGAAGTCGCCTTCGTTTACCTCCATATTCACATTATAGAGGATAACATTGTCGGAATTGTTGATATCGGCGTGTTTAACTGATACGAGCATAAGGCTTAAGTCCTTTTAGAAGTATGCAAATGTAGACAAATATTCTTTTAACAGCAACATTTGGTGCATAATCATTTTTAAACAACTTCTAATCAAAAGAAATATGTACTCAAAAAAAAGGGCAAAGCCAAAGCAGTTTATTTTTCGAGTATTTCTTAGTAAATTTGAAGGTTTTGTAAAAAGATATATTATGAGCAATGGTTTTGCTGTGAAAATAAGTTCAGCCGTAGTTGGGTTTGCCTTGTTGGTCTTACCATCAAGGGCCGAAACCGGGGATTATGAAAAGGCCTTGGAGCTTTTTTCTTATGGAATGTATGAGAATGCAAGGGCCCTTTTTGAAAAATGTGATGATGAGCTTTTAAGTCGGGATTACGTGGTCCTTTGCGCACTACGAACTAAATCCCCTGATGCTACTTATCTAGTGAAATCTTCTGAGGAAAACGGGGTCAAGAGTATTTTGTATTCTAAAATTCACAGGGAGTTCGGACTTTTGCTTTTCGATGAAGGAAATTATGCTCAAGCTCTTGAGGAGTTATCAAAAGCAAGTTATAAAGACCTGAGCGATAATGAGGCTGGAGAATATTGGTATAAGAAAGGGTATTGCCTGTATAATACGGACTCTTTTGACGAATCAAGGGTTTGTTTTACCAAGTCGGCGGAATATAATACCGAATACACATTTCCAGCTTACTTCGCATTGGGAATGTTAGAATACAACTATCGTAATTTCCCGGTAGCACAGGGGTGGTTTGAAAGAAGTGTGAGCGATCCTCGTTTTGCTGACATCAGTTCTTTTTATCTTGTAGATTGTCACTTTATGGCAAAGGATTATGACTATGTAATAAAGCAGGGTGAGAAACTTTACCCTCAGATGCCCGAGGCGCGGCAGAAATATCTTTCTCGAATGCTTTCGGAATCTTTTATGGTAAAAGGCGATGCAGTTAGTGCAAGAAAGTACCTCACAACGGGAGGAAAGATGTCTAATTCTGATTTTTTTCATGCCGGTTCGGTGCTTTATGCCGTTGGAGATTATAGAGGTGCCATACAGAATTTCGAAAAAATGGGTCAGCTGCGTGATTCTCTTTTCCAGATTGCATCTTACCAGAAGGCATATTCCTATATAAAGATAAAGAATAAGGTGAAGGCTATGGAGTCTTTTAAAGATGCAAGCCTTCTATCTTTTGATGAAAATATTGAGGAAGATGCGATGTTTAATTACGCAAAACTTTCCTTTGACCTTAATGGCGACGAAACGGCATTCAATGCTTATATAAGTAAATATGGCACTTCAAAAAAAGGAGAGTTGATATATGACTATTTGGCCATGTCTGCCCTTTTGAAGAGGGATTATGAACGTGCAGTATTGGCCTATGATCAAATAGAGGAGTTGTCCGCAGATCAAAAAAGTAATTATATAAAGGCTAACTTTTTACGTGCTAAAAAATTATTGGATATAGGGGCATACGCAACTGCGATCCCTTATCTTAAGGCAAGTGCTTATTATCTAGGGAAAGACGATGAATTCGGTCAGTTGTGCAGGTACGAATTGGCCAATACTTATTATATTACAGACGATTATAAAGATGCCTTGACCATATACAATGATTTATATAATCTTTCTGCTCTAGATACCAGGGACGAAGGGGCATTGGTTTCATATAACATTGCATATTGTTTCTTTAAGCAGTCGGATTATGCCAATGCTTCCAGATGGTTTGACATCTATGTGTCTTCTGGGAATGCATTGGCCAGAGAAGATGCTCTCATCCGGAGGGCGGATTGCGATTTCGCACAAAGGAACTATAGGTCGGCTGCCGAAAAATATAAGGTGGCGGTATCTGAATTCCCAAGCACTGATAATCTTTATCCTTACTACTATATGGGAACCGCATACGGACTTTATGGAAACAAAAAGGAAAGGATAGAGGCTCTGTCGTCTGCTTTGGGGGCCAATTCTGATGTGCCTTTTTATTGCGCCACTATGTATGAGTTAGGCCGTGCATATTCGGACGTTTCTGATAATGTTAATGCGCTCAAGGTGTTTGATTTGTTACTTTCGCGCACTTCTGATGCGGACTATGTAGCAAAGGCATTGATGGGGAAAGGCGCCGTTAAGCGTAATAGTGGCGATTTAAAGGGTGCGTTGGCAGATTATCAGGGACTTGTTAAAAAAATGCCGGAAAGCCCTTATACTCAAGATGCTCTACTTTCCATTCAGTCCATATATACGGCTATGAAACAGCCGGAAAAATACATAGAATACCTGGAAGCGAATAATTTAAGTTTAGGAAGAAACGAATCCGAAAGACAGGAACTCTATTATGCGACCGCTGAGCAGGTGTTCCTGGCGGGAAATTACTCTGGGGCTATTGCTTCCTTTAATAAGTTCCTTAGTATGTATCCTAAAAGTTCGCATGTGGCTGATTCCTATTATTATATGGCCGCTTCATATAAAACCATGGGACAGAAGGAGCGTGCGTGTGAGTATTATAACAAGTCTTTTAACGCTGGGCTAAGTGGCTCATTTAAGGAATTTGCCCTTATGGATTATGCTATGCTCTCGTTCTCTTTAGAGAATTATTTGGCTGCGTATGAGACCTATACGGAGTTATCCTTGGCTAAATACACAATGATAAGTAAGGTGGATGTATATAAGGGAGCTATGCGCTCGGCGTATCGCGCCCAACTCTACGATAAGGCAATCGATGCGGCATCCTTTGTTATGAAACTTACATCGTCAGAGGATTTACTGCGAGAGGCTCAATTCCTTCAGGCTAAATCCTACCTTTACACTTCCCAAAGAGATAAGGCTTTCCCAATACTTGGGAAATTGATTTCACAAGCAAATACTCCAGAAGGTGCTGAGAGTTACTATCTTATTATTCAGGCCAGGTACGACTGGGGGAAATTCGATGAAGTGGAAAAGGGCGTTTTTGATTTCGCTCAGAAATGTACTGACCAGCCTTATTGGTTAGCGAAGGCATTCATAGTGTTGGGGGATTCTTATGTGGAACGTAATATGATCCAACAGGCCGTCGCTACCTACCAGAGTGTGGCAGATGGTTATGTAGCATCTAATGAAGGAGATGATATTCAGCAAATTATTTCAGTTAAACTTTCTCAGTTATGATGGGGTATAAGGGTGTTATTTGTATATGTGCCGGGCTATTGTCCGGTATATGCGCTGTGGCTCAGAATTTTAATGAAAGCGTGGAGGTGACCAATGATTTGGTTGTCGATATGAGTGGGTTACAGAGAAAAACTATAGAGATACAGGTGCCGGACTCGCTGAGTGAATTTAAGTTGAAGTTCGACTATTCTGTTTTCTCTAAACCATATAAAGGTGCCTATGAGTTCACTCCATATAATGTGTTGTTTCGTCCTATAAGCAGCGAACAGCGCGCACCTTGGTTATATGTGAATGCCGGTGCCGGGTTTGCTTTTGCTCCGGTTGTGGATATAGTGGCCAATGTAAAAGTGGGAGAAAAATTACATCTGGGGTTTTACCAGGATTTCGATGCCTATGTGGGTTCATATAGAGGAAAGTCTTCGGATTATTCCGGCTATGAGTTGTCGGAGCGTGTGGGTGCGTGCGGTTATGCTTTTTTGAAGCCGTTTAATTTTTTCTTTGACACTTTTTACCAAGGAATGTGGGTACGCGATTTGGAACTTTCCGGGGACCCATTTCATGCATTTGGTTTTCAAGGAGCTATTAATTCCGACGGGCATAAAGTACGATCGGTGGATTATGAGTTGAATGTCGATTATCGTTTCTCTAAGGATTATTCGCTTGGCCTTAAGGCTTTGGGAGAAAATGCTTTAGAATTGAAAGGCCGGGTTTCTCCGCTTGCGTTGACTTCTAATATTTATAAATTCGATCTTTACTATGAAACTGGACTTGATGTCTATTCCGGGATATCGAAAAGTGGGGTGAAGTATATAAAAATGAATCCACGTATGACTTTTGACTGGGGGAAGGCGAAAGTATCCGTGGGTGTTAAAGCATCAAACCACTGGTATCACGACTACACATACTCCTTTAGATTATACCCTGATTTGGAAGCTAGTTTCGCTTTATTCAATGCTCATAGTGAAGTGCTGCTAGGTATGACTGGTTACGATCAACAGAATTCTCACTATACTTTCAAGCAGGCCAATCCTCACTTTAACGCCTCTTATTTTGAAACCACGGGAAGCGAGTTGAAAGAATCAAGAGAGTATTTGAATGCATTCTTAGGGTTGAGGGGAAGTGTAAAGTCTTGTTTTCAGTATGATTTTCGGGCCGGATATGCGGATAAGGGATATATGCCTTTGTATGCGCTTCGTGATGTGGGAAATACTTCCGAAGCTCTTCGACTCGTTTATGGAAGGTATGATGGAATGTATTTGACAGCAAGGCTTTTATGGCACCTTAAGTCCTGGGATATAAAATCTTATTCGGAATTTCAAGATGTTAGCCTGAATATGGGAAGCGATGCTTTTATGCCAGCGGCATTTAGGACATCTTTTGACATGACATATAATAAGATGGAGCGGATTTTTGCCGGAGTTTCTATTGATTATATGGGAGAAAGACACTCGAAGACTATGGGCTCTTTGCCACAGTATATTGATGTGGGTTTACATGGTGAGTACAGGATGAATAAAGATTTATCATTTTGGCTCAAAGCAGAGAATATTTTAGGTCAGAGAGTCGAGAGTGTGCCTTTTACCAGTCGTAGATTTCCCGTGCTTACAGTGGGGCTGAGGTTGATTTTAAGCTAGTGTGGAACTTGCAAAAGAGCGCGATTTTTACTAAATTTGTGGGCTTTGCGATGGGGCGAAGTTTAAGTGAAATTTAAGTTAGATAAAATGATAGAAACAGAAGAAATAAAGCATGCTGAAGAGCAGTATGGTGCGGATAGCATTCAGGTCTTAGAGGGATTGGAAGCGGTACGTAAAAGACCTTCTATGTATATAGGAGATGTGTCGGAGCGAGGCTTACATCATCTTGTTTATGAGGTGGTCGATAATAGTATAGATGAAGCTATGGCGGGTTTTTGTACTGATATTGAGGTTACGATACTGCCAGGTAATTCTATAAAGGTTGAAGATAATGGTCGAGGCATTCCTACCGGAATGCACGAAAAGGAGCATCGCTCAGCGTTGGAAGTCGTATTGACGGTACTGCACGCCGGTGGAAAGTTTAGTAAGAACAGTTACAAGGTTTCCGGTGGTCTTCATGGTGTGGGTGTTTCTTGTGTTAATGCCCTTTCGGATTATCTGCGAGCAGAGGTTCATAGAGAGGGTAAGGTATTCGTCCAGGAGTATTCTAAAGGTAAACCTCTTGGCCCTGTTAAGATAGTGGGAGATTCGAATGATACGGGAACTACAATAACATTCCATCCGGATCCGGAGATTTTCACCCAGACTACTGTATATAAGTATGATACTCTTTCTGCACGATTGAGAGAATTATCCTATCTAAACAAGGGCGTACGCATTACACTAACCGATGAAAGGGAGCTTGTAGATGAGTATGTTACTGATGAGAATGGCAATGCTAAGCCTACCGGCAATAAGGTCTTCCGTTCAGAGGTGTTTCACTCTGAAGCCGGATTGAAAGAATTTATAGAGTATCTGGATGCTGGGGCTCAAACTCTTATTCCAGAACCTATATGTGTATCTTCAGATAAGATTATCCCTATAGATATAGCCTTACAATATAATACCGGCTATTCGGAGAAGATATATTCTTATGTAAATAATATAAATACGATAGAAGGGGGTACTCATCTTCAGGGATTCAAGATGGGTCTATCACGCTCGTTAAAGCAATACGCCGAGAAGAATAACCTGCTTTCAAAACTTAAAGACCCGTTGGCTCCGGAAGATTTTCGTGAAGGTTTAACGGCAGTAATATCTGTTAAGGTTGCTGAACCTCAGTTCGAAGGACAGACTAAGACTAAATTGGGTAACCCGGAGGTGACTTCGGCTGTGTCTCAAGCAACTGCAGCGGCTATGGATAATTTCTTGGAGGAAAATCCAAAATTGGCCAAGACCATAATAGAGAAAATCGTACTGGCAGCGACTGCGCGTAGTGCTGCGCGTAAGGCACGAGAAATGGTGCAGCGTAAATCCGTACTCAGCGGTGCCGGAATGCCTGGAAAATTGGCCGATTGCTCCGAGAGGGATCCGGAAAAGTGCGAGTTGTTCCTTGTGGAGGGAGATTCCGCAGGTGGTACGGCTAAACAGGGTAGAAAGCGTGAATTTCAAGCCATTTTGCCTTTGAGAGGTAAGATATTGAACGTGGAGAAGGCAGCAGTGGATAGGGCATTTGACAGTCAAGAAATTCAGAATATATATACGGCTTTGGGAGTGACTGTGGCGCAAGAGGATGAATCTGGGGAAAAACATATGGACCTTAGTAAGTTACGCTATCATAAAGTAGTGATTATGACGGATGCCGATGTGGATGGTTCTCATATTGCTTGCTTGATTCTTACGTTCTTCTTTAGATATATGTACGATTTGATAAAGAATGGTTACGTATATTTGGCTACGCCTCCGCTATATTTGGTTAAGAAAGGTAAGGAGGAGATATATTGCTGGACAGAGGAACAAAGAGAAGAGGCAGCACAGAAATTAGGTAAAGGCTCCGACAAGGGTTATACGGTTCAGCGTTATAAAGGTCTTGGAGAAATGTCTGCCGAGCAGTTATGGGAGACGACCATGAACCCTGAGCATCGTCGTTTGCGCCAGATTACCATTGATAATGCGGCTCAAGCAGAAAGAACATTTTCTATGCTGATGGGTGATGATGTTCCGCCTCGTAGACAATTCATAGAAGAAAACGCACATTACGCTAATATTGACGCATAGCAGTAATTATGAAAGCCTCTTTCAAACTGATGGTGGCTCTGCCCCTTCTTGTGATTTTCGCCGCTTTATTGCTTTTAGTGCCGAGAACGGCCAAGTGGGGCTATGACTATTCGAAGGGGCAGGCGTGGCGATATGAAACATTGGTAGCCCAGTTCGATTTCCCTATTCTAAAAACAAGTGAAGAAATTGCTAAAGAGAAAGCAGAACATTCGAGCAGTGTAATTCCGTATTATAAGTTATCTACGGACATAGCCGGAGAGGCTTTTCGTAAGGTCGATGCAATATCTTTTACGGATGCCCCTGGTTTGAAAGCATCTGTGGTTAAACATCTTGCCAGTATTTATAACAAGGGTATTCTTGCTGATGAAGTAGCTACAAGCGATGTGATTTATGTTCAAAGAGATAAGAGGGCGGAAAAAGTTCCATCTAGCGAGGTGTACCTTCTGCCGCAAGCAAGGATAGCCCTTCTTCAGGGAGTTATGCACGATTGTCAGGGTCTTAATGTGGATTCGTTGATGCGTGCCAAGAGTTTATATGACCTTGTGGTACCGAATCTTATTTTTGATCAGCAGATTACCTCCTTGGTTCATAGTAAGACGGCTGAGGATATATCAGTTACCTCTGGATATGTGAATGCCGGTACCATTATAGTAAATAAAGGAGAATTGGTCACTTCAGAAGTGGCACAATTATTAGACTCTTATAAGGCTGAATATGAGAAAAGTATGGGCACCGATATGCCTGAAATTTTTATATGGTTAGGGAATGCGTTAGTACTGGCAGGCATATTGGTATGTCTGTTTTTTGCTATCTATTTTTCTAATCCTATGATTTTTAAGGATTATAATCGATATCTATACATTCTTACAGTCTTCACGATAATGTCTTGTTCGGAGTTGGTCTTTATAAGGTTTGCTCCGGAGTGGCTCTTCATATTTCCATTTTCTATAGGGGCTTTATATCTGCAAGCCTTTTTCCGGACAAGGCTTATATTTCCCGTCTATGTAGTGTCTTTGTTCCCGCTTTTGATTTATGCTGAGAGTGGGGCGGCCCTATTTATTATGTTTTTGGTGCCAGGGATAGTTACGCTATATCTGTTCCGCTATTTTTCGCGGGGTGCGAAGCAGTTTATTTCTGCGTCTATTAATTTTTTAGTATGCGCGTTGTTGTTCTCGGCCTTTGAGTTGACAGGAGTTCTTGGGTATGATTTTCTACTCTCGCTAGGTATCTTGTTTGTCGGGTCCATTTTAGAAGTGGCATTGCATCCGTTTATATATTTGCTTGAGCGAGGATTCAACATGGTTTCTACTGCTCGACTTCAGGAACTTTCCGATACATCAAATGAACTTTTACGTCAGCTTGAGCAGAAGGCACCGGGAACTTTTCAACATTCTCTTCAGGTGATGAATCTATCTTCTGCCGTGGCTAGGGCTATAAATGCAGATGAGGCCCTTATAAAAGCAGGAGCTTTATATCACGATATAGGGAAAATGAAAAACCCACTTTGTTTTATAGAGAATGAATCATTGACTTCGAGCGCAGCAGCAAAATATCACGATGATCTATCTCCTCTTCAAAGTGCACAGGATATAATTAGACACGTCAGTGATGGTATGGAGTTAGCGCAGGCGCATAAACTGCCTGCAGTTATATCGGATTTCATAAAAACACATCATGGAACTACCTGTGTGTCATATTTTTATGATAAATTCATAAAAGAGGGAGGTGATAGTTCGCATAAAAAAGACTTTTGCTATCCAGGACCTACCCCTACCACAAGGGAGCAGGTGATTCTTATGCTTAGTGACTCTATGGAAGCCGCATCCAGAACTTTAAAAGATTACTCCCAGGAGAATATATCAGCATTAGTGGATAGGATTTTCGCCTATAAGATGGAGGATAGGCAATTCGAGCAGGCTAATATAACTATGAAAGAACTTACCACTATAAAGGCGGTGATGAAGACATATTTATGTCAGATGTATCACGAAAGAATTAAATATCCTAAGAGAAAAATCAAATAATAAATAATATGAAATTAACAAAAAATCAGATTGACAAGCTCAATATTGAGCTTACAATGAACATCGAGGCTGCTGATTATGCCGAAATCGAGAGAAAGAAGTTAGCAGAATGCAGAAGAAAGGCAGACTTCAAGGGATTCCGTAAGGGAAATGTTCCGATGAGTCTAGTTCAGAGAGTATATGGAGGACAGATTTTAGCGGACTCCATAAACGAAGTGATTGGCCAGGGGTTGCAGAAGTTCATAGACGATGAAAAACTGCACATTTTAGGAGAACCTCTTTCAAGTGAAAAGCAGCCGGAGGTTGATTGGACTAGTGGCAAGGATTTTACCTTTGTTTTTGATTTAGGCTTAACTCCGGAGGTTAATGTTGATGTAACGGCTGAGGATGAGATCCCTAACTATACCATAACGGTTTCTGCAAAGGAAAAGGAAGACATGGCTCAAAACCTCAAAAAGTACTATGAAAGTAAGAAAGAGGAAAAGAGCGACGAAGATATAGAAAAGGAAGCTGCTGAAAGACTTAAAGAAAACTACAAATCAGAAGCACAGTGGCGGCTTTCTAAGGACATTCGCGATTTCTATGTTAACAAGGCCTCTATCGAACTTCCAGAAGAATTCTTGAAGAGGTGGCTTATGCACGTGAATGAAGGTAAGATTACATCTGAACAGATGGAGAAGGAATTTCCGGCATTCGTTGAAGATTTCAAGTGGCAGCTTGTAAGAGGCTCTTTAATGAAAAAGTGGGAACTTCAGATTAGCTCTGACGATCTTAAAGACGCTGCAAAGGCTTTCGTGACATATCAATATGCTATGTATGGTATTGGTAATGTTCCAGAAGAGATGATTAACGAGGCTGTAAATAACGTGCTTCACGATCAAAAGCAGGTGGAAAGACTAGCCGAGCAGGTGGAAGATCAGAAGGTTTTGGATAAAATCAAGAGCACTGCCACTTTGAAGGCAAAGAAGATTTCTTCAGAGAAATTTAAAGAATTGAAATAGTGAAAAACGTTCTTGTAATAGGGTCAACTGGTCAGATTGGCTCGGAGTTAACTATGTTACTGCGGCGAACATTTCCCGAAGGGACGGTCGTTGCAGGTTATATTCGTGGCTGCGAACCTAAAGGGGAGTTGCTTCATAGCGGACCAAGCGAGGAGGTGGATGTCTGCAATGCTACACAGATATCTAATGTGGTGAGTAAGTATGATATAGACACCATTTACAACCTGGCTGCATTGCTTTCCGCTGTGGCCGAGCGCTTCCCTTTAAAAGCGTGGAATATCCAGATGAATGGCTTGATAAATGTACTTGAGGTAGCCAGAGAAAAAGGATGTGCGGTATTTACTCCGAGCTCTATTGGTTCATTCGGACCATCGACTCCACACAAGAACACTCCTCAGGACACGATTCAGCGGCCTACTTCTATGTATGGAGTAACCAAGGTGGCTACAGAACTTTTAAGCGATTATTATAACCATAAATATGGGGTCGACACACGTTCGGTACGCTTCCCCGGGCTTATAAGCTATACAACGCTTCCTGGAGGCGGCACTACAGATTATGCGGTGGAAATATATTACGCTGCAGTAAGGGGTGAAGAGTTCGTTTGTCCTATTGCCGCTGGCACTTATATGGACATGATGTATATGCCGGATGCGTTACGCGCTGCAGTGGATATTATGCTGGCAGATCCTAAAAAACTAAAACATCGTAATTCGTTTAATATCGCCTCTATGAGTTTTGAACCAGAGCAGATAGCTGCATCTATAAGAAAGTATATACCTTCGTTTAAGATGCGCTATGAGGTAGACCCGGTTCGTCAGGGCATAGCAGACTCTTGGCCAGATAATATGGATGATTCTTGCGCACGAAAAGAGTGGGGATGGGCTCCGTCATATAACCTCGACTCTATGACGCAGGATATGATAAAGAACCTTAGAATAAAGCTGTTATAGGTTTATTCTGAAATAATTAATTGCGTAGTATGTACAGTAAATTTCAAGATCACCTTTGCTCTGAATTGAATAAAATACGCGAGGAGGGGCTATATAAATCAGAGCGTGTGATATGCTCGGCTCAAGGTGCTGAGATTACACTTTCCGATGGAAGTAAGGCACTGAATTTTTGTGCCAATAATTATTTGGGTCTTTCTGATTCTCCTCGTCTGATCGAGGCAGCGAAGCGCACCATGTCCACACGCGGCTATGGAATGAGCTCTGTTCGTTTCATTTGTGGTACGCAGGATGTGCATGTTGAGCTGGAAAAAGCCGTTTCACATTATTTTCATACAGAGGATACCATATTGTATGCTGCTTGTTTCGATGCCAATGGGGGCGTTTTCGAGCCTCTCTTCACCTCAGAAGATGCCATTATTTCAGATGCTTTGAATCACGCGTCTATAATAGATGGAGTCAGGTTATGTAAGGCGGTAAGATATCGTTATGCCAACGCTGATATGGCTGATCTGGAGCGCTGTCTTATACAGGCACAGGATCAACGTTTCCGCATCATTGTTACCGATGGCGTGTTCTCTATGGATGGGAATGTGGCACCAATGGACAGGATATGCGAATTGGCCGAGAAATACGATGCTCTGGTTATGGTGGATGAGAGCCATAGTGCCGGAGTAGTGGGCCCTACAGGAAGAGGAGTAGGAGAGTTGTTCGACTGTTATGACAGAATAGACATCCGTACTGGAACTTTGGGTAAAGCATTTGGCGGTGCGGTAGGTGGATTTACCACTGGGCGTAAAGAGATTATTGAGATGCTTAGGCAAAGGAGCAGGCCATATCTTTTTTCAAATTCTCTACCACCTATGATAGCAGGAGCGGGATTGGAATTATTTAAAATGCTCGAGGAAAGCGATGAGCGTCATTCCGTATTGGTAGAGAATGTAGAGTATTTTAGAGATAAAATGCTGGAGGCAGGCTTTGACATTAAGCCTACGCAGAGTGCTATCTGTGCCGTAATGCTTTATGATGCGCCACTGAGTCAAAGATTTGCACAAGCAATGGCTAGAGAAGGGGTCTTTGTAACGGGTTTTTATTATCCTGTTGTCCCTGCCGGTCAGGCTCGCATAAGAGTTCAAATAAGTGCTGCTCATACGCTTCATCAGCTTGATAAGGCGATAGATAGTTTTATAAAGGTCGGTAAAGAGTTAAATGTAATATAGTATCGATATGCGGCGTAAGTTGATATTAATTTTCTTTTTATTTTTAACTTGCTATGTTAGCGGTTTTTCTCAGAAGAGAGGGTTCGACCCTTTTAAGGAACATGAGTTCGCGGTAGAGCATAAAGAAGGAAAAATTAATCTAGTCACTTGTCTGGACTATACGGATTCTGCGGTGGTTCTTACGGATTATCAGGTTAAAAGAAAGAAATACAAGCTATTACGTCAGCCATATTATATATTTTTTGATAACGCCGGGGCGGGAGTTACTTTTTCTCAATGTGATTCTGTCGGTGTGGTGAAACTGGATGGTGAAAAGTATTTGTCTTTTTCAGTTTTATCTAAAAGTGACGACAGGCTAAAGTACACGCGCTATCTGTACTGTCTTTCAGATGACTTTCTTTATGCTTTGGATTTTTATGGTAAGCCTATCCATGTGGAAGGGAGTTCGCTTGGTATAGAGGGTGTTTCTTCGCTCGAACTGGTACAGCCTTCGCCACAAGTAAGTTACTTGGATTCTCTTTTTAGGATAGACAAGCGTTTTGTATATTTATCAGAGAAAGACTATCAAACAGATAAATATATTTCGTGGTGGCTGGATAATAATCCTCTTGCTTTAAAATCCGCTAAGACTATCGAGTTCGGGGCTATATCCGAGAATTGCTCGCTATACGATGCTTACAGAAATGCAAAAAAGTCAAGTCGAGGTAATCTTGAGGCTGCCGTGTGTGATATAAGAGGCTATACTGTAGTGGTGGTCCGTAATAGAAAGACGAATTCTCATCTTCTTGTATGGGCAGAACCTGAGTGTAAGAATCGTAAGACAGATAGATACTTGGCCCAGGTGGGCTTTGTGGACAATAATACTATAAGCCTATATTTCTACAAGGGCAAAACGATGTTCAAGTATAAAATAAACCTTGTAAGCAGAACGCTTACAAGGTAGTTTACTTATTAGAAGTACTTGTAGAATAGTGCAATGGAGCGCATTCCCGCGAAAAGTTGCTTTAAAAGAAAACTTTCGTTAGGAGAGTGTATAGTATCTCTTTCAAGTCCGAAGCCCATTAGTAGTGGATCTATTCCGAGTATTTTTTGAATATCTGCAAGTACTGCTATGCTTCCGCCGCCACGACTCGGTACAGGCTCTACCCCATATACTTCAGCCATAGCTTTAGCTCCCGCTTGGTAGGCGTGAGAACTTATCGGGATTAAGAAGCCATCGCCACCCTCGCAAGGGGTCACTTTCACTTTAACGTCGCGAGGTGCTATGCTTTCAAAATAATTTTTGAATAGGGTGGTTATTTCACTACTGCTTTGATTTGGGACAAGTCGCATGGATATTTTAGCGTGAGCCTCGCTTGGAAGCACTGTTTTGGCTCCTGGACCAGTATATCCGCCCCATATACCACATACATCCAGACAAGGTCTGATTCCTGTTCTTTCAAGTGTGGTATAACCCTTTTCGCCCCTAACATCATTAATGCCTAAAAAGGATTTATATTCATTGAGATCGAAAGGTGCCTTGGCTAACATAGCGCGATCTTGCGCACTTAATTCTACGACCTTATCGTAAAAACCAGGGATGGCTACTCTTTGGTCGGCATCGTGAAGCGATGCTATCATCTCACATAGTACTGTTATAGGATTAGCCACAGCGCCTCCATAGTGTCCACTATGTAAGTCTTTATTAGGGCCTGTTACTTTCACCTCAAGGTAGCTTAGTCCGCGCATCCCACAATTGATGCTTGGCACTTTTTCGCTTATCATCGTCGTGTCTGACACTAGCACTATATCAGCTTTTAGCATTTTTTTGTGGGATTCTATCCATTTAGGCAAATTAGGACTGCCAATTTCCTCTTCTCCCTCGAAGATGAATTTCACATTATGATGGAGCTGTCCTGTGCGTACTTCGTACTCGAATGCTTTAAGATGCATAAAGAGTTGGCCCTTGTCATCGTTAGCCCCACGCCCCCATATCGCACCATCGTGAATTTCAGGCTCAAATGGATCGCTATTCCATTTTTCAAGCGGTTCTACTGGCTGAACATCATAATGTCCATAGATTAAGATGGTTTTAGCCGATGGGTCTATGATTTTTTCAGCATAAACCACTGGATTTCCTGCTGTGGGGAATACCTCTGCTTTATCAGCACCGGCTTCAATCAGTAGTTCTTGAAGCCTGTGGGCGCATTTAAGCATATCCGGTTTATGTTCGCTTTGAGCGCTTACGGAAGGAATGCGAAGAAGAGAAAACAGTTCTTCGAAAAACCTGTCTTTGTTTTGTTCGATGTATTGTTTCATAAATTCGTTTTGAAATAATCTGTTATTTTATCATATAGGTACACTCTTTCCATGCCTCGCATATTGTGCTGAGCTTTAGGAAATGGGAAATAATCCACTTGTCTTCCTTCATCTATACACTTTTGAACAAAGGACAGGGAATGCTCCCAGACTACCACATCATCTACAGCTCCTTGGCAGATAAGTAGTTTCCCGGAAAGAGAGGATGCTTTATTTAGAAGACTTGACAGTGCATATCCTTCCGGATTATCCTGTGGAGTGTCCATATAACGTTCCCCATACATTACTTCGTACCATTTCCAGTCTATCACAGGTCCTCCAGCCACAGCTACTTTGAAAATATCGGGATAATTCAGCATAAGGCTGATGGTCATAAATCCACCATAACTCCATCCGTGTATTCCCACTCTGTTACGATCGACCCAAGGCTCGTCCAGAAGTCGGTTTATTCCCACCATCTGATCCGCCATCTCGGCCTGTCCACATGCTCTGTTTATCGCCTTTTCGTAGGCCGCTCCGTGCCTTTGGGTGCCTCTATTGTCTTGCACGTAAACAATATATCCTTTCTGGGCCATAAGCATCTCCCACATTCGAATGCCACCTAGCCAAGAGTCGTTCACAAGCTGAGAATGTGGGCCTCCATAGACATAGACTAGAAGAGGATATTTTTTCGACGGGTCGAATCCGAGTGGCTTCAGTAGTCTATAGTGGTTTTCAAATTTTCCATCTGCAGAAGTAATGGTGCCGAATTCTATCTGTGGTGTTGCGTATTCTGCCAATGGGTCCTCAGCTACTGCCAGTGTCTCTTTAACTCTTCCGTCGAGATAGAATACTTTGCTCCATCCAGGATTATCGAAACTGCTGAATATGTCTGTATAGCAGTTCTCTCCCATGATTATATTATGCCAGCCCCTCTGTTTTGTAAGCCTTTCGCTTCGTCCTATTACTACATGATCTAGGGAGTTGCGCTTGGTTACTCTGATTCTAAAAAGATGGTTTTCTGCAGGGGATAGTTCTGCCGAAGTGTAGTAGATATAATTCTTATCAGAGCCGGCCCATTCTATGTCGGCAGAAGTATTGACCAGTCTTTTGATATTGCCTTCGAGATCCACCAAATACAAGGATTTAAAACCATCTCTATTATCTGTGGAATAAACAAATATGTTATCACTTATAAAATGTGCCTTCTCGTATGGCTCTACCCAAGCGTCGTTGCTCTCTGATAGCAAAGTTTTAATTAAATCTCCCGATTGGGTATCGTAGAGGTTAAGGCGCATCTCTTGCTGTGAGCGGCTAAGTACTTGAATCAAAAGCTGATGTTCTCCGTGCCAAGTTACACAAGTGAGATACCTATCTTCTTCGAAATCCGTGCAATTAATCTTTGTGTGATTTCCGTTTTCGCAGTTATAAACCCATAGCGATATCCTTTCTGAGTTCGTTCCGGCAAATGGATATTTAATGTTTTTTAGCGATGCAGAATTGATATCTAGCAGTGGAAAGGTTCCAACCTTGCTTTCGTCTTTTTCATAATAGGCCAATTTCTTCCCATCCGGCGATGGAAACAATCCACCTGATATTCCGAATTCATTACGACTCACGCTCACGCCATAACTAATGTCATCGTGAGCCATTGCAACCATAAGGGTATCAGCTCCGTCAATATAAAAGACGCTTCCATTCTTTACAAAGAATCTGGAATTATCTTTCGTTCTGGAAATACTCGCTCGCGACGTTTTAGGATACACATTTCTTGATATAGTGGCTTCTTTCATATCAAGAAGCCGTCCACTTGGATTTTTAGGCTCGCGCGTAGCCAAAACTCCAAGGATAATGGTGAGAATGCAATATATGATATTCATAATGTAAAGATAAGTTTTTTGTTAGAAACAATAGAAATCTTGTGTAGGTTATTATTGAAGGTTTCTTAGTATCTTTGCGGGTATGGGTTTGTATAATTTGCTTTTACCATTGAAATTGGACTGGACACCGGTGTACAGTTGTAACACTGCGCTTCGAGTGGGACAGCGTGTGAAAGTGAATTTTAATGGAAAGGATTATATAGCTGTGGTTCTTTCTTTTAAAGATAACTCTGATGCTCCTGGCTTCAAAGTCCTGGAGGTAAGCGAAATTCCACAAGGCTTGGCCGATATTTCGGAAACTGAAATTAAACTATGGAAGTTTGTCTCGCAATATTATATGTGTACGTTAGGAGAGGTCTATATGGCTGCTTATCCTAAGTATAAAGTATCGACAGAACTTAAAAAGCCTAAGCGAAAAATAATTGAAGGGCAGGTCAAGAGCATTTCGAGTAGAGAAAAGTACTGCAAGCCTATTTTATATCAGGGAGCGTCCCGTGCGCAGTATTACAAGGAGCGTATAAGTGAGTGTTTGGAAACAGGCTACAGCGCGTTGGTCCTTGTACCAGAAGTGGAGAGTGCCACTATTTTAAAAGAATCGATTGGCATAGAGGAGGCTATCGTATTCGCTCCCACTCTCACTGCAGCCAAGCGAAGAAATCTTGCTAATGAATTGCGACGTGGCGACAGGAGCATAGTGGTGATAGGTACGCGAAGTTCTCTGTTTTTGCCGTTTAAGAATCTGGGACTTGTGATTGTGGATGAAGAGCAAGATCCATCATATAAACAGACAGAACCGGCTCCTCGCTATAATGGAAGGGATGTCGCTTGTGTTATGGCTTCTTTACATAATGCGGATCTGGTGTTAGGTTCATTTACCCCATCTTTGGAAAGCTTATATAATTGCAAGATAGGAAAATATTCTCTAGTTAGAGGCGATAATATACCTAAAGTAAATCTTCAGTTATTGGATATTCCGGCAGAGAAAAGAAAGCACGGAATGGACGGGGATTTTTCTAAGAAAATGACAGAGGCTATCAATAAGGCATCCGGTGACTTGATAAGGATAATTCGTTCATATACTAGAGAGGAGGAAATAGAAAAGTACACTGAGAGGTTCTCTAAGGACAAGACATTTCAGATACTTACTGCTCAGTCATCCAAGCATTTGAGAGGGGAAAGTGAACTTTTGGTTATCTTAAATGGTGATTCTTTTTTCGATAGAAACGATTTCAGAAGTGATGAAAAGGCTCTTCAGTTGTTTCGAAATCTGTCCTTACATACTTCTAAAATGCTGATACAGTGCACAACTCCATCTCATCCAGTGTATTCAGCCATAATAGAATGTTCTCTCTTTCTAGACACATTAATGAGCGAAAGAAAGAATTTTCATCTACCTCCTTTTTCTAGAATCGTAGATATAAAGGACAGAAAAACAGGAATGTTGGTAAAAAGGGAAGTATTGGAGCGAGACAAGAGCCTGTTAGAACAGAAAAAAGCTCTTTATTTACGATATGGGGCGCTTTATCTAATAGATGTTGATCCGCTGTAGATGCTTTTTGTAATGAGCAAGAGCTTGTTGATGGGGGTTCCTATTGCAAATATATGGTAATGATTTCCATCGGGTGCTATGCCACTTTTTATTCCCATTCTTAGTGCCAATTCTGCACTTCCTAACGGAAGTCCCTTTACCGATACTTCCGATATAGGGTATTTGTGTGATGTTTCCAGCATCTCTTTTTTGTTGAAAGGTCGGATTTCGCATATTTCAAATGCTTTATAGTGTTGCGAAAACGCACCGCTTTCAAGAGCGCGAGAAAAATACAAATGACATCCTGAAGATACCTTTTCTGCATCCCATAGTTCGCAGCACATATCTTGGTAGCCGGACTTAAGTATCATAGCATCAGGCTCCAGAAGATATGTTCCATTAAACGATGTAGAGTATTTAGCAATAGGTTTATCTTTAGGAAGTTCCAATAGATTGCCGTCAGGGATGAAGGCATCTTTTAGGTATAGATAAGGAGTATTCACTTTGAATTTGCCCATAAGAGTGAGTATTTCTTTTACTTCGTGCTTTACACCTATCACTCCTATGCTTAATAGGTTATAGTCAAGGTCAGATAACGCTTTAGATAACCGATCATGAAGCATAGACAGGTCCGCCATCGGGGAGAATTTAACCAGTAAGAATTCGCTTTTCTTCGCTATTTCGGGAAGTAACTCGAGTATATTTGGGTAACATTCCTCGATAAGAAATACCTTACTTCCTGTTTTGGATCGTCTGGCGGGGTCTATGAAAATACAATCTACTGCAGCTAAGTGTTTGATGGTATCACTTGTAACGCAGCAGCAATGTGTGGTAATGTTAGAATCAACTCCATAAAACCGAGAAAGAGCCTTAAAATTCTCGTTAGCGATGTTGCAGAGTTCTTCGTTCTGCTCGAAATAGTCCACATATCTAAATACTTGGGCAAAACTCCAAGTATCAACACCAAACCCTCCCGTCAGATCGGCAAGACGCTCGGTGACAGGAAGGGTGATGTTAAGATAATTTGCCTTGAAATCGGCTGTGTATGAAGAAGAACACTGTTCTAAAGCGAGGCTCTGTGGGATGCGAATACCCTCGCACCTAGACCATAGGGGAAGTTTTGCAAGAAGCTTTTTCCTTTCCCTAGCTCTGTTTTCGTCTAAAAGGTCAGCAAAACAGGTTCTTCTTCCTTTCATTAATAGGACTATCTATTAGTGCGACGAGAGCGCTTGCGACGATTTTTCGCTCCTGAAGATATTACAAAGTAGATAGCGAATAGTGCCACTACTATGGCTATAATGGCGTAGGTGAAGACATTGGCCTGACTTCCCTTGACGTTTTGCCACATTTTAAGGAGTTTTTCAGTGTCATCTCCCCAGTCGTGCTCAAGAGCGCAACGATC
The DNA here is from genome assembly GCA_002438635.1 of Bacteroidales bacterium UBA6401. Classification (GTDB taxonomy): domain Bacteria; phylum Bacteroidota; class Bacteroidia; order Bacteroidales; family UBA932; genus Cryptobacteroides. The sequence goes on from DJPX01000020.1 coordinate 60,451, forward strand.
GATAACTGACTTGTCCGGGTATAAAATAGGATCTACTCTTACAGAGTCAGCCTCTGGCCCGAAGAAATAAGTTAGGTCTATGGGTTCTAGAGTGTCGTCAATTTGCGATTCGAGTACTTCCCACGAGCCATTTGATGCTACATAACCGGTTTCATCCATATTTCGAATTGCTATGTCTGGACGGCACATAAAGTCTATGAAGTAGGTTGCAGCCTTCACATTCTTAGCGTATTTAGGTATTACCCATCCATCGAACCATACAGTGGAGCCTTCTTTAGGTACTACATAGTCAAGATGGACATTTACAGCTGCAGCTTCTTCTATAGCCCATACGGCATCTCCACTCCAGTTTAATGATACGTATGCACGATTCTTTGTCATCTGCTCTTTTCCTAGATCGGCTTCCCATCCGTAAACCCCGCTTTTGCACTGCATAAGGTAGTCTTGAACCATAGCCAACGACTCGTCTGAGGAGTCGCTCATTAGGTCCTGAAGAGTCGTCTTTCCACTTTTCAATTCGTCTTGTTTCAGATAGATAAGTACTGGAGCATATACATCACGTGGTGCATCTTTTATTAGAATCTTTCCGGCAAATTTAGGATTTCTTATGACATCCCAAGTGGAGGCCTCTTCTTTGGTGACATATTGTGTGTTGAATAAAATGCCGGTAGTGCCCCACATATATGCAACAGAATAGAGATTGGCATCAATTTCCGGATTAATCGAACGAAACATCTTTTCTATGAAAGGAGAGCGGTTCGCTTCTATGTAGTTAGGGGTAGAGCCTAGTAGTTTAGTGTCAATAGGAAGTAAGAGTCCTTTATTGAGCATTCTCTCGATAATGTAGTCCGATGGACATACAACGTCGTAGTCTTCGTGACCTTTTTCGATTTTAGATAGCATAGCTTCATTAACATCGAATGTCATATAGATTACTTCTACATTTTCGCCTGTTTGCTCTTTATACCAGGCTTTGAAGTCATCCAGTACTCCTTCTGCGATGTAATCAGACCAGTTGTATACTTTGAGTACATTGTTTCGGTCTTCAGCCGATACATTGGCAGCTCCTAGAAGAATGAGACCTGCCATCAAAAGTTGATTAAGTTTATTCATTTTTGTTTTTTATAAGTCTTTAAATTAACGAAAAATAACACGATGAACACAATTAAGAAAATTATGGTCATCATAGGTTTTAATTCCGGGGTGAGTCCTCCTTTACGCGCATCGGCATAAATATATGTGGAGAGGGTCTCAAGCCCGGAAGAACCAGCTGTGAAATAGGTCACGGCAAAATCATCCAAACTCATAGTAAAGGCCAATATGAACCCGCTCAGCATACCAGAGCGTAGTTGTGGTATTAGAACTTTCCGCAGTGCTTGGAATGGGGTGGCACCTAGATCCAGTGCCGCTTCATATATATTGGGATTCATCTGCGTGAGACGCGGAAGTACATTAAGCACGACGTATGGCGTACAAAATGTAATGTGCGCAAGTACCACAGTCACATACCCTTTGCTTATATGTAAGAATATGAAGAGTAGGAATAAGGATACACCGGTAATTATGTCAGGATTCAGCATTGGCACATTATTCAAAAATTGAATGGTTCTTTTGCTGCGTCCTTTCATGTTATGTATCCCGATAGCGGCCAATGTTCCCAATACTGTTGAAACGCAGGATGCCATCAATGCCACCAACAATGTGTTTTTTAGAGCAGCGAGCAACGCTATGGAGCTGGAATTGGCCCCGGTAAATAGATTTTCATATAGTTGGAATGTAAATCCGGTCCAATTCCCGAGCGATTTGGCCTCGGTGAACGAAAAAACAGCTATGAAGATGATGGGCAGGTAGAGCATTAGCAGTACCAAAGCCAGATAGCTTTTTGCCAATATTTTTTTAATTGTCATCTTTATCCTTTTGTAATAAGCTTGACAAGCCAATGATTATCAACATAACAAGAGAAAGTGCCGCCCCTTGGTTCCACATAAGGTTATTGAACTGTTCCTGAATTATGGAGCCAAATAGCTGTATCGTATTGTTCGTAAGAATTTCCGATATGGCAAAAGTGGAAACGGTAGGCATAAACACCATCATAATTCCACTCAAAATGCCTGGCATTGAAAGTGGCAGTGTGACTTTGAAGAAAACTTTCGACGGACTGGCTCCCAGATCCTGCGCTGCTTCAATATAACTCCTATCCATTTTGCTTAGGACATTATAGATAGGGTATATCATAAATGGCAGGTAGTCGTAAGCTAGACCGAAAAGCAGTGTTCCTTTGCCAAGTCCAATCCCCACAAGATTGAATATTTCTGCCGTGGCCATAGTTCTCATCAGAGCATTAATCCACATGGGCAGGATAAAGAGGACTGCTGTAAAGGACATCTTATTCAGTTTCTTATCAGCCAATATATATGCTGCAGGATAACCTATCAGGATACATATCAAGGTGTTTTCCAATGCCACTTCCAGTGAGACGAGGAACGAGTTTATTATCTTCGGTTCAGTGAAAAACGCAATTATATTGGAAAGCGTAAACTCTCCGTATGAATCCGTGAAAGCGTAAACTGCAATCAGTAACAGTGGCAAGACCACGAACAATATCAAAAAGATAAAGTACGGGATAGCCCAACTAGACCTTTTAAACATTTGTTTTGCTGATTTTTATGTCTTCGGGGAGGATTCTAATGCCTACAAGGTCATTTTTATCCCAGATATCTTGGGTATCCACAAATAAATGGAAACCTTCATCTGTCTTGACCTCAAGGTGATAATGGTCGCCTTTATAAAGGATGTTGCGTATATGTGCAGATACTTCGGTATCTTCATCACTATCCATCAAGTCCACTTTATCGAAGTCTACACGCACCAATACTTTGTCCCCTTTTTCTAGTCCTCTGTCTTGGCAGTCGAATTCGGCATCGATAAATCGAACTGAAGTAGGGGAGGTCATCTCGCCTTCAAATTCATTGAATAGCGAGGTTTTGTGCATAACCTGGATGTCGGATGGCTTGATTATCAGACCCACTTCGCTTCCCACTTCGAATGCGTTATAGTCCTGGATAAGCAGTTCGTAGCCCTTGTCCGTATCTACATACATTTCGTAGTGGACTCCTTTGAATATGCAGGATTTTACTATTGCCGTAAATTGGGCGGCTTCGGTATTATGCATTATATAGATATCCTCAGGGCGTACCACTACATCCACGGCTTCGTTCTGGGCAAATCCTTTGTCTACGCATTCGAATTCGTGTCCTGCAAAGTTAACCTTGCCATCGCAGGGCATAACTCCGTCGAGTATGTTTGAATCTCCGATAAAATCTGCTACAAAGGCATTTTGTGGCTCATTGTATATTTCGGTTGGAGTGCCTATCTGCTGGATACGGCCATCGTTAAAAACGACAATAGTATCGGAGAGGGTAAGCGCTTCTTCTTGATCGTGAGTTACATACACGAAAGTAATGCCTAGTTGCTTATGCATTTCTTTCAATTCGATCTGCATATCTTTTCGCATTTTAAGATCCAATGCGCTAAGTGGCTCGTCAAGAAGCAACACCTTAGGGCAATTGACTATGGCGCGGGCGATTGCGATACGCTGTTGTTGTCCTCCGGAAAGTGATTCTACATCCCTGTCTTCATAGTCTGTCATAGACACTAATTTCAGAACTTTTTCCACTCTGCGATCTATTTCATCCACAGGGAGTTTTTGAAGTTTAAGTCCGAAGGCTACATTATCATACACATCCAGATGTGGAAATAGTGCATATCGTTGAAATACAGTATTGAGTGGTCGCTTATGCGGAGGCAGGGCTGAAATATCCTTGCCTTCCATGGTAATAATGCCTTGTGATGGGGTAAGAAAGCCTGCTATAAGCCTAAGCAGAGTTGTTTTTCCACATCCCGATGGCCCTAGAAAGGTTATGAATTCTCCCTTTTTTATGTAGAGATTGACATCGTCGAGCACCTGCTTTTCTCCGAACCAATGAGATATGTGCTCGAGATTGATGATGACATCGTTTTTTACCATTCTTTTGAAAGTGTTATGGTAGCTCCTACGCTGAAAACAAATGGAAATTCGATCCCCTCCATACCGAAGTTATACGCGCCTAAGGCGTGTAACCTAAGGTTTTCAACAGGGTAGTAGTGAAGTGCTGCTCCGCATTTAAACAAATCGGCATTTTCAGCATCATAATGTTCCCATCCGGCATTTAGCAGTATTTGGAAAGAATCGCAGGCTGAGTAATCCAGAGCAGCACGTGCCGATTCGCCTTTTATAAAGATATTCTCCGAGTCTCCGACTGCATTTTGTGCATCGAGTGTTAATGAAAATTTTTCTGCAAATTTCCCTCTAATTCCACAAGAATATACCCCGGTGCATTCGCCGTCTCCGACCCCAAAATGGTTATACGCGGCGCGAAAACCGAAATAGTCACTATCATAGATAACTCGAAGGCCGGCCACATACAATCCGCTGGTAAATGGTCTTTCTCCATAGGGTGAGGTGCTAACACCAGCCTCTAAAGTTAGAACATCCATAATAGTCCATGATAACGAACCTCCCCATTGATAACAACTTAGCTCTGACCATACCGATGAGGCGAAGGGATAATGAATGTCGAAGTCATATTCGTCGAATTCGTAGGTTCCCCATAGTAATGGTGCTTTCCCTACTGAAATTCCCACATTATCGTAGGTGTAAGTCAAAAACGCCCAATCAAGCCAATTCGTGTAATCCGAGTGAAAAGTGTTAGTGTACAAACTTTTCGGATCACTACTAAGCCAGTGATTGGACACGCTGTAAGAGAGGTGTTCTGAAAAAGAACCATCCAAAAGGGTGTAAAGAGAAGAATTGCCAAGCGGGTCCGAATACAGATATTCACCCCTAGCAATAACGGAGAACTCGGCTAACTTACCGAGCTCGTCAGCCTCTTGCGAGTACGCAAGGAAGCAGAGCAGCGCAGTGGCTGCGGTAACGAACATTTTTTTCATTTCTAAGTACCATAAAAATAATTTTGGTTCAACTTCTTTTGCGGGTGCAAAGGTAAAATTTTTTTTGAATAAACAAGCATCTATAATGAATTGTATTCAATAACTGCATTATGGTAGTTAACCATAGCTTCGAAATGTGAGTTTGCTGCGTTGCTCACAGATGTTTGCGCTTCCAGTAGATCTTTTATGGAAATGAGTCCAGCATTATAGTTGGAAAGAGCTCTGTTGTAATATTTTTCTGCTGTTTCCTTGGATTTGATACTTATTTGTAGTTGGTCGTAAGCACTGACTAGTTCGAGCCATAATTGGCCTATACGAAGGTGGAGCTGCTTAGTAAGAAATAACCTTTCGTTTTCGGCTTTGTCTATTTGAGTTTGCATTCTCTGGGCTTTTTGCGAGATCTTACCCCAATCGGAGATGGGAATTTGTATGGTAGCAAAGGCTATAGTGTTGAATCTTCCTTTGTGAAAAAGATCCGAATATCCTGAACTGGCTCCTATTGCTATTTGCGGAAGTGCTTCTCCGATAGTCATTTTCTTCTCAAGTGTTTTAGCCTCGACTTGCAGTTCGAGAAGTTTAGATTCATTCATCCCCGAGATTATTTCTTCCTCATCACGCCAGTAATGGTCCGGCTCTAAAACGATGGGAGTATTCATTTCTAGTATTATAGAGTCCAATTGTGGACGTGTGTCCGATGCAAGTCCTTTATAAAGAGTGTATTCGATACCGGCGCAGTTTAGTAGATTCATCTTTAGCAGTCGAACTCCGCTTTCTGCCTTTTTTATTCCTGCATTTAATTCTGCAGTTTTAACTTCCAATTGTAATCGCTCGTTATCACTTGCTAGTCCTGCATTTACCGCTTCATTTAATGTCAGCGTCAAGGTGTCAAGCGCCCCTTTAAGCTGGGCGAGCATCTGGAGTTTATCCTCAAGGGAACTTATTTGCCACCATATATTTTCGATTTGAAGCAGGTTTTGTTTCGTCTTAATGCTTCGTTGGAATTCTGCAGCTTTAAGCCCCACCAAAGCAAGTCTGTTTCCATTAATAATTCTTCCGCCAGCAAAAATTGGCTGTAAAAACATTAAAGAAGTGGAATATCCATTTTGAAGGGCCGTGTATTTGGTTGAAATACCATACATGGCACCTAGAGATTCTATCTGATTATTTATCTCCCATGCCATATCGTTTTTCCCCAATATGTCGGTTACTCCTATTTCTAAAAGAGGATTTAGCGAATAAAATCCAATGGCTGTTGCGGATACTCTGGGAAAATATTCCCAAAGAGCTTCTTTCTTTTGAAGTTCTGCTGCTTTTACATCCAGTCCGGCATTGGTAATGTCGGCGCTGTTTTGTGATGCATTATCTAGTATATCCTCCAAGGAAAACGAGATCGTCTGGGCGGAAGCGGATATATAGCACGCTAAGAGTATTATGAATGGTGGTATTATCTTTTTCATTTATTTTTAAAGATTTGCCAATAGGATATTGGCATAATAAGCGTTATCAAGAAAACGGACAGAAGAGTACCGAAACAGATTACTACACCCATTGGCATCCAAAGAAGGTCTCCGCTTATAATCATAGGAAGGACTCCAAGTGCTGTGGTGCAGGAAGTTAAGAAGATTGGCCTCATTCGGCGCTTGCCAGCCTCCTGTGCGGCATCTTTTGTATTCATACCTTTTTGAAAACGAAGTTCTTCTGCATATTCGAACATTATAATACCATTACGTACGATTATACCTACCAGAGATATAAGTCCTAACACGGCCGTCATTGAAAAATCCAGCCCGAAAATCCACAACCCGAAAAATGCTCCGAAAAGACATAATGTGCTGAGAACGATGGTAAGTATGGCTAGGGATATTTTCTTAAAATGGAATAATAGGAACATAAACAGTATAAATACGGCTGCGAGGAAGGCCAATATTATTTCCGGTCCGATGGAGCTATTGATGCTATTTAAACCCCCGAATTCTACGTTCACACCATCAGGAAGATTGGTGTTGTTAAGATATTTTTTTATGGCTTTAACTGCGGTAGGTTGACTTTTACCATATTTCATATCAGCCCCGATACAGATAACTTGGTTGCCATTTATGCTGGAAAGCATTTCCGGTTCCCATTCTGGGCTTAGTCTTGCCACCTGCCTTATAGGGACAGACACGCCTGGTGTAGAGGTGGAAACAAGGGTGTTAGAAATCTGTTCATACGAAGATGTGGCGTTGAAACTATCTGAATATAAGGTGACAGGAAGAATATCATCCTCATCTTGTATGTTTCCGATAGGTATGCCATTGAGCGCCCCGGCAAGAGAAATGTTCATCAGAGTACGGTTCACGCCTAGCCGGGCAGCTTCATCGTTATTCATATCAAGTTTTATTGAAGTAACGAAATTGTCGGCATCCGAATGAACCCATTTTAACATATCAAGAGAGCGCATATAGTTTTTTATGCTATCGGAAACGCTTCGTATCTGCTCATAGTCCTCACCGAAAACACGCACTTCTACAGGCATGGACACGCCTTGGTAATCCATCTGTTTGAAGCGTATCTGGGCCTGCGGAAAGTAATTTTCGAATCGGCCTTCATACTCTTTCAAGCATTCCCTAGTGTCTTTATTTGATCTTGTGTTGACGATGAGTTGGGCGACATTGGATCCCGGAAGAATAGGTGCATAGGTGGCGTGAAAACGTGGCGTGCCTGTTCCTACGAACTCTGTCACGGAACTTATTCTTTTGTCCTGTCTTAGAATAGCGGACAGAGAGTCTGATATGTTTTTGGTTTGGTTAATATCAGCGTTAGGCGAAAGGTAAATTTCAACAGCGAATAGCGGACGATTGGCCATAGGCATTAGTTGGATATTCATATTGGCAAACATAAGAATGCCAAGCCCTATTGCAACGATGCCTGTAAAAATGGTGAGTTTAGGGTATCTGAAACATTTCTCCTGGGTGGAATCGTAGAATTTTTGAAGTCCGTTGAATAAAATGCTTTGGAATTTGGTGATAATGGTTTTCCGTTGCTCGGTAGCAGTAAGAATAAATTTTGTCTCAAGCGAAGGGACTACCAATACGGCGTATGCCAATGAGGTCATTAGCGCAAATGTTATCACCCAAGGAAAAGTGCCTACGAAATCGCCCAGATATCCGTGGATAATTTTCAGCATCGGGAAGAACATGGCACTTATGGCAAATGTAGCCATAAACATGGGTTTGAAGAGTTCCTGGGCACTTGCACAAGCCGCATCCATTCTATTCATTCCTCTGCCTAGTTTATCCATATATCCATCCATGGTTATAATGGAATCATCCACGATCATTCCCAGTACCACAATTAGTGCTGCTAGCGACACTGTGTTTAAGGTGATTCCACTTAAGTACATCAGGGCCAATGCTATAGCAGTGCATACCGGAACTCCGGAAGATGCTATAAGCGCGCTTTTTAGTGGGAATAACAGCAGCATAACTAAAATGACTACTATCATCGATATGACAAGATCGCGTAGGAAGGACCATACGGAATCACCCACAACTTTTGGCTGGTCAGTTATTCGTGATACTTTGACACTTTGAGGAGCTTCTTCTAGAAATTCGCCTATAACCTTATCTACATCCTTTCCGAATGCAACTATATTGTTATCCGGGGCCATGCTAATGGAGAGAATTAGAGCTGTATGGCCATTGTATGATATAAGTGAACTTGGATCCTTATAGCGTCTTTCCACACGGGCAAAATCTTTAAGCCTTAGGGATTGGCCTTCAGCGGGTGTCCAGATGACTTTTTCTGCCAACTCTTTCTCTCCGTTTATGCTTTCTGCTATATGGATAGGTGCAGTGGTGAAGTTTGTTTTGAATGTTCCACCCAAGAATTGTAAATTAGATGTTTGATAATCCCATAAAAGTGAAGTTGGGGAGACGCCGTAGGCTTGCATTTTGTCAAGGTCCACATGCACGGCGATTTCTTCACTTTGTTCGCCTATTATTTTAGCAGAGGACAATTCTGGAATGCTTCTCAGCCTGTGAGAGAGGTCTTCGGCATAGCTTTTCATCTCGGCATAGCCTTTATCTTCCGATTCAAGAGCTATCAAAACTGAAGTTAGTTCCGAAAAATCGTCCAGTACAACTATGGCCAAAACTCCAGGGGAAAGCGTTTGCTTGAAAGTGTCAAGTCTTAGTCTAATTTTAGACCATGTTTCGACTTTTTTTGATGAACTTACCGTTAAATCCGTATAGATATAACACATTCCATCTTTATTTACGACTTTTGTAGCGCTCCTGTCGATTTCGGGCATACTGAAAAGTAGCTCTTCTAAAGGCTTGCCAACTTCTTTCTCTACCTTGTGGACATCGGCTCCGGGATATACGGCGGCTATTAGCCCTTGTTTAATTTCAAAGGTGGGAAACTCATCTTTGTTCATGGTGACAAGACCGAAAATCCCAAGCCCTATGAGCAAGAACAAAAACAGTCGAACGATGTTTCTGTTTTTGATAGCCCCTAAAACGATGCGTGATGTAAGTCCTTTATGCTCCATTTTTATTCAAGTGTGACTTTCATTCCCGAACTTACTTTTGAGATACCTTCGCATATAACCCTGTCCCCACTATCTAAGCCTTTGCTAACGCTTATGCCGTTTGAGCAAAAGTCGCCGGTGGATATAGATCTTTTTTCGACGATGTTATTGTCATTCAGCACCCATACATATTTGCCTTCGGCTTCTGTCCTAACTACTGATGTGGGGATGACAGGAAGCGGCTTGTATTTATTGATGAATATTGCTTTACCCATCATTCCAGGCATTGTGCCTTTTTCAAAATTTAAAAGTTTTAGACGGCATTTATAGCTATGGGATAGTCTAGAAGCACATACTCCTTTTTCAAATAGAACTGCGGCGATGTCTTTATCTGATATGGCAGGAATTCTTACATAAGCCGTATCTCCTAATTTATATGAGGGGATTTCGGTTTCAGATACTTCTATTTCTATTTCCAAGTTGTTTAAATCCACTATTTCAAACATGGGCTGAAGTACTGAGATGTCTTCACCTTTTTCGATATAAATAGCGGATATGGTCCCTGATATTGGTGCTTTTACACTTCGATCTTCGTATGCTTTAAGGGCTGTTTTATATGCAGAACGCGCTTTGGATAGTTGCGTTTGTACTTCCACTATTTTCACTTCAGGAATGCTGCCGTTATCTTTTACTGAGTTTATCCTCCTGTAGCCATCTTCCGCTTGCTCGAGGCTTGATTTGGATGATTCATAAACACTTTCTACACTTTCGGAATGTAGAAAGGCAAGTAATCTACCGGAGTTGACATTTTCACCCTGTCTAACGCATATATTTTCTACGGTAGCGGGGAATGGGGCGTTAATGGATAGGGCAGAAGAACTAACAATTTTGCCTATATATGTTTTAGCGGTTTGAACCATTTGGGGCTTTATCGTAATGACTTCTACTTTAATGGGTTCGGTATTATCATTATTATGCTGTTTTACCGAGCTGCGACATCCGGATAAAGTGCACAGCGTCAAGACGAAGGCTGAAAACAAGTAGTTAATTATCTTCATGGTTATTCATTTCTTTTAGCCACACAGTTGACTTCTGAATCAGTAATGGTGTAGGTATTAGTCGAATTAGAACCTGCTCCGGTATATTTGAAATTAATAATCACGACATCGTCGTACATTTTTCCTTCGCCATCGAGACTACATTCCATAGATACTTCCTGAAGCCCATCCTTAATGTTTATTATATGGCTGAAAGAGCTTATCTTAAGAGTATTATCTTCTGTAATTGCTGGTATCACCAAAACCTGCCCACCTATTATATTCATAGTGATTATGGCACTCGACTTGTTTTCTTTTAGAATATTCATCTGACCAGATTCTGAAGAGAGTTGGTATTTGAAGCTTTTTTCTTCGTAATCGGAGTTCTTTTTATCTATTGTAAGTGTGCCACTGGTTTTGAAGGAATAACTGCCTTCAAATAATTCGGCCCCTTCTTTTTGACAAGAAGAAAGACTAAGTAACGTGAAAAAAATAAGGTGCGTCAGATTAGAATGAGATTTTCGAGTGTTCATAAGTTTATTTATTTATCGTAGTTTCAATTGTGTTTAATTCTTCCATCCATAATTTTGAAGATGTGTCGGTGGACATTCTCCAGTCTCCGCGAGGGGATAAACTCACTTTGCAGACTTTAGGCCCATTAGGAAGGCACGAACGCTTGAACTGCTGAGAAAAAAATCTTTTATAAAATACTTTAAGCCATTTTAAAATGGTTTGGGGACTATAAGTTTTCTGAAAAGCGTGCAGGGAATAGAAAAATATTTTTTTAGGGCTATCGCCATCGAAAAAATGCCATAGGAAATAATCGTGCAGTTCATATGGTCCTACAAGGTCTTCTGTAATTTGTTCACCGGGAACTAGTTCTGGCGATACAGGAGTGTCTATTATATCCGTAATGGTGTCTTTGCATTCTAGGCTTTCTGCTCTCCATCTGGTTATCTCTCTGACTAGAGTTTTGGGTACGCCAGCATTGACTCCATACATCGACATATGGTCACCATTATAAGTACACCATCCAAGGGCCAATTCTGATAGATCTCCTGTTCCTACTACTATCCCCCCTATTGAATTTGCAAGATCCATAAGGATTTGGGTTCGTTCTCTGGCCTGTGCATTTTCGTATGCAGCATCGTGCAGATCTTCTGGATGCCCTATATCTTTAAGGTGTACTTTTACGGCGTGTGCAATATCTATCTCTTTGCAAGATACGCCTAGTTCTTTCATAAGAGAATTGGCATTATCGTGGGTGCGATTGGAAGTGCCGAAACAGGGCATGGTAACTGCCAATATCCCCTTTCTCTCTATCCCGAGCCTGTCAAAGGCCTCGCAGCATACAAGAAGAGCCAGTGTGCTGTCCAGCCCCCCGGAAATGCCGAGCACGCACTTGGAACAATGGATGTGTTCGAGCCTAGTCATAAGCCCCGTTACTTGAATATTGAACGCCTCGCGACATTGGGCTTTTATTTGCTCAATGCCGCCAGGGAAAAAAGGGTGCTGCTCTATGGGACGAAATAGCTTGTTGCGAAAGTCGGTGTTAGTGCTCTGGCCACAATCGATATGCTGATAAACTCTATTTGTTTCGGGCCAATTTCCCTCAAGAGAATAATTTGATGAATGAATGCGTGCAGATTCCAATCCGGACAAATCCACATCCGCTACTATCCACGTGGCATTCCTATCAAAGCGGGTATTCTCGCATAAAAGCTGACCATCTTCATATATCATACAAGAGCCTCCCCACACCAAGTCGTCAGAAGATTCTCCATAGCCACTACTTGTATAGGTATAAGCAATGTGAAGTCTGGACGATGTCGAGGTCAGAAGGGCCTTTCTATAGTCGTTTTTCCCACATACTTCGTTTGAAGCGGATAGATTTAGTATGACATTGGCCCCATTAAGGGCAGCATAGGAACTTGGCGAAATAGGAACCCACAGATCTTGGCATATTTCTACACCGATATGGGCGCGACCAAGGTCGAAAATTTGAAGAGCCCCTAAAAGGCATTCCTGCCCCGCATATTTAATTTTAATGGGTTCTTTACCTAAACTGCTACCGCTTTCAAAGTATCGTGCTTCATAGAACTCGGCACTGTTTGGTAGATAGGTTTTAGGTACTATTCCCATAAGCCTGCCTTTTCGGAAAAGAGCAGCGACATTGTAACGGCGAGAGTTATATATTAAAGGTAATCCCACAGCTATGAGTGCTGAACAATTAGAGGTCTCGTCTATTAAGCGTTCGAGGGCTGTCTCTACATTTTCATAAAGGGCCTGTTGGTTAAACATTTCCTCGCAGGTATATCCACTAATACATAATTCGGGAAATGTTATTATTGAAGGCGAGCAATCAGCCTCTATTTGGTGACAGAGTGTAGCGATAGTACGGACATTTTCCATCACATCCGCCACCACGACTTGGGGACAGGCGGAGGCTATTCGTATAAAATCCAGTTTATCTGTATTGTTCATAGTTTGCAAAGTTACTTAAAAATGGTTAAATTTGTCCAAATTATGGCTTTTAATTATTATGAATAAGATTTATAACTTTTTTATAGGGGTGGGAGTCGCATTCGCTTTAGCCTCATGTAGTACACCTGCCAATATTCCGTATTTTCAGGATGTTCAGAATGGTAGCGTAGATTCGATTGCTACTTCAAAAACTATTCACATTCGTCCAGGGGATAAGATATCCATCATAGTGAATAGCCAAAGCCCTAAGATTTCACTTATGTTTAACTTGGCATACGCTACGCGTTATGTAGGCACCGTGTCAGACGATACAATGGCCAGCAGTCAGAGCACGGGAGTTCAGGGGTATGTAGTAAGCGATGATGGAACGATAGATTTCCCCGTATTGGGCCGTTTGGAAGTAGCTGGGAAGACTAGGGATGAGATTGCGAGAATGATAAAAGATCTTCTTGTAGCTGGAGGACTCGTACAAGACCCCGTTGTTACTGTAGAGTATCTTAATCTTAAAGTCAGTGTTTTGGGAGAGGTTGCACATCCGGGCCGTGTGAGCATAGATAGGGATGAGTACACTATTCTTGATGCTTTGAGTGCTGCAGGGGATCTTACCATATATGGTATGAGAGAGAATATAAGAGTAGTGCGTGCGGAGAATGGAATGCGTAAAACTTACATAGTTAATCTATGCAGCGCGCAGGATCTGTTCTCTTCTCCGGTGTATTATCTTCAGCAAAATGACATGATATACGTAGAGCCAAATGATGTAAGGGCGCGTCAAAGTACCGTTAATGGAAATAATGTTCGAAGCACATCGTTCTGGATATCCATCGCTTCATTGTTAACCTCTGTCACAAGTACCGTAGTGCTTTTATTCCGCTAGAAAAAAATTAATCCATGGATAATAATCAAACATCAAACATTCAGGAGGAGTCATCTTTCGATATTAAAAAGATCCTTTCTGTGTTCTTAAAAAACTGGTATTGGTTTGTAATATCAGTTTTCTTGTGCTGTTCAGTGGCCGTTTTCAAGATCTTGAGAACTAATCCGCAGTATAGTAGAACAGCTATCTTACTTATAAAAGAAAACAATATTCGTCGGAGTTCATCTTCTGAGGTGGAGGCTTTGCTTTCTCAAACCGGACAGATGACTTCGAAACTGGCAAATGAAATCGTGGTCTTCCAGGCGCCGTCACTTATGTCAGAGGCTGTGGAAAGGCTAGGACTTACCACAGAATATGCTTTGAAAGGAAGAATGCGTAATCCTATAGTTTATGGATCTGGAGTGCCTGTTCTTGTCGATTTCTCAAAAGTGGCCGACGATATATCGGTGTATATGATTGTTAGCCCGGCTGCTGATTCGACACTTGTCGTTAGCGATCTGGTTTATGTGACGAAAGGAGAAGAGATAAAGCAGCGTGGCCATTTCAAAGTAAAATATGACGTTCCTGTGAAATTGGATTGTGGTATGGTAACTTTCAGCAAAAACCCATACTATTATTCGGAGAAGGGATGGCAAAAGCCTGAAATAGTTAGAAAGCGTTCACTTGCTGCAACGACAAATATTTTCAAGTCTCGATTTACGGCTACATCTCAAGACTCTAACAAGAGAATGTCCGATGTATTGAACCTATCTATTACGGATTACAATACTAATAGGGCCGACGATCTTATCAATATGCTCATTACCGTATATAATGAAAAATGGGTTATTGACAATAACAAGATGGCTGCCAGCACATCAGTTTTCATAGAGGATAGGCTTTCGGCAATCGAGTCAGAACTTAATAAAGTAGATAACACTATTACTGCATATAAGTCGAAGAACAAGATGCCTAGTGTGGATAAGGCATCCGAGATGTACACTTCTCAAGCTTCCGATATTGCGCGTCAGATACGTGAACTTGAAAGTCAGCTTTCGGTAGCTAAGTATTTGAGAAATTTCTTGGCTAATACGGTAGATAATAATACTCTTATTCCTCTTCCATCCGGCATTAACTCTACAGCTATTTCCAGTCAGATTACCGAGTATAATAACCTGCTTCTTAATAGGAATAGTTTAATCTCCGTTTCTTCTGAAAAGAACCCTATGGTTATGGATATGGGAGAGAGTCTTGCTGCGATGAGAATAGCGATTATCAGTTCCATTGACACGCAAGTAGCAACCTTGGAAGAGCAAGTTGCATTTGCTTTGACACAGCAGACCCAAACAGAGAATAAGATAGCTCAAAGTCCTTCTCAAGCTATGGATTTGGTGAAGTACGAGCGACTTCAGAAAGTCCAGGAGAATCTATATCTTTATTTGCTTCAAAAGCGTGAAGAAAATGAACTTTCACAGGCTTTCTCTGCGTACAATACCCGTGTTGTTAATCCTCCCTATGGTAGCAATGTTCCTGTTTCTCCAAAGAGAATGCAAATACTTCTATTAGCTTTTGTATTAGGTCTTTGTATTCCAGCAGGCATTTTCTATCTACAGATAGTTACCGATACTAAGATTCACTCGAAAAAGGACCTTGATGGAGTAAGTGTTTCTTATTTGGGTGAAATTCCTGAACTAAATGGAGAGAGCAAGCGTGAAAGGTTGATTGATAAGATTATAAAGCGAAAGGAGGAAGATAGGCCTTTGAGTGAATTGGTCGTTGAAAGAGGAAACCGTAATCTAATAAACGAGGCTTTTCGTATTACAAGAGCTAACCTTGAATTTGCCTGTCGTCACTCTTCTGATAAGGTCATAATGGTTACTTCATTTAATCCGGGGGCCGGGAAGACATTTATTAATCTTAACTTGGCGTATGCATTGGCTCTTAATGGGAAAAAGGTGCTTGTCGTCGATTGTGACTTTAGACGTTTGACGCTTTCGGAATTCCTGAATTTAAAACAAAAGGGATTTGCTGATTATCTCACTATGCCTTCAGGCTCGATAAATGATTACATAGTTAAGAATGTTAAACTTGATGGCTTGGACGTGCTTCCTGTAGGTACCTTGCCTCCTAACCCGTCAGAGCTTCTTACTAAGGACGATGTGGTGGATGTTATGAACAAACTCAAAGGTGAGTACGATTTTATCTTCCTCGATTGTCCACCTATAGATATTGTCGCAGATACTCAGATTATAGCACCTCTTGCAGATCGTACTATATTTGTCGTAAGGGCGGGTCTTTTCGATAAATCTCAGGTGCCGGATATTAATAAGTTACAGAGCGAGGGTAAATATAAGAATCTTTCTCTTGTGCTTAACGGAACTATATCTTATGGTGGTGGCATGTACATCCACAACTATGGATATTCGAAAAAGGCCTACGGCTATTATACTAAGTAAAAATGGGATTGTTTTCTTCAAAAAGAAAGGTGGAACCATTGTTCTCCGGCTTTGTTGACTATCATTGTCATATATTGCCAGGAGTGGATGATGGTGTGCAGACTTTTGAAGACAGCACTCGAATATTATCTCTTTATAATGATATGGGCGTAAGAAAGGTTTATCTTACGCCTCATATCATGGAGGATTGCCCAAATACGGTAGATGGTTTAAATAGGCGTTTTGAAGAACTGAAGAGTTTCTTAGCGGAGAACAATGTATGTTATCCTGAACTGAGACTCGCTTCAGAGAATATGCTCGACACTTTGTTCGAGCAGAGATTGGAGAAAAAAGAGTTCTTGACTTTTCCTGCCGATAGATTATTGGTGGAAACATCTTATTACAATCCTCCATATAATATGCGGGACTTACTCTTTAGGGTCAAATCTTCTGGATATACGCTAGTACTTGCACATCCGGAGAGATATATTTATATGGAGCAAGGCGATTATGAGGAGTTAAAGCGTAGCGATATTTTAATGCAGTTGAATTTGTCTTCGCTAGTCGGTTTTTATGGGACAGAGGCTAAAAAGAAGGCCGAATTTCTACTGCGCCATGGATTTTATGAGTTAGTGGGCACGGACTTACATCGATGGTCTATGTTAGAGTCTTATCGTAAGGCAGAGTTATCCAAAGATGTTTGGGAGAAGTTAAGAGAACTTATTTCACGAAGTTCGCAGTTATTTTAAGAAGTATTAATTTAATATAATAATTAGAAGGAGATTAGGATATGGATTTGATTAAAGAGTTGAAAGACAATGTAAGTCTTTTGATTTCTCTATATGAGAAGGAACAATTGGATGTGAAAAATCTTAATGAGAGGGTGAAATCTCTGGAGGATGAGATTGATGCGAAAACTCATCGCATTAATGAACTGACCAAAAAGCTCAATAACCTTGAAGTAGCAAAAGTTATTTCTCTAGAAGATACGACTACCGCAGAAGCAAAGGCTGAGTTGGAGAAGATGATTCGTCAAGTTGACCAGTGTATAAAGCTGTTGGAAAGTTAATGGCTCAGAAGATAACCATAAACATAATCGGTAAACCATACAAAATGCAGGTGAAAAGTGCTTCGGAAGAGCACTTAATGAGGGTTGCGGCGGAGAGGCTCAATGCTAATTTTAAGTTATACGATGACAAATTTAAAGATGTGCCGGACTATGATAAGTTGGCACTTGTATCGTTGTATGATTTAATGTCTTTGATCACTGCGGAAGAGGAAAGAGACGAATTGCGAGATTCGCTGTTGAGTTTGTCGACGGCTTTGGGAAATTACATTGGAAAAATACAGAATAACCGCTAGGGACATCGTGCTCTAACAAACAAGTTCTTCGGAACCGGGTAAGCTCTTTGCGAAGATGGCAGGCCTTTAGGTGGGAAGCTTGAACCGGAAAGGCGCCCAAATCTTATCAGTGATAAGTTTCAGCTGGGACCTAGCGGTTTTTAATAATATATTTTAATATGGTGTTTTTATATTACATTATTGCTGCCATTGTGGGTGCTGCTCTTGCATTGGCTATTTATATCATAGTTAATCGCTCGGTTAATCATGGCCGGGCCGATGCCATTATAGAAAAGGCAACTGTGGAAGCAGAGAATATTCGTCAGAATAAGATGCTTGAGGCTAAGGAGCATTTTCTTCAGTTGAAAAGTGACTATGACCGCAAAGTTAATGAAAGGAATAGTCAACTTCGTGACAGAGAGAATAATATCCGTAATCGCGAGAATCAGTTGAATCAGCAGTCATCAGAGTTAGGCCGTCGAACAAAAGAATTAGACGCACAGAAGGGGCAATTAAGTTCGGAGAAGGAAAGATTGGCCTTAAAAGAAAAAGATGTAGATAACTTGATGGAGCAGGCAAGGCGTGAGCTGGAATCTGTGGCCGGCATCAGCGCACAAGAGGCGAAGAATATGCTGGTTGAGAGTATGAAAGCCCAAGCACGTTCAGAAGCTCAATCCTATATCAATGACACTATGGATGAGGCTCGTCTTAATGCCGCTAAGGAGGCCAAGCGTATAGTTATAAATACGATACAGCGTACAGCAACTGAAACTGCCATAGAAAATGCAGTCACCACCTTCCCTATAGAAAATGACGAAGTGAAAGGTAGAATAATTGGTCGCGAGGGAAGAAATATAAGAGCCCTTGAAGCTGCGACAGGCGTGGAGATAGTGGTAGATGATACACCAGACGCCATTTTACTTTCAGCTTTTGACCCGGTTAGAAGGGAAGTTGCAAGACTTGCTTTGCATCAGCTTGTTGTAGATGGAAGAATTCACCCGGCTAGAATCGAAGAAGTCGTGGCTAAGGTAAGCCGTCAGCTAGAAGATGAAATCCTTGAAACAGGTAAGCGCACCTGCATAGATTTAGGGATACACGGGATGAATATAGAACTGGTGAAATTGATAGGACGCATGAAATATCGTTCTTCATACGGACAGAATCTATTACAGCATTCTCGCGAAGTCGCTAATATTTGTGCTATTATGGCTTCAGAATTAGGTCTTAATCCTAAGATAGCAAAACGTGCGGGTCTGCTTCATGATATTGGAAAAGTTAGCGAGGATGATCCGGAACTTCCACACGCTCTTCTCGGAGCTAAACTGGCAGAACAATATAAGGAACGCCCTGAGATTGTCAATGCGATTGCAGCACACCACGAGGAGACGGAGATGACTTCAATTTATGCTCCACTTGTACTTGTAGGTGATGCGATTTCTGGTGCTCGTCCTGGTGCTCGTCGTGAAGTAATAGAAAGTTATATTAAGCGTCTTAAGGGAATGGAGGATCTTGCTAGTTCATACAAGGGAGTGACGAAAGCATACGCCATTCAGGCAGGAAGAGAGTTGCGTGTAATTGTAGGCGCTGAAGAAGTGTCTGATGAGCAAGCTGCCAGGTTATCTACAGAGATAGCTCAGCGTATACAAGATGAGATGACTTATCCTGGTCAGGTAAAGATTACTGTAATAAGAGAGACCCGCTCCGTGGCTATTGCCAAGTAAGAGCGAGTCTACTTTAAGATATTGAATGATAGAAAGATTTTATAGTCTTTCTATCATTTTTTCGAATAGGGCAGTCATTTTGCACGTAGCGGCATCGGCTGCCTTGACTATTTTCTCGCCATCCGTCTTATAGTCTTCAGGCATGTCATCGTGAGCTAAATCAGTAACTACAGACATGCCGAAGCAAGGAATATCACAGTGTCTTGCCACTATTACTTCAGGTACGGTGCTCATACCTACTACATCACTTCCTATGGTGCGGAAGAATTTATATTCTGCCGGGGTTTCATAACAAGGTCCGGTGCACCCTATATATACGCCTTCTCTAAGAGAGAGATCCATCTCTTGGGAAATCTCGCGAGCAAGTCTTCTAAGTGCAGGATCGTATGGGCGTGTCATATCAGGAAATCTAGGCCCGAAATCGTCTATGTTAGGCCCTATGAGTGGGTTAGGTAGAAGATTGATATGATCTTTTATTATCATTAGATCTCCTATGGAATAGCTTAGATTTATTCCTCCTGCTGCATTTGAAACGAATAGATAGGAAATGCCAAGCAATTTCATAACCCTTATAGGAAAGGTGACTTGTTCCATAGTATAGCCTTCGTAATAGTGGAACCGCCCTTGCATAGCAATGACCTTTTTCCCTGAAAGTTCGCCAAATATAAGATTACCTTTATGCCCTATGGCTGTGCTTTCCGGAAAGAATGGAATCTCTTTATAAGGGATGGTTATTGGGTGTTGAATCTTATCGGCCAAAGCGCCCAAACCACTACCCAACACTACCCCTACAAGAGGAGTTTCATTTCCTATTTTACATTTAATATAGTCTGCAGCCTTAATGTATGGAATCATTCTATCTGTCATAATGTGCTTATCAATTCAGTGAATAATCTTGTCATCTTTTCTGAAGCCGCTCCAGCAGCTTGAACTACATCGTCTCCATCGTTCACGTAGTCCGCACCGAAATCCCCGCTAGCCACGTTAGATATTACTGAAACTCCGAATACTCGTATGTCGCAGTGTCTTGCTACTATCACTTCGGGCACAGTGCTCATTCCCACAGCATCAGCCCCTGCTATACGCTTGAACTTATATTCTGCCGGGGTTTCGTAGGTAGGGCCAGTATCGCCATAGTAAACGCCTTCCTTTAGGCCAATTCCTAACTTCGCTGCTATTTCTTTAGCCCTTTCCCTTAGCTTCGGATCGTATGGGCGTGTCATATCTGGGAAACGGGGGCCGAATTCGTCAATATTCGGTCCAACCAAAGGGTTTGGTAGCATATTGATGTGATCTTTTATTAACATCAAATCACCCACTTTAAAGTCTGGATTTAGCCCGCCTGCGGCATTGGATACGAATAAAGTGTCAATTCCCAGTAATTTCATAACTCTAATAGGAAGAGTCACATGCTGCATATCGTAACCTTCATAATAATGGAACCTACCCTGCATTGCCAGTACGCAGTGGCCAGAGATGTAGCCACATATAAGATTACCTTTGTGCCCTATGGCTGTGCTCACAGGAAATGCTGGGATCTGCTTGTATGGTATTATGATGGGCTTTTCTATGCTATCGGCCAATGCTCCCAAGCCGCTGCCTAATACGATGCCAATGCTGGGGTGTCGTCCTTCGATTTTTTCTGCTATGAACGATGCGGCCTGTTTGTAATCGTTAAAACACAGCATCGTCGTCGTCTTTCTTAATGGTGTTTTCTTTTTCGGAATACTCTTTTACTGGGATTTCTCCATTAAAGCACTCGTCTCTAACATACTTTATGGCTTCTTGAAGACCTTCCGCAAACTTTTCGAAATCCTCTTTGTATAAGAAGATTTTATGCTTGTCGAAAGTGGCAGTGCCATCAGCAGACGTGTGTCGTTTGCTTTCAGTAATGGTCAAATAGAAATCCTTACGGCCTCTTGTAGTTTTAACATCAAAAAAATAGGTTCGTTTTCCGGCCTTTACCGGATAAGAAAATACATCCTCTGCTTCTCTTTCGCCTCTTGGGGCGTCAAAATCTTTTCTGTACATATAAACTTTTGGTTTTTAGTTTAAAAGTCTTGTAATATACGACTTCCCTACAAAAATAGAATTTTTTTTACAAACGTGAAAAAATTAATGCCTTTAGAGTTAGAAGCTGTTTAGAAATGATTCGTCTTATCTTTTAAAGGTTTCTTACAATAGGGAAATTCAAATCCATTTGTTATATTTGCACCAAAATTTGACATAAAAGATGCTGAATAGACGAATATTGCGTATAAAGGTTTTCAAAACCATCTACGCTCGTGCTGAAAATCCATTAATGACTCTTGTTCAGGCTAAGGAACAGTTTGAGGAGCAATGCCAGAGTACTAGAAACTTGTACTTGTTTATGTTAGCTTTGATCCCGGCTCTTACCAAAGAGGCTAATGCTCGTATAGAAGCAGCAAAAACCAAGTTCCATCCTACTGAAGAGGAAAGAAATCCGAATATGAAGTTTGCACATAACGCAGTCGCGACTTTACTATCAGAAGATCCTGAATTCAATAAAATAATCTCAAAAAAGAAGTTATCGTGGGAAGAGTATGATGCTTTTTTATGGCATCTTTATAGCACCATTAGGGAGAGGGAATACTTTAAATTCTATTTGCAGGAGTCTTCAAGTTCTATACAGGAGGACGCTAGGTTGTGGATTAAAATCTTTGAAGAAGAACTTGTCGATAATGCGGAACTGGAGGATATTTTGGAGAGTATGAGTATATGGTGGAATAACGATTTGGCATATTCTCTCACTTGTTGTTGCCATACTATGACAGACTTTGCCGATGGTAAGAGATGGTCACTTCCGGAACTTTATCTAAGCCAGATGCCGGGTCAAGAAAATAAGTCATCCGATCGAGATTTCGCCTATACCTTGTTGGAGCGTTCCTTTGTCGATTACGAAAAGGATGTAGAGAGAATAGCAGAACTTACACCTAAGTGGGACATTAAGCGTGTATGTGTTACAGACCTTGCACTAATAGTATGTGGCATGTCCGAAGCAGCAGCTTTCCCTTTACAGCCTAAAAAAGTGATAGTGAATGAGTATGTTGAGATTTCCAAGTATTTCAGTACTCCGGAGAGTAAGGCTTTTGTGAACGGATTGCTAGATAAGTTGATAAATTAATAATTACTTAAGTTAATATAGAAATGAACATTTTAACGATTATTCTTCAAGCAGCGACTCAAGGGGGCTCGTCTGCAAACACATGGAGTTTCTGGATAATGATTCTCCTTATGTTCCTTATAATGTGGCTATTTATGATTCGTCCACAGCGTAAGCAACAGAAGGAACTAGAGAAATTCCGCTCTGAACTTAAGAAAGGGGATAAGGTTATAACTGCCGGAGGTATTTATGGCGTTATCGCAGATGTAGAGGAAAGAACGGTCTTGCTAAAGGTTGACGGGGATGTTAAGATTCGCGTTGATAAGACATCTATAGTGCGCGATACTACCACTAACCAGCAATAATTCTTTTCGGGGCGTGAGGAAGTCACTTCCTGTAATATTGGCCGTCTTGGCATCCGTGGTTATATGGCTCATTAGTAACTTGTCTGAGACCACATCTGATATTGTGAGCGTCCAGGTGGTCGCTCACAGTAATCTTGTGGGACATAGCGATGTAGCGGAAGAGAGCGTAACTATAGCGGCTGTAGTGTCAGGTTCTGGGTTTTCTCTTTTGAATTTGGCCCTCAGCACGAATAAAATCGTGGATGTTACTTTTGATCCAGAGGATCTTACGAATCGCGATGGTGATTTTTTCACTATAGCAGATAACACACTTTTTAAATATGCCTCTTCGATAATGGGGCCTTCCGTAAGTGTGAAATCTTTTTTGTCGCATTCGGTGACTTTTCGTTTTATGAGAGAGGCCTATAAAAAAGTACCTATCGTTCCGGTGTCTTTTATCTCTTGTAGCCCTCAATATATGCCATATAGGGATATGGTAATCTCTCAGGACTCTGTTTATGTTTATGGCGATCCTGTAAGGCTTGAGTCCTTGGATAAAGTGCTTACAAAACAAATAGTTAAACGCAAGGTTAATCGTGGCGTGCATGGAGTGGTGGACTTAGAGGTCCCCGCCGGCATGCGGCTTTCTGAAGGACAAATAACTTATTCTCAGGAAGTCACTCGCTATGTTGAATATTCTACTACGGCCGTTCTTGAAGTTCGCAATCTACCGGAAGGGCGAAAACTGACTGTATTCCCAAGTGTCGTTCAGGTAACCTATCGTTTTGTGTTTCCGATATCTGGTAATCCGGCACAAAATGCCATATTCTACATAGATTACGATGAATTCGTCAATTCTCTTGGAGGAAAATGTATGGTGCGCTGTGATAATTTGCCAGATGTAGCAATCTGTTGGGAAGCTACCCCTCAGATGTGCGACTGTGTAGAATCAAGTCTTTAGATCATGCTAAAAGTATTGGTAACAGGAAGGATAGGAAGTGGTAAATCTGAGGTGTGTAAAATTTTGCGCAGCGCAGGATTTCTTGTCTATGACTCGGATTCAGCCGCTAAATCGCTATATACTAATGACCAAGTCGCAGAGTTGATTGAGCGGGAAGTGGGGGTTAAGATATCCGAGTTAAAGAGCATCTTTAATTCGAAAGACAAGCTTGAAAAACTGGAGTCAATAGTTCATCCTCTTGTATTAGACGATTTTCGTCATTTTGTTAGCGCAAATAAAGGACATGTAGTTGTGTTTGAGTCTGCTATAGCTGCAGACAAACCATTATTCAAAGGGGAATTTGATAAGGTGATTTTGGTGCGTGCTTCTAATGAATTGCGAGAGGGGAGAAATCCTGCGGCATGTAAGAGGGATAGCTTTCAAAAAGAACCATCTAACTATGATTATTTGATTGAGAATAATGGTTCTATGGAGGATTTGAAAAATAAGGTGAATTTAATAATAAAGCAGTTATGAAAACAGATTTAACTAAAATCCTGACTGTTTCAGGACACAGAGGGTTATTTCTTTATGTAGCCCAGGCGAGAAATGGGGTTATAGCCGAATCGTTAAGTGATAAAAAAAGGATGGTTTTTGATGCAAAGAGCCGTATAACGACCCTTGCCGATATTGCTATCTACACTCAAACGGAAGAGTTAAAGCTCTCAGAAGTATTTTTAGCATTACAGAAGGTTTTGGACGGAAAAGAGGCTCCTAGCGCCAAGTCTTCAGACGAAGAACTTAAGTCTTTATTCTTAAAGGCTATTCCAGATTACGACCCGGACAGATTTTACATTTCTCATATGAAAAAAGTGGTGGAATGGTATAATGAGTTGTTAAAATATGCGTCTTTGGACTTTGAAACTGAAGACAAAAAGGATGAAGCATAGCATAAGGACTTTAACACTGGGTTGCTCTAAGAATAGAGTAGACACAGAACATCTCGTCTCCCAATTGGGAGACGATTTTCAAGTTATAGAAGAAAATGAAACGAATAAGCCGGTAGATTATTTGTTGATAAATACTTGTGGCTTTATAGGAGATGCAAAGCAGGAGAGTATAGATGCTATATTGGACTCGGTAGAGCAGAAAAGGAGGGGAGAAATAGGGCAGATATTGGTGTTCGGATGTTTGTCCGAGCGTTATAAGACAGAGATGCCTGAACTTATTCCAGAGGTGGATGCTTGGTTTGGCGCCAGGGATATAGAACCGATATTAAAGTACCTGGGTGTTAAGCCAGATCATTCATTGATGAAATATAGAAAGCCTACGGAATGTGGTCCGGGTACAGCATATTTGAAAATATCTGAAGGCTGTGATCGTAGGTGCTCTTATTGTGCAATTCCGCATATAAGAGGAGCGCATAAGTCCGTCCCTATGGAGGAATTGGTGGAAGAGGCTAAGGTTTTGGCTTCGCGTGGAGTTAAAGAATTGATTTTGATTGCGCAGGATACCACATATTATGGACTTGACCTTTATCACCATAGAGCATTGGCCGAGCTTATTGAAAAGCTTTCAGCTATTCCGGAAATAAAATGGATTAGGATACATTATTCCTATCCTGATGATTTTCCCGAGGACGTATTGGCACAGATGGCCAATAATCCTAAGGTGTGCAAATATTTGGATATACCGCTTCAGCATATCAGCGATGTGGTCCTATCTAAAATGAGAAGGCATGTAGATAGCAAGTGGACAAGAGAGTTGGTCGCTCGCTTGCGTGAAGAAGTTAGTGGCGTTGTGCTACGAACGACTATGATCGTAGGGCATCCAGGTGAGGGCGATAAGGAATTTGAAGAATTACTTGAATTCTGCCGCCAGGCTCGATTCGAAAGGCTGGGTGCGTTCAAATATAGTGAAGAAGAGGGAACGTATGGAGCACTTCATTATAAGGACGAAGTAAGTGAAGATATAAAGCAGCAGCGATACGATGCATTAATGGAGCAGCAGAGCGAGATATCCTACGAGTATAATACAAGTCGCATAGGAAATGAACTTGAAGTGATTGTGGATGATTATGCGGATGGGAAGTTGATTTGCCGTAGTCAGTACGAAAGTCCTGAAGTGGATGGAGAGATAATAGTCAGTGTTCCTAAGGGTGTAGATGCTGAAAAATTGTTAGGTAATTTTATTAAGGTAAAGGTAGTAGCTGCGGATCTTTATGATTTAGTGGCCGAAATGATATAAAGAAGGTGGAACCATAAGCCGGTTTCTGTTTTATTTCGTCATTTATCTTCGCAACCTACCCCCTGACATCGGGCGGGCAGCCCTCGCTTGTCAGTATATTTGGTTTTGCAAGTCGCAGTGCCATACCCGGATAACATCACTGCTATCTGTCGTGAGCTTTTACCTCGCGTTTTCACCTTTTCCGCTAATGCGGTAGTTTTTTTCTGTTACGGCGCTCGTAAAGTTACCTCTACCTGCGATTTCCGCAGTGCGATGCCCTTTCTTGTCCGGACTTTCCTCAGTCACATGCACTTGACCGCGACGAATCGTCCCACCTTCAAAGAATGCTGCAAAGTTATTATTTTTTTATGTAATTTTAGAGTATGAAAAGTTATTTTGTCACTCTTCTCTGCTTTTTAGGTTGTATTTTTACTTGCAACGCGCAGGTAAAGCATTATAAAGCCCATATAGTTAATTCGTTTCCTCACGATGTGCATAGTTACACGCAAGGGCTTTTTTTTGAGGCAGATACATTATACGAAAGTGCGGGACTTTATGGAAGTTCTTCTTTTCGCAAGGTGGATTTGAATACTGGGGATGCTCTAGTTAAAATTCCATTTAAAAAGAAGTATTTTGTCGAGGGCTCGGTTATGCTGGATGGGAACCTTTATGTCCTGACATGGACTAATAAGGTGATATTTGTCTATGATGCCGCTACTCTAGAATATAAAAGTACATATTCATATCCTCGCGAAGGATGGGGACTTACAACAGATGGACGGCGGCTTATCTCCAGTGATGGGACATCAAAATTATATTTTCTCTCGCCCGATTTGAAATTGGAGCGGGTGCTGAATGTGACTCTAAATGGGAAGGCTGTTCGCCTCTTAAACGAATTGGAATGGATAGATGGTCGCATCTGGGCCAACGTTTACACCTCCGATCTAATCGTTATCATAAACCCTGAAACAGGTAGAGTCGAATCAATAGTCGATTGTGAGGGTTTGTTGCCCGATTCATTGCGCACTTCCGATACGGACGTTTTGAATGGGATAGCGGTTAATTCAAAGGGGGAAATCTATGTGACGGGGAAAAATTGGCCCAAACTATATCAAATAAGTCTTGTGGAAGAAAAATAATAGGGTTATATTTGCGGCCAATAAATGCGGGGGTACTTCTCAGGCTGGTGCCTGGAGGTTGAGAGAGTCCCATTGAACCTGATACGGATAATGCCGTCGTAGGGAATGCTTCTCCATAGGTCGATTGTACCTTGCCCCTTGCGTAATTTGTATTATGCGAGGTTTTTTGTTTTTTATGTGTGTGGCCACTCTTGCCACCCAAATAGGTTTTGCTCAAGATAACGAGCACGATGAAAAAGTAGAGGAAAGGTTAGATAGTGTGGTTGTTACTGCTTCACGCGCAGGAAAAAATACTCCTATGACTTACTCTATGATTAGTGGAAAGACTCTTCAAGAACAGTCTCCACTGAATTCCATTCCTATGAGTCTGTCGCTTCAGCCTTCTGTGATAGCGTCTAACGAAGGTGGTACCGGTATAGGTTATTCAAAGTTAAGAGTACGTGGCTCAAAAGGCTCCCAGATTAATGTGACTCTTAACGGAATTACGCTTAACGATGCGGAGTCTCAGGAAGTTTTCTGGGTAAATATTCCTTCACTTGCCAATATGCTTTCTTCCGTCCAGCTGCAAAGGGGATTGGGTACTTCGGCAAGTGGTGCAGGAGCATTTGGTGCCAGTATAAATATGAGTACCACTTCATTATATCCTAAGGCTGGGGGTAGGGTGGATATTTCAAGAGGGGCTTGGAACACTATGACTACAAGCGCCAGCATTGGCACAGGACTATTAGCAAATGGATTCTATGCCAATTTTGCCTATTCTAAAAACACTACGGACGGCTATATTCGTAATGCATACGGCGATGTGCAGTCAGCTCTTGCCGTCTTAGGCTGGATGAACGCACGCAATTCTGTTCGTCTTACCTATCTAATGGGCAATCAGCATACTGGTATAACTTGGGAGGGAATATCTCGCTCTGCATTGGAAAAGGATAGGCGATATAACCCTGCAGGAGAGTACTATGATAGCTTCGGGAATGTGCATTATTACGATAATGAGAGCGATAATTACACTCAACATCACCTTCAGCTTAATTATACTCACCAGTTTAACACGGAATGGACTTGGACCTCTACGTTAAATTACACTAAGGGCGATGGATATTATGACCAATATAAAGCAAATAAAAAGCTTACAAAGTATGGTCTGTCTTCTCCGGTGATTATTGATGGAGTTGAATATAAGAAGGGTGATTTTATCACGAATAAGAATATGGATAACTCCTATTATGTCCTTAATTCTGGTCTGCACTTCTTGAAAAAAGCTTTCAATATGGACTTGGGACTTAGCGCTTCATTATACGATGGGGATCACTTCGGTAGCGTCAAATGGTGCAGTCTTCTGGGTGATATGGATCACAGATGGTACACGAATAATGGTTTGAAAAAAGATATTTCTGTATTTGTTAAGGGGGAATACACTTTTCTTTCGCACTGGACTGCATATCTTGATTTGCAGTATAGAGGGATTTCCCTTGATATGACTGGCGTGGATGACGAGTTTTCAGATTTGAATTACTCTACTAAGTGGTCCTTTTTTAATCCGCGCTTTGGCTTAACTTTTACTCCGGCCGTAGGGCATAAAGCATATTTGAGCGCTGCTGTGGGCCATAGAGAGCCTGGCAGAAGCGATATCAAAGAGGTGATAGAAAGTAACAATGCGGGAGGTGAACGCGCGGAACTCTCTCCCGAGAAGATGTTAGATTTTGAATTAGGCTATGAGTACACTTCTTCACGCTTTGCTGCCGGAGTAAATTTTTATGCTATGGAGTATTGGGATATGCTCTTGGAGACGGGGCGCTTATCTTCAGTTGGTTATGCTCTTAAGGAAAATGTTGGGCGTGCGTGGCGTAGGGGAATAGAACTTAGTGGCAGATGGACTATAATCCCATCATGGAGTGTATATGCCAATATGACATTAAGTACAAATAAAATAAAGTCCTTTACCGCCTATGTGTCGAAGTATGATAATATGAATGATTGGAATCCAACGTGCCAATTAGAAGAGCATTACGATAATACTACCATGCTAATGTCTCCTTCTGTCATATCTTCTATAGGAACTTCTGTAAGGCCTTTCGCTTTTTATGCTCCACTTTCTGATTTAGAGTTTAGATTCGATGGTAAATTCGTCGGAAAGCAGTATTGGGACAATACACAGAGCGACGATCGTAGTCTGCCTGCATATTTCGTGGCAGATGCTTCTTTGTCGAAAGCGTTTAAAATAAAGGGCGACAGTACATTTTCGCTTGGACTGTATGTCAATAATCTGTTTAATAATATGTATTGCGCTGATGCATGGGTGGCTCGTTATTACTTTGAAGCAGAAAAGACATATTCACAGGATGAGGGCTTGTTCCCACAGGCGCCCATGTCATGTATGTTAAGGGCAGTGTATAATTTTTAGTCTAAAATCTGTGGGAATAAAATTCTTAAAAAATTTGTAAATCCAAATTAATTACCTATATTTGTATTCCCAAACGATGGTGCCATAGCTCAGTTGGTAGAGCAAAGGACTGAAAATCCTTGTGTCCCTAGTTCGATTCTCGGTGGCACCACAGAAAACCCTCGCAGATACGCTCTGCGGGGGTTTTGGGTTAATTTTTGCTTATGTAAATTGTGGTATAATTGCCAAAAACGGTTG
>DJPX01000030.1:0-31420 GCA_002438635.1 Bacteroidales bacterium UBA6401
GGATTTTTGCGTTATTATTTACAATGTCGTAAAGAAAGTAACTTTGGAATCATCCACTCCGGTGGCAGGAGATATTAGTATAGATTTCTCCGGCTCTACCCCGCAGGTGGTGTCGGCCACTGCTACAGAACTTAGCCTTACCGGCGATTTTGTTAAAGGAGAGACATATTATTTTACTCTCGCAGCAGGACAAATAGAAGAATGCAGATTATCTCTATCTAATGAGACCTCCGTCATCTCTCATTATAGTGCTAAGAATATAGATCTTGGCGTGGGGACAACAGTCTCGTTAGGTACGATCTTGGAGGATGTTCCTACTTATACCATAACTAATTTCTGGGTTTATGGTGGTACCGGGCCACAATATGGTGGAGGCAAATTATATGATCTTTTCGAAAAAGAGGATTTCTTTAATAATGAAGATGGTAGAGGTATTTTAGCCATTAAGGATAATTACTATGAGATGCACCACAATGGTGACTTTATCAATTGGGCTGGAGAAGATGGCCGAAACTGGTGGATGGTTTATTCCGGAACTCATAATCCAGTTAATAGTAAGGATGTGGATCTTAAAGGTTTTTATGAGCTTATTCCTCGTCATAAAGCGACATATTCAGTGGATGATTCGGGAAAAATCACTTTTACCAGAAGCGATGGGACAGTCACATCAGGACAGATAGTCCCGGAGGGTAAATGTACTCTTTCAGAATACGGACACGAAGTCGATGTGAAAAACATAGCGATAAGATTCGATATAACCGGAGGTAAAGAGGATTGGAATAACATGTACAGTGAGTATAATGCTATAGTTTGTATGCCAATGGTTGTTCTGATAGAACTCGCCTCAATGGATGCCTCATTCCACACACCACAGGCATCATGTACTATAGATGAGGACTTTTTATATGTGGCACCACAAGAACCTGACGAGAAGTTTGATTTCGATTCGTTCCCTGGTTTATGGAATGTACGCGGTGGCAACAGTTCACCTTTTGGTATCTGGGTTTTAGGCGGTACTGGTGATGATCCTGCTTTTATTAGTCCTATAGATAAAAGTTGGGTTTGGGATGATTCTATATGGAACGAGTCGGACAATGAATTGAATGTCACAATAAAGGAAAAGAATGAAACAACCATAAAGGGGACGATTGACTATTCTGCAGGAAAGGATGGAGCCTTCTGGAGTTATATATGGAAGGATACAGGCGAAGATCTTTCCAAGTTCTATGGCTTGTTGCCTCACGGAGAACACGAGTTCGAAATCGATCTTTCGTCATTTGTGATTACTTTTGATAATGGGGTCAAAGCCAATCTGCTTGAACCAGGCACACACACTTTTATACACGACAAGACTATTGACATCCCAAGTGGTATGTTCGGTTTTGATTTCGAGATTGGCACAGATGAGATGGAGACACCTACTTCATCGCGTTGGAATGATGTTGACAGGTTCGTATATGGTCCACGTAATTATGTGATGATTTTTGAAAAGTAATATTTTTATGTAAATTGCGACCATCTTCTCCATCTGGCAAATCTTCAAAAGATAGAGTAAGGTGGCCGCAATTATATATATGTTATGATACAGAAAATGCCTCAAGATTTACAGTTACAAATATCTTCAATCCATAAGGAAGTGACTCCGTTGACAGAGGAGAATTGTTTGTATGTCATAGCTAGAAGAAAAGATCGTTTTGACTTTCCTATTCACACCCATAATGTTTTCGAGCTCAACTATGTAGAAGGAGCTCCCGGAGCTTTACGCGTAGTAGGAGATTCCGTAAAAGAGATTTCAGATTATGAATTGGTGCTTATCTCAAATACCGACTTACCACATGGCTGGTTAAATGGGAACATGCGGCCATCCGGTATGGTAAATGAGATCACTATTCAGTTCGCTCCTGATACTATTAACGGCTCTTTGTTAAATAAAATTCAGTTTAGAAGTGTGAAGCGGATGTTGGAACTTGGAAAGAATGGAATTTCTTTTTCAGTTTCTACTGTTTTGAAAGTTCGTTCCTTGCTCCATTCTCTTGCTAATGAGACAAAAGGTTTTTATATGATGACCACTTTCTTGAATCTTTTGTATGAACTTTCTCTCGACCCTGAAATGGAAGTTCTTTCTGGTAAGCAAGTTGAGAAGACTGAGATGAAGGGTCCGTCCAGGAGAATCTCTCAAGTTTATGAGTACATCGATAAAAATTATGCTAAACCGATTACTTTAAAAGATGTAGCTGAAGTTGCCTGTATGTCGGAATCGGCTTTCTCGCGTTTTTTTAAGTCGGAAACGGGGAAAAACATTTCTAATTATATCATAGATATGCGTATTGCCAAGGCTTGTCGAGAGTTGGTAGATACGAACAAGACCATTTCCGAGATATGTTTTTCGACAGGCTTCAATAACATATCTAATTTTAATCGTCAATTTAAAAAAATCAAGGGGCGTTCACCGAAAGATTTTCGTGCACTTTACAGTAAAAAGCATGTGCTTGTCTAAAGACTGTATTAGTTGAAGATTACAAAGAGCAATTCTACAGCTAATATTATTCCAAGAGCGATTATAATCCACCGCATTGCTTTAGGAAGTCCCATCCAAATTCCAGATGCTAATTCTTCCGATTCGCTTACTTCTGGTCTTGTGCCCGTGTATTCCTTGCGTTTGCTCGCTAGAGATGCTTGAATAGCATACATCTTTTTCTTGCTAAGAGGGTAGAAGAAGATGACAACCACGGCAATACTTGCTATTGCTGCAGGAATCCAACTCATTAATAACCATAAGCCGTTTATGGCTTCTGAACTTTGAACAGCTCCCGAAGCGGTGTTGTAGTCGAATGCCTTTAAAAGCCACATCACTGCAAATCCACCGAAAGCGCCACCGAATTTTTGAGCCATTGATGCCGATGAAAATATTAACCCGGTGGAGGCATTCCCGTCCCTATTTTCCGCATAGTCACTTACATCTGCATACATGCTCCATACCAGAGGCGAAATGACTCCGGTGAATATGCTGATAACTATTTGAAGAACAAGCATCCAATAATAACCTTCTTGACTGGCCGGAATATAGAAAAATAAAGCACTCAATATAATAAGAACGACAAAGGATAGCATGTAAGTGCTTTTTTTTCCGAGTTTTTTAGAAAGCGGAACCGCTAATACTACTCCGACCATATTGCAGATTTCTCCGATTGAGAGGAATAGCCCGGCGTAGAAAAGAAAGCTGAAAGGACCGAGATTTAGATGTACGTTTTGTCCTATCACATCGTTGAAGAAATAGGCTGCTACGCTACCACGTACTGTGCAGAAGAGGTTTGAACAAATCGCAGCTCCTATAAGGATCCACCAAGGGGCATTTTTCAATAGCGACTTAAGGTCGCTGCCTATAGAGGCTTTGCTGAATGTATGTAATTTCTCATTGGTTAGTTTAAAGCATAACAAAAAGAGAATAAGACAAAAAACAGATACTACTATCATGGCGTTCTGCCATCCGGTTGAGCTGTTATATCCACCTAAAAACCGGCATAGCGGCTCCCAACAGAATAGGGCCAAGAAACTTCCTCCGTATGCGAAAAACATTCGAAACGAGCTTAGGACTGTTTTTGAGTTAGAGTCATCTGTCATTACTCCCAGCATAGCCCCATAAGGAACATTGATGCCAGTATAGACTGTCATCATCATTATATAGGAAAGATAGGCCCATACTAACTTCATAGTTGAGGAAGCATTGGGCGTGGAGAATAGAAATATTCCACTTAAGGCAAAAGGGACGGCCATCAATAGAAGGTATGGGCGATATTTGCCCCATTTGGTCTTCGTTCTGTCGGATAGAATACCCATCATAGGATCACTTACAGCATCCCAGATTCTGGTTACTACAAGTAATAGAGCCACTTGGTCCAGAGTAAGCCCGAAAATATTACTATAAAAGAAAGGGAGATAGTAGGAAAAGATTTTCCAAAACATCGAAGACGACATATCCCCCAGTCCGTATCCTATTTTTTCCTTAAGCGAGATTTTACTATTGTTCATTCTAATTGTTGTTCTAGCGCGTTTAATTAATTGGACTTTTGTTCTATGCAAAATTACGCACATACGTGTAGGCAAACAAATATAATTTTGACAATTATAATGCTTTTTTTAGCATCTTTCCGATGCGTTCTTTCAAGTGTCGAAGTAATTGGATAAATTTCGTCTAATATGAATAGAGAATCAATAATTAAAGAATTGGAAGGAGATATTCTTCCTTTTTGGATGCATAAGATGGTAGACCCAGCAGGAGGGTTTTATGGAAGAATGAATGGTAAAGGCGTGATCGTTCATGGCGCGGAGAAAGGAGCAATCCTTAATTCGCGTATTCTTTGGACTTTTGCTTCTGCGTATAGGGTTTTGCATAATCCTCAGTATCTTGACATTGCTACAAGGGCCTATAATGAAATCTGTAATCATTTTACAGATAAGGAGTATGGTGGTGTATATTGGAGCCTTACCGAAAAAGGCGAGCCTAAGGATACTAAAAAGCAGTTTTATGCTATCTCTTTTGCGATTTATGCTCTTTCGGAGTATTATAGGGCTACTGGGAATGAGTCAGCGCTTTCGTTGGCAAAGTCATTTTATAAGAGTATAGAGAGGCATAGTTACGATGCCGTTAATAACGGATATATCGAGGCGTGCACTCGCGATTGGGGGCAAATAGCAGATATGCGTCTTTCTGACAAGGATCAGAATGATTCGAAAACCATGAACACCCATTTGCATATACTTGAAGGATATACTAATCTATATAGAGTATGGAAAGATAAAGTACTGCACGATAGACTCGAAAATCTCATTAATATATTCATGGACAAGATTATTTGCCACGATGGACATCTTGGCTTGTTCTTCGGCGATGATTGGACCCCACATTCTACTGCAGTTTCTTATGGGCACGATATAGAGGCTTCTTGGTTACTCGATGAGGCAGCAGAAGTGTTAGGAGATGAGAAATTATGTGCAAAGGTTGAACTCGTCTGCAATAAGGTAGCCACCGCTGCTATGGAGGGCTTTTCGCCTGAAAATGGGATGATTTACGAATATGACCCAACAAAGGGGCTTAAAGATGGTGAACGCCATTGGTGGGTTCAGGCCGAGACTGTGGTTGGCTGTGTTGCTCAATATCAAAGGACCGGTCTGCTTAAATGGATGGAGGCTGCCGATAATGAGTGGAAGTTTATTAAAAAGTATATAATTCGTCCGCAAGGAGAATGGTATTGGAGCGTTCTTCCGGATGGGACGCCGAATACCACAGATGATATTGCCGGTTTTTGGAAGTGTCCCTACCATAATGGTCGTATGTGTCTCGAAATCATAGAAAGAGAAATATAGAAATTTTTTTGAAAAAATAGTAATTAAAATATTTGCATATAGGGACAATTTGTATATTTTTGTAGTCAGTTAGATAGTAGTGTATTGTTTCTTTTTATAGTGATTATCATTGAATTAAGGCGTTTTGTTGCGAATCGTAATCTCACTGGCGTCATAACATCGAAAGCATAACATTATAGCGAACATTACTACCAAAACTTAAGTTTATATACAATATGAGAAGCTACAAAAAATTATCCACACGACAAGGTCGTGTAGGAAAATTATCATTTCTACAAAATGTGGGAATGACCGGCAAGTTCAGCAAGTTTTATTCGTTGCGAGCATTGGTTTTTTTATTGACTATGATTGTGACATCTGCAGCTTGTCAAAAGGAAGAAGAGGATAGATCTGTATCTAAAGTAAATCTAAACTATAGTGAGGTTTCACTGGTGAGAGGTGACGAGATTCAATTAACCGCAGAAGTCCTCCCGGAAAATGCCATAGAGAAGACTGTTACTTGGTCAAGTGATAACGAATCTGTGGCTACGGTTGACGAGACAGGTCTGGTAAAGGCTTTGGCTATAGGTAAAGCTAATGTCAGTGCCCAGGCCGGTGGTAAGACTGCTGTATGTAGTTTTGATGTTACAGCAGTTCCTGTAGAGGAAATTGTAATATCATACGCGGATGACGAAACAAATACGGCAGTGACGGCTTTTGATTTGATTCGAACAAAAGAGGTTAAACTCAAGGCTAGAATAAGCCCGGAGGCTGCGTTGGAAGAAAATTACCCTTTTGAGTGGAGCAGTAGTGATGATAACATAGCCACTGTCGGTCAAGATGGTGTGGTGCGTGCCGTTGCAAAAGAAGGCGTTGCAGAGATCAAGGTGGCTGTAGGTGGTAAGACTCAGATTTGCACCGTGACGGCGAAGCCTAGACCTATCGATTACATCATTTGTGAAGAGGTTTCTAAGTCTTTGAAGGTTGGCGAAACATATCAAGTTCTAATTTCAGTTACACCAGTAGACAACGATGATATGATTGTCTGGGCAAGCAGTGATGAGTCTGTAGCTGTGGTTGGAGAAACTGGTATAGTTGAAGCCAAGTCCAAGGGCAATACTAAAATTACTGCTAAATCAACCTTGTGGCCACAAGCTCATTATGGGGAGTGTGATATTATGGTTTATGAAGATGAGCAGAAAATTAAAATGGAATTTGTGACCATTCCAGCAGGAACATTTTATATGGGAAGTCCGGATGGTAAGACAGGTGAACTGCCGAAGGAGCCACGTAGGCTTTATAATGAGACTCGCCATAAGGTGACTATTACCAAAGCTTTTCAAATGGGAACATACGAGGTAACAAATGCGCAGTATGCTGCATTTTTGAATGATACTGGAGTTAAGTCGGATGGAAAATCAACTTCTACACAAACCGTTCTATTATATGCCAGCTCTAATTCGACTGACTGGGGGCTTCATTATGATTCGACTACTGAAACATGGGTTCCTGTTGCCGGATATGAAAATTTCCCTGTTATCAATGTAACTTGGTATGGGGCTTCTGAGTTTGCTCAATGGGCTGAAGGCTCGCTTCCGACCGAGGCTCAATGGGAATATGCTTGTCGTGGCGGATTGAATGACCTGCCGTTCGGACTAGGTGACGGAAAGCGTCTAACTGGCGAGATGGCGAATTATATGTCTACCAATGAATATGATTATAAAGATGGCAATGGTGGAACAACCTTTGTCGGTGGTAATCCTCCACGTAAAACTACTGAGGTAGGCTCGTATCAGCCTAATGCGTATGGATTGTATGATATGCACGGAAATGTATATGAATGGTGCGCAGATTATTTTGTATACGATTTAGGCACTTCGGAAGTTACTGACCCAGTAGGTCCGGATACGACTAGTGATGAGTTGAGGGTAGTGAAAGGCGGAAGTTTTGCTACATCACCAGCCCAGTGTCGCTGTGCTGCTAGGGAGGGAATGTCTACTTCTCCTACGCAGGGCGAAAGATACGGATTTAGAATAGTAAAACCTGTTGAATAGAATTTTTT
The DNA here is from genome assembly GCA_002438635.1 of Bacteroidales bacterium UBA6401. GTDB lineage: Bacteria > Bacteroidota > Bacteroidia > Bacteroidales > UBA932 > Cryptobacteroides. Next base: position 7,406 of record DJPX01000030.1, read on the forward strand.
TGAGAGTCTGCAAATGAGATATCTAATTTTATTTGAAGATTGAAAGAGTTTTCTTATATTTGCGGTCCGATTTTATGGCCGTTAAGCTCCATAAGAGTTCTCCAGAAGAGATCCGCTTGCGGTCGAAACTTTTAATAAAGTTTTTTATGTACGCTATTGTTGATATTGCTGGTCAGCAGTTCAAAGTTGAAGCAGGCAATGAGATCTTTTGCAACCGTCTTCCGGAGGCAAAGGGTGCTGCAGTGGAGTTCGATAAGGTCCTTCTCGTAGATAATGAGGGAAAGGTCGAAGTAGGAGCTCCTTATGTAAAGGGCGCAGTCGTTAAGGCTACAGTGCTCGCAGATGACGCCAGAGCTGATAAAGTTTTGGTATTTAAGAAAATCCGTCGCAAAGGATTTGATAAGTGCAACGGACATCGTCAGAAACTCTCAAAGATTCAGATCGCTGAGATTGTACTCGCTTAATTAAAACGAAATTGAATTATGGCACACAAGAAAGGTCAATCAAGTTCAAAGAACGGTCGTGAGTCACAAAGCAAGCGTCTTGGACTCAAGAAGTTCGGTGGTGAAACTGTAAAAGCTGGTAACATCATAGTTCGCCAGAGAGGTACGGTTCATAATCCAGACAAAAATGTAGGAATGGGTAAAGATCATACTCTTTACGCACTTGTAGATGGTACGGTAATTTTCACTCGTAAGAGAGAAAATAAATCATACGTGTCGGTCGTTCCTTTTGAGAACTAATCTCGGGGGAGTTGAAATTAATGGACTCACACTCTTCGAGATAGGAGTGTGGGTCCTTTTTCATTTTTGAAATAAAAATAATAATGATATGTTGACACTTAAAACACTTCGCGATGACCCACAGAGGGTGATTGCAAAACTAAAGGTTAAGAATTTCGATGCTAAACCCATAGTGGATAAGGTGCTAGAATTGGATTCCTTGCGCCGCTCACTTCAAACTGAAAGTGATGCCTTGCTTTCCATTCAGAAACAGAAAGCTGCGCAGATAGGCTCTCTTATGAAACAGGGCCTAAAAGACGAAGCAGAGGAAGTGAAAAATGAAGTCGCAACCATAAAAGCTAAGTCAAATGATTTGCTTGCACGTATGGAACTGGCTTCTAAGGAATTGGAAGATAATTTGGTGCTACTGCCTAATATGCCTTGCGATTTGGTCCCAGAAGGAAAGGATTCAAATGATAACTTGGTAGTTAAAATGGGTGGCCCGGAGGTTAAACTACCGGAAGGGGCTTTACCACATTGGGAGTTGGCTAAGAAATATGATATCATAGATTTTGATCTCGGTGTTAAGATTACCGGTGCCGGATTTCCGGTTTATAAAGGGAAAGGTGCTAAATTGCAGAGAGCCCTCATCAATTTCTTCTTGGATTGTAACACAGAGGCAGGATACAGGGAAGTGGAACCTCCTGTTGTCGTGAATAAGGAATCCGGTTTTGGAACAGGTCAGCTTCCGGATAAGGAAGGTCAAATGTACCACGTTAATCTTGACGATTTTTACCTGGTTCCTACAGCTGAAGTGCCGGTAACCAATATTTTCAGGGATGTCATTCTTCAGCCTAACGAATTGCCTCAGAAATTGACAGCCTATACGCCTTGTTTTCGTCGCGAAGCAGGGTCTTATGGAAAGGATGTACGCGGACTTAATCGTTTACATCAATTCGACAAGGTGGAAATCGTGCGTGTGGAAAAACCTGAAAATAGTTATGCCGCGCTAGACGAGATGGTTGCGCATGTGGAAAAACTGGTTAATAAACTAGGTCTTAAATATAGGATACTTCGTCTTTGCGGTGGTGATTTGTCTTTCACTTCTGCCATAACTTATGACTTTGAATTATGGAGCGCTGCTCAGGGAAGATGGCTTGAGATTTCTTCAGTAAGTAATTTCGAAACATATCAGGCTAATCGACTACACTTAAGATATCGTGACGAAGAAGGGAAAACTCAATTGGCGCATACTCTAAATGGAAGTTCACTTGCTCTCCCTCGTGTGGTTGCGGCACTTTTGGAAGATAATCAGACTCCGGATGGAATTATAATCCCTGAGGTGCTTCGTCCTTATACTGGATTTGATAAGATTGACTAAGTTGAAAAAAAGGATTATACTTGGAATAGATCCCGGAACTAATCTGTTTGGTTTCGGGATTGTTCGTGTTAACGAAAAAGGAAAGCCAGAATTCGTTGATGCTGGAGTGTTGGATATGAGAAAAGAAAAAGACTCATACGCTAAGCTTGCATCGATAAGGGAGTTCGTTAGCGGCGTTTGCGATAACTATCATCCTGATTGTCTTGCGATAGAATCTCCTTTCTTGGGAAAGAATGCCCAAGTTATTTTTAAGTTGGGCCGGGCGCAGGGAGTAGCATTGGCAACAGCTTATGAAAAGGGCTTGACGATAACGGAATATGCTCCACGAAAGGCTAAAATCGCTATTTGTGGCAATGGCGCCGCTTCCAAAGAACAGGTGGGCTTGATGGTGCAGAAAACTCTTGGCATTAAACTTGTTGATTACCCGCTCGATTCTACGGATGCCTTGGCTATTGCACTTTGCCACTACTATGAGGAGGGAAGTCCGTTCTCTAGTGTAAAAAGTTCTTTTTCTTGGGAAAAATTCATGGCGGAACACCCGGAGAGAATAAAATAATGTGTATGAAAAGATTAAACCTTAAATCCTGTTTGACTTTATTCGGTCTTTTTCTTTGTGTGGGAATGTCCGCACAGTCCCGTTATAGTGTAAAGGCGGTAATAAAGGACAATTCCACAGAAGAAGCGCTTTCTTTTGTAACGGCTGTTGTGGCACAACCGGGTGCAGATAAGCCTACGGCCTATGCGCTTTCAGATGAGAATGGCGTACTCAGTATTTCGGAAATTAAACCAGGAAAGTATGTTATTAAGGCGGAATTGCTCGGATATAAAGTTTTCGAAAAGACATTCGAGGTAAAAGATAAAGATGTTGACCTAGGTGAATTAAAACTCATACCTGATGAGGAACAGCTTGCAGCCGCGAAGGTGTCAGCCGTCGGTAATCCTATTCAGATGAAATCCGACACGATTTCTTTTACGACATCATCGGTAAAGACGACGGAAAATGATGTACTTGAAGATTTGTTAAAGAAAATCCCGGGTATTGAAATTTCTGAGGATGGAAGTATTACTCATAATGGTAGAAGTATAGATAAAATCACCATAGATGGCAAGACGTTCTTTATGGACGATCCTCAATTGGCATCGAAAAATCTGCCGGCTAAGATAGTGGATAAGGTTAAGGTTATAGAGAAGAAATCGGATCAAGCACAGTTTACTGGTATAGATGATGGGGAAGAAGAAACCATAATAGATCTATCTGTTAAGCCGGGAATGATGAATGGTACTTTCGGTAACGCTTCAGCAGGCGGTGGACACGATGTGCCAAGTACTGATACGAAAGGAGACTATCGCTATCAAGGGCTTGCCTTTGCCGGTAAATTCACAGAAAAAACACAGTTGGCTTTTATTCTTAATGCCAATAATACCAATGACCGCGCTTTTCGTGATCTCTCCGGTGAGATGATGGGCAATATTCGAGGCGGTGGAATGGGCCGTGGCCAAGGAGGCTGGGGTCGCGGTAATGGTATCACCACTTCCTTTATGACAGGACTCAGTGCAGCGTCTAATCTTTTCGATGACAAGATGAGTTTGGGAGGGGAATATGTATATAATTCCACTGATAGAAATGTAGAGGAGGAGTCTACTAAGACTACTTATCTGGAGGATTCAAATTTGCTATATAATTCTAAAGGTATCAGTTCATCTTATTCTGGTGGACACAGATTTGGGATGAGGCTTGAACATAAATTCTCAGATAACACTTCTATTATTTTCCAGCCTCAGATTAACTTCGGAAAGGGTAATTTCTCGGAAAGTAGCACAGATTTTACTAAGACATATTATACTTCAGATGGTAATACGCACAATACTAACTCCAGTGAAAAATCGAACTATGGAGATAATAAAAACCTTAGCACTCAGGGATTTGCCCTTCTGCGTCAAAGGCTTTGGATGCCGGGTCAGACTATGACTATCATGGGAAATTATAGTATAAGTACGAATAATCTTAATGGATATAATACTTCTACTACGACTGTATTTGGAAATGGTAGTGTAGATGACGATATAACTTCTGTGAATCAGAGTTATAAACAGGATCAAAATTCATACAGCCTATGGGGAAATGCCACTTTTACACAACCTCTAGGAGGTAACTTCTATATGGAGGCCAACTATTCGTATAGCTGGAATCGTTCAGAATCTGATAAGACCACTATCGATGTGGAGACAGGAGAGGTAGCAGCCAATTATTCCAATAGCATAGTAAATGATTATATTAATCAAGAGATTGGGGTAAATGCCCTTTATCAAGGGGATGGATTTAGAGTTCAGGTGGGTATGTCTGCGAAGCCTACAAAGACCCATAATTATACAGCATCTGCCGCCGATTATAAAGTAGATACAACTATGTATCGCATAAATTGGGCTCCTAATGCCATGATGCATTTCGATATTGGGGAAAACGGCAGTTTTAGAACCTTTTATTTTGGGCGTAGTGTTCAGCCGGGGACTTCTCAATTGATAACCGTTGCTGATAATTCCAACCCTCTTTCGGTTTCATTCGGTAATCCTAACCTTTCTCCTTATTTTAGTCATGGGCTTAGAGGTGATGTTAGGTATAATAACAAGCAGAGTTATGCTTCGGTAAATGCTCGCTGGGGGGCCACATATAATGATAATCCTATAGTTAATGCATCGTGGTACACTAATGGTATAGCTTACACCATGCCTGTAAATGGAAAGTCAAATTTCTCGGCCGATTTCAATATCTATATGAATCTTCCTATCAAGCGTTCTGGCTTTACTATTATGAATATGAGTCGGTTCTCTTGGAGCAGTTCATCTAACTATGTAGGTACTGACATCAACACTTCTGATTATCTTAAATCGGATGGTTCTCTTGATTATGACAAGTTCTTTGGAGACTATGCCGTTATTAAATCGAAATTGGTGGAAAACGGGACGCAATCATTCAATTTTACTGAAAGGCTTTCAGGCAAATACAGAAATGATGCACTTGAACTCGAACTATCCGGTCGTACAAGGATCAATTCCAGTAGGTATTCGATAGAAGATGTAAAGGACCATACCACTACTTTTAATAATCAGATTCGTACTACTGCTACATGGACTTGGGATTTAGTTGGATTAAGTGCCAAGGGCGAGTTTAATTATAACTGGTATAACGGTTATTCTACTGCTCAGCCATCGGAGTATGTGTTGAACCTTGAACTACAAAAGTCACTTTTGAATAATAAAATGACGCTTTCTGTCAAGGGATATGATATATTGGGTCAGGCAAAGAATTTGACTGTAACCGATACTGCTAACTATCATACAGAGTCAAAGAATAATACTTTAGGTAGATATCTTATATTGTCATTGACTTATAGGTTCGGTAATTTCGGTGGTAATAATGGCGGCATGCGTGGTCCTGGCGGTCCTGGACCAAGGGGACCTAGGCCATAATTTAATTAAAAATGTCTGCCGATATACAAGATAAATATGGAGATGTACTTTCAAGGCATGGTATCCGTCCTACACCGGTAAGGATACTTGTCTTGAAGTCTATATCCAAGTACAGTGACACTTTTAGCCTAAACGATTTAGAAACAGAACTCGAAAGTGTAGATAAGTCCAGTATTTTCAGGACTTTGATTCTTTTCTCTGAGCACCATCTTGTTCACGAGACGGAGGATGGCAGTGGCTCCACGAAGTATTGTTATTGTCATAACGATCATGAATGCGGGGTGGAGGAATTGCATTGTCATTTTTATTGTGAGAAGTGTCACAAGACATATTGTTTTGAAGACATCCATATACCGATAGTCAATTATCCGCAGGGTTTTGAACTTCACGAAGTGGAGTATCTGCTTAAAGGACTTTGTCCGCACTGCCGAAAAATTTCTAATTAATTATTGCAACCGAGTTGCACCTTCTTTAGAATAAATTTGCATCTGTTTTTGAAGACAGAATACATAAACTATTTCTTCGCCAATAAATAGTGAAAAACAGCTTCGGATTTATCTTTGTTTTTCGAGAGTATAGACAGAAAGAAAGATGATGCTGGTCATTATTTGAAGTTAGAGGGGAAATGGTGGGTATGATTAAATAGATTTAATTATTATGGAGAAGGAGCAAAAGATTATGTTAGTGCGTATCATCATGGTGGTTCTGATGATGATTATCGTGTTTTTCTTGCCAATTTCTAACCTTGTTCGTTTATGGTTATGCGTAGCCGCTTATCTTGTCGCCGGGGCCGATGTGGTGTATGATGCCTTAAAAAGTATTTTTCACGGGGAATTGCTCGATGAGCACTTTCTTATGGCTGCAGCCACGATAGGAGCGTTCGCCACAGGAGAGTATCCGGAAGCGGTGGCTGTAATGCTTTTTTATCAAGTAGGAGAGTTGTTTTCTGACATTGCGGTGAGCAGAAGCCGCTCATCTATTTCCTCTCTTATGGACATCCGTCCCGATTATGCCAATCTTGTAAAAGGGGAGTCGATAGAAAAAGTATCACCATCAGAAGTCCCGGTTGGCAGTGAAATCGTAGTGAAGCCTGGAGAAAAAATACCTATCGATGGAGTGATATGTTCGGGAGAGTCCGCTCTGGACACATCCGCATTAACAGGAGAAAGTCTTCCGCGTGAGGTTATTGTAGGAGATTCGGTATTAAGCGGCAGCCTTAATATGACAGGGCTTTTACATGTGCGTACAACGAATACTTTCGGAGAGTCGACTGTTTCGAAAATCCTTGAACTTGTTGAAAATGCCGATAACGGAAAGGCGAAAACTGAAAAATTCATAACCAAGTTTGCCAGAATATATACTCCAGTGGTGGTGGGCTCAGCTGTATTGTTGGCCGTATTACCACCTCTTCTAATGGGAGGCGCTTGGGCTGAATGGTTTCATAGAGCATTGATTTTCTTGGTCATTTCTTGTCCATGCGCCCTTGTGATTTCTATCCCTCTTACTTTTTTTGCAGGTATAGGTGGGGCTTCGAGAAAGGGTATACTGGTTAAAGGGGCCAATTATATGGAGACATTGGCCAAGGTGAGAACTATGGTCTTCGACAAGACGGGGACTTTGACTAAAGGCCAATTTTCAGTTAGTGATATAGAACCGGCTAGCGGTTATTCTAAGGAAGAATTATTACAGAAGGCATCACTTGCAGAAAGCTTTTCTACTCATCCAGTAGCCGTTTCACTTCGCCAGTCATGTACGGAAGATCTTGACACCTCGAGAGTTAGTGATGTAATAGATTTTTCCGGAGAAGGTGTTTGTGCCAAGGTGGATGGCGAGAATGTTTACGTAGGTAATGAAAAGTTGATGCGCCGCGCTGGCGTAACTCCCGATGCTATTTCAAAAATAGGCACCATCGTTTATGTAGCTTGTGAAGGGAAATATATGGGATGTATTGTGGTATCGGATTCTATTAAGTCTCAATCGAAAGAGGCTATCGCTCAGTTAAAATCACTTGGCGTTCGTAGAACAGTAATGCTTACCGGGGATAAAGATGAAGTGGCTGGCGAAGTGGCTTTAAACTTAAAGATAGACGAGTATCATGCGGCTTTATTGCCAGTAGATAAGGTTGAGCGGGTTAAGCAGATGAAAAACGATGATCCTGACGGCGTGTTGGCCTTCGCAGGAGATGGGATAAATGATGCTCCGGTGTTAAAATTGGCAGATATTGGATTTGCTATGGGAGGAGTTGGAAGTGATGCCGCCATCGAGGCTTCAGATATAGTTCTTATGGATGATAACCCGTTGAAGATTGCGTGTGCCATTAAGATTGCTAGAAAGACTATGCGAATAGTAAAGCAGAATATAGTGTTTGCAATAGGAGTGAAGGTGCTTTTCTTAATATTAGGTGCTTTGGGCGTAGCAAATATGTGGGAGGCTGTATTTGCGGATGTCGGCGTAACAGTTATTGCCATTTTGAACTCATTGCGTGCGATGAGAGTGAGATAATTACGAGAATTCTTTGTATCTTTGAAAGATATGCAAAGAGAATTTTCAGTAGCAGGACATATTTTTAGGGTCATTATTCCTGATGAAAGTCCATTATGGGGCTTGATGGGTCAATATGACCCTTTTGCTGTTAAGAATAATAATGGAGCGATTTTCGAACTGAATGTAGTGAACGAACTGGATGAGGGCGAAAGAGTTCTATATTATGACCAGCCGACTGAGCCGGGAGAGACTAAAATTGTTATATATAAAAGTGGGGTGAATTGGCTTTTCGAATCTTCCCCCACTTCCGATATGAAAGTGTCTATGCGTTTATGGATGAACGAATCATTCACGCACTCAATGCTTCAAATATTGGATGAGACCCAGTCTCTATTCGCACTGAATAACGCTTTGATGCTGCAATATGCTTTTAGAACATCCGGCTTAGCTACATTAGAGATGCACGCCTCTGTTATTGAAAATGGAGGTAAGGCATATCTTTTTTTAGCGAAAAGTGGGACAGGGAAAAGCACCCATTCTCGGATGTGGCTGAAAAATATCCCCGGAAGTCACTTGCTCAACGACGATAATCCTATCGTAAGAGTGCTCTCGGATGGCACTGTTATGGTGTATGGCTCGCCTTGGAGTGGCAAGACGGCTTGTTATCATAATGAGTCCTATCCGGTAGGGGCGATGGTAGAGATAAGAAGAGCTCTGTATGATAAAATTACGCCTTTAGGAACTGTCAGCGCGTATGCTCTAGTCTATTCATCTACTTCTGGGATTAAGTTCGATGCCAAGATGGCTGATGATCTGCATACTACGCTATGCGGGGTCGTAAAAAAAGTACACTGTTTTACTCTCGAGTGCCTTCCTGACGCACAGGCAGCGCTGGTATGTTATAATGGAGTTAAAGGATGAGTTTTGTAGTACCAAACAGAATATTGTTTGCCAATGTTTGTGAACTGCTCTCTCAAGGTAAAACTGTAGTTATAGAGGTAAAGGGATGCTCTATGTTACCTTTTATAGTGGGGGATAGGGATAGTGTGAAATTGGCCCAAACATGGTGGGGTGTAGGCGATGCTGTACTCTCAAAGTTACCAAATGGCGAATATGTCCTTCACCGCGTTCAAAAGATTGAAGGAAAGAGTGTGGTACTTAAGGGCGATGGGAATTTGAAAGGAACTGAAATATGTGCACTCTCCGATGTGAAGGGAAAGGTGGTGGAGGTGCTGAAAAATGGGAAGCGCCCGGTTGATGTATCAAGCTCCTTGTATCGGACTCGTGTAAAGTTTTGGAATGCTCAGCCGTATCTGATAAGGCGTGTGGTGTTGGCCGTATACAGAAGACTTATTGTATTGAAAATAAGAAAGAAATAACACAATAACAATTATGAAGATAGCAGATGGTTTTAAATTAAGAGAAATTTGTGGGGAATATGTAGTCGTTCCGGAGGACGCTAGACTGGTGAATTTTAATAAAATGCTTTCACTTAATGGCTCTGCGGCCTTTTTGTGGAAGTCCGTTAGTGGACGTGATTTTGATCTTGATACGCTTGCCGATCTTTTGGTGGAAGAGTATGAAATAGATAGGAAGATTGCACTTTCGGATGCTCGTGCCCTTTTGGATAAATGGATCGAAATCGGAGTAATAGTCGATTGATGAAGGATTTTAAAGTTTGTCTTAACGGGCTTGTTAAGTTACTGCGCCCTATTCTCCCGAGAGTTCTCGGATGTAGTTTCGTGTACCTTTTGGAGGCTGCCTGTTCGCTGGCGTTTGTATGGTACAGTAAGCGAGTGGTAGATATCGCTACAGGGCTTTTGGATGCTTCTTTAAATCGAAATGTCTTTATAATGGTCATCTTGATGGTGGCACAAATAGGGTTTAGAATTTTTTCTAAAAGGATAGAAGGGGAGGTAAGTGTAAAGGCTAAACTGGATATTAGAAAGAGGGCATTTGACAAGGCTTTAAGTAGCAGTTGGAATGGAAGGGATAAATATCACAGCGCCGATGTGGTTAATAGATTGGAGGAAGATATACGGGTCGTAAGTGAGTTTTTGTGTGTAAGTTTGCCTTCAGCGGTGGTTACCATCGTACAGCTTATTGCTGCAGCCACGATGCTTTTTATCTTTTCAAGTAAACTAGCCTGGATAATAATATGGATAATGCCAGTCGCTGTGGTAGCGGCACGTTTGTATTTCAAGAAATTAAGGGCATTATCTTCTGATATCAGAACTCTTGATGGGCGAATACAGGGCCACATCCAGGAACATCTTCAGAGCCGTATTCTTATAAAGACGCTTGGCGCAGAGAAGATGGTAGGAGATAAGTTGGACAAACTACAGTACGACGAACTGTCAAAGACTCGAACACGCTTGGACTACTCCGCCATTTCCCGTTTTTTTATGCAGGCAGGATTTTCCGCAGGCTATTTAACGGCTTTTCTGTGGGGCGTTTATGGTTTGCGTGATGGAAGTGTGACATACGGACTTATGGTGGCTTTTCTTCAATTAGTTGGTCAGGTACAAAGGCCGGTCGCTTCATTGGCATCATATATTCCTGCTTTTATAAAGGCTCTTTCTTCAGAGGAGAGGCTTTTGGATATTGATGAAATGAAAAACGATGCCACTCAGGGGCAGAGAATTTTAAGTGGGGCTCTTTCTGTTTCAGTTAAGAACTTGTGCTTTTCCTATGAGAATGGAACAAAGGTATTTGATGATTTTTCCTGTGATTTTGAGTCGGGTGAACTTACTGCCGTATGTGGGCCTACGGGAAAGGGGAAGAGTACTTTAGCGGCTTTAATTTTGGGAGTTCTAAAACCTAATTCAGGAAGTATTACCATTTCGAATAAGAAAGAGAATATACCTGTGGGTATGGATACGAGAGGTAATTTTATGTATGTTCCTCAGGGAAATTCCCTTTTAAGTGGGACGATAAAGGAGAATTTGCTACTCGCCAGGCCTAATGCCACTGAAGAAGAATTGGCAGATGTGCTGCATTGCGCTGCTGCAGACTTCGTTTTCGACCTGCCTTTAGGCATCGACACCCAGTGCAGTGAGGTAGGAAAGGGTCTTAGTGAGGGCCAATGCCAACGTATAGCCATAGCCCGTGCTTTATTGCACGATGGTGGTATTCTTATTTTAGATGAGTCTACTTCAGCATTGGATCCTGCAACGGAGATGACTGTCCTTGAGCGACTTCACGAAAGGTATTACCACTCGAAGACTATTATATGCATTACTCATAGGGTGGCTGTGGCAGACCTTGCAGACCACGTTATCTCGCTTTAGAAGCATTTCAAAACAGCTTCTTAGTATCTACCAGTTTTTCCACACTCCGTCTTCACTTATCAGAAAAGCGTGTATATGTGGATGATCGCACAAATATTCGATAGACTCCTCTTTTCCAATTACCATAAAAAAGGTAGCAAGAGCATCGGCTTCGCTAGCATTTGGCGCTGTTACTGTGGCACTTAAGAGTGAATGTGAAACAGGATACCCCGTACGAGGATCTATGGTGTGGGAGTATTTTTTCCCATCTTTGATATAGAATTTTCTATAGTTTCCTGAAGTTACCACGCCTAGTGCTTGACCTTCTGAATTCCAGATTTCTTTTATGTCGGCTCCCGGGGTGTTGTTTCCATCCACCGGATTATCTACGGCAATAGTCCAGCCAAGTCCGCTGGGGCCATTGCCACAGCAGTAGATTTCTCCTATGTCGACTAACATATCTTTTACGCCATATTTTTTTAGAAGATCTGCCACAGCATCACAGCTATATCCTTGAGCGATAGCATTAAAGTTAAGCTGTGGAGGAGCGTTTTCCCCCTTGCGAAGGAGGTCTGTGCTACGGATTTTTTCCCCTATAAGGGATTTTAGTTCCGATGGTTTTTTAAGTCTTGCTGTGCCGCATGCACCAAGGCACTCTTTGATTTGTTCTTCGGTCGGATCGGAAGATGCTTTGAATCCGAAACCCCAGAGGTCAAATAAGGGTCCGCATGCCACGTCAAATGCTCCTTCCGAGCGTTCCCACATATCGTATGATAATTCGTATAGGTCGAAGAACATAGGAGAAAGAATAATGGAGTCCCCCGAATTGAATTGGCTTAAAAGAGAATGCGAGTTATATCCGGATAGAGTATTGTCTATTTCGGTGAGCAGGCTGTCTACTTTTATTTGAAGCTCTGCTGGTTTTATACTTGCGCCTTTGTACTTGACGCGGTAGATGTCTCCTTGTGCCGGTCCTTGAAATTGAAAATAAGGTTCTTTGTGGCAGGCTGAAAATAAAAGGGCGCCTAATAATATGATTGAAAGAGCATGTGTTTTTCCCATAACGGCAAAGTATTTGTACAAAAATAGGGTTTTTTTCCTCTAAAATATGCATCTTTGTAGGATATTTTATTTAAAGTAGAGATGAAGTATATAAAGGTAGTAGCGGCTTTGGCCTTGGGGGCTCTTGTATATGCCTCGTGTAAGAAAGATGAAGATAGTACGACGACTTATAAATCTTTGTCAGGTGATTTAAGTGTAGGGGTGGAACTCCCTGTTTTTGTAAATCCTGGTGATCAGTTCATTTTTAAGTCTTCTGGAGTGGAAGTGCCTGACAGTGAAACTGATGCGGAAGTTGTCCGCGTGTACACATATAAGAATTCGGAAGATAATGTAAAGGATACTATTGACACCTATTCGGTTACGATTCCGGATATAGTAGGGGAATACACGATTACGGCTACGGCAGAGGCAAAAGGTTATTATACTAAAACTAAAAAGTTAACTACTACAGTCGTAAGTCAAAAATCTCTCACCGAATGTGATCGCAAGGATTTGCCTCAAATAGTAGATGCTCGTGATTCTAAAAGATATCGCATTACCACAATAAACGGAAAGTCGTGGTTAGCCGAGAACCTAGCATACTATCAGAAAGATGAGGATGGGAAATATCTATTAGGAAGTTCATATTATAGCGTAAAGGCTACGGATGACATTATGGGTGGATTTTATACTTGGGAGGATGCTATAAAGGCGTGTCCTGAAGGGTGGCGAATTCCTACAGTTTCAGAATGGGATAGTTTAGGTGGAATATCTGGCGACATGATGTGCGATGCCTATTATAATGGTGAAAGATTATGGGAATTCTGGCCTGAAGTTAAGAAAACAAATAAGTATAAACTCTATATAATGCCTTTCGGTTATGCTACCCTGATAGATAAAGAGTATAGTTTTACGGGATTTAATGATTATGCTTTTTATTGGGCAGACGATAATGGCAATCCGGTATGTAAATATATTTTTGTTTCTACACCTAAGGTCCTTGAATGGGGTGATGTAAGTAAGACAGATTTTGCGGCACAAATCCGATGCATTAAGGAATAGCTGATATCTTTTCTAAAAGATTTATCAATAGAAGAGCACATCTTTGTGTGACGTTTATGAGCGCTCCAGGACATATTCCTAGGGCGCTTGTTAATATGCTTAATACGCTAAGATATATTAAGGCTTCGCAAATAGGAATAGCGAATAAATTTGTCAGTAGAAAATATTTAGGCAGGACTTTAAACTTGTAGGCGACTAAAGGTGCAGTAAACAATTGGCAACTAAGTGACATCGCCAGAGATTTCCATACTCTAAAGACAAGCCCCTTTTGTATGGGATACCAATTTGCCAAAGGCCTGTATAGTAATATTATGCCGGTACAAGCGAGGTAGGATAATTGAAAAGAGATACTTTCTATTACTTTCGGAGATAGCGAGAGTTGTATTAGACAAGAAGTTAGCAGGCAGTTTACAGCAGGGGCTTTCCTAGATGGAAGCAGACTATTGATATTGGAAAAACTTATAAACAGGAAAGCACGCACAAGGGAAGGACTGGCTCCGCAGATGAATGTGTAAAATCCGCTGCAAGATATTATTAGCACACTTTTTATGATTTTCATCGCAGGGCTGTTTCCTAAGGGCGAAAGCATTTTTCGCGTCATTTCGGCCAATATTCCTAGGTGAAGCCCTGATAGAGCTAGAAGGTGCGATGCGCCACTTGCCCGAAATACAGCTCGGACCTCAGCTGAAAGCTCTTGCCTGTCTGCGCATAGGAGAGCCAATATCAACCCTTTAGCATCTTTATCTTTAATTGGGAGTTCTAGAATGGCGTTTTTTAGAGCAAGAGAGGATTGTAGAATAAAATCGGGCTGTCCGCTGCCCTCGAAACAGCATTTTCCTACTATCCCTGACAGTATACCACAAAAGAAGAGTAGCGAACTTGTGATAACTTTGATGTAAGTATTGGCATAAAAAAGTAAGATGGTATCGGCCAATAGAAGCACACCTATTGCAGTGCCATAGTATAGAAGCGATGCTTCTCCCGATGCCGGGAAATAAAGCGAAGTGAAAACCCCGATGGCAAAGGGGAGTGATATGATAAGAAGCGGACTATTATCCTTCATAGTTATGTTTGGTTTAATGCGAAGATACATCTTTTTTTGCTAAATTTGCGCGCGGAAAACGAATTCTATAGAATATGAAAATTTTAGTTATAAATTGTGGAAGCTCGTCGATAAAATACCAGCTTCTAGATATGCGAAGTGAAGAAGATTATTCACTTTTAGCAAAAGGTAATCTCGAAAAAATCTCACTTCCAGACAGTAAGATCACCCATAAGCCTACTGGAAAAGCTCCAGTAGTAAAGTGTATGAGTGTTCCAGATCATACAAAGGGGATGCAGATAGTGCTCTCTATGCTTACAGATCCTACTTGTGGGGTAATTTCCCATTTTGATGAAATAGATGCTGTAGGCCATCGTATAGTGCAAGGAGCAGACTTTTTTAATGGCTCAGTGATTGTGGATGAGGATGTTATGGAGAAGATAAAGATATGTTGTGATTTTGCACCTCTACATAATCCTGCTCATATTCTTGGTATACGCGCAGTTCAGTCCGTATTGCCTAAAGTTCCGCAAGTGGTAGTTTTTGATACTGCTTTTCATCAGACTATGGCTCCTAAAAATTATATGTATGCTCTTCCATACGAGTATTATGAGAAATACAGGGTTCGCCGTTACGGAGCACACGGAACTTCTCACCAATATGTAAGCCATGAAGGGGCCAAGGTCGCCGGAATAGACATAAATAACAGTAGGATAATTACTTGCCACATAGGTAATGGTAGCTCGGTAACTGCCATAAAAAATGGAAAGTGCGTGGACACCTCTATGGGATTTACTCCTCTTGAGGGTATGATAATGGGAACACGTTGCGGAATTATAGATGCTAATATAGTTCCTTATATAATGAAGAAGGAAAATCTTACTCCTGACCAGATGACGGATGTAATGAATAAGAAGTCCGGTTTTATCGGATTGTCTGGTAAAAGTTCAGATATGCGTGATGTGGTAGGTTTTGCCGAGCAAGGTGATAGCCGTTCACAGCTGGTGGTAGATAAATTGGTGTTGGACATAACGAAACTCGTTGCCGCATATATAGCAGAGTTGGGCGGTGTGGATTTGATAGTCTTTACCGCTGGAATTGCAGAGAACAATCCTTGGCTTCGTGAAGATGTATGTAAGAACTTCGAGTGGATGGGAATACGCATCGACAAGGCTGTTAATGATGTAACTCGCGATGCTGCAATCATTTCCTCTCCAGAGTCATCGGCTAAGGTGGCTTTGATACCTACTGATGAGGAGCTTATGATTGCTAGAGACACTATGAGACTAACTAAAGGTTTAAAGAGATATGATAAGTAATTTTTCCGAGCTTTTCACAGAGTTAAAAGAGAAAGGCATTACCCGCAAACTCGTAGTTGCGTGGGGCGTGGATGAACACAGTATAGAGGCTGCTTACAAGGCTGCTCAGATGGGTTTCGTAGAAGCTATCTTGGTCGGAGACAAGTCACGTATAGAAGCTGTTTGTGCTCAACAAGGTTTTGACACCGCCAAGTTCACAATAGTGGATGAGCCTGTTGAGTTAAAAGCAGTAAGCACTGCCGTTGCTATGGTGCACGATAAACAGGGCGACGTTTTAATGAAGGGGCTATGCTCTACTGACAAATTCCTTCGTGCCATACTCAATAAGGAAACAGGTTTGCTTCCGGCAAAGGGACTATTGAGTCATGTGGGCATAATAGATAACCCTAATTATCATAAACTGATGTTTATAAGTGACATGGCTGTTATTCCTGCACCAGAATTCCGTCAAAAGGTTAAGGTGGCTTGTTTCTTAAGAGATACAGCTCGCTCATTTGGCATTGATACTCCTAAGATTGCCTTTATAGCAGCTTCAGAGCAGATGCTGGATAGTATGCCGGCTTGTATGGAAAGTGCAATGCTTTCGATGATGGCATCTCGTGGCCAATTGGGCCAATGCATCGGGGATGGTCCTCTTGCTCTGGATGTAGCTATAGACAAGGAATCAGCAGAAATAAAGGGGCTTAAAAGTGAGGTTGCAGGAGACGCAGATTGTCTTTTGTTCCCTAACATTGAATCGGCCAATGTCTTCTGGAAGACTAATTCCAAACTCTGCAAAGGAGTAAAGCAAGGCGGAATGTTGGTAGGAACAACGGCACCTTGCTTGCTAGTGTCAAGAGCGGACAGCGCTGAGACCAAGTTGAACTCAATCGCTGCCGCTGTAATGTGTGCAAAATAATTATCGGATAAGGCCGGTGTGCCTTCCGAACTCAATTATAAATTCGGCCGTCCCGGTATATCCGAGGATGGTCGAATCTATACATAGGTCATAGTTCGACGCGACGCCCCAATTGGTAAAAGTAAAGAAGTTATAGTATTCGGAGCGTTCCTTATCTTTTCTTTGTATAAGTAATTCTGCCTCTCTTTCATTAAGATTTCGCTCTGTCATCATCTTTTTAATTCTGAATTCAAGAGGCGCGCTTATGAATATGTCTAGGCACTCCATGTCCCTAAGCACGTAATCTGAAGCCCGTCCTACGAAGATAGCATCGCCCTTGCTTGCGATATCTCTTATAGTATCGCTTTGAATCTTAAATAATTCATTATCCCCAAGACCGGTGCCAAAAGTCCAGAAGCGATGTTTTTCATCGCTTGAGGAAAAGAGTTCTTTTCTAATGCCACTCTTTTTTGCCGCTTCAGTAAGAAGTTCTCCATCATAGACAGGGATTCCAAGTATCCTGCCCAATTCGTCTGCGGTTGCTTTGCCTCCGCTTCCGAACTGTCTTCCAATGTTAATGATTATGTGTCTGTCTTTCATAATGTTATATTTTTATGCCGTATGAGGCGATATCTTCTCCGTCTTTTAATTTTTTGAATTTTCTAAATGTAGTGCTTATTAGAATAGCAGCAAGTACGAATGATAAAAAGTCGGAAATCGGGAATGAAGTCCAAACGCCATCTTCATTCATACTTAGAGGAAGAATGTATAGAAGCGGAACGAGAATTAAAAGTTGCCTTGATAGAGATAGGAAAATACTTTTGCCTATCATCCCGATATTTTGATAAAGGTTTGACGCCACAAGATTTAAACTTATTAAAGCTATGGACATGTTCATTATTTTAAGTCCATAGATAGCATGATTCTCTAATATAGGGTCTTCTGTGAATAACCTTACTGCTACATGAGGACATAGATAGCATATTAAAAAGCATATCACCGTAACGACGGTGACACATTCAGTGGTAAGCCAGAACACCTTTCTAACACGCGAGTATTGCTTGGCACCCCAGTTGTAACTTGCAATTGGTTGCATACCTTGGTTGAATCCCATACAGATCATCAAAAAGAAGAAGGTGATTCTATTGGCAATTCCGTATGCCCCTATGGCTATATCTCCTCCATGAGTTTTAAGTTGCTGATTAATAAATAGTGATACTATGCAACTAGCGAAGTTCATAAGGAATGGTCCCATACCTATAGAAAGTGAGGCTTTGGCTATCTTGCCATCCCATCCATATACCCCTTTTTTAAAATGAATAATTCTTTCCTTTTTAGAGAAAAAGTATAATGTGTAAGCAAGTGCCATCATCTGGCATAGTATGGTGGCTATGGCAGCACCCTTTATTCCCATCTCGAATACGAAGATGAAAATTGGGTCCATTATCGTATTGGCAATCACGGTAAAAAGGGTAAGACCCATGGCTGTCTTAGGATTGCCACTTGCCCTAATTAAATTATTTAGACCTAAGTATAAATGTGTTACTACATTACCTAAAAGAATGTAGGTCATATAGTCATGAGCATAGGGTAGTGTTACATCTGAGGCCCCGAAAAAATGCAGTATTGGATCAAGGAATGCAAGAAAGAGAACACTGAATGAGAGACCGAAAATTGTATTTAGGGTCATTACATTGGCCAAGACATTGTTGGCTTTATCATAATTCCTTTGTCCTAATAGTATGGAAGTCATCGTAGAGGCTCCCACTCCCACGAGCGTGCCTATTGCTGCACTTAGGTTCATTATTGGGAAGGTAATTGCCAATCCCGATATCGCGTTCGTGCCCACCTGAGGTATATGCCCGATGTAGATGCTGTCGACCATGTTATAAAGCGACGATGCTGTCATTGCTATAATGCCGGGAATAGCATAACGCTTAAGCAAGGTGCTTATTTTCTCTGTACCTAATTCTAATGGCGCTCCGTTATTCATCTTTATCAACTATTTCTATTTCAAAATAAATAGGGCAGTATGCAGGTATTGCTGAGCCTGACCCACTAGCACCGTAAGCACTTGTTGAGGTCATATATACGCGGCCTTTCTCGTGAGGCTTCATGTTGAAAATGCCATAGGCAAATCCTTTGACTACTTTACTTTTGTCCGAAGTCATGGTAAGGTCTGTCGCTTCCTCTCCCCAGTTGATTAACAAAGGCTCGCCGGAAGCTGTGCATCCGAATACTTTTGCAGAATCGGCTATGTTGGTATCAATCCCTGTTCCATCAATCCTTCTGCATATATAGTTGATGTAGATCTGAGCCGTCGAGGTGAAGGTCGTGTCTGGCTTGTCCGAAGCTTTATCTTGAACATAGTAAACGCCGGTGGTAAGAGAATCTGCATCTTCCCATTCACTTCCCATAGTCTTTTTAAGCAATTCCATTTCCCACTCTTCCGTGTCTTTGACTGATTCTACTATGGAGAATTCATAGATCCTAGCATCAGTAGAACTGCTCATGGCGTCAATGTATTGTTGCTTAGTATCGTAGCGGCTGTTAGTAAGTAGCCATCCTGGGATTACGGCTTTGCATTTGCCGCCTATTCCCATTACGGAAAAGAGTTCTTCTATACCGGCAAAAGTGCTGTTAGATCCTCGATAAGAGAATAGTGGCCCATAGTAGTTACGTTTGTCGTACTCTCCGAGTCTTTTGGAAATGGCCTCTGATGTGGTCTCAACAATAGTCCCGTCAAGATCAGTAACCGTATATTCTAGTCTAAGATAAGGATTATCTTCTATGGAGCTGACACTTTTGCCCTCATCGCCTTTATCCATGTATAGTATCCATGAACCTAGTTCAGTTTCTTTCCATGAATTGTCTTTATTCATCTCGACCCAAGCTTCGAATTCCATATTGTTAAGCCGGCCGATCTTATCTGCTTGTTGTTGTGCACAAGCTACTAAAAGCAGGGATGTAATTCCTAACCCTAATAATGTATAATGTCTCATAATTCTATCTTTTCTACATATTTATCTATCTCGGAAAAGCTATGTATATCTTTACCTATAAATAATTTGCCTCCCGAGGCCAATTCATGTCCACCTCCGTTGAAGTACTTTTGTGCGATTCTCCTGGCACTCCATCCCCGCTTTGCTCTTATAGACACTCGAATTGTCATTTCATCTTCTCGAAAATATATCGTTACTTTTACTTTTCCGATGGAGAGAGGCACATTTACCAAGCCTTCAAGTTCGCCTTCCTTTAAGCCAAATGTATGCCAATCCAAAGCACTGACTTTTATAATGGCCAATCCATCTTCTCTTATGGTAAATCTATCAGAGGATAGGAAGTTTGCAAATGCCCTGACTCTGTTTTCTCTATAGTTATTGTAAAGATTGGCAATAATTTCATCCCTATCGATACCGTATGAAAGTAATTGGCTTGCCATATTGAAGGTCGATGGAAAGGTGGCACAGGAAAAATTATTGGTGTCTGTTGTCATTCCACACATTAGGCAATACCCGCACTGCCCCGAAAATAGGTCTTTTCGGCTTTTTTCATCTGGGCATAGTTCGCGAAGGATCTCATAGACCATCTCACAAGCCGATGATATGTCTGTTCTACTGAATGCTAATTCGAATTCGTCATTTTCTGCCCTGACGTGATGGTCTAGTAGCACTTTGACTGCGTGAGAATCCTTTAGAGCTTTGTATGGCTGCCCACATCTTTCCAATACGCAGAAATCGCAGCAAAAAATCAGGTCTGACTTTTCGATGGCGTTAATGGCTTGTTCTCCGAATAAAGACTCTTGCCTATCTATGAAGGCTATTGTGTCTGCAAGGGGCTCACGGATTAGTGAGATGTCGGTTTTCCCTATGTACTTAAGGTAATGCACCAAGGCTCCGCTACTGCCCGCCGCATCCCCATCCGGGTGCTCGTGAGTAATAACAGATATATGTTTAGAGCGTTCTATTAGGGATTGAAGCGCACTTAATTCACCACCTTTTTCCATAGGTGCAAATTTAATAAGAATATTGCATTTAATAAATGATTTTGCTAACTTTGCTCGGCTTAAAGGTTTTTAAATTTTTAGCTTTACCCTCTAGGAGGGAATAGGAAATAGATAACAAAAAATAAAAGATAAAAAAATGGTTACAAAGGACACTTGGCTTAAGTTTATGCAGAACAAGGTGCTTAATAGAATTGTCACCTGGTTCATTCTTCCTGTATGTATAGTCGCACTTGCATATTTGCTCGTGGACAGCATCTCGCAGCCTGTTAATTTCAATAAGGAAAAGGCAGCGCGTGAGAAAGTGGGTATCGAAAGGCTTAAGGACATTCGTACTCTACAGAATGCATATAAGAGCGTTTATGGTAAGTACACTGATAACTTCGATTCGCTAAAGACTTTCTATACTTCAGGAGATGTCATAGTTAAACTTCAGATAGGATCTAAGGATGACTCGGCCGCTGTTGCTCACACTAAAGCTATTCGTAAAACAGTTCCGTGGCTTAGAGGCGCAGACTTGAACAAGTACTATAAGCAGAGATACGATAATGGCGATAAAGAATTGGTTTTCTCAGTTGACCAGAAAATTCCTGTTCGAGATACTCTATTCAAAAATAGAGCGTCTTTCCGCATCGATTCTTTGCGTACCATTCCGTTCTCTGGTGGCAGACCTATAGAGATGGAATCAGTTATTAAGACAGTTTCCGGTGTTAAAGTTCCACTTTTCGAAGCCCGTATGCCTTATAGATATCTGCTCTATGGAATGGATAATCAGTTAAGAATTAACCTTGATTCGGAATGTCGTAATTCGAATCGTTATGAGGGCCTTCAAGTAGGTAGCGTGAGTGCTCCTAACAATAATGCTGGTAACTGGGAGTAGAAGTGGTTTTAGTCCCATCATCTTTTTTTGTTAAAGCTTGTGCGAGAGAATATCTCGCACAAGTCGTTGATATAGCGTCTGATGGCGTGGTAAATTATGCTTTTTTGCCACGCTACGATGCGTATTTCGTTTATGCAGGGGAAAGTGAGCCGGCATTGTTAAAGGTCTTGAATAGTCTAGATAGATTAACGGATTACAACAAGATTTTGTGCCATTGGGATGGAAAGGTTCTTAGTTTGGCTATAGGACAGGGGAAAACGCTACTGCTTTCTAATACTTATACTGCTGGGGATTTTGTTACTGTAATGTATTATGTCCTTTTGGCTATGAAGTCCTTGCAACTAAATCCTGAAGTTTCCACGGTGTGCTTTTTAAGCGAATTGTCTTCTCAAGATAGAATTGCATTGTATCACTATTTTCGTTCGGTTCGAATTTTAGAATAGCTTTGCGTATGAGAATTATAGGTGGCAGATTAAAGGGAAGGGCTATTCTTCCGCCAGTAGGATACAAGGCTAGACCTACCACGGATTTCGCACGTGAGGCACTTTTTAATATATTAGATAACGAGTACGAATTCGAGGATCTAAAGGTCCTTGACTTGTTTGGCGGTACTGGCGCTATTTCCTATGAATTTGCCTCTCGTGGCGTGGGTAGAGTGTATTGTGTGGAGATGTCTAGGGACAATGCTTCTTTTATAATACGTGAGGCTCGCAGGTTTGGACTTGACAATATCACTGTCGTTAGAGATAATGTGTTCGATTTTTTAGACGTGTGTTATGAAAAGTTCGACATTATATTTGCCGATCCTCCTTACGACATAGATGGTTTGGAAACCATACCAGATAAGGTGTTAGGGCGAGACATTCTGCATGCCGGGTGTTATTTTATTCTAGAACATGGCCCAGGACACGATTTTAGTTCGCATCCTTTTTTCTTTAAGGAGCGCGCTTATGGTAAGGTCCATTTTACTTTTTTTAAAAAAGACTAAGAAAATTGTTCCTTAGACTTATCTTATTTTTTCCCAATCAAATCCGCATCCTCCTGCTTTTTACTATGTCATATAGGTTGAAGCGGGGAATAGAGTAGAGAAAACTATTTGAAGTTTTTTTTCTGCCATTTTTTGAAAGTTATTTAATGGATTGCTGTAAGTAATTTTCAGCATTAATGAAAATTTACTAAATTTGCAGCCCTATGGCACAAAACACGTTATTAGATAGAGTCCTTTCATTGCAGGATAAATTTCAAAGTCTTCAGGCTCAGCTTTCAAGCCCGGAGGTGATGTCGGATATGAAAAAGTATGTCCAGCTTAATAAGGATTATAAGCAGTTGGAACCCATTATAAAAGCTGGGTTAGAATACAAGAAGACCCTTGACAATCTGGCATCGGCAAAAGATATACTTGTTAATGAGAAAGACGACGACTTAAGGGAGATGGCTCGTGAGGAGATCGCTGAGTTGGAGCCTAAAGTCCCTAAAATGGAGGAGGAAATAAAACTTCTGCTAATCCCAGCCGATCCTGACGATTCGAAGAACGCTATAGTTGAAATACGAGCAGGTGCCGGAGGTGATGAGGCTGCCATTTTTGCCGGAGATCTTTTTAGAATGTATCAGCACTTTGCGGAAAACAAAGGTTGGAAATTGGAGGTGACAGATCAGACACCTGGTACATCAGGTGGTTTTAAACAGATAGTTTTCAAGTTGAGTTCCACTACCGATGGTGTTTATGGTACGATGAAATATGAATCGGGAGTTCATCGAGTGCAGAGAGTGCCTCAAACTGAAACTCAAGGGCGTATTCAAACTTCAGCTGCATCAGTAGCTGTTTTCCCGGAGGCTGGTGAATTTGATGTGGATTTAAAGTGGGATGATATTCGTCTTGATCTTTTCTGCTCGTCTGGTCCTGGTGGACAAGGCGTAAACACTACATATTCCGCTGTTCGACTTACTCATATCCCGTCAGGGTTGGTTGTTCAATGTCAGGAGGAACGTTCCCAGTTAAAAAATAAGGACCGTGCTTTCGAAGAATTGCGTACCCGATTGTATAATCTTGAACACCAGAAATATCTGGATGAAATATCTTCAAAGAGAAAGACGATGGTTTCAACAGGGGACAGATCCGCTAAGATTCGCACATATAACTATCCGCAGGGAAGAGTTACTGATCATCGCATTAACTGGAGTATGTATAACCTACCAGTATTTATGAATGGTGATATCCAAGAGGTTATAGATCAGCTTCAAATAGCAGAAAACGCAGAACGCCTAAAGGAAGCAGGAGAATAAGATCATTGTCCTTTCGCAGCTTTCTTCGCTGCTTTTTCTACGGCGAAATCTATACAATTCTGATAATCATAAATCATCTTTTGGTCCTCCGTGTATTTTTCTTTTTCGTCGGGTGTGAAGTTAGCTATTTTCGCCGTTAAGAACAAATATGAGAAAAAGAGAACTAATTTGCAAAAGGGTAAAT
>DJPX01000030.1:31444-52615 GCA_002438635.1 Bacteroidales bacterium UBA6401
TTTCCTCTGTGTCAAAATTAGAAGTACATTGTCATATCACAAAAAGTTTATACTTCTGCCATATAAGAAGTTAGAAACGACAAAGAAAAAAATACGGTTTTACTCAATTTTTTTCTATTTCCTTATCATACTATCCTTCATCCACCAAAAGCCCGTATTTGTGGATAAACACATCAACTGACTAAAGATGTAAAGAGAAATGTAGTTTGGTCAGGTTAGTCGCCCTCCATCACTTTTGTTCGAGAAAATAGTTTGTTTTCGGAAAAATGTTATTTGGATTTAGTAAAAATTATTCATAGATTTGCTCAACACATTTAAATATACTAAAATTTTGAAATTCTATTTGAAATCAATAACCAATTAAAAGATCGAATACCAACCAAAAAGAACATGAAAAGAACATGAAACACCCATGACTTTTACAAGTCGTCCAAGAGGATGAAAATGGGATTATCCTTATATTTGGCATCGAACCAAATCAAAGGATAAGGAATGGAAGGAGTAAACTTCACCCAAGTAGTTCAACGGGGCTGTGGAATAGACATACACAGGGACATTGCAGTGGCCACAATAGGTGGCGAAGGTATCACGACTGAGACCCGCAGTTACAAGACCTTCAGTAGTTCATTGACAGAAATGAAAGAATGGCTAATCGCGAACGGCGTGACGCACGTGGCGATGGAGAGCACGGGAGTATATTGGAAACCTGTATATAAAGTGCTCGAAGGGCCGGAGCTTAAGGTGTGGATAGTGAATGCTCGACACATTAAATATGTTCCGGGGCATAAGACGGACAAGAAGGATAGCGCGTGGATATGCAAGCTTCTTCTGGCTGGATTACTCAAACCGAGTTATATTCCTCCAAAGGAGCAGCGAGAGTTGCGTGATCTGACTCGTTATCGCAACAAACTGATTCAAAATATTGCATCCGAGAAGAATCGCATAATACGAGTTCTTGAAGAATGCAATGTCAAATTGGACAGTGTATTGAGCAGTACATCTGGGGTTACAGCAAACAAACTTATCGACAAGTTGATAGAAAATGGAACCGTGACGAAGGCAGATATCGACGAGGTGTATCATCGTCGCATACAAGCCAGTAAAGAAGAGCTTTATCTTGCATGTGAAGGGTTTATTGATGAACATCAGAAGTATCTATTGCAGCTGATCCAACGAGATATAGACCAGACTCAGATGCTCATTGATGAGTTGTCTGAGAGGCTCAAGAATCTGCTTGCACCATACGACAATGCGGTTGAGAGGCTGAAGGAGATACCAGGATTAAGTACCAAGGTTGTCGAAGACCTGATTGCTGAGATAGGATTGGATATGGAAGTGTTCCCGACAGAAAAGAATCTTGCATCGTGGGCTGGAATGAGCCCGGGGAACAACGAGAGCGCAGGTAAAAAAAAAGCTCTCGCACCAACCACGGAAACAAGCAGGTAAAGTCAATCATGACCGAGGCGGCTTGGGCTGCGACAAGAACCAAAGATACATTCTATAGTGCACGTTACCACAAAGTGGCGGCCCGCAGGGGGAAAAAGCGGGCATTGATAGCTATTGGACACTCGATCCTGACGTCAGTGTGGCACGTGCTTCACGACAATGTATTCTATAACGAACTTGGAGCAGAATATCTGACAAAACGTATCGCACAGAAACGCAAGGAGTACCTTGAACGGGAGCTCAAAGCTCTTGGATACGATGTGAGTTTGTCCAAAGCAACCGCATAGAAAAAGGAATAAAACAAAGGCCGATTTTTACTGGCAGAGCCTGAAATATGGTAAAGCCGAACATGAAACTGGTCTCAACAATTAAGCGGTCAAGACTTTGCCTAGAGCACGTGTATGAAATTTTATAAATCTTAACTGTTGTAAAACTATAACCGCCGACATTAGCCATCGCACTTGCACACCAACGAGTGCTTTCTTTCAGTTTATCTTGAACTCATCGAATTGATGTTAAACGCCTGGAAACCGGCACTTTATAGTATTTTATTTACGTATGAAAAAATTATTAATTTTAAATTCATTATTGGCTTTGGTTTTATCTTGTAACAAGGATAATCAGAATACAACGAGTGCAAATCATATCGACTATAATGAGGAATACATTCCTAAAGGGGAGGCGGTAGAGGTACCCATTGGTGATGGCAAATCCGTATATCTGGATATGGAGGATAGTACCTATTTTCTTGGGGATATGTTATTTTCAAAAGAGCAAATAGAATCTTTTTATCTGGGAACAAAAGCGGCATTTCGAACAGGAACTTCAGCAAGATGGACTGGGGTTGTGAAGTATTATATATCCCCTGATTTTACCTCAACTGCCAAGAATGCCATACGTTCAGGCATATCTATGGTGGAAGAGGCTGTCGCATCAATAACTTTTCAAGAATCTAGTTCACGGCTTTCGTCGGATGGTATTAACTTCATCGCCACTCTCGACACTAACAACTCTCTAGTAGGTAAATGGTCAATCAATAATATTAATCTTCAATACAATCTTAATGTAGCAGGAACTGCAGCGCATGAGATTCTTCACACACTAGGTTTTTTCCATGAACAATCAAGAACAGACAGAGACTCATACGTTATCATAAACTTTAGCAACATAAAAGATGAGTTTGTACATGCTTTTCAAACCTTTTCTCAGAAAGGTTATAACGGAAAGAATATGGGAGCTTATGACTACCAATCTATTATGCATTATGGTTCTTGGGCTTTTGCTAAAGATTCTAGTATTCCTACTATTACTAAATTGGATGGTTCTTGTTTCAATGCTCAACGCACTCACTTAACAAATGGAGATTTGGAGGCAATTGACAGATTATATGGCCCAATTCCTTATATACGCTCAACGGTTGATCATATCAAGGATTATAGTAGTGGCGATGATATAAGACAAGATATTTGTTATACACATCGTATCTATTTCCGAGATTTAAACAAAAATAATGTTGCCATCAATTATGATAAGTCTCTAAAAATTACATTTACTACATATCATTACGAAGAAACTGAGCCAGGGAATAATTATACTTCTCAAAATACCCTTTATGTAAATGTACCTGCTGGGTCTACTTTCTATGATATACCGGGCTATACGACAAATCACTATCACGAATCATATGGCATAAGTTACTTAATACACGAGGAGAATTGCTCTGTTGAAATTAATTCCGAAATATTATGAAACACAGACTTGTTTTTTTGATTTCTATCTTATTTGTGTTCTCTTTTTGTGCAAAACAAGAGGAAGATTTTAAAGTATACCCAGCAAAGGAGTATATAGTTGCCTCCGAAAGAGGATGCTTCTGTGATGGTAATGGTTTATGGGCACCCTACTTTTTTGTCAAAGAAAAAGGAAGTAACATGTGGGAACAATATGACCGCATTGTGGGTTTTGATAATTATGAGCCTGGGTATGAATATCAGATAAAAGCAGAAAAGATTAAAGATAAGAGTCTATTAAAATTTGAAGATGGTCCATGTTGTATCTACCTGCGTTTGGTGAAAGTGATATCTTCAGAGAAGAGGGACACCGAAGGCCTTCCAGATAATTACATTCGTTATAGTGAAGAATTACCTCCACCCAGTGAGTATTTCCCACATAAATAATGACGAATCATACATAGAGCGCGAGATCTTGAATTGATCCCGCGCTTTTTTAATAATGCCACAATGGATTATAGTTCTGTCATTTTATCCATAACCAGTTCGACGAGCTGTGCTACGCGTGGCTTGTAGTCGGTATTGGCATCTTTAAGATAACGATGCGCGATGACACAACATACGGTGATGGCTTCGTGTCCCAGATGTTTTGCGATACCGGCAATAGCGGAGCCTTCCATTTCGAAGTTAGTAATCTTACGATCTTCGTATCTATATGATTCTATATCCTCCAGCATATTAGGCATCGCAAGTTGCTGCCTAACGACTCTTCCCTGAGGGCCATAAAACCCTGGAGCTGATATGGTCATGCCACGAACTGTCGAATCTGAAAACAGATCGATAAGCTTTTGTGAGGCGTGGATGAAATACGGAGTCGGTAGCACTTTGGGCCAATTCATATGCTCCATAAAGGTTTTTTCCATATCTGCATTTGTTATTTCTTCGCGATGAGCATACCAGTTTAGTAGCCCATCGAAGCCGACAGAAATATGTGAAAGCACGAAAGCGCCAAGCGGAATTTCTGGCTGAAGAGCTCCGCAGGTACCAAGCCTAACTATATTAAGCGTCGTGTGCTTGGGCTTTACCTCGCGAGTGGAGAAGTCTATGTTGGCAAGAGCGTCTAACTCGGTCATTACGATATCGATGTTGTCTGTTCCGATGCCAGTAGAAAGTGCTGTTATGCGTTTGCTTTTGTAAATACCTGTTGCCCAGACGAATTCCCTAGATGCTCCTTCGCATTCTAATCTTTCGAAATAGGGTTTAAACATTGCTACACGTCCAGGGTCACCGACTAAGATGACGTTTTGGGCCAATTGCTCGGGACGGATGTGCAAGTGAAATATTGAACCATCCGAGTTGATAATGAGTTCTGATTCTGCAATTCTCATAATAGTGTTATTTATTTTTTTCTTTTGGTGGCGCGGAGTCTGGATGCGCTGCGCACTAGTAGTTCGTCAGCGAAGACCCCCTTTATAGCTAGGATTTCGAATACGAAAGCTATAGTCGGAAGAATCGCAGTCCAACTGAAAACAAACTCTTTGCCTAATGTGAAATAGTCTACTGCAAGCCATATCTGCAGGGCAAGTATAAGCACGGCACTGCCTGCAGCTGCTCTTATCTGTAGAGACCGATGCCCCCAGCTGAACAGAGCTATGATATTAGCAACAAGTGAGATGAAAATAAAAATGGCGTAGGGCAACTTGCTTATGTATCGAACTTTTTCGATCGTTTGCGGGTCGGAATAGTCTACGCCGGCATTTCCGAAAACCAGTGTAAGTAAAATCGCTGATACTATAGCGAAGTAAAGTGTTTGAACTCTTTGCCACATAAGGATTTATCGTGTATTAAATCGAGACAGAAACCCTTCTTCATAGGTCTTGGATATAGGGATAGGCTCTATCTCTCTGAGTCCAAGATTAATACTGAATGTGCCATCTTTTTGTCGGATCATCTGTTCGATTTTGTTTATATTTACAATATATTTACGATGACAACGAACAAGGTCGCTATCAGAAAAACTTTCTTCAATGGTTTTCAGGCGACAGCGGAGCATATATTGTTTTAATTCATCATAACTATCTTGATACCATACTTTTATATAGTTATCATCGGATTCTATATAGTAAAGGTTGTTCTGATTTATGACTAATTTCAGTGTGCCAGCATTATCATAAAGTGTGATTCTCTTATCCTCTTGAGGGCTGGACACAATATCAGAAACGACATTGCTGAAATTCATAAGACGTATTGTCTGGTCTCTTTCTGATATGGTGCAGTATTGTATGGAGATTATATTGGGAACACCTATCCCAAATATGCAGAACACTATGCAACTTGCAAAGTAATTCCATGTAGTCGCATTGCCTGATGGCGTTGAGAGCCAGCCGTACTTGGTTCCGAAATAGGTTACTCCAGTATAAAGAAGACTTACTACCAATGCTTCAGTAAAACACCATGTAATGTATCCTAATATGGTTATGTTCTTGTTCCTTAATGAGTATAAAAGTGCTCGGGATATTCCTAAAAGCAGAAAACAGAAGGCCCAGAATGATATAGTTAGTATAGTTGCTCTACCAGGTGCTAGTCGAAACCATCCGCCTATTGATAGTGGCGCCAGCAGAAGTACGCTCATAAGAGAAAACAATGCGGTGAAAACCACATTGAAAGACATCTGCTTTTTACTTATAATGTATTTTGGTAAACTATCCGTTAAAGCCATATAAAAGCAAAGATACAAAAATTTACTATCTTTGCCCCCAAAATAATATGAGAAACTTAGATTAGTTATGAGTAAAAGAGTAGTTATAACAGGAATGGGCGTTTTGTCCTGCTTGGGTCATGATGTTGATACATTTTGGGGTAACCTTGTAAATGGTGTATGCGGAATAGACTATATACAGAGTTTTCCTACGGAAGGTTTTGCAGTAAAGATAGGTGGGGAGGTAAGAGATTTCAATCCTGAGGATTTCGGGATGGACAGACCATTTATTCGTAAACAGGATAAATTTACCATTTTTGCTATGGCTTCCGCATATCAGGCTGCAAAGGATAGTGGCATAGTTTCGGGAGAAAATATAGATCCTTTTAGATATGGCGTATATATAGGAAGTGGAATTGGAGGGTTTGAAACTATTCAAAGAGAGGTGTCTAAGATATTGGAAGACCCTACAGGACAGTGGATTTCGCCAAATTTTGTTCCTTGTATTATAGGTAACATGGCAGCAGGCCAAGTCGCTATTAAGTTTAAGGCCAATGGACCTTGCATCGATGTGGTCACTGCTTGCGCCACATCGACTCATGCTATAGGCGAAGCGTATCGCGCCATAAAACATGGATATGCCGATGCCATACTTTCAGGAGGAACAGATAAGGCTGTGATACCTATTGGTATTGCGGCTTTCGCAAATGCCAAGACTTTGTCTAAAATAGAAGACCCCCAAAAAGCATCTCTTCCATTTAATGCACATAGAGATGGATTTGTGATGGCGGAAGGCTCTGCCGTGCTTATGCTTGAGGAATACGAACATGCCAAGGCGCGCGGAGCCAAAATTTATGCTGAGATAGTGGGTTATGGCTCTACTTGTGATGCTTATCATGCTACGGCGCCTAATAAAGAAGGCACTACTCAGGCTCGGTGTATAAGTGATGCATTGGCTGAGGCTGCATTTGATCCTATGAAGGATAGCCTGTACATAAATGCGCATGGCACTGCGACTCGTCTAAATGATCTATCTGAGACGAGGGCTTGCAAAATTGCCTTAGGGGATTATGCATATAAGGCGCATATCTCTTCAACCAAGTCTATGCATGGGCATATGTTGGGTGCAACCGGTGCGGCAGAAGCGATAGTTGCCGTCAAGGCATTGCGCGATGGTATAGTTCCGCCTACCATTAATCTTGATGAGGTGGATCCTGAACTGGATTTGAATTATACACCTAACGAGGCTGAAAAATGCGATCTTACATTGGCCATCTCCAATTCCTTTGGCTTCGGGGGGCACAACGGGTGTTTAGCATTTAGAAAGGTTGCAGAATAGATAATCACCACCTTACTTTGCCGCTTCCTCTGACTATTGTTCCATTAGATGCCTCCATTTCTATAAATATGGTGAAAAGTCCTTTATTTGTGGGAACTTGTGTAAAGTGCAATAGAAATTCATTATACATCATATATAAATCTTTAGCGGTCAAATCACATGCCATCTTGTTTATTCTGACTAGTTTGGGAGAACTCGTATAGTGTGTCTTGACATAATCGTAGGGAGAAAAAAAGGATACCTCAACGATTTTTGTTGATGGTTCACCAGCTTTAACGTTAGGGAAATCGACATCGCTATAAATATTGATTTTCTGAAAATCATTTACCACAGATTTGACAGGCATAAGGTATTTGGTATCATTATAATCGGTATCGCCATATTTTTCACTGTAAAAACTATATTTTTCATCGCCTTTTTTATAATAGTTCCCGCTGCAAAGCACCTTGTAATAGCCTTGCCCATATGATTCTCTTGTTATAGTGCATGAACTGACATCCAAATATGAAGAAACAAAATTTTCTGAAATTGAAGTAGAATTATAATTTTCGTTTGTCTTGTTGCAATTCACGAACAAGACACTACTTAAAAGTAGAATTGGAATGTGTTTGTTATTCATAACATACAGGATTAGTTATTCCGACATTCATTTGTAATTTAAATTGATAGTAATTATCTTCACCTTCGCTTGTTGTCTTTGTGAAGTCTTTTGTGATATCCGTTATGTATCCTCCATCGTTTGTGTCAAATTTTCCAGAGAAGTAATAACCATTGTCTAAACCATGCCATCCCATATTACAGTGAACTAGATACTGATATAGTTCTACTGGATGAACTTCTCCGTTTGAATAAGCATACCTTGTTCGATGTCTTTTTAATAATTGATCTATTACCCATGCATGTCCTCCGCTAAAGGATGTTGTAGTGCTAATGGTTATTCCTAAAATTTGTTTTTCCTGACTTCGTCACTGCGTCACCCTAAATACCAAAATGTTCGAATTATCTTGATCTATTTCACGCATTGTTGCTTTTGTATTTATTTGTAGGTCCTCTAGTAAGGAGGTTACCTCATTAATAGCCTCTTCCCGGCTGACAAAAGTGGGACAATGCTTATTTGAGCAGTTCACATCGACATTTTCATTGGAAACGCACGACAATACCAAAAAATAAAAGGTTAAATAGTAAATCAATTTTTTCATATACTATGTGGCTATTAATTATTGGGCTAAGGTAAGAAAAAAAATTGTTTTTAAAAATACGAGTGAAATTCCTTTGGCTTCGGGGGGCACAATGGGTGTTTAGCATTTAGAAAGGTTGCAGAATATTAGGAAACAGTTTTTCCGGGAGTATCTATCAGTCTTAGGATGCTGACAGGGGCATTGGATGAAACGCTGGTTTCTTTTACGACTTTAGCTTGTAGACGCCCATGCTCTTTTAGGTAGTTCTTGACAACCGTATGATCTAGGCCTCTTTCTTTAAAGTATGTTAAGCAGTTACTCTCGGAAGATGCTAAAATAGCCAGAAGCAGATGTGCAGGGATTATCTTTTCGGATTGAGCAATATGGGCTTCTATAATACTTAGATTTAGAGCGTTTCTGGCGCTGCGAGAGAATGCTATCTTGTTTTCTTCCGAGTATGGAAGAGAATGTGGATGAAACAGCTTTTTTTCCAAAAACCCTTTTAATTCATCGGGTTTAATGCCCAATTCCGTCAGGGCATAGTAAGCTCCGTTGTCTTTATGGCGCAGTATCCCAAGCAGGAGATGGTCTGTGGTTATGACATAGTCTCCTGTTCTCATAGCTTCTTCCTTTGAGTATGCGAGAATGCTGATTATGTCTTGCGATACCTGTGTCTGCATAGCGCAAAATTAGCAATATTATTTTGTCCTACGCGACTTTTTTGTTAAATTTGTATGCT
Organism: Bacteroidales bacterium UBA6401; assembly: GCA_002438635.1. Lineage (GTDB taxonomy): Bacteria > Bacteroidota > Bacteroidia > Bacteroidales > UBA932 > Cryptobacteroides. Next base: position 40,572 of record DJPX01000030.1, read on the forward strand.
TAGTAACTTGAGAAAAATAAGTTGCGTCAGATAAGTAAGAGCTTCTCTTAGATGATGTAGGTTATCTGGGAAAGTTGCTTAGTTAAAAGGTAATTTTAGAAAAAATAATATAGAAAATATGGAGAATGAAGTGAAGCCGCAGGGCATCATAGAGCCAGTAGAGATAGATCATGAGATGCGTACTGCCTACATAGACTATTCGATGTCTGTGATCGTGTCCAGAGCTCTTCCTGATGCGCGAGATGGCCTTAAGCCGGTACAGCGCAGGGTGCTTTTCGGTATGGATGGGTTAGGTCTCAGTTATAGTGGACAGACAAAAAAATCGGCCAGAATAGTGGGTGAGGTGTTGGGTAAGTTCCATCCTCACGGAGATAGTTCGGTTTATGATGCGATGGCCAGGTTGGCCCAGGATTGGAATCAAAGATATCCTCTTGTCTTCGGACAGGGTAACTTCGGTAGTATGGATGGTGACCCGGTAGCCGCGATGAGGTACACTGAGGCAAAATTGGCCAAGATATCAGAAAGCGTACTTTGCGACCTTGATAAGGATACAGTAGATTTTACGCTTAATTTTGACGATACCATTCAGGAGCCCACAGTGCTTCCTACCAAGGTCCCGTTATTGCTACTTAATGGTTCGTCCGGTATAGCAGTGGGTATGGCTACGAATATGGCTCCTCATAACCTTTCTGAAGTGTGCGATGCTATCTGTGCCTACATAGATAACCCAGATATAGATGTGGCTTCGCTTATGGAGTACATAAAAGGGCCGGATTTCCCTACAGGTGGCATAATAATGGGGCGTCAGGGGATAGTCGATGCTTACACTACAGGTAGAGGACGCGTAGTGATAAGAGCTAAAGCAGATATCGAAGAAAGAAACGGACGTAGCGTGATAGTCGTTACCGAAGTGCCTTATATGGTTAATAAGGCCGATATGATCTCTCGTATTGGGGAAATGATACGCGATAAGAAGATAGATGGCATATCTGAAATTAAGGAACTTACCAGTAGGGAAGGGATAAGAATCGAATTCTTGGTAAAGAAAGACGCTAATGCCAATGTCGTCCTTAACACGCTTTACAAATACACGGCGCTTCAGTCAAGTTTTGCCATTAATAATGTGGCTCTAGTGTCAGGTCGCCCTCAGACATTGACTTTAAAGGATATGTTAAAGTGCTTTGTGGATTTCCGTCACGAGGTTATTGTTAGAAGAACCAGATATGACTTGGAAAAGGCTAAGGCACGTGAGCATATATTGGAGGGATTGTTAAAGGCAATAGATATAATAGACGAGGTTATAGCTGTCATAAGAGGTTCCAGCAATGTGGATGTGGCTAAATCAGAGCTGGTTTCAAGATTCGGATTTACTGAGATTCAGGCTTCAGCTATAGTTGAGATGCGTCTTCGTCAGCTTACAGGTTTGGAAAAAGATAAGCTGCTGGAAGAGAAAAACAGGCTCGTTGAATTTATCGCAGAATGTGAGAAGATACTTGGAAGCGAGGAGCTTCAGCTTGAAATTGTGAAGAAGGAGTCTTTGGAGTTGAAAGAAAAGTTCGGAGATGCTCGTCGTAGCGAGATAACTCTTAGCGCTGATGATTTTAATCCGGAGGATTTTTATGCAGATGAGGATGTGGTAATCACAATATCGCATTTGGGTTACATTAAGAGAACATCGCTTTCGGAATTCCGCGTGCAGTCTCGTGGTGGTGTAGGGAAAAAGGCCGGAAGTATGCGCGAGGAAGACTTTATCGAGCATATTTATGTGGCAAATATGCATTCGACTATGTTGTTCTTCACGGAGAAGGGACTTTGCTACAGACTTAAAGTATATGAAATCCCAGAGGGTAGCAGAACATCGAAAGGACGTGCGGTCCAGAACCTTTTAACTATAGATCAGGACGATAAGATACGCACATACTTGAATGCGGCGAAGATAGAAAGTAGGGAATATACAGATAGTCACTATGTGGTTCTATTCACTAAGAATGGTGTCATAAAGAGAACATGCCTTACCGAATTTGCAAATGTGCGTAGCCGTAATAAGGGGCTTATAGCTATAACATTTAAAGATGGTGATTCTTTGCTTGACGCACAACTCACCAATGGACACGAGCAGATAATGATTGCGGCACGAGAAGGGCGTTGCGTAAGATTTGACGAGAATGATGCACGTGAACTAGGAAGAAATTCTATGGGGGTACGTGGTATTAATATTGCAGAAGGGGATGAGGTTGTAGGCGCGATTAGTACAGATGTTAACGCTCCAGATGCTTCACGCTATACTGTGCTGGTGGTAAGTGAGAATGGCTATGGTAAACGCTCTAATGCCGATGAATATCGTCTTACCGCACGAGGCGCAAAGGGTGTCTTGACATTGAATGTTACGGAGAAGACGGGTAAACTCGTTGCCATAAAATCCGTTACTGAAAATAATGATATTATGATAATAACCCGTAGTGGTCTTACTATAAGAATGGCGGTAACAGGCATAAGTCTATTGAGTAGAGCTACCCAAGGTGTTAGGTTGATTAGTCTGCGTGATGGAGATAGTATAGCTGCAGTATCGGTAGTAGCTCATGAGAGTGAAGACGAATCGCTTTCGGAGGTTGATGAACAAGTAAATGAATAAATTCGAAACAATATGAAAAGAATTCTTTTAGTTTTAGCGCTTTTAGCTTCGGTCGGTGTTGCTGATGCGCAGCAGTCTGTAAAGAGTATTCCGGCATCTGAAAAAGCTGTGGAGAAGGCTCTTTTAAAGACGGAAAATCCTAAGCAAGCAGTAAAACCTGATACTTGGATTAAACTTGGACGAGCATATCTCGATGCGTATAGCGCACCTATGGGAAATGCTTGGATTGGTGCAACACGTGCCGACTTGGCATTGATCTTGGGTGATGATAAGCCTTCTAGTGAGGAGTGGGTAAACATCTCCGGTACAGAGTTTATCAAAGCCGTATTCGAAACCCGTAACTACTACTATAACAAGCAAGAAGTTCTTCAAATGATAGAGGTTACAAAGCCTGTTTATCCGGATGTACTTGAAAGAGCATTGGCCGCTTATGAAAAGGCAGACTCTCTTGACGAAAAAGGTAAAAAAACAAAGGATTTGAAAGAGGCTTTTAAATTGGTGTCATCAAAATTTGTAGATGAGGCTTATACGGCTTACACCCTTGGTAACCTTGAGAAGGCAGAGTTTTATTTTGAAAAGGCGGTGGAAGCATCTGAGCATCATCCATATTCCGTTGTGGATACTAATGCTGTATATAATTCCGCATTGCTTTCTTATATGCTTGGAAACTATGACAATGCAGAAAAGTTCTATAAGAAGAGTCTGGATCTTGGATATTATGGAGATGAAGGCGACGCTTACGCAAAACTTGCAGATATTTCTTTAAAACAGAAGGATACATTGGCTTGTCGCAATTATCTTGAGGAAGCTTTTTCTAAATTCCCTCATAGTCAGAGCGTTCTTGTAGGCCTTATTAACTTCTATATGAATTCGGGAGAAAATACTGATCGTCTATTCGAGCTTGTCGATGCGGCTAAGCAGAACGAGCCTAATAATGCATCTCTTTATTATGTAGAAGGTAATATTTATCTTCAGCTTGGACGCGAAGATGAAGCTATTGCTGCATATAGTGAGTGTGCTAAAATTAATCCCGAGTACGAATTCGGCTACATTGGCATAGGTCAGCTCTACTATAACAAAGCTGTCGCTATTCAGGAGCAGGCGACTAACGAACTTGATGATGCGAAATATGCTGTTCTCGTGGAACAATTCGAACAAACTCTTAAGCAGTGTATCGAGCCATTCGAGTTAGCATATTCTATCACTAAGGATGATAAGATTAAAGTTGCAATAGCTGAGTATCTAAGGAATGCTTGCTATAGATTCAGCACAGATCCTGCATACGAGGCTAAATACAAGAAATACGATGCAATCGTAAAGGGCGAAGAATAATCACTCTTCCTCTTGCTTGTCAAAAGCTTTTACGATTTTACTTACTAAAGGGTGTCGGACTATGTCTTCATTGGTAAATGAGACGGTCGCGATGCCCTTAATGTTTTTAAGCATATCGATTCCCTTTAAAAGTCCACTATCCTTTTTATTAGGTAAATCCACTTGGGATGCATCACCTGTTACGATGAATTTGGCATTGGCTCCCATACGCGTGAGAAACATTTTGAGCTGCCCCAAATTAGTGTTTTGAGCTTCATCTAAGATGACGCAGGCTTTATCTAAGGTGCGTCCTCTCATATATGCAAGCGGTGCTATTTGAATGGTTCCCTCCGAGATGAGTTCTTGCAGTTTCTTTTGAGGGATCATATCTCCCAGAGCATCATACAGAGGCTGTAGGTATGGGTCTAATTTGTCTTTAAGGTCGCCAGGAAGGAATCCTAGCCTCTCTCCGGCCTCTACGGCTGGTCTGGTTAGGATGATTCGTTTAATCTCTCGATTTTTCAGTGCTCGTACTGCAAGCGCTATAGCTATGTATGTTTTTCCTGTTCCAGCCGGGCCAATGGCAAATACCAAGTCGTTTTCGAAATAGTCTTTTACCATTTCTTCTTGCTTGGCATTTCTGGCTTTTATGGGCTTGCCTTCCGTGTTATATACTATTACCGCCCCTGCGTCTAATTTGAAATCTGCGCTCTTGCTTTCGCCTTCAAATATATCTTCAACATCATATATGTTTAGGTGCATTTTATGCGTCATCTTTTCGGTTAGGATATTGAATTTTTGAAGGAAATCTTCTATGTCTTCCGCCTTGCCATCAAGAATGATTTCATTCCCCCTTGCCACGACTTTTAGATTAGGATAGTATGAACAAAATTCCCTAAGTATGGAATCTCCGACTCCATATAGTTTTACTGGATCTAGTCCATCGATACTGTAAGTTTTTCTCATAATGGCAAAGTTAGTAATCTTATCGTTTATTTCTTAATTCTTATTATTTTTGTAGGTTAAGAAAATGTTAGTGGAATGAAAAAATATTTTGTTGTTGCAGCCGTTTGGGCATTGACGGTGATGAGCGTTTCTTCTTGCGATTTTTTCCGGTCTTTGGCAGGAAGGCCCACCTCGGCAGAGTTAAAATCTTCTGCCAGGGAAAAAACGGAAATCGCCTCCAAGGGTGTGCCTGTTGATACTGTATCGGCGCCAGTGGTTGAAAGCGAGGAATATACTATGATAAAAAGACAGGGAAGGCTTTCGGTTCCATTGGCCTATACGCATACGACCAGCACCTTAAAAGCGGTGCCGGAGTATAAGTATTATATACTGGTCGGAACTTATAGGAAAAAGCCGACTATGGATAAGATGATAGCACAGGCCAGTGATGCTGGATATAAGATATATCTTCTAGAATATGCAAATGGGCTGACTAGTGTGGCACTCAAGCCGTGTAACACATTAGAAGAGGCAATAGATGCTTATGCTCAAGTTTCAAAGGAGGATTTTTGTCCTAAGGATGCCTGTGTTTTGATAGCTAAATAATGGGATAGATATGGAATACGATTTTAGAAAAATAGAAAAGAAATGGCAGTCCCGATGGGCTGCAGAGGGCACTTATAAAGTAACTGAAGATCATAGCAAGCCTAAGTACTATGTATTGGATATGTTTCCTTATCCATCAGGGGCAGGCTTACACGTGGGACATCCATTGGGATATATAGCCAGTGATATTTATTCTAGATATAAGAGATTGAAAGGCTTTAATGTTTTACATCCGATGGGGTACGATGCGTTTGGTCTTCCTGCAGAGCAGTACGCTATTCAGACTGGCCAACATCCCGAATTAACTACTGAAATTAATGCTGCTCGGTATCGTAAGCAATTGGATAGGATAGGGTTTTCTTACGATTGGTCTCGAGAGATAAAGACTTGTGATCCATCTTTTTATAAGTGGACGCAATGGGCTTTCCTTAAGATGTTCTCTTGTTGGTACGATCCAGATTCCGACAAGGCACGTCCTATAGAGGAACTTATTCATAAATTCAAAACCACAGGCTATGATGGGATAAGTCCGCAGCAATGGAATTCGTATTCGGATAAGGAGAGAAACGATGTCCTTATGCGGTATAGAATAGCCTATCTGGGAGAGACTTCAGTCAATTGGTGTGAGGGATTAGGGACAGTGCTGGCAAATGACGAAGTGAAGGATGGGATAAGTGTGCGTGGAGGATTTCCAGTGGAGCAGCGGAAGATGAAACAGTGGCAACTTCGTGTCAGTGCTTATGCTGATAGGTTGTTAAATGGTTTAGAAAAACTCGACTGGAGTGATTCCCTTAAGGATATGCAACGTAATTGGATAGGAAAGTCGGAAGGAACAGAGGTCGTGTTCGATACGAAATGTGACGGACGAAGCTTGCCAGTAACTATATTCACAACAAGGGTTGATACTATATATGGTGTGACTTTTATGGTTCTTGCTCCAGAGAGCGAGCTTGTGGATAAACTTACATCGGCATCGCAAAAAGAGGCGGTAGAGGCTTATATAAAGGAAGTTAAGAAGAAGACAGAAAGGGAACGAATTTCTCAAAAGGGCGTAACAGGTGTCTTTTCGGGCGCTTATGGTATAAATCCTTTTAATGGAGAGCAGATACCTATATGGATAAGCGAATATGTTCTTGCTGGGTATGGTACCGGAGCTATAATGGCGGTTCCGGCACATGATAGCCGCGATTATGCATTTGCTAAGAAATTTGCGCTTCCTATAGTACCAATTATCGAAGCTTGCGATGTTTCCGAGAATTCATTCGATGCCAAGAGTGGCGTAATGTGCAATAGCGGTTTCCTTAATGGGAAGAGTGTGCAGGAGGCAATGGAATTGGCCAAGGATTATGTGGAGGAAAAGGGAATAGGGCATAGAAAGACGAATTATCGTCTTCGTGATGCTATATTTTCTCGTCAAAGGTACTGGGGTGAGCCTTTCCCTATTTATTATAAGGATGGTATGCCTTTCCCAGTGGAAGAAAAGGACCTCCCTATTCGTCTGCCTCAAATAGATTCATTTAAGCCATCCTCCGATGGACAGCCTCCTCTTGCTCGTGCTAAGGATTGGTCTTACAAAGGATACCCACTTGAAACAAGCACAATGCCTGGCTTTGCCGGATCATCCGCTTATTACCTTAGGTATATGGATCCACATAATGATAAGGCCTTAGTGGATAAGAAAATAGATGAGTATTGGCAGTCAGTGGATCTATATGTGGGTGGAACAGAACACGCCACGGGACATTTGATTTATTCTCGTTTTTGGAATAAGTTCCTTTATGATCTTGGTTATGTGTGCCGTGATGAACCTTTTGACAAATTGGTAAATCAAGGAATGATACAGGGGCGCTCTAATTTCGTATACAGAATAGTGGGTACGAACACTTTTGTTTCACTGGGATTGAAAAATAACTATGAAACAACTGAAATTCACGTAGATGTGAACTTGGTCCACAATGATAAGCTCGATATTGAGGCTTTCAAGGCTTGGCGTGAGGAATATGCAAGTGCTGAATTTATCTTGGAGGATGGTGAGTATATATGTGGATGGGCTGTGGAGAAAATGAGTAAGAGTATGTATAATGTGGTTAATCCTGACGACATTTGTGACACGTATGGTGCAGATACGCTAAGACTTTATGAAATGTTCCTAGGCCCTATAGAACAAAGTAAGCCTTGGGATACTAAGGGGATAGATGGTGTGCACCGCTTCTTGAAGAAGTTCTGGAGGCTATTTTACGATGGAGATAAATTCTTGGTTACAGATGAGAAAGCTACTGCATCGGAACTTAGAGCCCTGCATAAACTTATAGCTAAAGAACAAGCAGATATAGAGGCCTTCTCTTATAACACTACTGTAAGTGCTTTTATGATAGCTGTTTCGGAGCTTGGGGAATGCCACAAACGCGAGATTCTTTCACCACTTGTTATACTTCTAAGCCCTTTTGCACCTCATATTTCAGAGGAACTTTGGGAAGCATTAGGTGAAAAGAGCAGCGTGTGTACGGCCAAATTCCCTGATTTTATAGAATCATATACCATCGAGGACACTGTGACTTATCCGGTCCAATTCAATGGAAAGATGCGTTTTACCATACAGCTTCCTAAATCTGACAGCGCCCAGATGGTAGAAACTGCGGTTAGGAATGCACCACAGACAGCTAAGTATGTAGGCGATGCTCATATCGTCAAGGTTATTGTTGTTCCTGGTAGGATAATTAATATAGTGGTAAAATAATGAAGAAAGTCAAAATTCTATCCGTATTGAAGGAGTACCTGTTGCTCACGGTTGCTTGTTTTATCTTTGCGCTTGCTTGGGAGGGCTTTATGATCCCAAATGCTATGTCGGCGGGTGGTATGATGGGTCTTTCCACAGTGCTTCAATATGCCACGGGAGGTTTAATTCCTGCACAGTACACATACGTAGTGATTAATGTGTTACTGATACTTGTGGCTATGTGGGTTATGGGCATTGGCTTTGGGTTTAAAACCATTTATTGTATACTGGTTTCGACAATAATGATGTCGATAGTTGGAAAGTTAGAGTGTTTGCATTGTGTTCCAGGCGAATTTTTCTATGTTCAAGAAAGGCTGTTGGTTCCTTTGATTGCCGGTTCTTTGGAAGCTCTTGCCATAGGCATGATAATTCGCAATGGTGGCAGTACGGGAGGAACGGACATTATAGCGTTGATGATAAATAAGTATTGGCCGGTATCGCTTAGCAAAGCATTTATGATCATGGATCTTGTGATTGTAGGATTGATACTGCTATTGCCAGATCGTACTTTTACTGATATGATATATGGTATACTTGAGATTGTAACTTTCTCTTTGATAGTGGATGTGGTAGTGGGCGGATCAAAAGGCTCTTATCAATTGATGGTTTTCTCCGAAAAATATAAGGAAATAGCCGACCACATTATCGATGACATGGGGAGGGGAGTAACGGTGTTACGGGCTCAGGGATGGTATACGAAGAGTGATAAAAACGTGCTTTTGATATTAATCGGTAGAAAGGAGTTGCCTTCTTTGATGAAAGAGATTAAAAGGTTAGATAGTAAGGCTTTTATGTCTGTTTCACCTACGAACAATGTGTATGGAGAAGGTTTTGAAGAAATAAAGGCGGGAATCAGTACTAAAAAATCGAAATAAAATGCTAAAGGGATCTTTTTTTAGGACGATAAAGGAATATTTAATTATCACCTTCGGTATGTTGCTTTACATAGTGGGCTGGAGTGTTTTCCTAGTGCCTAATCAGCTTGTGGGTGGAGGTGTTTCAGGACTTGCATCTGTAGTACAATACGCTACAAATGGGGCCATTAAGATGGGTTATACGTATTTTGTCGTGAATGTTGTACTTCTCATAGTGGCATTGTTCATTTTGGGTAACAAGTTTGGCTTCAAAACCATCTATGCCATAGTTATTGCCTCTGTAGGGCTTAATGTGTTTCAAGATATTATCCCTGCGGATATATGTCAGGATTTGGCAGTGGCCAATGGTAAACTGATGAGTTCCATAATGGGAGGTCTTATGGCCGGGTGTGGAATTGGGCTTTGTATGTCGCAGGGTGGCAGTACAGGAGGTACAGATATTATAGCATTGATCGTCAATAAGTATCGTAATGTTTCGCCAGGTAAGATGATTCTTGCCATGGATGTGGTTATAATACTTTCATCATTGCTTGTACCTATTCAGAACCCCGATGGCTCCATCATACAGTTGAATGATAAGATTACGACTTGTGTTTATGGCTTTATCCTTATAGCGGTCAATGGAACCGTTCTCGATATGGTGATAGCCGGTTCTCGTCAAAGTGTTCAGCTTTTTATTTTAAGTAAAAAGCATGCTGAAATAGCTGATGCTATAACTCACGATTTACATCGTGGAGTAACTGTCCTGAATGGAATGGGGTGGTATACCAAGCAGCCGACGGAAGTTCTTATGGTACTTACCAGAAAATACGACTTAAATGTACTTTTACGTTACATAAAGTCAATAGATCCGGAGGCATTCCTGTCTGTATCGACTGTGACGGGGGTATACGGAAAAGGCTTCGAGACCATTAAAACTGGACGAAAAAAATAGTTTGCTCGTGCGTTCGCCACATTATTGAGAAATAAAGCCCCTTGGAGTTAATTCCAAAGGGCTTTATTCCTATATTTGAACTGGCTAACCATATACAAGTTATGAAATTGTTTTTAAAGAGTAGATTTGCCCATAAGGGAATTTCCTCCGTCGTAAGGGATGAGGCGAAGGATATGAACGCGTTGTATTTGCGTATCGAGAAATTGATGAAAGAAAAGAGCCCATATCTTGATGGTGACTTTACCATAAAAGATTTGTCACATTCGGTTTATCATAATAGGGCTTATGTTTCAAAGACGATTAATAAGGTCGCCAAGGTTAATTTTAGGAATTATATCAATACCTATCGCATAAGATATGCTGTCGAACTTATAAAAAAGGATCCTCGGGTTAAAATCAGTGAGGTGGCTTCTCTATCCGGATTCAACTCTCTGCCGACTTTTAATTCGTCCTTTAAGGATGTGATGTCAATGCGTCCTAGCGAATATCTTTGCGAGTTGCGAGCACGTCGTCCGCTATTTTCTTCCAAGACGATAGAATAGGTGCGATTATCTCCATTTTTTCCTTTCTCACAGGATGAATAAAAGAAATATATCTGGCGTGAAGGCATATTCCTGCATCAGGATTAGATCTACTGGCGCCATATTTTAGATCTCCTTTTATGGTACAACCTATATTTGCCAGTTGACATCTAATTTGATGATGCCTTCCTGTGAGCAACTGAACCTCTATAAGGCAGTATTTTTGGCCTTCGCCGATGACTTTGTATTTTAAACGGGCCAATTTGGCTCCAACTCTCTCATTTTCTTTGCAGATATAACTTTTATTCTGCTTTTCGTTTTTCCATATATAGTTATCGAGTTCACCTTCATCTTTAGGTGGATGACTTTCGCATAGAGCCCAGTAGGTTTTATGTATCTGCGATGTCCGGAACATCTCATTAAGCCGTTCAAGGGCTTTAGATGTTTTTGCAAATATGCATACTCCACTTACTGGCCTATCTAGACGATGAGCCACGCCCATAAAGACTTTTCCTGCTTTGTTATCTCTGTAAGCTATATAGGCTTTAAGCTTTTCACTGAGGCATTCATCACCGGTTTTATCCCCCTGGGTTATCTCACCTACGCGTTTGTTTAGGATAAGCAGGTGGTTATCCTCAAAAAGAATCCGGGACTCAAGGTCCCGGATTTCATTGTCTGATAGTAGTCTATATTCCACTATGTTTAGTGATTACTCAGCGATAGATACATTCACTCTGCGCTTGCTTGAGTCTATCTTTTTAGCCTTGCAAGGGCATACGACCTTCACCTTCTTAGCTGGAACCTGGTAAGCATAAAGCCAATTGCGAACTAGGTTAGCTCTTTCAATTGCTATAGCTTTGTTGTAAGCCTTGTCTTTAGTGTCGTTAGCGTATGGCTCGATAAGGATCACAGCTGTCTTGTCTGTAGAATTATAAACATCTAGGAATTCTTGAAGAAGTGCCTTGGTCTCAGGGTTGAGATCGCATCTTTCCTTGTTGTAGGTAATTCCTGCGACAGGCATAGCAAATGTGGTTGAGCCATAAGGAGTTTGAGCGATAGCATCTTTTACAGCCTGCTTGTAATCCTCTGCCGTGTCTGCTACCGATTCGCCGGCTACAGCCTTTACACCGTCTGAAAGTTCAAAAACCGGAGCAGGCTTGGCTGCCGCCGCTGCTGCTTCTGCTGCTGCCTTTGCCGCTGCTGCTTCTGCTGCTGCTTTTTCTGCTGCTTCTTTAGCTTTTTTAGACTGACATGAAGTCCCGAGTGAAACCAGAACTATGAGTCCTGCAACTGTGATGAGTTTGTTAAGTTTCATAATTGATATGTGTTTAATTTTATTGCCTTTTATCGCTGCGAATATAGGAAAAAACTTTCAGTATATCAAATTTAATGACGTTTTGGATGTGGAAAAGGGTATAAAAAGGTATAAATGACATTTTTGGTT
>DJPX01000027.1 GCA_002438635.1 Bacteroidales bacterium UBA6401
AGAGAACAAGACCCTGTGGTGGATACCGGAAAAAGAACCTATCTCGATCTTATCTGCAAAGGTGAAGGCGGCGCCATTTTTTCTGTTGAAGTCCAACAACGAAATGAAAAGAAAATCTTTGAGCGATGTATGTATTATGGGGCTGATATTTATCGTAATCAGCTTAGTGAAAATGAATACTATACTCATCTTAAACCTCTTTATATCATAGGAATCCTCGGAACTAACCTTGTTCATGAAGATGAGTCGCTATGGAATACTGATAATCTGATTTCTCATTATTATCAGGTAGAAAAAAGGACTCTCGAATTTGCACCTTCAACAATTATTCTTACCTTCGTGGAGACAGCGCGATTCACAAAGACCCTATCACAGTGTGAAAGCAATATTGATTATTTGCTGTATTGGTTTTTAAACGGATGGAAGTACGATAAAAACGGAATACCTGAAGTGTTTGAAGATATTCCTATTACAGAGAAATTGAGTAGGGCCTGTGAAATAGCCGCTTTTAGTCCATCGAAACGAACTGTTTATAATAAATTTATGATGACTGAACTAGATATATTCAATCAACTCCATTATGCTAAAGAAGATGGTTTTGCAGAGGGTGAAGCTAAAGGAAGAGCCGAAGGAGAAGCTAAAGGAAGAGCTGAAATTGCTTTGGCTATGCTGAAAAACCACGTGCCCATTGAACAGGTTTCCCTTTATACTGGGATGTCCGAAAGCGAATTAAACAAACTACTTAATCGCTAACTTCACACCCAACGAAGAAAAAAGGACTCTCGTATTACATAATAGACTATACTCTGAATTTTATAAAAGAAAAGACAATAAGCATCGGGGGTTGACTAAAAGTATTAGTCAACCCCGCAAGATAAATATATAAATTTCAAAATCAACAAGTTACTATATCGAGAAAGCATCGAAACCTCCATCGACCACACACACTGTTCCCGTTACAGCTTTTGATGCATCGGAAGCAAGATAATGAAGCGTGCCCACCAGTTCATCCGGCTCCAAAAACCTTCCGAAAGGAGTGTGTGCGAGGATGGTGTGCGAGCGCCCTGTAAGAGAGCCATCTTCATTGGTTAGTAGCGCGCGGTTCTGATTAGTCAGCAAAAAGCCAGGAGCGATGGCATTGACTCTGATTCCCTCTCCGAATTTAATGGCCAATTCCGCACAAAGATATTTGGTCCAATTGGCCACAGCAGCCTTGGCAACCCCATACCCGGCCACACGAGTAAGTGGACGAAGGGCCGATTCCGATGCGAAATTTATAATGGACCCCTTGCCACTTTGCGCCATTGAACGCGCGAACACCATAGTAGGGATGATGGTTCCAAACAGATTCAACTCTGTAACTTTTTTAACTGCCTCCACATCAAGATCAAAAATCGTCTTATCCGGCGGAACTGTAGCTGATGCCATATTACCACCTGCAGCGTTAAGCAGTATATCCACCCTTCCGAAGCGCTTCATAACTGTGGCATAATTTTCTTCAAGCACCGCCTTATCCAAAACGTTAGTAGCTAAAAACATAGCCTCTCCCCCTTCTGATTCTATCTCTTTTACCAAGTCTTCCCCTATCTGTGCTGCCCTTTGAAGATCCAAAAGCACTACCTTTGCTCCCTGTGAAGCGAAATACTTTACTATAGTGCCACCTAGCACTCCGCAAGCGCCGGTCATTACTACTACCTTATCTTTTATATCGAACAAATTCTCTTTCATATCTTTACATAAATAAAAAATGGTTACTAACCTCCTTTCCTAAATCAAGAAAATATTTTGATGGTATCAAATCTACTTATCCAGAACACCCGATCTAATTATACCTTCCTGTAGGCCACGAAGTTCCGCAAGACTACGCATACGCCCATAACAAGAATAACCAGGGTTAGATTTACGGTAAAGGTCATCACACATCTGATGCCCGTGATCCGGACGCACAGGTATACTTACTCCGCGCCTCTGCTCCACCTCCAAAAGAGCCAGCATCATGCCATACATATCGACATCGCCCTCGAGAAGATTGGCCTCGTAAAAGTTCCCTTGAGTGTCACGTTTAGTCGTGCGAAGATGCACAAATCCCACTCTATCACCGAACTCTCGCATCATCGAAACGCAGTCATTATCGGCACGCACACCAAAAGACCCGGTACATAAGCAAAGCCCGTTTGAGGCATTAGGTACAGCGCAGATCAGCTTTCTAAAGTCCTCTGCAGTAGAGAGAATACGAGGAAGCCCAAGAAGCGAATATGGAGGATCGTCAGGATGAATAACCATTATGGAGCCACACTCATCTGCCACCGGGCATATCTGCTGAAGGAAAAATATAAGATTTTTCCTAAGCGTATCCGCGCTTACCTCTTTATAACGAGAAAGTGCCGAACGGAACTGTTCTAACGTGAAACTTTCTTCACTTCCAGGAAGACCTGCTATCATGTTACGCGTAATCAGCTCCACTTCATCCTCGCTCATGGATTCGTATCGCTTACGAGCTCTGCTGATCTCTTCTTCAGTATAATCATCACCGGCCCCTTCACGACGCAGGATAAATAGATCGAAAGCCATAAAGGCATCCCGTTCAAAACGCAAGGCCTTAGAACCATCTGGCATAGTAAAAGCCAAATCCGTTCTAGTCCAATCGATTACCGGCATGAAGTTATACGTAATGCATTTAATTCCACACTCCGCAAGATTTCTTATGGATTGCTTGTAATTCTCTATATATCGAAGATAATCTCCTTCCCTGGTTTTAATGTGTTCATGAACGGGCACGCTTTCCACTACACTCCACTTTAGGCCTGCATCGGATATCATCTTCTGACGAGCGCATATTTCTTCCACACTCCACACTTCACCATTAGGAATATGATGCAAAGCGTGAACTATATCCGTTACACCTGCCTGCTTTATATAGCTAAGGCTGACTGGGTCATCGGGGCCGTACCAGCGCCAGCTTTCTGTCATTCTTATCATAAGTCAGTCTTTCTAAAGCTTTCCTCTAACATTTGCTATTATCTGAAGGCTCATAGCGCATTTTCTACTCACCTCGTCCCAATCCTGAGAAGCAATCGTCTCTTTCGGAAACAGATTACTTCCCATCCCCACACATGATGCACCAGCTTTAAACCATGCACTTAGATTATCTTCTTCCGGCTTCACCCCTCCTGTAATCAATAATTTAGACCATGGCATAGGGGCTTTGAGACCTTTAACAAAAGCGGGACCCAAAACATCACCCGGAAAAACTTTACACACATCGCACCCTGCTTCTTGAGCTGCTCCCACTTCACTAACTGTGCCGCATCCAGGGATGTATGCTACGCGACGTCGGTTACACACCTTTGCTATCTGCGGATTAAATAAAGGACCTACTATAAAATTAGCCCCTTCTTGTATATAGATAGCGGCTGTAGCTGGATCCACTATAGAGCCTGCGCCCAATACCATATCGGGAAGTTCTGTTGCGGCATAGTGTGATAGTTGAGCGAAAACCTCGTGTGCGAAATCGCCCCTATTGGTGAATTCAAAAACGCGAATTCCTCCTTTATAACAAGCCTTTAAGACTTCCTTTGATATGGTCAAATCAGAACTATAAAATACCGGGACGAGTCCTGTAGCCTCGGCTTGGGATATTACTTTTAACTTATCAAATCGTGCCATATTTCTATCTTGATACTCTTCCGCAGCCGTTACCATTAACCAGGGCCAATACTTCTTCAGCGCTAACTCTATTGAAATCCCCTTCTATTGTGTGCTTTAACGCAGAGGCCGCCACGGCAAATTCCAAAGCCTTCACATCATCGTCATACTCTAAAAGTCCATGGATTAAGCCTGCTGCGAATGAGTCTCCTCCGCCTACTCTATCCACTATGTCGGTAATGTCATAACTGCGCGACATTTTTAATTCAAAGCCATCATAAAGTACTGCTGCCCATGTATTGTGGTCAGCATTAATCGAGCCTCTCTGGGTAATTGCCACCTTTTGAGCCTTCGGGAAAAGTTTCATAAGCTCAGATGCTACCTCTTCATATTTAGAACTATCTATATGACCGCTCTGCGCATCAAATCCGCCTGACTTAATTCCGAAAACCTTCTGGGCATCTTCTTCATTGCCAATTATCACATCGCTATAAGAAACCAACTGCGGCATCACCTCAGATGCAGTTTTTCCATATTTCCAGAGATTTTTTCTATAATTTAGATCACAGGAAATCTTCACTCCCGCTTTTGAGGCTGCAATTACTGCTTCTAGACAAACATCTGCAGCACTTTGGCTTATAGCTGGTGTAATGCCTGTCCAATGAAACCAGTCTGCCCCCTTAAAAATATTAGCCCAATCGAAATCCCCAACTTTTACCTGAGAAATAGCAGAATGTGCCCTATCGTATATCACTTTGCTTGGCCTGTTTACGGCACCCTTTTCTATAAAATAGATGCCCATTCGTTCCCCACTCTGCTTGCAATTATGCACATCGACTCCAAACCCACGTAACTCTCGAAGACAAGCCTGCGCAATGGCATTGGCAGGAAGAGCTGTCACGAATTCAGCATCGTGTCCGAACTGTGCAAGGGACACGGCTACATTGGCCTCTCCCCCACCGAAAGTGGCATCGAAACCGGATGATTGGCCGAAGCGAAGATGCTCCGGTGTTGCAAGCCGAAGCATTATCTCTCCGAAAGTAACTATTTTATGCATAGTACTATAATTCAATACCCCAGCCTGGTTCATACTCTCTTCCCCAGAGCTTTTGAGCATCCGGATCATCGATAATATGTCCGCTGACCGGTTCTATCCTTAAAGAATGGCCTACCCTCTGAGCTATATTTCCGAGCTGTACAAGCTGAGTGCTTATGCAGGCTTCGTTAATGTCCGAATGCAATTTTTCACCCTTGCGAATGGCATTGAACCAGTTTTCAAAATGGAATGCATCCAGTTGTTCGCTCGGGTTGAGCAGATTACCCGTTTCGAATTTCAATTCGCTCTTTACATCCTTTACGATATTGCCACCAAGGTCCTTAATCTTGTACTCATTACCGCCATTAAGGTATAGAGTTCCTGTCTCGCCATAGAAAGCCACGCCTACGCCATCGCCATCTACTGGGGAATTGTTACAGCTACGGCCTTCCCAAGAGCCTGCAGCGCGATCACCGAACTGATAGGTAATAAGTTGAGTATCCGGGGTCTGCCAATCATCTTGATAGCGATAACGTCCTCCTACCGAGCTTACCAATGTAGGGTATTCCACATCCAGGCCCCAACGCATCAAGTCAACGAAGTGTGTGCCATTATTGAGGGCTTCTCCAGTTCCCCAATTCCAGAACCAGTGCCAATTATAATGTACTATATTGTCTTTATATTCAGTATGTGGAGCTGGTCCTTGCCAGAGATTCCAATCTAGATTAGACGGAACAGGGACCACCTTTCCGGTGCCGATAGATGGACGATTGTTCACATACCACGACTTGGCGTAATGCACCTTGCCGATGTTGCCTGCCTTGATTTCATCTATAGCTGCTATTATGTTAGGCCAAGAGCGTCTTTGGTTTCCTACCTGGATAACCTTTCCGTATTTCACGGCAGCCCGTATAAGCAGTTCGTTTTCAGCAGGATTATGACTTGTAGGCTTTTCAAGGTAAACATGCTTTCCAGCCTTCATAGCCATAATGGCAGCCTTGGCATGCCAGTGATCCGGCATAGCGATTACCGCAGCATCAAATTCGCTTGATTCCAGCATCCGACGGATATCCACCTCTACTTTAGGTGATTTCCCGGTAAGGTCTTTTATTTGCTGACGACATCTTTCAAGCGCATTCTTGTCGCAATCGCATAGGAATGTCACTTCACAATTAGGCATCTTGGCAAAACCTTGTGCCAATGCGCTACCCCTGGAATTGACTCCTATCACACCTACACGGATACGATCATTGGCCCCGATAATGGCCGAACCTTTTCTGGAAATCGCAAAACTCGGGAGCACGCTTGAAAGAGAAAGCGATGCTGTCGCCAGAGCTGCATTCTTGATAAAATCTCTTCTTGAAGTCATAATATTATCGTTTTCGTATTTAAATTCTAATTTCTCTTGTCTGGTTTATAATTTTGTAATTAACTTTTTTATAGCTAGATAAAGTAATCTAAACACCCACATTATACAGTAAAAGACCACTCCTATAACCACAACATATCCGATCTGGGTGAAAATCTCCGTCCACGGTTTGGCATATACTATCACTGCCACGACATTTATGCAAAATGATAGTAAAACACAGCACAAGGCCACTAACAACTCCCGCCTAATGACATTTCCTTTTAATACTATATCTTTCATAACTAAAACTTCATATATGGAATTTTATAATACTCCGGAAAGTGTATGGTTCGCTGCTGTTCCATAGCCATATTTCCCAATAGACATAGTACTGTAGAGCAATAAGCTTCTTCTACTACATCTTTAGCCTTTTCGCCTGTGATACACGAGGTGCAGAATGCTGACAGGATGGTATCCGAAGCATCATTATCCACCCCGATCATATTCTGTCCGCCATTTACACTTACCTTTCCCTCTATTATCGCGTGAGGAATGGCATTGCCTTTTACTTCTGGCCTCCAGCTCGGCCCGGCTAACGGAACTGAAGAAAATACCTTATCCCTTACACTGCCGATAAGCGTTTCTATGCCTGAGCGAGAATTATCTTCTTCTAAGTAGTAAACCCCTTTTGTTAGATCCATCGTTCCCTTGTGTCCGAGAATCTGATCTTCCATACCGTTGAATTTATTCGAGATGAGCGATTCGTAATTAATCTTACGTCCGTCTTTATATCGATAAATGACATTTACTGCATCATACACCTCACGTCCATCTTTCCAGAATACTATATCGCCCATACCAGTGACACTTTCTGGGATCTTACCTGCCGCCATATTGCATACTTCCAACTGATGGCAAGCAAGTTCGGTCATAAGGCCTCCGGAATACTCCTTGTAAAGACGCCAGTTAATCGCTCTTTCGAGCTGCGGCGAAGGCACTTCTCTACGCCAATCGGCATTTCTAAACCAGTGACACCTCATTCCTACCACCTCACCTATCAATCCATCTCGTATAAGCTGCATACCCTTGATATACTTAGGGTCGTACATTCTTTGCATACAGAAATATAGTGCACGATCGCTTTTTTGATAGGCATCGTAAATGGCTCTGCATTCATCGAGAGTCCTTGCCATTGCTTTTTCACAGAAGACATGCTTTCCTGCAGATAACGAATCGAGGGTGACTGGAGCGTGAACACTTAGCGGAGTGGAAATTATAACTCCATCAATATCTTTACATTCCAGAACTTTTCGGTAATCTGTATAGAGTCTTGCTTGCGGACATAACTCGGCGGCTTGTTTAAGATTAGGCTCATAAATATCACAGAGGGCAACTATCTGTGCATGAGGGAAAAGTTTTAAATTATGAATATGATACTGACCTCTTGAGCCTGTACCGATGAGCGCGAGGCGGGCCTTCTGCCCAGCGGTTTCCTTCAGCCGTTCTGGCGTACATGACGAAAGCCAAGGCATGGATGTCAGTAATGCCGCGCCTCCTGTCAAATATCCTAGATTTCTGATAAATTCTCTTCTGCCCATATCCAGGGCCAACTTCTCTTTGTATTCCATTATCAAAAACAATATGCTTTAAACTCAGCATCGCTGAATTCTTTTTTTATATTACACCTCTTTTCTTCGCTATCACATAACATATATGTGGTGCTTAAAACCTCTGCATCAAGTGCATCTGAGCACAGCGTCGAAGTCATCATCGCTAGTGCATTGGCCTTACCACTAAGTGGATTCACTATATGCCCCATATATCCCGGAGTGTTTCCCGATACCGAAAGAGCCTGATTACTAAGCTTAAATGTGTCAACCATATATCCATCGAAAGGAGAGGTCACCTCTACCATCCAGCAATCCCCCGCCGGGTGATGTCCTAAAGCATAGATAGAACTCTTACCGAAATCCACAAACGCCGACTCAACACCTTCACTTACTAGAAGTTCTACCACCTTTTTCAAAGTCCAGCCTTTTGCAAAGCCTCCAAAGTCCAAATCGCATCCTTTTGCACTTGCACTCAGCAAGTTCCCATTTAGACTTAAATTAAAAGCGCTGTTTCGTGTTATATCAAATAACCCTTCGCTCCTTCTTTTGTATTCTAAACTAAGCCTTATACATTCGCATAGCTCCTCACTTAGCACTGCCTTTCCTTTAGCTTTAAGCACACTATTTACAGCACTTACTTCACTATCCGGCGAGAAACGGTTAAAAACTCCCTCTTCTTTTTCCAGCAACTCCTTTACTCTATTCCAGATACTCAAGGCATGAGTTTTAGGAGTATCCGTTATCAAAAGATCGAAACGAGTACCCATCACGCGTGGGATACTCCCGTGAAAAAGACAGCAATCGTCATAATAAGCCACTTTCTCAGTCAAACTCATAATGAAGCCATCTCCACAGACTTAGTAGTAATGTAGTATTTGGTTAAAGTATTGCTCTTTTCCCATAAAGGCATCTTTTCCTCGCCCCTGACATACTTTAAAAACCGCGAAGCCACCATATTAAAATGATCTTCGTGACTTACCCGGCACTCTAAAGGGACTATAATTTCTATCTCTTTTTTCTTATACTCAGCCCTCACCCCAGGATACTTTTTCAAAATATCTTTTAGAGCATTATATGTTGGCAATGAGTCATCTGTTAAGAAAATGCTCTTAACGAAGTCGGTGGAAGCGTCCTGACGGACCACCACATCTACCTTAGTTCCATTATATACTGCCTCAAAGGTATCGCCAGAGCCGCTTTCGGGAGTCCAATTCCATTTTACTTCCATACGCACCGGCATATCAAATACTTTAAAATCAATGCTTCCATTGGCCATTACCGGGATAGAACCATTTTCCTCTATCTGTTTTAAATATGGAGGAAAATCATCAGCTCCCGTAGAAAGCGCATATTGATTTCGGCTTATCCATGTAGGATAATGCGAGGCCTTTTCTATGCTGACATTATTAGTCTCTATGCTCTGTCCCGGGAAGCATTGCCAAAAGACTAAATCGATCAGATGCGTAGTTACATCTGCTATTCCTTCACCTTGTTGTGTCACATCATAATACCACTCCGGGCGCTTTAAAGCGTTTCCTCCCACTTCTTTATAGAAATGGTGGACACTTTTCATGCTTACACTTGGTCCATTTTGATATTCGAACTTTCCGAAAATACTTTCGTTATTTACAATATCGCGTACTATATTATTCAAAATATCATAACGCTCAGTCATCAAATCATATAAAATAAGCTCTTTCTCTTCTGCTACATCATAGGATGTCTTTAATTTTTCCCAGCCATCTTGATCTATAGCCATAGGCTTATCAGATAGAACATTATAGCATTTCTCAACAGACGAAAGAATATATTCTGATTTTCTGCGGTTATTTCCTGCCAGCATAACCACATCATGTCCAAAGCCCTTAGGCAGATGAGAGAGAAAATCGTCTCCCACATAAATTTGTTCCTGCCAAGATGTAGGATTATCCTCTCGCGTGTTATACCCTTCTATTGCCTTTAAATATTGTTCTAATTCCTCACCCTGCGGAGCGTAGACATTAACCATATAACTAACCCCTTCAAGGCTACTTTTTTGAAGTAGTGAAGCATGGAAATGCCCCGGGTCTATCACATTAAGTGTTACGTCTTTATCCTTACAGGACATAATGGATGAAAGCAGTAAGAAAAGCCCTATACTCTTCTTATAATTTAATGCCATATCTTTTCAAAAGTTTTTTAGCGTCTTTTTCTCCCTCCTTATATGCCTGCTCGAGTGTGACTTTTTTTCCGCCTTTTTCCAAACTCATATTTGAAGCTTTCATAAACGCGAAAATCTCTATAGTCTCTTCCGGGCTTATAGGAGCCTCTCCACTTTGAAAATAATCCAATATACGCTCCAATAACACCATATACCCGGCATAACCACCTGCCTGTATGGTTCCATTTTCTGTAATGACAGTGCCGCCATAGATATTAGGTCCCTTTGATACAGCTCTAAAGGTGCCTAACCTGCCATCTTTCCACACGCCTGAGACTATATCACCATAATCTGAATGTACTCTGCTGACACTTTCGCACCCACATCCCATAACAGTGTACAGAGTCTCAACTCCATGTATTCCATAAAAGCCAAAGTCTGGATGAGTGGGTTCTGGATGGTGTGGAGAATAACAATCAGCTCCTAGTACAGGCCCATATTCGCCATTCCTTATCTTGACATTTTCCGGGGAATATCTAAGGGCAGATGAAGAAAAGATAGGAATGCCGTATTCCGCAGCCGCACGATAAAGAGCAATAGTCTCACCCAAGGTGGCTCCGGCAGGCTTGTCAACATAGCATAATTTGCCCGATTTAAACACCTCTATGGCTTGCTCCAAGTGAAGACGCCCGTCATTAGTTTCCAGTAGCACACAATCCACCATGTCAAGCATCTGTGCTATGCTTTCAGTAATTACAACCCCGTATTTCTTTACTTCTTCGATATATCCAGGAATTCGTTTATAGCTGGACTCTATGCTTTGAGAGCCATAGGGGTAAGCCGCCACGATCTCGAATTTCTTCACGTAAGGGTTATCCTCATCGCTATTAAGCAATTGAGTAAAAGCCGTAGAATGCGAGGTATCCAATCCAATGATACCTATTTTTATGACATCCTCCTGTGCACTAAGCACAAAAGAAAAACTAAGCGCCGCAATGGCAGAAGCAATAATCCGTTTCATGTAGTAGTGTTATAAAAGCGATGAACTTTCATTATTCAAATATAAACAAGAATTCTGTTTTTTCCGCAGAATAGTTGCCGGACATTCCTCGGAAATCTCTCCCTCGAGCATACGTTTTACAGCCTTGGCCTTATTGGTAAAAGGGACGATACAGAACATTCGTTCGGCCTTAAGGAGTGCAGGAATCGTCAGCGTCATAGCTTTCTTAGGAACATCGTCAAGTGTAGGAAAGCATTTTTCGTGTACTTGCTGTGTACGACAAATATTATCCAATTCCACCACTTTAACCAGCTTAGGATCATTAAAATCGGCAAAGGCAGGGTCATTAAAAGCGATGTGCCCATTCTCTCCTATCCCCAAGCAGACAATATCCACAGGATAAGCTTTAAGTAGAGAAGCATACCGATGGCATTCGGCCTCTATATCTGGTGCTGCTCCGTTAAGGAAATTAACTGTTTTAAAGGGTACTTTGGAGAATATGCTACGATAAAGAAAATTACCGAAACTCTGCGGCTTGCTCCTATCTATCCCTATGTATTCATCCATATGGAATGCATTTACTCTCTTCCATTCTATACTCTTATCCTCTACAAGAGAAGCTAAAAAAGCGCTTTGTGATGGTGCGGCTGCAAATATCATATTAATCTCTTCTTTTTGAGAGAGCAAACTTTTTATACATTCGGACACTTCGCATGCTGCGGCTTCCCCCATCTGCTGTGTTGTATCATATATCTTGACCATCAACTGGTCTTTCATAAAAGATCTCATATATTATTCTGATTTGTAAATTATTTTCGATGCACAGATAGTATATTTTACATTTATACCCTCATCGAACACCACTATATCTGCATCTTTTCCCACACTTAGAGAGCCTTTTCTATCATCTATATGCATAATACGGGATGGGGTGAGTGTCATCATCTTAACGGCATGCTCCAGTGGAACATCGGCCAATTCTACCATAGTACGAACAAGCCTATCTGTAGTAGCCACGCTACCTGCAAATGCACTCCTATCCGGAAGTTTCGCCACACCATCCTCCACTATTACCATCTGGCCTTTCTCCAAGCTGCCCAACATATATTCTCCATCGGGCATGCCGGCTGCTCGCATAGAATCAGTGCATAATGCACATTTGTCAGGGCCCTTGAATTTATAGGCATATTGTAGCAAAGACTTTGGAAGATGTACTCCATCTGCGATAATCTCAACCGTCATATCATCAATCAAATAGGCGGCTTCCTGAACACCAGCATAACGAAAGGCATTCTTACGCACTATAGTGGACATGGCACAATACAGATGCGTGACATGAGTATAACCATGCCGGTATGCCTCTTGAGCCACTTCACATATTGCATCCGAATGGGCTATGGAGGCAAGTATACCTCTTTTTGACAGTTCATCACCGAATTCCATTGCACCTTCCAGTTCTGGGGCCACGCTCCATCTTAATATCTTATCTGTGGCATCCAGAAATTTCATATAATTCTCTGGCGTAGGATTTTTTAGATAAGAAGGGTCTTGTGCTCCGCTTCGTGCTGCCGATAAAAAAGGTCCTTCTAAATGCAAGCCCAGCATCTGAGAGCCGTCTTTGTTAAGGCCTTGAGCCTTTTCGAAAACATCAAACACTCTAAAAAGCTCTTCATCGGTACAAGTGAGGGTAGTTGGAATCATCGAAGTGGTGCCATGAATGGCGTGCATGCGTGCAGCACCTAAAAAAGCCTGAACAGTGCCATCCATAAAATCGTACCCTCCCCCACCATGCACATGAATATCTACAAATCCCGGGCTTACGTAATTACCTTGTACATCTATCACTTCATCCGAACTATCTGCTTGTATATCTGAATTAAAAACAGCGTCAACTATCTTCCCACTTTTCTTATCACAGACTATATCCAAGCCACTACATATAGCCTCGGGTAGAATAACCTTTCCTCCTTTAATTATCAATCTATCCATATCGCTAAACTCTCTTTTTATGCCAATAATTAATCTTATATCCCTTCACTGCAAAGAATATCAAATACAAAAAACACGGGATGAGCACCCAGTACCCATTTCTAAATGTACTATGCTGAGCGATAAGCCCATATATCTGAGGCATAACAGCATTTCCGCAAAGTCCCATTATAAGCAGAGAAGATCCTGTCTTAGTGTATTTGCCCAAATTATGTATAGATAACGGCCATATAGAAGCATAGATAAGAGCATTCGGAAAGCCCAAAGCACATAGGAACAAAAGCGACAAGTTAATGTGATGCCCCATAAACACTACAGGGACATCTACCAAAACAGCGCACAGCGATAGTATTAGTCCCAGCACAGAACAGCCCACAAGAGCGGTGCGCTGCGAAATCACCTTAGGTATCAAGAAAATACCTATTATATACCCTATCATCGTGCAGGCCAGTGTATACGAAGGGAACACCTTGGCCTCTAACATATTCACGCCCATAGAGCCCGCATAGTTAATTACAGTGTCTATCGCAACTACTTGGCTACCTACATGAAAGAATATAGCAATAGCACCGAGTACTAAATAAGGATAGGAGAAGACGCTCTTGCGGTTTTCATAAGTATCGCCCTTTACCTCACCATTACTTTCCTCGGTGTCAATTTCTGGAAGCGAAGAAAATTTAACGAATACGCCGAAGATCAAAAGCGCCGTACCTAAAATAGCATAAGGAACTATTACTCTGCGTATCAAATCATCCAGTAATGCGTTCTTACTTATCTGGTCAAGAGTTCCTGACTCGATGAGGTCAAACATTTGACTATCCGAAGGATTAAGGATAACTGCAGCGAAGACCAAAGGAGATATTATACCCGCTACCTTGTTACATATCCCCATAACGCTGATGCGACATGCAGCACTCTCGATTGGCCCGATTATGGTCACGTATGGATTGGCCGCTGTCTGAAGTATAGCTAGACCTGTTCCGATAAGAAAAAGTCCCGTTAGGAAAAGCGCAAACTCTCTTACCAAGGCAGCAGGAACAAATACGAACATACCTAGAGCCATAATCATGAAACCCACCATAATGCCGTTTTTGAATCCTGTCTTTTTTAGGAGTATGCTTGAAGGAATAGCCATTATAAAATAGGCTATGTAAAAAGCAAAAGTCACAAAATATGACTCAAAATGCGTTAATTCACAGGAAATTCTAAAATACGGAATAAGTATAGAATTTACCCATGACACAAAGCCGAAAATAAAAAACATTACGGCTAGTATGACCATTGCTCCTATATTAGTTTTAGTTTTGTTCATCATCTTTAGTTCTATAAGGTCTTGTTATTACAAATTCACAGAAATCGTGATATAGCTTCTGGTTGTACTCGGAATTGACTGAGCCTCTTAACCATTTCAGAGCCCAACTTCCCTGGTAATAGGCAATAGGAGAAGACTCCCAAATTCCATATTTTTTGAAAGCCTTCATGTAATTCTCTAACTTATATCCTTTCCCATTAGCTTCCAAGGCATTACCATCGAATTCTATTTCCATACCCATATTATAGCGCTTCGCATAATCACAAGCCTCGTCCAAGCGTCCCTCTGGGACAGAATCACTGAAAAAATAATTTGGTTGAAGATACGCTACATTGAATCCGTATTTTTTCCACTCGGAAAAGCCATCCGCATTGAAATAAGGTATCCAATTAAAAGTAAATTCATTAGCATTAAGATACTCTCCCACCTTATTCATTAAATCCCTTGTATTAGTCGCCTTTTCCGCTACCCAGTAAAAACCGACCAGATCAATATACTTGTACTTTTGTGCTTTAAAACGCGAAGCGATTTCGTCTATGTACCATTTGCATGCATTAAGCCTATCGGAAGTTAGGGAGAAGTCCAATTCTTTCCCGTTTAGTTTTCCCCAATATACAGTAGAACTCGATGTGTTCGAATAATACTCATTAGATATAGGCTCCGGGATACCGATGACCACCTTTCGTTTCGTCTTAGGAGAGGAACCCATTTCTTCCGATGCCAATTCCACCGCCTTTTCTATCGCATTAAGTCCTCCATCTATTTCAAAATAATAATCTATTAAAGACTGCCACTCGTATTTAGTGGCTGAAGGAAGTTTTACTCCATTATAGGAATAACCTGTAATAAATGTCTTGTTCCCGGTAGGAACATTAACATACATAAATTCAAGGCATAAGAAGCCATCGAAAAGCCAATGCTTTACACCACTTCTATCCGTATAAATTACATATTCCTTAAGGTAGTTACCAGTCCATTTAACAGGGTTACGATGAGCACTTCCCCCGTAAATAAGCACCATATCAGATGGCACTTTATCTTTAGACACTTCAGGGACATCGTCTTTCCCTGGTTTATCTTCTACAAAGTCCTTCCAATCCGGAATATCTGCAGGCCCATTACCCTCGCAAGCACACAGAAGTGCACTTGCGAGAAATAATACAGCTAATTTCAATACCTTCATTTATCTTTTTTCATTAATTCTTAATGCATTCAAAGCTTTCACTTCTACTTGTCTGCCATTAGGAAGACTGACAAGGCGGTCTTCAGTAGACATATTTACTAGAACATAAACTGTTTTTCCTTTAACGCTAGTCCATTGTGCTCCCATTACGACATTAGTCTTTTGATAATTAGGAATATCCACAACCGGGTTATCGCCACTCGGAACGAACTCATCTACAAAATTACCTCCCAGGAAAATATCGTGCTGGCCCTTTCGGAATGTTGCAAGATTTTTCAAAAACACTTGTTCGTTCTTATTTTCCTCTCTCATAAGTAATTCCGGGCTAACCCATCCAAGCTGAGAACCCCAAAGGAGGCTTTTCATCGTTATGTAATTGAATGAGCCATCGTTAAGTTTCCATGGCACATAAGTAAATCCACTATAAACGCATCTATCTGAATAGATAAGAGGGAAAAGAGGAATCATCTTAGTGTATGGCGTGTGAGGAGAATTTACAACAAGCATCATATCAAACAGATCCATATAACATTCCACATTCTCTTCAGTAGTAATGGCCAAGTTCTTCTTTCCATAGAGGTCACTTCTGATATCGGTCAACATCTTCCTATAAGACTCCGGCCACCAATCGCCTCCACCTGGAGCATGATCATGTCCCGGGGCATAGCACGGAACACTGGCTGCACATCCTATCTGATCAATGTAAACACCATCTGTGCCTAATTCGTTAAGTATTCTTCCATTAAGATCGTGTATGATTTTATGCCATATAGGAGATGATGGGCAGGTTACAGTGTTTATCACCTTCGAACTATATACCTCCGTATAAAGGCTTCCATCAGTCTTACGCGCCGATGCTGCCTTTCCATTTAATTCCTTATAAGTATGATTGGCAGTATCCCATAGACGGCCATTTATATATGGAGTCACATACGCTCCCATCTTCTGGCTCTTTTCTATTGCCTCCTTGAAGCCGTCTTTTGCTGGGAAATAATCGGGATAATTGGTATCGTATGGCAAATGCTGCCAGAAATACCAGTGGAGTCCTATCCCTTTCCCATAATAATCAAGAGCCTTGTAAAGGGCATCTAACATCTGTGGTGTTACATCAATAGGGCGAAGCCACATATCCGAATTCTTTATCCATGGAGCGATCTGCCTTTGAGCTATAGTCTTTTCCCCCCACTTGGTAGTAAATGAAAATGGACGATACCACTTTACTGCCGTTTTTTGCCAATTCTGTGGGTTGTATCCCATTACTACAGACCAAGGAAGTTCGAAATGTCCACCTTCACTCCAAGCATAAGATGTGGTAACTGACTGGTAGAATACAACATTATTACCCTCCCCTTTCATCGTGAGCAGTTTATTACAACCTCCCTTGTCTTCAGCTGCAAAATATACTGTTGAACTACCATTATGCATCATAACCATCTCCATCATACCTGTTACTGAAGGGTAGCGCATCTGAAGATGACTATTTGTAGGCATATCATATTCTACGCCATAACCATAAGGAAGTATTCCCTTAGCCTCTCCCTCCAAACGCTTTACCATAATGCGAGGGTAGTCAGCATTGGTAAGAATCCACCCTTGCGGCAGGGATGCATCCATAGTCCAATGCGGCATCTCATCGTCCGGAGCGAGCGTGATATGTATATTCAAAGGCCATTCTTTTGCTTCTATTACGAGGTTCCATGTAAAAGTCGCCTTCTGAACGCCTTCGCTTTCTTCATATTTACCTCCCTTATAATAAGTAAATTTAGGCTGAAGTACCGGATTCTCCCCATTAGGCCCCAAAAGTGTGACTTCCCATGGATGAGTTATACTTCCAGTACTAGGAAGTATATTCACCCCGTCAAAATAAAAGTAGCGAAAGAAAAAATTCTTCTCAGACCCACCGAAACGTAGCTCCAGATGATCATTTTTTAGAACTATGTCATCAGAAAGCGGTTGAGCGCTTAAACTTAGGTTGCCTACAAAAAGCATTATACCCATTAGAATTGATATGATTCTCTTCATTATATTTTGGTTTTGTTTAATTGCATTTGATTATTAAATAACGCTAACAAGTCATCCTATTTCCATTGATTAATCTCTGTAATCCATCTTTGGTTTAGAAGACTCTCCCCTTTTCTTGATAACAGGGCCTTCTGGTTCTGTATGGTGCTTAGGGTCACGTGGATCGTAGTAGTAAATGCCCATCGCATCAAACATCGCGTATGCAGACTCCATTCTCAAAGAAAAATCCCCATAGTCCTTATTCTCAGGCGTAGTCCAAGCCGCTTCGGCAAGAGCACACAACCTTGGGAAAATCATAAAGTCGAATCTGTACCTGTTGTGAACAAGTTCTGTCCATAAATTAGACTGAATCCCTAGCACATCGCTCATCTCGCTTTCGCTAAGTTTCCACTGCTCATACCATGCGTCCGGAAAAGCATAGACATCTTCAAGAGGGCAAAAGCCATCCCATATACGACCACATTTATGAGATGCGTCTTGTATGAAATCGTAATACATCGGTTTACGTGGACACAGAATGGTCTTATATCCCTCGTCTAAGGATTTTCTTAAAGATTGAGGCCTGTCGTGACGCCACCAGCAGATAATATTCTCTTCTTTATCTAATTTGAAATCAAGTACATCATCCCATGCTATAACTTTTTTCCCTAGCATTTTCAAGGAATCGGTCATACGATTGATAAAATAGCCTTCTGCATCCTTTATGGTCTTTAGCCCGTGGCGACGCATCAGACTCTGAACATAAGGGTCACGATTCCACGCATCACTTCCATAGAAAACCTCGTCCCCTCCAATATGGATATATTTTGAAGGGAATAGGTCTGCCACCTCTCGAAGTATATTGGTTAAATACGTATATGTTCCTTCTTTTCCTACGTTGAAGGTAAAATCTGCAAATTGTGGCGTTCCCCCACCATTATATTCCGGATAAGCACGATTGGCTGCTGATGCATGGCCTGGCATATCTATTTCCGGTATAATTTCTATGTGCCTTGAAGCTGCATAGGCAACTATCTCTCTAATATCATCTTGCGTATAGAACTGAGCAGGAGTATCCGGGTCACTATGCGTGCCAATTCCTCCGATTTCAGTAAGTTTCGGATATGCTTTAATCTCTATTCTCCACCCTTGCGCATCTGTCAAATGCCAATGGAACTTATTTAACTTATAATAAGACATTATATCCAGCAGCTGCTTAACAGTCTCTTTTCCAAAGAAATGCCTTGCTTCATCGAGCATAAAGCCCCTCCATCCATAACGTGGAGCATCTTCTATTACGCCACGCCTTACCGCGCCATTGTTAAGTTCTTGCAAAAAAGTCTGGATGCCATAAAATACTCCATCGCGTCCACCTGTAATAGAGACGGAATTCCTTCCAGTCTTTAACACATACCCTTCGTCTGTCAAGGTCTCATCTATGCTAAGGTTTATAGTCCAAGCATTTTGCTTGCCTTCAGATGATATTGCCATTTTATACCCTTTATCAGCAAGGGCTGCTTTTAGATATTGCGCATCCGAACTTAAAATAGGCTCGTGATAGATAATCTTATCTATATGTGAGATATTAGTTTTAGAAGAATAAGTATCTGCCGTATTGGGAAGCGGGATAACGTCCGGTATCACATTTTTCCCTCTACACGAAACCACTAACAAAGTAATTGCAAGAGTTCTAATTAAGTTCTTAAGCATAAGCGTAATATCTATAATTGGGACCGGTAGGGAGTATCACCTCCCTGCCGGCAAAAAAATTAAAATTTACTAAAAGGAATATTATATGCGATAAGTCCGTTGTTCTGAGCAAGCATATATGCCTGAACGCTATGTCCGTCTGCACCTGGTGCAAGAAGCACATAGAATGCGCAATTATCATTATCTGCTAAAATAGTCTTTCCTGTCTCGAAAACGAAAGGAGAGGTAAGTCCTGTTACGCCATATCCGGTTCCTTTAGGGCCACCCTTAGAAGCATCACCAGTTTTGTCTCCCTCACGGCTATCAAAGATAAACCCGTTTACCATAGAGCCTTCTGTAGGAACATTGCCCAAATTGGCCACGTACATACGCGAAGCATAGCGGAAAGCTTTAGCTGGAGACTCCTGCTGATATGCACCATTATGTGCGGCTAAAATTATAGTTCCATTTATTCTAAGAGCATCCATACCAAGACATGGCCTCTGATACTGAACTGCTTGGCTAAAAGGCCACCAGTGAGTGGAAGGACGAGTGAATGGGAATGCGGTAGTAGAATTTGTCACATACACATTATACTGATTATGATTACCTGTACTATAAATATATTCAAGATTCTTAGGCGCAGTCAGATCATCTGGATAATTAAGTGGAACGACTGTAGTCATGGCACCAAATGATGCTACAGCATTACTTCCTGGCCAGTAAACATAAGCCTTAGGCTGCAGCTTACCGTCTTTCACGAACTGGAATACTGGACGATAACTCTTCCATGAGCACGTGGCTATAACCGCATCCTTAGTAAGATCGCCATATACTTTTACAGTATTGTAAATATCTATTTTCTTATTTCCATTCACTCCGTATGGCGCATTCTCATAAGTAGAGCCTGTGAGAGCCGCATATATAAATGATGTAGGCTTCTGATCTATACCATTTTTCCATACATAAGCACGAACGACATCATTAGATGTTTCCTCGTCTATCGTAGAAGTATAAGCCACAGCGAAAAGGTGTCCGGCATCGTCAGTAGTAATAGCACGGAATTCTCTATCCTTACAGTCAATACCTTCGGTGTTGATCTTCACATCAGAAAGAAGTTCTCCTGTCATGCGATCATACACCGGCATTTCATCTATGTTCTTACTGTTTGAAAGTATAAGATAATTACCCACCACAGCCATAGTGTAGTTAGCATCCTTAGTGAATCCATGAGTGTCATCAGTGTAGGTCTGGAAACCGAAAAGCGCTTCGATAACATCTTCTTTAAACGCCTCCTGATTTATAGTAACTTTTTGAAGTTCAACATCCTCCATATTCTTTACTACAACTGTAGCACTACGCGCTCCTCCAGTATTTTCAGCAACCTTAAGTATAGCTGAATGTTCTGATGCCTTAGTCTGGACAAGGGTAATCCATGATGCCTCTGCAGGAATCTCAACTTTGAATTCTACATTAGTTACGAATTTAATTTCCACATTTTCGCCATACTTGCTTACACTATAAGCTGTAGTAGCCATAGTGAATTCCTCTGCCTCGAAATGAAGAGCTTTCATACAAGTTTTATCCCCCTTATTGGCAAATACCAGAACTTTCCCTGCAACGAAAGGTGATGGTGCCGTAACCTTGATATTACCTTCAGAGTCTGAAGTTTTTACCACTTCTGCAGCATATCCATTCTCTGAGATAGTTTCCACTACCACAGTATTATCAGCATTTGTAAGCACGTATGGAATAGTAATAGAAGATCCTGCCTTTACACCAATTCCACCAGAGCGGGCAATAGAAAGGGCAAATTCCTTATAACGAGGGATGGTCACCTTGTAGTTATCTTCATCTTCAAAAGTGATATACACATTATCTTCGTCATATTCAACCTTATAGTTAGAAGAAACGGTGGCACCTGTTTTACCTAAACGCTCCCATGTCTTTCCGTCGTAAGAAACACATAGATATGCTTCTTCATCTATCTTGAACTGAGGAGTAGCACCATCGACCCTAAGTTTAGGATCAGTAAACTCACCATCAATAGTCCAATAGTAAATGCCATCGGTATCTTTCTTAATACTTACAACAGAGCCATCTTTGCCAGCTTCGCCGTCTTTTCCGTCGGCACCATTAAGACCATCTTTTCCATTACGGATTTCAACAGTTCCACTTTGAGTAAACATAATGGCATAACCTACCTGAACGCCATCCTCCATAATAGGTGTAACGCCAGTGACATAATCTTTATTTTCAATCGCCTTTACCAGAGTCTGGAGTTCATCCATCTGGGCTTGCAATTTTTCTAGAGCGGTTACCCTGTTTTCAAGATTAGTAACTCTGTCTGTTAGTGCAGTGTCGTCGTACTGCTGGCATGAAAAAGCAAGCAATGCGGCCGTCGCCAAATAAAACAATTTTTTCATTTTACTATGTGTTTTAGTGTTTTTAGTAACGTGAAAAAAATAAGCTGCGTCAGATTAGAATGAGATTTTCGAGGATAGATTTCTTTTCGAAAAAGGAGTGTGCCGGTGGCACATAACTGATGAGAAAAGAAATATAGACCAAAAAGATTTTCTAAGATGATGCAATTTATTTTTTGAAGGTTACTTAATTTTATATACTTTTTTAAGTTTCGCAAGGGTACGACCTTGCGAAACCATAATTACATGTCGTAACGAGTAATTTCGTATCCTAGTACACCAGCATTAGCCGTGAACATATATACTTGAACAACATTACCATCGGCACTTTCTACAAAGATGACATCCCCACGTTTTGTTAGGTTGTTACCGCCGAATTTGCCATCTGCGGGGTTAAATGGATACGTGGAAGTCATGCCAGAAGGGCTATTACCTGTACCTTCTGGGCTACCTATTCCATTTACGGCATCACCCTCTCTTGAGTCAAAGAGCAACCCACTCTGAAGAGAAGCAGGAGATGGACTCATACCTATGTTAGAGACATAAAGCCGATGTGCCCAAATGCCATTTGAAAGGTTTCCATTCTGAACTGCAAGCAGATAAGTTCCATTAAACTCCACGACATCTCCGCTTCGCATATCTTTAGCGTAGTCATAATTACCATTAGACACCCACCAGTGTGATGTAGGCTGATCGAAAATAAATGAACCGGTCTCTATTCCAGAATTCCAGCCTATCTGTGGACGGAAATCTCCTATGATGCAATACTTAAGTGGCGATTCAGCGTTGATAGGAATAGCCTTAGAGGAATTTTTCGTAGAAAGCCAGAATTTCTTTCCATTAATATCGTACGGGCAGTATTGTTCCACCTTCTGGTATTGGCCATTATTAAAGTAGAAAGCAAATACACGACCTACGCCAGCCTCGGTAGATGTAATGACTGCACTTCCATTCGTAAGACTACCTTTTACTCCCATAACATTGAAAAGTTCATTGGCCTTAGATGGGAGAGCCATCATCTCATCACTCTTAATGTCAAGATCCATAATTAGCTTAGGCGCTGCTGCAAGTCCATTCTCCCATAGGTAAACCTTAATGGAAGGGTCTGTAACTACATAGTCCCATCCAGCAGCTACTGTAGTTTCAGTAGGCTCCTTAAGACAAGTGTATGTTGCAGCTACAAGATGTCCCTCATCATCAGTTGATATGGCACGAAGTTCCCTGTCGGCATCTATTCCACTGGTATTTATCGTAAGATCAGTAATGACTCTTCCAGAGAAACGGTTAAGGACCGCCATCTTGTTGAAATTATCTTTATTACTGATAATAAGATAATTATCAACTGCAGCCATAGAGCAGTTAGCGTCAGCCTCAAAACCAAGCGTATTCACGGCGGTACACTGCAGACCGAAAAGATTAGAGATATACCCAACTCTTCCGGCAGGTACTACTGAAGGCGTTTCTATTATCACCTCATATATAGTACTTGTAACGCCATCTTGCGATACGACTTTAATCTCCTTAATGGCATTAAGATTCACTATACCACTTTGTGGATCATATCCCGGAGCCTGTATACTGGCCCATGGAGCAGGAGTAAGCTTTACCGAACCTAACGCTGCTTCAACAGCACCGGAGGTTTTCAAAACGGTTAGTTTACCCTTTGGGTCATCTGTAGTCGGCTCAGTTATGCTAAACACCGCACGAACATCTTCATCAGTAAGTGCTACCTTAGAAAGAGAAGAATTGTCAGACTTCTTACGTACTGCCCTAAAAGTATAAGGCTTGCGAGTACCATCCTCATAGACAAGCGTACTTACGAAGACCTGCCCGTCGGAAAAATCGTGAATTCCACTTATACTTGGCTCGAATTTAGCGCCAAGTGGCATTGTCGCCCTTAGTTTTATACCTGTCAGATCTGACATTATCTCCTCAGTATCACTTATATAATAAGGCATGTTGATGGTGATCGTGTAATCCTCATCGTTTATTACTACAGAGTCGTACTCTACTCCATTTTGAACTAAAGTAGCTCTAACGCTGAGGTGCATCACATTATCGTTATTCTCCCTTATAAGATCATCTGGCTTATGACAAGCACTGAAAATGGTGGAGAAAGCGATAATAGGAAATATTATTTTACTTATTTTCATATTCTTGTATATTTTATAGCCATTCTTCATTTTGATCACATAGACTATTATTTCTAAGTTCTGCCTTAGGGATAGGGAAAATATTCATCCTCTTTTCAAAATGACGATCCTGAGTGTCACACTCTACCCTATTATAAGAAAGAGTACCATCGGCATTTTTAGTAATTTCGATACCATGCAAGCGCTTTCCATCAAGTGTCTCAGTGGCTATACCCCACCTTACAAGATCAAAATAACGATGTCCCTCCATACCTAATTCACATACTCTCTCTTGATTTAAGTCTGAAAGGTATTCATCCCAAGAGCTCTTCTGGCCTCTAGCCGGCATTCCGACACGCTCTCTTACATGATTAAGATCTGCATAAGCCTTATCCCATTCACCCTTCTTCGCATAAGACTCTGAACGAATAAGATAAATCTCAGCAGCACGCATTTCAATCCAATACTGACCACTCAAAATATTAGTAAAATTAATCTTTTTACTGTCACTAAGGAACTTACGAATAACATAACCTGTCGTCGTCTTATGTACATTATCCTGACCACTGGTAGCAAATGCCATATAGTTTCCGCTATCTTTAGTAAGATCCAACTTCCTATCTAGCCAGTCAGCCCCATTATAAAGAATAGAAGCATAGAATCGAAGGTCGCGATTCTGATATGGCTCATTGCCATAGGAAGAGATATTATTCCAGTCAAATGCTTGCCATTCTTCTCCCACTTTGATATCAAACATAGAAGCATATTCATCCGAAGGAGTAGCACATACACCAGCATCAAAACTCTTTAGACCCAAAATAGCCGGATCTCCCGGAGCGCAAAAATAAGTATTGAAGTTATGTTGTTTAGCACTTGCATTTCCTGTACCCTGCTGGAAATAAGCTGCAAGTATAACTTCCTTATTACCAACTGATGTATAAATCTTATTATAATCATCTATGTTGCTTACAGGAAGCATGTCATATCCGAGCGCAAGCACATCCTCACAAGCCTTAATGGCCTCATCCCAGCGCTTAGCATATAGACAAGCCCTTGCCTTCATGCCAATGGCAGCAGCCTTATTTACACGCCCGAAATTAGTCGCAGGACTATCCCATACTTCTGGAAGATCTTCTGCAGCTTTTGTATATTCGGAGATGATAAAATCATAGCATTCCTGCTCTGAAGAGCGTGCCTTGGCCCTTTCATTAGGACCATCCACCTTATCCTCATCGATTCTTAGTACTACGCCACCATGCCTAATGACAAGTTCTTGATAAGCAAATGCCCTAAGGAAGCGCACTTCGGCTGTTCTTTTCTTCACCTCCTCCTTATCCAAAGCATCTGCCCTACCAGTACTTAAATCATAGAAGTATTCATTCAATCTACGGATATATGTGTACATTGAAGACCAGTTACTACGATAATTGGCATCCACAGTAACATAATTAGTATTATAAAATGCCTGATTTACCTGTCCCTTGTCTCCCCACCACGAATATTTAAGTAGATCAGATACGCCATCATCCATAATGTAGCCATTAGCAATATCAGCATTGGCATAAATAAGCGAGTAAAATCCCTTCACATAATAATCCATGTTATCAATTGAAGCATACGCTACCTTTTCGCTGTACCATCCTGTAGGATCGTAATCTAATGAATTACATGAAGAGACTAGAGTCGCTCCTGCCATTATGGCTCCGAACAAAGTATTCTTTATAATATTTTTCATATATAGTCTCCTTATTAATTAAAATGATAGATTAACACCGAAACTAAAAGTCCTCTGCTGAGGATAATATCCAGTAATAACATTCTGACTTTCAGGATCAATATATTTGAAATCCGTGAAAGTGAGAAGGTTAGTCCCAGTAACATAAATACGAAGCCTATCTACTTTAATCTTGTTCAATAATTTAGCTGGTAAAGTATAACCCAATGTAGCATTCTTCAAACGAAGATAAGCACCATCACGTTTCCAGAAGTCAGACTGCAATCCGTTGTTTCTATAAGAAGCCTTGTCTACAGATAGACGTGGGAACTGAGCATCTGTATTATCAGGACGCCAGCTACCTTCTACGAGATAAAGAGGAGCATTATCGTAATTACCATACCAAGGAACTGTCAAAGGCGTAAGGTCAGTAACACCATTCAGATTAGACCACGCGCCCATAAGCATTTTATCACAAAGAGCTGCACCCTGGAACTGAAGAGAGAAATCGAATCCCGCATAATCGGCATCGAACTGGAAAGAGAACATCATCTCAGGCATGGTACTACGCGCTATGCGTACCATATCCTCCGAGTTAATCTGTCCATCACCGTTAATATCAACGTACTTTATGTCTCCAAGGCGAGGCGTAACATTAGCAGGCTTAGGAGCATTATCTATCTCCTCCTGACTTTGATACAGCCCATCCGACTTATATCCCCATATAGCACCTACAGAAGAGCCAAGAACACTCTGCCAAGGCAAGATATTATCACTCTGCTTTTTACTTAAAATACGGTTATGGGCATAAGTGAATGTTCCAGTAAGTCCGTAGTTAAACTTATTAATACGATTACGATGACGAACTATCAAATCCACACCGGTATTATCAAATGAACCTGAGTTCTCCTGCGAAGGATAGTGTCCACCTAAAGATGGAGGGAATATGCTTCCGATAGAATTTAGGATGTTATAGGTGTATTTGTAGAAAAAGTCTGCCTCCACACTTAGTTTTCCTTTCCAAGCACTGAAATCAAAACCCACATTCGAAGAGCGCATACGCTCCCAAGTAAGTTCTTCAAAAGGATATGAAACGGCGTTATATAATGTGTTCTGCGCGGTCGGACTAGTTCCGAAGGCAACACTATTTGCGGACCAACTATAACTCTTCCTGTATTGGTATGCTGATACATTTTTCGAACCAAGCTCGCCAATAGAGCCACGTATTTTGAACATATCCACTTGAGGGAAAGCATCTGCAAAGAATTTTTCTTTCGACATAACCCATCCCAGGGATGCTGAAGGGAAGAAACCCCATCTATGGTCCTTGTGGAAAAGATATGAACCATCATATCTACCGGAGAACTCTACCAGATATTTGTCATCATAGATATAATTCAACCTACCCACATAACCCGCTTGAGCGCCATGTCCGAATGATTCTGAATTCTGTGCAGTTCCGGAGTCACCAAAATTAAGATATGGGAGGTCAGCGAAAGCAAAAGTACGGCGAGAACCAGTGAAAGATTCGCTCTGGTCTTGAGTCTGTTCATAAAGGAACAACGCGCCTACCGAATGCTTTCCAAATGTATTGTTATAAGATATCTGCGGGCGAATAACTACCTGTTGAACCATAGTCTCGCCTTTATACATGTTTTTATCCTTGAGCAAATTTGCTGCATCTTGCCATGAATAAGAAGTACTACCGAAAGAATCTGGAGCTAACACCTTATAACTATATGAGAATGTCTTTCCGTTCTGATTCCTCCAGTCCCAACTAAAGAACATCGATGCCTTCAATCCTTTAAGGAATGGGAAAGAATACTCGGCACGGGCTGAAGTCTCTACTTTCACTGTCTTAGTTTCCTGGAAACCAGAATGAGCCGAACCATAAAGAGGATTAGCGGCCGTATTTTTCGTACGATATCCAGATACCGGCTGTCCGTTTATTTCCTGAGGGACAAAAGGCAGAGAATAAAGCATCTGATGGAAAATACTATAAGACTTCTGGTTCTCATAAGAATATCCACCTGGAATATAATTATCTGACACCCATCCACCTAGATTAAGGGCTATCTTCATATTTTCAATAGGAGTGGCCTCGACATTTGAACGGAAAGAAGTCTTAGAATAATTATGCCCCTCAATGATACCATTCTGGCTAAGATAGCCTCCACTTATAAAATACCTTACCTTCTTATTACCTCCGTTAACAGACACGCTGTGCTGCTGCATGGTGGTAGTACGGTAAAGAGGAGCCGTCCAGTCTGTATTTTCGAGTCCATCGTTAGGGTCTCCATTAGAAGTCATATCTATCTGTTCTTGAGTAAAATATGGCTCATTACCATCAAGGACACGACCTAAATTGTAGTACTCCATGTACTGGGTACCCGTCATCATCTTAGGAAGAGCCGTGGCATGTGATAGGGTCATACTACCACTATAATTTATGGTAGCCTTTCCTTCTGTACCACTCTTGGTGGTGATAAGAATAACACCCGAGCCTCCATCCATACCATAAACTGCACAAGCGGCAGCATCCTTAAGTACAGAAATAGAAGCAATATCGTGAGCATCTACACTTCGCATAGTACGTTTCACACCATCCACCAGGACAAGTGGCGAAGTGCCTTGATATGACGAATAACCACGCACCAGCATAGTCACATCGTCCGAGCCAGGCTGACCGACGGACTGTTGTGAAACTATACCTGGAAGTTTGCCGACAAGGGCTTGAGAAACATTGCTGGATGTGGTTTTAAGGATTTCTTCCTGACCCACAGCTGCCACAGAACCCGTTAAATGTGCTTTTTTCTGAGCACCATATCCTACTACGACTACCTCGTCAAGAGCATTGTCATCTTCACGTAAGACTACATCGATGACTTTTTGATTACCTACCTTAACTTCTTCGGTAATATAGCTCATAGAACTATAAACAATAATATCAGATTTCGATACTGATATCGAGTAAGATCCGTCAAGTTCGCTAACTACGCCTCGCGTAGTGCCCTTGATGTAGATACTTACTCCTGGCATAGGAGCACCAGATTCATCTGTCACCCTACCGGTAATGACATTCTGAGCAAAAGAGCCTACTGCAAAAACGCAGAGAAGCACTAATGAGGAAAGCAATTTCTTTCCCACCACGAATGTCTTCCGAGAATTACTTTTAGCGTTAGAATTCATTTGGTATATAATTAAACGATTAGTTTTTGTGTCTAAAAGCGGAGCATCTTTCACAGTAAAAAGCCCACGCCATATATGCCACACACAAAAATAATCGTAATTATACACACTTTACCGCAAATTCACGCAGAATTAACTCGAAAAAGCGCAAAATTTTCGTCTATATTCGATAGGCGTGCAATTCATCTTTTTCTTAAATAATTTAGTGAGTGAATTATTATCTTGAATACCAGCTTCCGAAGCAATATCCGATAGACTTCGCCCTGTAGTTACAAGAAGTTGTGCTACACGACTAATTCTGCAGTCAAGAACATATTGATAGATTCCCATACCCATCACCTTCTTAAACTTAGATTCTATACTACGACGTGATAAAGGTACATCTTCAAGCAAATTGGCGATAGTGAGGTCCTGAGTATAATGGGCATTTATATATTGAACGAGTCTTAATACATTCTGATCTGATATATGAAAAGTCGTGGAATTACGCTCCTTAATAGCAATAGGATTAATGACAATACTAAACTGCCCGCTATCCGGATTAAGTATCTGTTTATGCAAACACTTGCAGAGCATATATCCTCCTTGCTCCACATCTAATTGTACAGATGAAATCTGAGGGTCTGAAATACAGCATATTAGATCGTCATTGTCCACTCCCAGAACAGAGAGTTCTCCGGGTATGTCTATTCCCTCGGCTCTGCATATTTCCGTTATAGTCAGCGCTCTTTCATCATCACAGCAAAATAGTGCGGTTCCCTGTGGAAGAGTTTTCAGCCACGAGGCAATTCGTGAGCGATCCATGCTTGCAGCATCAGTCATTTCATAGTAAGAAAAAAAGCAACCCATACTCAGTATTTTCTCTCTATAGCCAGCAAGACGCTCATCTGACCATACTACCCCCTTTATGCCGAAAAAAGCGAAATTGCTGTATCTTCTTCCATAAAAAAAATCGGCAGCCATAGCGCCAGTTCCTTTATAATCTCCTGTTATATTAGAATATATCGTGGATCTATGGTGATAATTCTGAAGCACGATAGGAACATGCAGGTTATCCAGCGATGCCAATTCCCTATCATTCCATCTACCTATTATAGCATCAGCCTTCCACTTTTTGGCTATCCGAATAACCTCTCGGCATCGTTCATCACCCGTCCCGCTATCTGCTGATATTCTATAAAAAGACCAAGGGCCATTCTCTTTAGAATAGCGCATTATTCCACGCAACAAATTTCTGTCGAACTCACTGGAATAATCTATCATAAGAATGACCCTTATCATTTTCTGCTACTTCTTATAAAAGCCAAGCGTAGAAACAACTGGGCGATTGCCTCCGGTAAGATCATTCAGATGCTTCCCTCCTACCACCATACCGGTAGAGCCACCGCCATCGAAATTAACTGCTCCCACGCAGCCTATTCCCTTCATAATTGCGGCCAATTCCGTTAGAGTCGCACCATCACTTTCTTCTATGCGCCCGTCTATAATAAGCAGTATGACTTTCCCATCAGCGGTATATCCGGCAGCAGTACGGTCTGGTTTAACGGTAGTGCCATATATATCATAAGGCATAAGCTCATAATTAGAAAGATAGTAATCAGTTCCATCGGAAGTGGTTTCAAAATCAAAAGGACATTTGCCCCCCATAAGAAGAACCGGTCCTGCGCTTTGAGCATATAGCGGAGTCCAAGCAAATGCATTTGTCGGATTACCATCGCTTACAGAAGCATATTTATCGCCTCCCTTTATAGACGGAAGAGGTCTTGTGTAAAATAAACTCTTGCCTGACGCATCCATACCTGTCCAGAATACTGATGGTTTCTGATCTTTATCCACGCCAAAAACC
Source organism: Bacteroidales bacterium UBA6401 (assembly GCA_002438635.1). Lineage (GTDB taxonomy): Bacteria > Bacteroidota > Bacteroidia > Bacteroidales > UBA932 > Cryptobacteroides. Next base: position 30,261 of record DJPX01000027.1, read on the forward strand.
CCACGCGTCACATTATACATTACATTATATTCTTCATCCTCAGATTTAAGCGAACCTCGCACTGCTGAAACCCCACCAGAAATAACTCCATCTACACAACCCAAACCTGTATTTTTCCCATTATAAAAATAGCCTCCATTAACCATTACCAGGCAATTATTTGAGGAGGCAAACTGCTCGTCTATCGTAATAGCTTTCGATGGTACCGTTACACGAAATTCCACATCGCCCTGTGAAAGATCAGCACTTGCGTACCAAGCATTACATTTACGTCCATTCATTTGCCCGGAATACTTGTATAATTGAACGCTAGAAGGCAAAGACGAATCATCTTCTTTAACCCACTGTAATTTAATGGCTTCAATATCCTTTCCTAAAGAGCAAGCGTGAGTTTCACTATAATAAACCTCATTTCCTACTTGAGCGTAGGCCCTGAAAGAATACTCCTTACCATAATCAAGAAGTACATTAGATATAACCTGATAACGCGAAGTAAGACTTCCTTCACTCATAGGAGGTGCCTGCTGATGATCGGACTTTATACTCGGCTGCCCAGTCTCACTCCAGCACACTCCACACACTGCGGATTTGTTTAAATTAGACATTTCGTACTCAACAGTAACGCATACATCGTGGCTCTCGATCTTTTTTATGGCCAATTTAGGAGCGTTCGGATCTGGTGGAAGTTCAGTGGTAAACAGGGCCTTTGTTATTTTTGAATCAAATTGAGAATTTTCAGCTTTTGCTTGAATTCCTACATAATAACTTTTTCCAGCTTCTAAAGTATTATCGATTAACCGATAAGATGTAACATTTGCTGCTACCTGCGCTACTTCTCTTAGATTATCTATATCCTTAGGATTTATAATATAAATGGCAAATCCTGTCTCTGTCGCACTATTATCTTTCCAGCTAATATCAAATGTAGCCTCATCTACCTGCACTGTGCTTATCTCCGATGGGGCGCTAAGTGGGGTTTTATCAATTGTCCCTGCACTCTCTTTGGGCTCGCAGGCGCATAAAAAGCCTGCAAGAATAATAAAAGTCATAAAAAAATGGTTCCTCATTGTGTTATAATTTTGTTTAAAAATGTTTGGAAAATCCACTCTGTATAATTAAATACATTGTAGCAGACTTGGAGTAATCTGATTTTTGCATTTCCCGGTCGACAAAGTTAATGTAAAATTCGCATTAAAAGAAAAACCGAAAATCCATCCTGCAAATGCGCTTGCAAATCTCGAGTAATTTTATGTAAATTTGCAGCCAAATTCGCTTAAAAAAGTTCTAATGGGTACAACCGCAGCGCTTTCCGCCATACTGGTTTTATTGGCAGGTATAGGCATCTTTTTAATAGCTTGTCAGATGATGAGTACTAATCTCGAATCGGCAAGTTCTAGCAAACTGAAAAAACTGTTCGAAAAGGCATCTAAAAGCAAAATGCTAGGCGTAGGCATAGGCACCATAGGGACAGCCGCCATACAGAGTTCTGGTGCTACTTCCGTGATGACCATAGGATTTGTAAACGCCGGCATCATCTCACTCTCTCAAGCTGCAACCATAATATATGGGGCCAATATCGGCACTACCGTAACAGCACAAATAGTGGCTCTGGGCATGTTCGGGAGCAATACCATTTCCACTACAGTAATATTTTCAGCATTTGCCGGGATAGGTGCTTTTATGAGCCTTTTTGCCAAGTCAAGCAACGTCAAAACATGGGGTGGCATTCTCGACGGATTCGGTATGCTGTTCGTCGGTCTATCGCTAATGAGCAGTTCTATGGAAGACTTTGCAGCCCTAGACGGAGTGAAAACTTTTCTTGCAAGCATCAGCAACCCTATTCTTTTAGTACTTATTGGAGCCATCCTTACTGCTATCATACAGAGTTCTTCGGTAATGACCTCTATAGCACTAGCAATGGTTGTGACAGGTCTTATCGGATTGGACCAGGGAATATTTCTTACGATGGGCTCTAACATAGGCTCTTGTATTGTGGCTATCCTAGCGGGACTAACAAGTGGTAAAAATGCGAAAAGAACCGCTCTTATACACCTTCTTTTTAACTGCTCAGGTGTTATTCTGTTCCTTATAGCAAGCTATATAATGAGCTTGGTCAGCGGAGGGACATTAGGATTTGGGACCATATTTGAAAAAATATTTCCCGGAGTTCCGCAAACGCAACTTGCAATGTTCCATACATTCTTCAATGTTACCACCGTACTTATTATTCTTCCAATGAATGACCTTATGGTAAAGTTAGTGTGTAAAGCCATTCCTGATAATGCCGACATAGAAGATGGCGATACTACTCGTCTACGTTTTGTGGATGAAAACATGCTTAGAACACCTCCTCTTGCAGTAAGTCAAACGAAAAAGGAAATTATATGGATGTCAGAATTGGCAATGCAGAATTTCGATAGGGCCATGAACATAATAACCACTATGGACTTTAAGGAGAGAGCTATCTTCGACAAAACTGAGAATGACATCAACTTCATAAATAGGGCATTGGTGGATTTCGTGGTAAAACTCTCGGACAAGACTGGACTTGATGAACACGACCACGTTTACCTTTCTACAACGTTTCGCACCATTCGTGATATAGAGCGTGTGGGTGATTATGCTGAAAACATCGTTGAATATGCAGATGATTTAAAGGAAAGTGGTGATAAATTTTCTCAAGAAGCGCTCAGTGAAATAGAGGAATTGAAGATATTGGTGCATAAACTATACAACAAGGCTATAGAAGCATATAAAAATGAAGACCTTGCCCTCATGGATGAGGCAAATGTGATCGAAGAGCAAATTGACGATTTCACTAAAATGATGGAAGACAATCACATTTCAAGACTAAGTGCCGGAGTGTGCACCCCTAATGTAGGAGCACATTACCTAGAGTTATCGTCGAATACCGAACGAATTGCTGACCATCTAATAAACATGGCCAAGTCCATTAAAAGTCTCACCTATTAACTAAATGAACTCAAGAAAAACGCAACTCACCGGCTATGCGGCAGGCATTGCAGCCGGAGTTTCATACGGATTCAACCCTTTGTTTGCCAAGCACTTGCTTGTAGATAACGTTCCAGTATACTCAATGCTATTTTTCCGATATGCAATAGCGGCTATGTTTATGGGACTATGGATGCTACTATCAAAAGAGTCATTCAAGACAAGGCCATCACAAATTCCCTTGTTAATGCTATTGGGATTACTATTCGCATCTAGCAGTATGGGGCTATTCGAAGCCTACAATTTCATTCCGGCAGGATTGGCCACAACACTGTGCTACCTGTATCCTGTTTTTACTGCATTAGTAATGCTATTTCTTCATAAAAAGCCGTCAGCACGCACTTGGTGCAGTATAGTGGCGACATTGGCAGGGGTAGGGTTAATCTGCATGCCTAGCTCCAATATTAGTATCAACATTGCAGGCCTCACATTAGCCATTTGGTCAGCAATGAGTTATGCTATATATCTTGTTATTGTTAATAACAATCATAAAATAAGCGACCTCTCACCACACACCATAACATTCTACGCACTTATATTCGGTGCTGTGCTATTTATGGGTATAACTTTATTTAAAGGTGAGCAGATATCCGGTGCCATAAAAGGGCCTATTGACTGGGGCTGCATTATAGGATTGGCCCTAATACCCACACTTATATCTATGCTTGCTCTCGCCATTTCCACCAGGCAAATCGGTGCTACAAGAACTGCAGTGCTTGGGGTGTTCGAGCCTATCACGGCCATACTAATCGGGCTTTTGGTCTATGGGGAAAAACTTACCGCAAGTATATGTATTGGACTTATAATCTGCGTGGGGGCAGTTATTTTCTTAGTAACTGAAAAAAATGCTACTTCGTAGAAGGTGCATCAAGAAGGTTATTGAGCATAGCATAAACCACAAGACCAGCCACTGTTCTTATACCTGTCTTTTTGGTTATATTCTTTCGATGAGTCATTACTGTATAAACAGATAGATTTAACTCATCTGCGATTTCCTTATTCAATTTTCCTTGAGCCACTTTCACTAAAATCTCCTTTTCTCTTGCAGACAATTCTCCTGCATCGCTCTTCGTATCCTCCAACTCCACTTGCGAGGCTCTCCTGCATTCATTAATAATCATCGATGGAGAATCATATAGGCCTATCACGCCATCGAAACGTTTCCAAAACTCCTCTTCTGCGAACAAAGTTTTGATAACCAACACGGGGCACTGAACTATGACACCAAGCGTAGCTCGGACATTGGAGCGTGTGGAATAGTCTAAAACGGATGGATCCACTATGGTCAGATCCACTTCTTTATCTCTAAGTAGGGAAGCACTATGGGGTATTTCAGAAAAATACTCTGTCACCCGAAATTCGCTATGTTGCTCAAATATGGTTTTTAGCCCATTGAAGATAATCTGCGAAGGGCTTATCAATAGTACATTTTTCATAGGCCGCCCTCCATACGCGATACCAATGGTGCTAGCACATTGTCTTCTATGAGAGTGTGTTTTCTCAAATCGTTCTCAAGATGATATATTTGGTGCAAAACGTCGTAACGCAAGTTCTGATCGCAAGTCTGCGGTAGATATTTCATTACAATATTTTTTAAATCGCAGAGTTTCTCTTCAATATTGCCATGGTTTTTCTCAAAAGTATCTATCGAATAACCATTAGTTTCTTTTTTGTCTATAAGGGCTTTTACATAAGGAAAAAGAACAGTTTCTTCGTAATTGAAATGGTTACGCACCTCTTCCTTGTAACCGACAAGAAACTTTTCCACTATGCTTTTCTGCGATGCGTTATAGTTCTGCAGCATATCTCCCATTAATAACTCCAGTTCTTTAAGAGAAACATGCATATAATCTATATGAGAATTATGTAAGTACTTCAGGATATCACGAACATCGGCCTGTTCTAAAAGCGTGGACGACGGAGCGTATTCATCGTTATTATACACATTGCAAATTAGAATAAACGAAGATACATTCACTCCTGATATTTCACATGCTTGTTGTATGGTATGTTCTCCAAAACCCAGACTAACACCCAGGCGTGAAAGAACCGATAGCAGATTATGATTCAAATCTATCAAATCTGCAAGTTTCATATTTGGTCTAATAGTCATACTGCTTATTAACTTCATCTTTTAAACTTGTCAATTGGCATTCGCATTAATGGCATTACTCAATGCTGTTGTTTTCTTGCAAAGCCAGTGGATCTGACAAATACTTGCACTATGCGAATATACGCATTATTTTTGCAGCAAAATTGGAACGAATTTACAAAAAGTTTGGATAGTATGAAAAAGATAGCGTGCATAGGCGATAGCATAACTTGGGGCTTTACCATAATTAGAAGACAAAAATATGGCTACCCTGCGGTATTAGAAGAATTGCTAAATAAAGGCCTAACAGAAAAGGAATTCGAAGTGAATAACTATGGGTACAATGATTCTACCGCTCGAACCGACTCCGAAGTGCCTTATGTAAAAAAACGAGTGTTCCTGCAAGCTCAAAAATTTTTGCCTGACATAGCACTTATAATGCTAGGCTCCAATGACACTAAAAGAATCAATTGGTCCGCTGAAAAATACAAAGAAGGATACAGTTTCATAGTTGACACATTCCTCAAATGCGCAGGCAAAGTCTATCTTATGACTCCTCCACCCATCCTAAACAAGATTGAAATAAGAGAAGGGCTGGAAATCAATCGATTCGATCCTGCTATGTTATCCCTAAACAACGACACTCTTATACATGGAGTTATCCCCATAATCCGTCAAATCGCTGAAGAAAAAGGATTGCCTATTATAGACATAAACTCTGCCATAGGGGAGATCACACAATATAACGATGGAATACACCCTAATAGAGAAGGTGCCAGAATTATAGCAACGACCATTTACGAAAGGTTGAAAAAGGATCTGACCTTATAGTTATGTCACCACATAAATTATTGATACTTATAGTATTGCCCATCTTTATATCTTGCATGAGGTCATCCACCACTCTAAAAAATGGGGATTTACTTTTCTTTAAACCGCAAGAAAGCGTTATGGAGCAGGCCATATCTTCCTCCACTGGAGAGGGATTCGTTCATGTAGCCATAGTCGAAGTAGATGAGGGTAAGTGCATTTGGGTAATTGATGCCACTCCGCAAAAAGGCGTAGGAAGAATTCCACTAAAGAAAAAACTATCCGAAGAAAAGGGCGAAGACGTATATGTATATAGACTGCGGGATACAAGCGGACTGGGAGCATCCGTACGGAAAGCTAAATCTCTTGTAGGGAAGAGTTACGATTGGCATTTCTCACAAGACAACGACCAATACTACTGCTCAGAATTGGTATGCGTTTGCTACACTCGCCCCGATAGCAAACGCATATTTTCAAATTCCCCTATGAATTTTCTTGATAAGGACGGCCAACTTCCCGTGTTTTGGAAAGAATTATTCGAAAATCTCGATATTCCTGTGCCACAAGGCCAGGACGGAACTAATCCGGAAGATCTTTCTCACTCATCTGAACTTATAAACACAGGAATACGACCGTAAAAATAAGATAGACGCCATCAGGCATCTATCTTAAAAGAATCTTTGAGGGCTGTAGTCTTGTTAAAGACAGGAAGAGTGTCTGTACTGTCCTTATCTTTAATGTAATAGCCGACACGCTCGAATTGTACGGCAATTCCAGAATTATCTTCTAACAAGGCCGGCTCTGACCAACCTTTCTCCACTATAAGGCTATCTGGGTTTAAGAAATCTTTATAATCCTTATCTTCAGGAACTTGACTCATATCAGCAAGGGTGAAGAGTTTATCGTATTGACGAAGCTCAACTTCTTTAGCGAACTGAGTGGAAACCCAGTGGATCGTTCCCTTAACAGAGCGCCATTCTCCTTCGCCAGGCTTTGTAGAAGGGTCGTAAGAACACTTCAATTCCACTACCTTTCCGCTCTCGTCCTTAACGACTTCATTACATTTGATAATATAAGTGTACTTCAACCTTACTTCGCCCTCCGGTTTAAGACGGAAGAACTTCTTCGGTGCATCTTCCATAAAGTCTGCCCTGTCGATAAGGAGCTCGCCAGTAAATGGCACTTTTCGCGATGCTCCATCTGGTTCTGCCGGATTGAGCGGAGCTTCGAACCATTCCACCTTTCCGATGGGCCAATTCGTAAGCGTAACTTTAACAGGATCGCCACTAACTACCATATAGCGATTGGATCTTGCGTTAAGGTCCTGACGCACACACCACTCTAACAATTGCAAGTCTATAAGCTGGTCACGCTTTGTAACCCCTATCTTATCACAGAAGATTTTAAGGGCCTGTGGAGTATAACCTCTTCTACGCACTCCACAAAGAGTAGGCATACGAGGGTCATCCCACCCACTGACTAAACCCTTCTGAACGAGTTCAAGGAGTTTTCGCTTAGACATAAGCGTATATGTAAGGTTAAGACGAGCGAACTCGTACTGGTGCGAAGGGTATATACCAAGAGTCTGAATGAACCAATCGTACAGAGGCCTATGGACATCGAACTCTAAAGTACAAATAGAATGTGTAATATGCTCTATAGAGTCACACTGCCCATGAGTGTAGTCATACATCGGATAAATACACCACTTATCCCCTGTCCTATGATGGTGAGCGTGCTTGATTCTATACATCAACGGATCACGAAACATCATATTAGGGCTCGCCATATCTATCTTAGCACGGAGCACTTTTTCCCCATCGGCATACTTTCCGTCTCGCATTTCGCGGAAGAGTCTAAGATTTTCTTCAACACTACGATTTCTATACGGACTCTCCACGCCGGGCTTATCCACTGTTCCACGTCCTGCGGAGATCTCCTCCTGAGTCTGGTCATCCACATAGGCCAATCCCCTATTTATCAATTCCTCAGCCCACTGGTACAACTGGTCGAAGTAATCAGAAGCATAGAGTTCCTTCTCCCATTGATAACCAAGCCATTTGATATCCTCTTTAATAGCATCTACATATTCCGTGTCTTCTTTCGTCGGATTAGTATCATCGTAACGAAGATTCGTCTTTCCTCCATATTTCTGGGCCAATCCGAAATTGATACACAAACTCTTTGCATGTCCAAGATGCAGATACCCATTAGGTTCAGGAGGAAAACGCGTCAAAACGCTGTCTATTCTTCCACTCTTTAGATCATCCTCGATAATCTCCTCGAGGAAATTCAGTTTTTTTGTTGCTTCTTCCATATCAAATATCTATTATTACTAAATCTTACAAAGATACTCTTTTTATAAGCTAATTCAAACATTTCCCACCGGAGTTAGCCCAGCTTTTATTAGGTATTTTTGTTAACTTTGCATAAATAATAATGACTTTCATGACGGAACCTTACATATATAACTATTCTCTTTGTATAGCACTACCCTTGATGCTTTTTATAGGATTCTACTTTATTTTTGCTAAAGTGCCAGCAAAAGCCATCTATGACAATTATCTATGGTCGCGCAGAATTATGGGAATCGCCATATTGCTATTATCTATCAATTATATGGCTCATTTCTTTTTTAGAATCCGATTTTCAAATTCAGATGCCGCCATTTTGCTTAATCTATCCACCTACTTCCTTTGTTACTGGCTATTCTGTACTGCACTCAACATTCTTCTTGAAAACAGAAGCCTCACACAGAAGAAAATCTGGGCCAATCTGGGCTCGTGGCTAATATTTTCCGCATTGGCCTGCATTATACTCTTCTTCATTCCGAAAGGCTCTATAGAGTTGACAGCCCTGTACATTCTTTCCGGAATGCTGCTAGTTTACGGACTGATCCTGGCACGCGGACTTTTGAGAGCATACCATAAAGCCATAAGTACCTTCGAAGAAACTCAAGCCGACGATATTGGCAACTACATCCATTGGCTTTCTACATTCACCTATTGGGCTATCATATTCGGTATAGGATGCAGCCTGCTTACTTTTCTTCCAGATAAATATGTACCTATATGGATACTTTCCTCTATTCCATTTTACATTTACTTATTTTGCTGCTATCAAAACTACCTCCTTTTTTACGAACAAGTGGAACGGGCTATCTCTTCTGAAGAGTTAAACGTGGAGTCATCATCTTATGTCACTGATGATAAGCCTGCATACCATAATGAATTAACCAGAAGAATATCGGAATGGGTAGATACTGATGGGTATCTGCGCTCAGGTCTTACGATTAAGGAATTGGCAGAGACGCTGCTTAGTAATCGCACATATTTGTCCGAATATATCAAGACCACTTACGGAGTTAGTTTTTGTGATTGGATCACCGGACTTCGCATAGAGTATGCTAAGAGCCTAATGGTGCAAAATCCAAAGTTAATCGTTTCCGACATCGCGGAAAAGTCAGGATTCCTGTCCTCAAGTCACTTCATCAGGCTATTTAAAGAAAAGACAGGACAAACTCCAGCCAGATGGCGAAAGCAAAACAGTAAAATAGCATAAATCGCAAAAAATAGACTATTTGACAAAGGCAATATAGCATAAAGAACAAAGAAACGCGATTACAACAAACAATCTGCCTTCCCTCTCTTTCTATCGCCTCCTTTTCAAAATTATTTTGGTTTATTTGCATTACCGATTCTAAGAAATAGTAGTGCAAACAAGCCATGATGAAAAAGATTCTACTCGTTCCCTTATTTTTGTTTATCACATTCTTCGCCGTGTCTAAGGAAGCGCAAACGGATTCCACATATACCTTTCGTTTCGTTTCCGGCAATGATATGTTCTACAGCCCGTGGAATGGAAATGGGGCAGAACTGGAAAGGCTTCTAGAGTGCGTGGAGAACAATCTTAAAGATATACAAAATGGAGTGATTCCCATATATGTAGAAGGCTATTGTAATTCTGGCGAGAGCAGGGCGGCAAGTCTTGAAATAGCAAAACTTCGCGCAAATCGCGTCAAATCAGAGCTGATAATACAAAAAGGGCTTAAAGAAGATTGTTTTATAACCAAAAATCGCTCGGATAAAGGTGATTATGTTATAGTACGCATCTGCATATCCCCTCGCACCATCACAAACTCCATTTGTCCTCCGACCCCCATACATGAAATAGACTTGGAAGAAGAGCCTGTCACTATCGAGGAGCAAATTACTGAAACAAATGACAGTACATTCAATGAAGTAATAGAAGAACCCATTAAACTAGAAATATCTCCTCTGCCGGAAACAACTGAAAAAGATTTTTCGTCTAAACTCTATTTGCGCACCAATCTGCTGCATTTGGCAACACTGACTCCAGATATTGGCATAGAATGGCGTTCGAATAGCGGATGGGGCATTTTACTGAATGGTGCATGGACGAATTGGACTTGGAATGGTGTTGATAGAAGATATGCACTATGGGAAGTATCCCCTGAAGTCAGGTACTATCTGGGAACCGACAAAGTAGGCTATGTAGGGGCAAATGCGCGGATTGGCCAGTTCAACTACAAGTTCAACGATGATGGGAAACAGGGTGATCTACTGGGGGCTGGAGTCACTTGTGGGTATATACTTCATTTGACATCGTCTCTTTTTCTCGACTTTAAGATTGGCATAGGCTATACTCATGCCGATTATGACGAGTACAATACTATTGATAATGTAAGGGTCCGAAAAGGAAATGGGGAAAAAGGCTTTTGGGGAGTAAACAATTTAGGGATATCGCTTGTTTGGAATATAGATTAGTTATGAAAAGACATCCATTATATATTAAGGTCATGGCAGTGATTTTCTATCTTGTTATCACTTCCTGTGTAAAAGATATTCTTTATAATACTCCACATCCTTTCATGGGTGCCCTTGAGGTGACTGCAGATTGGAGCGCGGCAAGTAGTGACGCGTCAATACCCAAAGAATATATCATTCTCACCGACAATCACAAGCAAGTAGTTACAGAAAAAACCAATGTTTTTAATCAACTTCTATCCAAAGGGGAGCACTCTTTAGTAATAGTTAATATACCTGAAGACATTTCACTTAATGGCAAAATAGCGTCTGTTAACATCGGCACCGATGGGTATCTTTCAGCAAGTCCTGGTTATCTTTTCGCCTTTACTAAAGACATTTATGTGAATGCGGATGATACTCTGCACATTACAGCCCCGCTAAAGCAATTAACACGAAGACTTGATATACAGTTAACAGCAACTGAAGGCGACTACACTCGAGTACAAAAAGCCACAGCAACATTAAGCGGAATAGCCTCAACTATAGATATCGAAACAGAAAACAGAAGTAAACCGGCGCAAGCAAGAAATGTCTTTTCAAAAAATGAAAAAGAGTTCACTCTTTTCTTCCATCTTTTAGGCGTAATCCAGGAACAAAGCCAAATTCTCACTGTAGATATTCTATTTACCGATGAAAGTACTCTTTGTGTTAAAAGCGACCTTACAGAATTTCTAAAAGAATATAACAATGGGACGCAGCCACTTACACTAAAGGGATCATTATCACTGCCTGTGGAAGCAAACATCGCTGGTGCAGGTGTCATTAATTGGAATGAAATATTTAAAGGAAATATAGACGCTTATTAAAATTACTATCATGAGAAAAAAAACATTCATTTTCGCTTCGGCATTAGCAATTCTATTCGCCGCATGTACTAAAGAAGAAAATAACGTTAAACGAGATTCAAGTGTAAAAGTCACAGCTGAGATCAACAACCAATCACAAAAAAATGTCAATAACACTTGGGACTCAGACAAAATAGGCGTTATGGCCGTATTGCCTCAAGGCACGACCATGTACGAAAAATACAAAAACGTAGGATACCAGACAAGTAGCATTGAAGCCCAAGCCGACTTCTCACCTATTGCCGATGGGATATTTTTCGAAAATGCCAATGAAGAATACACTTTTGCCGCATACGCACCTTTTGTAGCAAGTAAAAACAGCTCCACCCTGCCTGGCGATAATGGTAAAATAGCCATAAATACCCTATCTCAGTCATCTGCAGCAGATCAAAAAAACTTGGACATCCTTTATGCCATAGGAGCAAAAGCAAGTAAAAAATCTCCGCTGATCAGTTTTACAGACAACACGGCAACAGGTGGAGAAAACTGCAGTTTCAAGCACAAGATGTCTAGACTTATCCTAAAAGTACAAGTATCAGATAAAGATGGATTTTCGGACGCAACTATACTCAAGGACGCAAACTACGGGTTAGGAGGACTTATTCACGAGGGTGTCTTTGATATTACCTCCGGCTTAGCTTCCGCAACCGGAAATTTGATAAGCAACTGGGAATTACAAACATACGACAAAACATCAAAAAAACACACAAATAATTGCATAGCGGAATTCAATGCGGCAACGGGAATAATGACTCTTACAATGATCCTGCTTCCTCAAACTTTGACCAATAGTCTTAACTTTGACATAACTCTAAACGATACTGATGCACAGAGCTTTTCAAATAATACCATGATTAAGCCTTCACTTGAGGCAGGTTATTCATACACATACACTATCACAATAAAGAAAACCAGCCTATCGATAAGTGAAAACACCATTGAGAATTGGAACGATGGTGGCAGTTATAATGTAGACGCAAAAATGCAATAATATCCTTTCCCCCTATGCCAATGAAACACACCAACTTCATTCTATGGATAAGTCTCGCTCTTGGAATTATGTTTTCATGCACAAAAACTGAAAACGAGACGCTCCTTCCACCAGAAAAATACCCTCTAAATCTGACATCAGAACTAATCCGTATGCAGACTCGCTCCGCTGGTAAGGATTCGTGGTCTGGAGGTGAGGTTGTTGGCGTCAGCATGGAAGGCATGTTAGACTACAAAAAGTATAAAATAAATACGTCTGGTAAATTAGAGCCTATTAATAAGGAGAACACAATATATTGGAAGAACACCGACAGGGCCCATATAATGGCATGGTATCCAGATAATACACAGGCCATTGTAGATATATCTGATCAAAAAAATGGATATACAGAGTTCGATTTTCTATATGCCGTAGAATCCGGCGTGTACAATCAAGGTACTTGTCTTCGTTTCCACCACAAGATGGCTAAAATCGAATTCGCACTAGCGCCTGGCGATGGAATTGGCCAAGAAGAAATAAACAATGCATCCGTTAAAGTGCTCGGAGACCCTAGTGCATATTTCAGCCTCGGTATGCTTGGGACCGCGGATCAGTCAGATGGAGAAATAATGCCCTATTATAATACCACCACAGGGACATACAAAGCCGTTTTAGTTCCACAAAACATGACCGGCAAAGAACTTATAATAATTGGCATTAAAGGAAAAACCTTTTCATATACTCCCAAGTTAGAAAACGAAGGTAATCTCCAGTCCGGAACATGTAACAGGTATTCAATCATAGTGAATGCAGCAGGCCTTGAAGTCGAATCCACGCTGATAAAAGATTGGGATTTAGGAGAAAACGAAGATGTACCAGTTCAAACATATATCGATTACAGCGTCGATGAAGTGAAAGCCGGGGACTATATCTACGAAGATGGAAGTACATCAGACGGAGGTTTACGCAGAAGGTATTCCGGCAGCAAAGAACCTGTAATAGCAGAACCCAAACCTCTGCCAATTTCAGGAAAAACAGTTGCGGGAATCGTATTTTGGGTACCTAAAGATAGCCCAACGGAAGGAAGACTAACACCAGCATCTTTAACAGATGATAAGATTATGGCCAAAGACTTCCCTAACTGCACACACGGATTGGCAGTGTCGCTTTATGATGTATCTACCAAAACTGTGTGGTCTCATAATGAAAATACAAACATTCAAGCCTTTCTAGAATCAGATGATTTCAGTCCTCTGGATAAAGGAGACTACAAAGCAATATCTTCATATATAGAAAAAACAAGTAATATAAATCTGATTCTTGGATATCAAAACACGAAAATCATTAAAGAATACAATAGATTAAATCCAAGTTCATACGTTAATAGGGTTCTGCCTGTTGGACAACTTGAAGGGTATACCATAGAACATCAAGCGCCTGCCAATAGTACTGGGTGGTTCCTCCCATCTGCAAAAGAATTATATATTCTTGGTAACAAAGATGTAGATGACATATACGAAAGATGTGAAGAAAAGAAACTTACTGAAAATAGAGATATTGTCAACTCGTCCATTTCCGCCGCAGGAAGTCAAGATGTTTTAGGCATCAATTCTGACAATGAATGGTATTGGACATCAACAGAGCTCTTCCACAACAATTATGCTTTTATACAGGGTTTTAAATATTCATATTCATGGAATATGTACAAAAGTATCGAATATAAAGTTCGTGCAGTCTGTGCCTTTTAACATATTTTTTCACCCTCAGTATTACACACTGAACATTAAACAAGACAAGTCATGAACAAAAAACTATTTATACTCATATTTTTATCGGTTTCACTTATGTCTTCATGCACCGATAACATAAGCCCTTTACCAGATGAAAACAAATACAAGGTTTCATTCGAGATAGCGGACAATGGCTACTCATCTTCAATTTCTACCCGCTCGATAGATAACGGCTACACTACTGAATTTACAACAGGAGATTGTTGCGGATTATATGTCATTAGAGATGGAAGAATCATTTACCATAATATTCAATTAATCGCCGAAAGAGATGAAGTATCACACAAAATAGTATGGAGACCATACTCAAGTGATATGATAGAATTAGCCGCCGGTCTTCCAGACGAACAATACTTCCTCTATTACCCTTACAATAAAGACATGCAGGGAAAAACATCCGATATATCTTCAGGCGCTACCCTTACCGACATAGATTTCTTCTCTCCCCTTATAGATTCCTGGCAGCCACTTGAAAATCAAAGCTCCGCTGAATCTTATGCCGATTCCGATCTTATGACCGCCAAAGGGACTGCTACCATAAGAGAAGATAAGATTCTCCACATCTCTTTTTCCATGACACACAGGATGTCGCTTATTGTAATCGATCTGCCTAAAACAGTTTACAAATTTACAGACACAAAGGTTCCGGATTATACTATTTTCCCGGATATTGACTTTCAAGGGAATGCCATACCGAGGTTCATGGGGGATTCATATAGATATATAACCAATCCTAAATCCACAACACCTCCAAGTATCGAAGGATTCTATGATCCTAACAAAGTATTCACGATAGTTCCTAAAAACATCGATACTGGTTCATATAATAAATATAATGTAGAAGGAGCTACAGTTACCGAAATCGACTACACTATTCAACGCGGTGACTTTCTACTAGAAGATGGCACTTTAATCTCTAAAGATGCCACCCTTACCGAAGAACAAAAAGCAAAGGTCGCAGCTATAGTTTTTTGGACACCTGCTGAGACAGACCCTTCCGGACGCATTACTCCGGCCTCACTTGGCGATGACAGAATCAGGTCAAAGGATTATCCATATTGCACCCACGGACTTGCAGTAGCATTATACTATAAAAAAGAATACATACTGGCAAAAACCGAGTGGTGAATTTACAAACGACGAGCTTATAATAAATTTTCAAAAAGGGGGCGATTTTTCTCGCAAAGACAAAGCAGAGTTCGCACCTATAGCTTCACTTGAAATGGCAGAAGATGATTTAAATAGAATACTGGGGTACCAGAACACACAGATTCTTTTCGCCTACAACGAATGGTGCAGAGCGTCAGGAAAAGGCTCCATAGTACAAAGTGCCGACGATCTATGCGATTTTATCAACACATACCCTGCTCCGTCCACAAGCACAGGATGGTATATCCCGTCCATAAAAGAACTCCACATGTTAGCCGATAAAGATGTAGATGACGCATACCACATCTCAAGAGCCCTAAAGGAAGTCGAGACTGCTACTATTATCAGAGACTCATACCTTAAGTTAAAACAACAAGATTTCTTCTACTTATATCAGATGTTAAAATACGTATCATCTACCGAATGTCCCGATACTCAAAGTGGACAAAATAGAGCCTACTTTTTGGATTTTAGTGATTATCGCTCTTATATTGTTGCAGTTACTAAAGAGCCATACTTTCCAGGTGGTTTGACAGTAACTGCTATGTACCCTGTGTGTGCATTTTAATTCTCTACAAACTTTATCTTGTTATAATCACGTGGTTTAGCCTCTGGAGCCTCGTCAGGATATCCTACTGCTATAACAATTTGAAGACGATAGCCTTCACTAAATCCGAGTTTATCCAAATACGGTTTTGCTGCAGGGTCTGAATTCATATACATGGCAGGACTACCCATTATACAAGTACCGAGGCCTAAAGACTGCGCGGCAAGACATATATTCTCACTCATAAGCCCTACATTCTGTAAAAGCATGCCTGAAGGATCATCGGCAGGAGATGCTATAAATATTGCTGCCGTAGCATTACGGAATGCATTACGAAAGCCTGGTTCATCAGTTCTTATCATCTGCGGCATCTTTTTTTTCATAAGCTCTGTAAGGTCAGTGAAATACTCCTGACTATCAACTATTCTCACCTCCCATTCCTGCTTATTCATAGCATTAGGAGCATTGACGCCACACTGAGCAATCTTCAACAGTTTTTCTCTTTCTACAGGCTGATCCGTATAATGACGGATAGAACGCCTGGACATAATAGCCTCAATTACAGGATTTTCCATATCTGCATTTTCATTTTTACCTTGAGCGCAGCTAACCAACGCGCAAAGTGATAGTACTATTAAATGTAATTTGTTCATATACGCAAACATAAATATTTTTCATCTGTATTCCAAACAATATGCTCTAGCCAAAGATTATCTTGAGCGGGGGATTACTCTCAAGATATGGCCCCACATCCTCTGGTGGGCCGACATATACGACTTCACCACCCCTCTCTCCCGCATCCGGGCCCAAATCAATAATATAATCTGCCGCTTTTATGACATCCGGATTATGCTCTACCACTAAAATGGAATGCCCCATTTCGAGCAAGGCATCAAAACTTTTCAGCAGTTTGTCCACATCGTAAAAATGCAATCCCGTGGTAGGTTCATCGAAAATAAACAACGTTCTACCCTTCCGTGATTTTTCTTTTCCGAGGGAAAGGAAATAGGCCAATTTTATACGTTGGCTCTCACCCCCAGAAAGCGTAGAAGAACTCTGGGCCAATTTCAAATAATCCAGACCCACATCCACCAGAGGCTGCAGGCGAAGTGCTATCTCCTTTGCCTCGCTCTCCGGGGCACTTCCAAAGAAGGAAATCGCCTGTGCGACAGACATATTCAAAATGTCATCGACGTTTTTGCCTCTATATTTGACTTCCAATATATCCGATTTAAACCTTTTTCCTCCACATTCTTCACACACCATAGTTACATCCGGCATAAACTGCATAGGTATAGTAACCACGCCTTCTCCCTGACACTCCGGACATCGGCCCCCGTCTTGATTAAATGAAAACCACGATGGACCGAACCCAGAGAGCCTAGCAAGAGGCTGATCTGAAAGAAGTTTACGAATTAAATCATATACTTTTAAGTATGTAACAGGGTTACTCCTGGTACTTTTACCTATAGGATTTTGATCTACATACTCTACCGAACTAATCCTGTCTAAATTACCATCAAGTGCTCTAAATGCACCGGGATTATCTCCGCTGTCATTCAAATGTCTATATAGAGCAGGATAGAGGATATCCCCCACCAGTGTCGATTTGCCCGAACCAGATACACCACTCACCACCGTCAGCACGCCCAAGGGGACACGTACATCTATGTTTTTTAGATTATGCTCCATCGCCCCTTTCACTTCGATAAAATAGTTCGGCTTTCGTTTTTCTCGATGATATCTTTCCCTCTTACCTTGAAGGTACTGAAGCGTAAGAGACTTACCCACAACTTCTTGTGGTAATGCATCAGAATAGTGCCCCTCAAACATCACTTCTCCACCATTGATCCCGGCCAAAGGGCCCATATCTATCAGGATATCAGCCGCACGGATTATTTCTTCGTCATGTTCGACGACTATGACAGTATTACCCAAATCCCGTAACCTAATGAGCACTTTCAAAAGATTCCGAGTATCTCGCGGATGAAGTCCCACCGAGGGTTCGTCGAGCACATACATAGAGCCTACAAGCGAACTTCCCAGGGCTGAAACCAGATTAACTCGCTGGCTTTCTCCACCAGACAACGTATTACAACTTCTATTAAGCGTAAGATATCCCAAGCCCACATCTTCCAGACATCTTAATCGATCGGTTATCTCATTGTGCGCTTCCTTAACTATCTTCCATTCACTGTCGTTGTATGCCAATTTGGTGAAAAATTCATAGGCCTTCTCCACGCTCATAGACAAAACTTCGCTGATATTTTTCCCGCCAACTCTTACATATAACGCTTCCTTTTTCAAGCGAGAACCGTGACACGCAGGACATACGGTCCTTCCGCTGAACCTGCTGAGCATGTACTTGTATTGTATTTTATACTTCTGCGTTTCAACCCACTCAAAAAACTCGTTTATCCCTACTATGGTGTTAGGATTATCCTTTTCGCTTCGTGAATTCCAGATAACATCCTTAGACTTCTCGTCCAACTTGCAATATGGAGCGAAAATATCTATCCCATAACGAGATGCATTATTTACGAGTAAGTCCTTGAACCAGCCCATCTTCTCTCCCCTCCAACAAGCTATCGCTCCATCATAAATGCTTTTAGTTTTATCTGGGATAACTAAATCCTCGCTAATTCCTATAACTTTTCCCAAACCGCCGCATACAGGGCACGCACCCAAAGGGCTATTGAAACTGAACATGTAGTCATTGGGCCGAGAAAAGACCATCCCGTCTCTTTCAAATCTTTCACAAAAGCGCTTTATCTCCCCGTCCACACTTAGAAACATCTCCCCGTTCCCCACCTTAAAGGCATCGTTTATAGAAGCCAATAACCTAGTGTTATCGGAAAAGTCTTTAAAACGATCTATCAACAAGAAAGTTTCCTGTTGGAATACATGCTGTCCGCTTGCAAGGAAATCATCTATGCGCACCACTTCACTGCCTATTAGCAATCTGCTATATCCCTGCTCTTTCAAATACAAAAGCCGAGATACAGGGTCTTCTCCCCATTCCCCTTTCGAAAGCACATAAACTGTACTGATATTCGCCTCGTGCTCGTGGAGCCAGTCTATAACATCCGATGGGCTATCACTTCGCACCTCCTGACCGGAAATAGGACTAAAAGTTCTGCCTATCCTTGCGTATATCAAGCGAAGGTAATCGTAAATCTCTGTTGTGGTGGCTACCGTCGAGCGAGGGTTCTTTATATTCACCTTCTGCTCAATGGCCACGGCAGGAGGGATGCCTTCGACATAATCGACATCCGGTTTACTCATCCTTCCAAGAAACTGTCGAGCATACGAACTCATACTCTGAGCAAAACGGCGTTGGCCCTCTGCGAAAAGCGTATCGAAGGCAAGCGAAGATTTGCCCGAACCAGAAACTCCTGTCACCACTACAAGTTTGCTGCGAGGTATAGATAGGGAAATATTTTTCAGGTTATTTACCCTGGCATTCTTTATTATGATGCTATCTCCACTCATTTAATCTAACAATTTGAAAAAGCCCTTTCATCCCCCGTTCTCTACACTGTTCTTAAGGAAATCATCTCGATAAGGAATCTAATGCAGCACGCACGGAACCATACTTTAAAAGCAGCTCTTTAGCCTGCTCGTAATCGGTAATACCCGAGCCATCCATAATCATCTTCGTGCCACGATCCACAAGCTTTGCGTTAGACAACTGCATATCTATCATTTTATTCCCTTGAACATGCCCCATACGAATCATAACAGCAGTAGATATCATATTGAGTATCAGTTTCTGTGCGGTTCCAGACTTCATTCTTGTACTTCCAGTTACAAATTCCGGCCCTACTACCGCTACTATAGGAATTTCAGCAGCTTCAGCCACTGCAGAATCTGGATTACAACAAATGCAAGCAGTAAGAAGCCCGTGCTTTCTAGCGGTTTTTATCCCTCCCACCACGTATGGAGTACTCCCGCTCGCGGCAATGCCCACCAGTGTATCCTCTGGTTTGGGAGAATATGGTTCCAAGTCTTTCCAAGCACCATCTATCTCATCTTCAGCTCCTTCTACAGCCTTTCTTATGGCGCTATCCCCACCAGCGATAAGTCCTATGAATAGATCGAATGGGGCACCATAGGTAGGAGGTATTTCAGAAGCATCCACTATTCCCAATCGTCCTGATGTCCCGGCACCGATGTAAAACACTCTTCCTCCCCTTTTCATTCGCTCTACTATACGCTCTACCAATTTCTCTATTTGGGGTATACACTTACCCACAGCGATAGGTACACTGCAATCTTCTCTGTTTATCCCTTCCAACAATTCTCGAACGGACATCTTGTCCAAATCGGAATATCTGGATGAACTTTCAGTTACTTTCATTCTCCTTGTGTTTTATAATACTCTATCAAGGCATCTATCGGTGCCTTCATTATTTTTTTCACCCTAATATTCTCAGCAGCACATAAATCTAATAACCACTCCTGAAATTTAAACGCTACAGACCCGACGAACCCTACCTGTTTATCAGAGAACCCTTCATAACGCATAACATTACGCACTAAAAATTCATTAAACCCACGTTTTACCAAAGATTCTATATAAGGGTCTGCAGAATTTCTAGCAGCGAACAAGCAAAACTCTGCCAGATATGCAGCCGGTCGATCCTCACGATACACCCTACTAACTATCTCAGGATATGTGAGTTTATATTCATCTTCCATTTTTTCAAGCAAAGGTTCAGGCATAATCCCCTTTATATAATCGCTCAGCAATTCTTTTCCTATCCAGACCCCGCTTCCCTCGTCGCCTAGGATAAATCCTCCTGCTTTCACACTTGATAAAATCTTGCCATCTTCGTAGAGACAACTGTTAGAGCCCGTCCCAAGAATACAAGAAATGCCTTGTTCCTTTCCAAACAAGGCCAATCCACTTGCCAACACATCAGAAAGGATCTCCACCTTAGCATCGGGCCACACTGCATTAAAACAATCTCTAAGCCGCGTGCACATCTGCTCACCCACTACCCCAGCACCGAAAAAATGAATAGAATCGACCTTGGGGACAACAGGGAGAATTTCACCTGACAAAACCGCCACTATGGCTTCATCACTTACGTGGGCAGGATTAATCCCCATTGTTTTCAACCTACCCACCTCTCCATTAGGAGTAAAATACGCCCAATCAACCTTGGTACTGCCACTATCTGCTATTAATATCATCACTTTTTTTACTTACAAACCATAACCCGATAAAAGTCAAGGCTCCATTAATTATCAATAAACTAAAGCCCAAATCAAAACCAAATGTTCTTCGCAGCAACACATTTAGTGCCAAACAAATCAATGGAGATGCCCCCGCTATATACGGAGATGCCCCATCCTTAACTTTACGCTTTGTTAAAATACCGAAGAAAAACATACCTAAAAGAGGTCCGTATGTATAAGAGGCCAATTTGTAAACCAAATTTACAACTGCATCATTGCTCAATACATATAGCCCCACTAAAAGCACAAAGAAAACGGCTGCCATAGCGGCATGCACTCTTTTTCTGGTTCGCTCTTCCTTCGTATGTAAAAAATCCACACAAAAAGATGTAGTCAGTGATGTAAGAGCGGCCCCTGCCGAAGGATAACTTGCTGATATAAGCCCTATAAGAAAGAATACACCCAAGCCTACGCCAAAATACCTACTAGCGATAGTAGGAAACATCTCATCCGTCTTCGTAATGCCCATAGCCTCGAAACCTCCACGTGAAGAAACAAACACACATAAAAGTGCGCCCAAAAGGAGGAAGAAGAAATTAACCACTACTATTATTATTGAAGTCGTGTACATGTTCTTCTGAGCCGCCTTTATATCTTTGCAAGCCAGATTTTTCTGCATCATGGATTGGTCAAGGCCTGTCATGGCGATGGTAACAAATATTCCTGAAACGAACTGCTTTACGGCATTGGTAGCATGTCCCCAATTCCAGTCAAACATAGCCACATAAGGGGAAGATGCTACGCCCTCTACCATATCTTTGGCGTTCCAATCCATACTTTTACAAATGTGGTATATAGTTAAGCCCACCGCCAGCAGCATAAATGTAGTTTGAAGAGCATCTGTCCATATTATTGTCTTCACCCCTCCCTTGTAGGTATAAAGATAGAGTAAGGTGAGAAACAGCAATGCGATCAGAGCGAACATCCATACCCCGGATTCTTGAAGATGTCTTGGCAAAAAAGAAAATAACACTACTATAACCACAAAAATTCTGACGGCAGCGCCTAGAATTCTGGAAATCATAAACACTGTGGTTCCTGTTTTGTATGTTTTCACCCCGAACCTCTCTCCCAGATATGTATAGATAGAGGTCAAATTCATTTTATAATATAGCGGCAGCAACACCTTAGCTATAACGATATAACCCACCACAAAGCCTAACACGAGGGGCATATAGAAAAAATTCTGCACCCACACATTTCCAGGCACAGAAATAAATGTAACCCCTGATATGGAAGCCCCTACCATACCATAGGCAACTAAAGGCCAAGGAGCCTTATGTTCTGCTCCGAAAAAAGAGTTTTTATTTGCATTCCTACTTGTGTAATAGGATATTGCGAACAATACCGCAGTGTAGGCTACAAACACTACCACAAACCAAAATAAAGGAAAATCATGCACCATAACTCGCAAATTTAACAAATATTTATCGCTTTAGTAAACAGACATATTCTATTTTTAAAAAAGTTACAAATCGACGGGTTAAATTAAAAGATTGGCACATTTTTTACGAAGAATTGTGTAAAAGCATATTTTTTGTAGTATTTTTGTAACAAAGTGGCATGTTGATTTCGCGTACATGCGAGTCTTGAGGTTATGTATTCAAGGCTTCGTGTGACTTTGTTTGAGTCTATGCGCATTTGCATATTATTGTTTGTAACTGATTAACATATAAAACAATGGAGATAAAACAATCCAATAGAATTCAAACGTCTATTATCAATGCAGCAGAAAAAAAGGCATTGGTCTTTTTAGCAGGCAAACAGCCTAAATGGGTGACGTCAGACCATCTTACCTTTTTAGGATTCATAGGGGCGCTGATTATAGGTGCTGGCTATATTCTCACAAACTGGAACATAAATTGGCTTTGGCTAAGTAGTTTCGGATTTTTTGTAAATTGGTATGGAGACTCTCTGGATGGAACGCTTGCGAGGGTTAGAAATCAGCAAAGGCCTATATATGGGTTCTATTTAGACCACACAATAGATGGAATTAACGAGTGCATTATGTTCTTATGTATAGGATTCTCTGCCCTGCTCCATCATCCGGGAATAGCCATAGCAGCACTCATACTCTACCTTCTTTTAAGTATGAACGTGGATGTTAATGCACACCTTAAAGGAGAATTCAAGCTTACCTACATCAAATTAGGACCTACTGAACTTAGAATAATAATGGTTATAATCAACACTCTACTGGTTCTTATCCGTCCTCTGCGCGAATTCTCATTAGAACTTACACTATTTAACCATCCTGTTCAATTAGGATTATTCGATATAATAGGAGGAGTAATCGTAATCTTATTGTTATGCGTTTACCTAACTACCATATACAATGACGCGAAATATTACGCTAAGATAGACCCACGTAAAAAATAGCTCAATGGCTGAAGACTTATACACTAAAGAAATAATATGCGAGGCAGCCCCCTTTTTCAAGACAAAAGGGGGTTCTGTAATTTTTAATGTAATAGAAAAACTTACTAAACTTGACAAGCTTAACGAAGGATACAGAGAATGCAGTTTATATGAGGGCCCTGATTTCGCAAGAGCCTTTATGGATAAATTCGGCATAGATTACACTGTAGGTGGAATGGACCTTAATAATCTTCCCAAAGGGCCATTCATCACCATAAGTAACCATCCTTACGGAGGAGCAGACGGATTGGCATTGGTAGATCTAATCGGTCACATACGGCCAGATATGAAAGTGATGGTCAATAAGATATTGGGATTGGCCAAAAGAATGAAAGGCAATCTCATAACCGTAACTCCCACTGGCGATGAAAAGAAAGCGGCCACGAAAGACAGCATAAATGGGGTAAAACAGTGCATAGAACAGATAAATAACGGAGGTGTTCTATCGCTTTTCCCATCAGGAGCCGTATCAGATCTCAAGCCGAAGGAAGGCTGGATCATTAGAGATCGAGATTGGCAGATGGGAGCCATAAAACTCATAAAAAAACTAAATGTCCCGGTAGTTCCAATTCGCTTTTTTGATAGGAATTCCAACTTCTATTATTTATTGGGCTTAATTGACTGGAAAATAAGACTTTTCAAGCTTCCTAGCGAACTTATGAATAAAAGGGGGAAACAGATGCGCATCGGCATTGGCCAGACCATTGAGCCTCAGCAGTTAAGCGCCTTCGACTCTGTAGAATCCCTTAGAAGTTTTCTTCGCGAAAGTGTATATGGTATGACCTTGCCTAATAATTTCAAGACTAGGGATGAACTTCATTTATAGACTTGTACTTACTTCCTTCATCACTATGTTAGTTCTCTTGACATGTGCCAATGGTCAGGAAAGTATTACGCTGGGAGACGAGAGAAGCGATGTATATATTCCTTTGCTTAAAGGAAAAAGAGTAGGACTTTTCAGTAACCAGAGTGGTATCGTAGGCGACAGATCTGAAGGTTTACTTTCTTCTGCCGGGTGTGGCATTGATGATAAAAGCGCACTAATACCTTTTGGGGCAACACTTCACGGAAGGAAGCCATCGTATGGTCCCCATATAGTGGATTGTCTTTTAAATGAAGGGATAGATGTCCGAGCCATTTTTTCTCCAGAGCATGGGTTTAGGGGCATTGCCGATGCCGGCGAGAATGTTTCCAGTGGAATAGACGAGAAAACCGGTATTCCCATTTATTCCCTTTATGGAAAAAGGAGTTGGCAACTCTCCGAGAAAATCGCTCTGATAGATGTTTTGGTAATAGATATCCAGGATGTGGGGCTAAGATACTACACATACTACATTTCTATGCTCTCCCTCATGGAAGAATGTGCCAAGATGGGGAAAGACGTAGTACTACTAGACAGGCCTAATCCGAATGGATTCTACATAGGTGGCCCGGTACTTTCAATGGACTTCAAGTCTGGAGTAGGCAGTCTTCCTATAGCCACAGCACATGGCCTTACACTGGGGGAATTGGCATATATGGCCAACGAAGAAGGCTGGCTGGAAGGCGGGGTTAAATGTAATTTATATATCGTAAAATGTTTAGGATATACCCATAGTACGAAGTATCGATTACTTATGAGCCCTTCGCCGAACCTGAAAGATATGAAAGCCATTTATCTCTACGCCTCCACCTGCTACTTTGAAGGAACCAATATATCACTAGGAAGAGGGACCGCATTTCCATTCGAAGTATATGGCGCCCCACAGATGAGCGGAGATTACGAGTTTACTCCTCGAAGTGTACAAGGTGCTAAAAATCCGCCATATAAAGATAAACTTTGTTATGGTACATCTCTAAGGGAAATGCCTCTCGAAGATATCTTCCAAAAAGGTGTACATTACGATTTTATCATCGACGCCTATAACAGATACTCTGACAAGGATCATTTCTTCATAGGCGGAGGACGATTTTTCGACCTACTCTCAGGAACAGACAGGATACGGAAAATGATCGAGGCCGGCGAGAGCAGTGAAACGATTTCCCATAGTTGGGAAAAGGAGCTTCAAGACTATGCCGACCTCAGAAACAAATATTTATTATATCCGCTATAACAGATGTACACCCGCGGTTAATCCAGCCATAACGATAGACACCATACTCATCAATTTTATGAGGATGTTAAGTGATGGTCCAGATGTATCCTTAAATGGATCTCCCACAGTATCTCCGACCACGGTGGCGTGATGTGCATCCGAATTCTTTCCGCCTAAATGTCCCTCTTCCACATACTTCTTAGCGTTGTCCCATGCGCCTCCGGAATTGGCCATAAATATGGCAAGCACAAAGCCTGAACCTAAGCCTCCTATAAGTAGGCCAAGTGTGCCTGCAACGCCGAACACCAAGCCCACAGCAATAGGCACCAAAATAGCTACTAGCGATGGTACAAGCATCTCGTACTGAGCTGCTTTCGTGGATATCTCCACACATCTTTTATAATCAGGAGTTCCTTCACCGGTCAATATTCCCTTTATTTCGGCAAATTGCCTACGGACTTCCATTACCATCTTCTGGGCCGCACGGCCTACAGCATTCATTGTTAACCCACAGAATAAGAAAGACATCATAGCTCCGATGAACACACCGGCAAGCACACTTGGATTCATTAAAGACACATTGTAATACTCTAACACATCCGAAATAGACGCACTAGCTGCACTTACTCCGTTAATAGTAGCATCTGCCACTCTTCCGACAGCAATCTTTATCTCTTCTATATAGGAAGCGAGCAATGCAAGTGCGGTAAGTGCAGCCGAACCTATTGCAAAGCCCTTTCCTGTTGCTGCCGTGGTATTTCCTAAAGCATCCAGCACATCCGTACGCTCTCGTACTTGAGGCTCGAGTTCGCTCATCTGGGCATTTCCTCCGGCATTATCGGCTATTGGGCCATAAGCATCTGTGGCCAATGTAATTCCAAGCGTGGATAGCATTCCTACTGCTGCTATAGCGACTCCGTATAAGCCTAAAGAAAGATTAGCATCGGAGAGCATATTCTTTATGTCAAAACCAATGGCGCAAATATACGATAGGATAATGGCACATGCTATCGTAACTACCGGGATACAAGTAGATATCATACCCAATCCTACTCCGCTTATAACTACCGTAGCAGGTCCGGTCTGTGCGCTTTCTGCTAATTTCCTGGTTGGTTTATACGAATGAGAGGTATAGTACTCCGTACTTTTCCCTATAACCACACCTGCAAGTAATCCGCTGATTACTGACAGAGAAAGATGCCACCATGAATTGGTCTGTGTCCCAAACACTAAAGCCAAAATACCAAATGTAGCTATACCACTTAGTATTGCAGCCAGATTAGTCCCGAAGCTCATAGACTTAAGCAAATCCTTCATACCAGCGCCTTCTCTTGTGCGCACCGTAAAAATACATAGTACGGAAAGTAGCACTCCCGCTGCCGCTATAAGCATAGGTGCAATAATCGCTTTAGTCTGAAATTCAGGGCCTTGCATAAAAAAGGCAGAAGCACCTAAGGCCATAGTTGAAAGTATGGAACCACAATATGACTCATACAAGTCAGCCCCCATTCCTGCGACATCTCCCACATTATCTCCCACATTATCAGCTATAGTAGCCGGATTACGCGGGTCATCTTCCGGCAAATCGCTTTCCACTTTTCCTACGATATCCGCCCCGACATCGGCCGCTTTAGTGTAAATGCCCCCACCCACTCTTGCAAATAGCGCTTGAGTAGAAGCTCCCATCCCGAAGGTCAACATAGTCGTGGTGATAATCACTAGATTTTGAGCCCCATTTATATCATAGAATAGTCCTAAAATCCAATACCATACGCTAATATCAAGTAGGCCAAGTCCCACAACGGTTAGTCCCATAACTGCACCTGAACGGAAAGCAACTTTCAATCCGGCATTCAGACTTTTTCGGCACGCATTGGCCGTTCTGCCGGAAGCGTAAGTGGCTGTCTTCATTCCTATAAATCCTGCTAGGCCGGAAAAAAGTCCACCTGTCAAAAAGGCAAATGGCACCCACGGGTTTTGAAGTCCGAAGCCATAGGCTAAAACGGCAAAAAATAAAGCTAAAACTGCGAAAACGATGATTACCACCTTATATTGCTGTTTTAAGTAGGCCATTGCGCCCTCTCTAACGTATGCGGCAATTTGTTTCATTGTAGGTGTGCCTTCATCCATTTTTCTCATCTGACGATAAAAAACTGCGGCAAATATCAATGCTACCACTGATGCCACCGGCACGAAATAAAATAGTGTATTCATACTTAACTCAAGTTTCGCAAGTAGGTTATTATGTGATTTTTAACAGTTGTGCGACTTGCGAAACCATATTCCTTCGCGCAACTATTGTCTATATTTTATTATTCCTAAATGAGGATGACTAAAAAGTCTTAGTCAAGCCACTTATTGATTATCAGTTTATGTTTTGCATACACAAAACACCTACATTACATTTTGCAAATATATAAATTTTTCTTTTAATCAAGTATTTAGAAATTATACGCCCTATTTTGAACATTACATAACACTCAATACTTCGTTAAAAATTA
>DJPX01000014.1 GCA_002438635.1 Bacteroidales bacterium UBA6401
GGAAATCTATGTTATTATCTACATACAATGGACTATTCACGAAAATCATACTCATTGGAATGTTTTTATTTCTAATCACATACGTGACACCCATTTGCGCCTCTACTTTGAGCATAAAGCCTTCAAGTCTATTCTTTGCACCATTTATGTCATCAAAACATAACCCTGGTAAAAACTTTATTATTTTTGTAGTGTTCGTCAATAAAGGGAGTATATCAGCATCAGGGTATTGAAAATACCAAAATGCACATAGGGCGCAATTTGCCAAGATTCGCCCATAGACATAACTTTTATGTCTTCAAGAGCATAAAAAGATGCTCTAAAATCTTGAATGATAGAATCATTTTGCAATTTTCTGTTCATGACTTTTACTCCGTCTGCAAATAGATTAATGTTTTAGGTTATAATATAACAATATTTCGTTAATTTTTTTAGGTCCTAAGCGGCCCTGTCAGTAAATAGTATTCCACGGAATGCCTTTTTTGCTTTCTCAGCGACAGATTTCAAATGTTCAGTGATATGAGCTATGCTTGAGGTCCTATCTTCCAATGGAATATATGTCAAATCTATATCTACTGAATATCGAGGAAGATTACGCACGAACAAATTGATTGCAGATCCTCCATGGACAGCAAAAACACCTTCCTCAGTTACAAGCGGTATCATCCTCAGGAGGATTTCCACTTTCTTTGCATATTCGTTATTCATATTCAGTTAGTTCTGATGCTATTATTATCCCATATCTTCCTACATATTTACCGCCTGGGGTTATCAGCCTGTCTCCTTTGCCCAAATCTATTTTTGAGATGTCCAGGGCTTTGAACCATTGATGACCAGATTTTTCTGCCATATACATAAACAGCTGCTTGACTTTTACCGAAGAACATTCTTCCAATAATTGTTGTACGAGCTTTGGTCTCAATGTGGTCAGCATTTCCATTATATAATAGACATCCATCAGGCTGTAATTTGATGGAGCCAGATGAAGGCATTCCATAAACGCCTGTTCGGGACTAGATATTAAAAGATTATGACCACGATAGTCATAATCTTCAAGTCAAATATCGCCGTGGAACAGAGATGCCGTGAAATACTTTATGGTCATATCCCATTCTACTTTCATAAGCCAGCTTTGAAGCCTTTGCTCTGGCGATGTAAATAAGTATGCCGAAGGTTTGCTCATCGCGACAAAGTGAGAATATCCACGCAGATCCAATGCCGATGATGCGCCGACATGGCACTTTTTTCCAAGTTGTGCATTATACGATGCGACCGCACCATAAAGAGTTGGTGCGCTGCCTTCAAGTTTATAGACACCCTTCGCAACCCTTTCCAACCATCCACTCCTGACATAAAGAGTCTGCTCCTTTCTGTCTATGCCTTGCTCTGCAAGCCAAGAGGAGAAGAAGAGTGAGTCTTGAGGGACCGAACTTAACATTTTTTTAATTTTTGTCGCCATTGCGGTAAATATTACCGCAAATATAAACAAAAATAAAGAGAAAGCACTATTCTTTATAACAACTTTATTTATCTGGTTATCAAGATCTTTGTATTAATTGTTGGTATTTTGTGATATTCAGTACCATATTTGTACCAGAAAATGATGATGTGGCTTCAAGTTAGGTAGATGCAAAATCTGCGTGGGCAAGTAAGTGGATTCAGCAGCCGCAGCTCCGTGCTCCGCATACTCAACCAATACGGTGTTTCGCTCAATCGTGGCAAATTCAGCGGGCCATTGGGGAAACGCAAAACAAAATAAGAATAATGTTTATATTTGCAGAATCTTAGAAGTTGATGGACCTGCGTACAGACACACTTTTTTAAACAGTAAAAAATTTTAATGGAAACGGAGAATAGATAAATGATGGGACATTTTGGTTTTTCATATATAGGGCTCCTGACTTCGTCATTGCGTCACCCTAAATACCAAAATGTTCGAATAGTGGCTTTAGCGCCAGTTGTTCAGGTGTCAGCATCATGGTTTTTGCAATCACCTTGTCATTCAATGGCAGCTTGATGCGTATTGTTGTTATTGTCTTTGCTATTCTCATAACAGTATCTACGCTCATCCCCAAGTCAAGTTCTGCAATGACGCGTTCAAGCTCCTTGTAGACCTTATACGCCACAAAACACAGGCAGACATGAGCTTCGATCCGCTTTTCTGTAAAATGGAAGATAGGGCGGGTTTCTATAGTTCCCTTTGATATGCGGAAAGCCCTTTCTACGACCCACAGCCCATGATATTGTGCCACGACCTCATCTGGAGGAAGTGAGGTGTTCGTAACATACCCTTTTAGTCCATCCCATTTCTCGTCTTCACGGATCTTCTCATCGCAGATTCTGACGTCCACATCTTTGTCGATCTCCAGAAATTTGCTGTATCCACGCTTATTGATCTTGTCCTTAGTAATCTTTCCCGATGCGAAGGCCTTCCGCAGGCGTTCAACCCCCTTGGTTCGATTTAAGGCATCCTTTGCAGCGCGTTTAGAACTATACGACACTATCAGGCGGTCTCCGTTGTCCATGACACGCTCATGGTACTGTCCGTCCTCATGCGGTAGAGATATGACCCATTTTGCGGTTTCATTGTCCACTTTCCTTATCCGGCCACCTACGATGAACTTGTAGCCACCACTCCTGAGCATGCTGATATTGCGCTTTATCATGAACCCTGAGTCAGCCACTACCACGAAGTCATTCAATCCGAAGCGTTGCTTGAAGTCATCGATTATAGGGATCATGGTATAGCCCTCGTACTGAGCTCCATTGAATATCGAATACAAGAGTGGGTATCCGTTCTCGCAGACCAGCAGCCCTAGTATTATCTGGGTCTCCGCCGTTTTCCCGTCCTTTGAGAAGCCAGGCGCTCTCAAATCGTCCTCTGCAAAACTCTCGAAATATAGCGATGTAACATCGTAGAACAGCATCTCCACACGGCCTCCAAGCACAGAAAGAGTATGATCGACACTGATTCTCTGCACCGCCTCCTGCTGCGTGTTGTAGAGTTTATCAAGGTAACGGTATATCTTGCTGAGACTGACATCCTCGTCAAAATGACTCTTGAGATATTCAACCGTGGCCATCTTGCTCATAGGTTGGCACAGACGAGCTGCGACAAGGTTACGCAGGACACTATCACCTATACG
The DNA here is from genome assembly GCA_002438635.1 of Bacteroidales bacterium UBA6401. GTDB lineage: Bacteria > Bacteroidota > Bacteroidia > Bacteroidales > UBA932 > Cryptobacteroides. The sequence goes on from DJPX01000014.1 coordinate 3,147, forward strand.
ATTAAAGCCGATCGAGTCGTATACTTTATCTAGAATGAGTTTCGCGCCGTTCAGCAGAATCGCGTCAATGTTGTCCAGAACAGCCGTGGCACGCTCCTCTTCAAGCGCCTTGCCTGCTGACTCAAAGTCAAGTTCAAGGATGCCGAGATGGCTTTTTATCCATTTCTTCCCCTTTTCGCACAACGCCGCTACCTCTTGCTCATCATTTGCGACACCGACAGTATGCAGTTCCTTGAACTTCCCTCCATGTTTATCTACTACAACAACGCTTGTAGTTCCCGACCGGTTCTTTTTCCTCCGTACAAACATGAGGTAAAGATAGTCAAAAAGAAGGTTGCGTCACCCTAAATCTTCCACCTTACATAATAATAGATTGATAATCAATACATACTTGTTTTGGTAATCAAAAAGCGACGAAGTCAGGAAAATAAGAATAATGTTTATATTTGCAGAATCTTAGAAGTTGATGGACCTGCGTACAGACACACTTTTTTAAACAGTAAAAAATTTTAATGGAAACGGAGAATAGATAAATGATGGGACATTTTGGTTTTTCATATATAGGGCTGATATTTTTGTTATTATTATTTGTTCCTAATATTATTTGGGTAACAAGAAAGCCACAAGGATATACTTCCGAAAACGAAAACAAAGTATTACTAATTTTTGAAAAAGCAGGAGAATTTTTGACAACAATATGTGCTTTGATTTTTAATGATTTCAATTTGCACAGTTGGTCAATTTGGACTTGGTGGCTTATTGCAGC
>DJPX01000023.1 GCA_002438635.1 Bacteroidales bacterium UBA6401
AATTTTTAACGAAGTATTGTCATTTAAATGTTGAGATTTTGCGTTAATATTTTAAAGGACCGCCATTAAGTTTGGGAAACATCCATTTGAGATTATCAAAAATTATTAGCTAATGGTTGAAAGATATTTGAAGTATTGCAGTAATATAAGTAAATACTAAAATATTATGAAAGTCAAAAGCAGATATAATTTCAATGATACCGTTTGGTACTTGTCAAACAATTATGTGCAGAGCGGTATGGTCAATGGTATCTTTTTCCATGTTACACGTGAAGGAGATGAGAAAGTTATTAGCGTTGAATACACGCTTTTTAACAATGAATCGTATTTACCGGAAGAAATATTGTTTTCTAGCAAGAACCAACTTTTAAATAAATTGTAAGTTATGGAGAAAGAACTGAAATACGCCATCGGTGACCATGTATGGCTGATGGATAATAACAAGGCAATCTGTGGTACAATCGAAAGCATTTTTTGTGCACACTTTATCAGTCCGATAAACTTCAAGGACTTGATCGAATCTGAAAGGTATGGTGTAAACTATAATGGAAAGAGAGTGGATACATATGAACAGGAAATGCTTTTCTCTAGCAAGGAGGAACTAATCAAGTCGCTTTTATGACAAAGATGCTTCCAATCAATGGCGCTGATGTGGATGTTCTGGAGGCGCTGCGTTTACTGACTGCTGCATATATCCATGAATGTGGAATTAGCCTCAGTTATAGGACTGTTGTTTACAATGCGGCGGAGGAGTGGCAGGAGAGGTTGGCGTGGATGGATCTTCAGGTGTCTGAAATAGCCAGGAAAGAACCATTTTTTAAGCTCATGCCATATATCTCGGAGGAATACATTCCTGAGATTTATGACAAATACGACATTATCGGTATGTCTGACAATGAGATGATTGATTGCTGTCGGGAGATTGTTGAGGGACAAGAATTTGATGAGAATACCCTTGCTGTTTTGAGTTGGGGCATCCAGCATCGTATTAATCGGAAAGAATTCCAACCGGTCATAATAGAAGTCTCAGCGCCTAATGGTACATATCTAAAAGGAGTACTCACACGTCAGTGCTGTGCATATACTAGTATCATTGTTCAAGAACCATTCTATGACTTAGAATTGACTGTGAACTTTCTGGAAAGGAAGCCCGAATCACTGCTAATGCAAGGCTACCATGATTATGTAGCACTGATGAGTAGGGAGGAGGAAATTAGGACGCTTTACGCAAGATATAAGGCGGCGCTTGGGCACTGTATTGAAAACAACGAATCCTCATGGAAGAAGATGTGCCTGTTTAGGAAAATATTCGGAGAAATCGAGGAAAACACCACCATCGGCAATCTGGAAGGTGTGCTTGCAGAGAAATTTGGACTAGAGTTTTTTATTCCGAAGAGTCTTGATGGACGGCAATAAGATTCGTTTGCAGATGGCTGGAAGGCAAAGAATGAAAATATGTTTGGAGATGGTTTCGCTATAGGCGGAACTATTGTGCTTTTCGAAAAAGAAGATTTATGATTAATCTGGTATATGAAGAAAATTGTTGTATTGTCAGGCGCTGGAGTCAGTGCCGAGAGCGGTTTTTCGACATTTAGGGATAATGACGGACTTTGGGAGAATCACGATGTTATGGCGATAGCCTCCATCTTCGGATGGAAGCAGAATCCGTCTCTAGTGTTAGACTTCTACAATCAGCGTCGTGCCCAACTCGAGGACGCGAAGCCTAACAAGGCACACTTGGACATTGCTTCCCTTGAAAAGGAGTACGATGTCGTGGTAGTGACACAAAATGTGGATAATCTTCATGAATTGGCCGGAAGCAGCAAGGTCATTCATCTCCACGGGGAACTCACAAAAGTGCGACCGGAAGATACATACACAGAGGAAGATGGATTCAACGAGTCTAGAATAAAGGATGTGGGCTTCTCAGCGGTTAGCCTTGGGGACACGGATGAGCGTGGCGTTCAGTATCGTCCGCATATTGTTTTCTTCGGCGAGGCTGTTCCTAAGATGACAGATGCTCTTAAAGAATTATCTAAAGCCGATTATATGATCATCGTAGGGACTTCGCTTGTGGTTCAACCTGCGGCAAGCCTTTGGAAATATACTCCGGTTGATTGTCCTGTTTTCGTGGTAGACCCGAAGGATACACCTATTGACAATGAGGAAGGTGTAATCCATATTAAGGAGAAAGCTACTACAGGAGTCGCCAGAGCAATAAGGAAGATTGCAGAAACGCCTTACGAGGAACTGATCAAGAGAATATTCTCGAATTCTTAAAAATCGAACCATCGGGACAAATGATACAAAGATATGTCTATGAGATTTGAAATAAAAGACGGAAGATGTGTAATCCCGGAAGGTGTGAATGAAATATATGATGAAGAGTTTCAGAATTGCACTGATTTGGTCGAGGTTGTACTGCCTCAGTCAGTGGAAAAGATCTGTAGTTATGCATTTTGCAATTGCAGATCGCTCGAGCGTGTAGACCTGAAGAGTAAGAATGTGTCCGTTGAAGAATACGCTTTTTTCGGCTGTGAATCGCTTCAGGAAATCAATGTGTTTGGTTATATGGCCTATATGATGAATGCTTTGGAAGGGATTCCTGAAAGCGTACTGAAATATTTAAACGAAAAGGACAAGAGATTCTACTGGACTGAATGCAGCGGAATATCAGATCGCATTCTTGCAAAAAATGGGTGTTCAATGATGCCTGCTGAAAAAGCTTCAGAGTTGTTGTGTGTACCCGTCAAAGTGGAACAGGATGGTTACCACTATATCCGAGAGGTGAACGGAGACGAACAGTGCAAAGTAGTATACATTTTAGATGAGGCTTCTTTTAAAATGGTCGTCGGAATGCGCGAGGAAATAATTAGAAGTGGTAGATGTTTTATTCACTCACTAGAAAATCTTTCAGAACTTGAAGTAGCTGTAGCTGTAATCAATATCTTCGTTGATGAAAGATTGGAGGAGGAATGCTATGAATTTCCTGAATCTATGCTCATGGTGCTTAAACGGAATATCGAAACTGCAGCAAACCTGGTAAATGACAGAGCATTGAAGACTGATATAGTGCGACTTGCCAAACAGGCAATAATGAATGGAACGGATCTCTTGAAGACATCATCTGTGATTAAGATGTGTTCATACTCAAAAGAATAATTCTATAGCATTTTAAATCTATTCATTATAATCAAGTTTGTAATATAATGTTCTTGCATATTAGGTGGCAACTATCTTAATATCAATAGTTTTAAGTGATTCTATTGGAAACACTTTTGTTGTAAGGAAGAACCATATAACGACTGCCTATTTCTTTGAATAATAAAGCGTGGCACTACAGACAATAAGGATAACGCAAAACCCGATAATCCATAGTATTTTTTCCCATAGAGGACCACCCGAATTTGCACACATGGCTATAATGTTAAATGCTATACCAAGTATTGCTATAAGTATAATTAAAAATAGAACGATAGTTTCAATTAAATCTTTGAGGCTTCTTTTTTTAGGCGGTTCTATGCAAGTTTCCAGATCGTATTTGCCGAAGGCATATGCATAGCATCCGATGACATAGTCATCATCACCATCCATAAAGATGCTTCCGTCGTGATTTGTCTCAAGGCAAAAATACAGACCGCATCCTGAGAAGTACACATTGATATCGTTTTGGTATTGTTTTAATGCATGAATTGTATCATCTACAGTCCAAAAGCCCTCCAATACATCTTCCTGCTCTTCTAATTCGATGCGGAGATCTCCATCTTTATCGAACCCCATGCCAATGATACCAAGAGTACTTCCATCAGGAATCCATACAGATACGTAGTCGTTCCATTTCTTTTCAAATTTTTTTAATTCTGTTAATAATCTTCCTACAGTTGTGAAGGAGATATTTTCATTTGTAGTCATGTTTTACTGTGCTTCTATTATTAATTAATTCATAAATATATACTTCAAAATGCCTATAATCTTTCATAAAATCGTAACTTTTATTTTCTACGATTTGAATTTGCTCGACAATTTCGAGAAAGTGCTTTGCTATCAGTATCCAGGCGTGTTTTCAGACCCATCGTCGGATTTTAGGGTCGGGGAGGCTAAAACCATTAAATTGTTTGAGGATTACCTGAATTATCTGAATAATTTGGAAGAGAGTAAGAATATATTAAAAAATTAATAGGTGATGATTTGCAGTGTATTTTCGAGGCAGTTTTGACTTTGGAAGAAGCATCCGTGTGCGAAATGGCCCAAATTGTACACGAAAGTTCTTTGTGAACCACTTACGCAATCATGAATATACTTTTATCTTTACCAAGTTATTTTTAAACCCTTATTAAATGATTTAAACTTTGTAAGTTAATATGTGGTTTTAACAGTTGCATGACTTATTCACTTTGAATGAAAGGGATAGATTCTAAAGTGTCAATCAAGTTTATCTTTAAAGTAGGCTTGATTGGCCTTAATTAAGAATAGAGGGGTGTTAGACGAAAAAATATTATTTTTGTGATGAAGGTTTTAAAAAAGACGATTATGAAACATGTTTTGGGGATTTTAACATTTATGATGTTTGCTACAAGTTCTATTTACGCAAGGGAAAGATTTGTCAATTATTCTCTTCCTTCGTCTGTGGATACTTTAAGGATTTTAGCGGTCGGTAATAGTTTTTCGGATGATGGGAC
>DJPX01000019.1 GCA_002438635.1 Bacteroidales bacterium UBA6401
CACTATTAACTTGAATTGGCGAAATAATGTTTTTTTATTTCAGAATGTGTGCTATTTAGATTTTGCAAATCATCTGTATACTGTAATTCATCATTAAAGCTTTTTGAAGACATATCATATAGTGCTTGCGTATAGTTTTTATATGCGATGAGTGCATTGCTCATGTCATTTAGATTTTCATAAATATTAGATAGTACTTTATAATATTTGACCTTATCAATATCGTCTAAAAATAGTTTATTATATAATGGAATGTATTGAAGTGCTTTCTCTTTATCACCTATATAGCTATACCCCCAAGCTATAATTAGTCTTTCTTTATTATTTATAACTGCAGATACATATTCGTTAAGTATATCTTTTACATCAGAAGTCATAGACTTATTACTTATTAAATTAAACAAGTATACTGTATAATAATCTGATAGTGTTTGAGAGCCAAGGAGTGATTTATCGATGGTTTTTATAAGTATGAACGCTTCATCATTTTTATTGTGAAGAGTTAGTATGCCAGCGAGTTTAATTGTACTGGTATAGTACATATTAGTGTCTCCTATTTCGTTAAATAAGGATGCTGCTTTTTTTAATCTATCCGAGCATTCATTCCAGTCAAAAAACACTCTCTCGTATATTTCACTTTGGCTGTAATAGTCCATAGCAAGTGAATATCTATCGTTGGTTTTATATTCCGTGGCTTGTATGTAATAGCGTAGGGATTCTTTGAGCTTTTTTTGTTCTTGAAAGGAAACTGCCTTATTGTAGCATTCTTCAAATTTATCTCTTCTATGGCATGCGCATATTGTAAAGGTTAAGACTAGTGGGAATATTATGTAAAGTTGTATGTTTCTCATAATGAAATGATTTTAGTTATCGATTCAAATATAATGGTTTTTAAGATACGGTACAAAGGTTTATTAAACTATTTTTGATTAATTATTTATAAATCACTTGTTTTTCAGCTATTTAGCTTTATATCGAATTAAACTTTTTTATACTTTTTTAGATAAATTTCCCATAATTTTGCAATCGTGTAAATTATATAATTATGAGAAAATTAGCTTTTATTTTTTGTCTTTTGACATTGTTTTCCTGTGTAAAACAGGAAGAAAAAATTGGTAATTCAAAGTATTCTAAATCTCCTGATGAATTAAGGCTAGCGGAATACAATGATGATGTTGCTAATCTTGCTCAATGTCTCAGTCTGGCGATGAAGTACGATAATGAATTAGGCAAGGTCGTTAGAAGTGAATCTTTGAATCGATTTGATGGAGATGTCAATGTGTTGTTCTCTGATTTGTCTAAAAAGTCTATTTCGATTACAACAAAGTCGGGAAATAAAGAAATGCGAATTGATGATTATTTGTCATCTTTTCTTACTAAAACGAAAACTACGGAAGAAAAATCCGTGATTGATAAATTGCAAGAGGAATACCCGTTGTTACAAGTCGCTATTCCTGTTCATCATGAAGAATGGGATGGAACTACACCATTAAAGGTTGCGTATGTCCCTTATCCTTTTGACGAGAAAAATACTGATGCTATTCCCGCTATCACGCCAGAAGGTGAGTGGGTAATGCTTGATGCTAATGTTGAACCTGATGAACCAGTCATTGTTTTATCTCAAAATGAAAGGAGTTCTGGTTTTCCTCCTATGGTTGACACATTGATTCAAGTGAAACCAACTTTAGGACCTGCTACCCCTCAAAACCTTAAAGCAGTTGTCGCAAATGATTATATTGAATTGAGCTGGGACAAGGTTTCTTGTTTTACATATTGGATTTATAGAAAGGGTCCTAATGATGCAGATTTTTCTAAGCTTGGTTCATCAAATTCTGAGGTATATAATGATAAAGCCATCTCTGCAAATACCGTGTATTTCTATTATGTCGTTGCCGTAAATTTAACTATTAATAATCATAAGTTTATAGAGCATGTATCAGACCCGTCAAATACTGTTCGTATTCAGGCTCCAAGCATTCCAGATCCTCTTTCATATTTTAATGTAGTGTGTCAAGGAGAAAATATAGAATTTAGATGGAATGATGATGGAATTCCTGATTCGAGAGTTATTATCAATTATAAAGACGCTGTCACTCAAAGTGATTATAGTTTGTTGCATACTTCTTTATCATCTTCAGTTAATTGGAGTTATGAAAGTATAATTAAAGGTAGACGCGTAGTTTATCAAGCAAGACGCGAACATAATGTCGGTCTGTCAAACCCGATATATTCGTTCATTTATCCGCCATATAGGAATACTGCTGAATCTTCTCAAGTAAGAGTGAAATCAATTTCGATTAAGAATTTAAACGATGTGGAAGCATGGTATAGCGGGGCCCCAGAGTTTTATATTAAAATATTTAAAGCCAATACTGATGCTAATGGAAATATATCTACAGCAGAAGTTGGTGGTGAATACAGACTCGCTTTTTCGGAAAGAACTAATTCGCAGGAGTTTGATGCTTTGGTTTATTCATGGTTAGTCGATGAACAATTGGGATGGAGTGAAGCGATTACTATTTATATGGTTGAAGGTGATAATGATAAAGATTGTGAGTTTCAAGCAAGTGCTCAAATAGGAATCCCGGATTATGCTAAGCTTGAGTTGTCTTACACTATGTCCCCTCGATTTGATGCAAAGTTTTCAACATCTGGGCAGAATTGTGGTAGAGGTACGATTTACTATTTTGAAAATCCGAAGAAAACTCTTAACTTTTCGAATGAAATTGATGTTGAGGTAGATGATAAGTAATTTTGTTATATGAGAAAGATTATTGTTTTATTATTGTTCGGTTTCTTGGGGGTGGCATTGTCTGCTCAAGACGTTATAACTAAAAAGGATGGCACCACATTGGATGTGAAGGTGTTGACTGCTACTCCTGATGGGGTGAAATATAGGATTATGTCCGAACATAATGGTCCAGTTTATTTTATCTCTTCAGAAGACTTCACGAAGATTCAGTATAAAAAGAATTTGAGACCTAATATGAAATATAAGGAATTGAGGCGAATTTACCGCACTAAAGATTATGTTCACTATGAAAATGCTGCATATCAGCCTGGAATTATGGGTATTGCTTCATTCTTGGTTCCAGGACTTGGTGCTTGTCTTGCCGATGAATGGGCGAGGGGATTACCATGTTTTGTGGGAACAAGTCTTTTAGTCGGTGCTGCTTATGATACATACATTAATGGCGCTCCAAACTATGCTCTTTGTGCTATGGCAGGTGGAGTCGCTCTTTGGATATGGAGTATAGTTGATGCTGTGAATATCAGTAAGGTTAAGAATATGTACATTCATGATTACATGAAGATGTATGGAGCTAATCTGACGGTTTTACCATCTGTGTCTTATGCAAAGTTGAATAATTCGATGGTTCCTGTCGCAGGTTTAACACTTTCTTTAAATTTTTAGTTATGAAAAAGTTGATTTTAGCATTATTTCTCTTTGGCTTTTCGTTTTTAGCTTCAGCGCAGAATAATATTGAAGAAAAAGAGGGCATTCGTCCTGGAATGAGATATGAGTACCTTAAAAAGATATACAACCCTAAGGATTATAACAAGTATTCTGACTTATATGGAGAAAATCTTTTTTCTGTAGGACTAACTTCTCTTTTTATCCCTGGACTTGGAGATAATCTTGTAGATGAGGGACTTAGAGGGTTTATAAAATTCGGGTCAGCTTGCGCCTTGGTTGGTGCTGATCTTATTCTTAATTCTTATGATTGGGAGTATTGTATGTATTTCGAGTTTGCAATAATAGGTTATTGGATATGGAATGTTGTAGATAGTATAAGGGTGGCGATGGTAAAAAATATGTACTTCACTGATTTATATAGTGAATATGGCGTGAGATTTAATATCGCCCCTACTTTTTCTCCTATTGTTACTCCGACTGGGATTGCTCCTACAGCTGGCCTGTCTCTTTCTTTGTCTTTTTAAAAACCAAATTTTCTCGTATAAAAAAATACCTTGGACTGTTTCAGCCCAAGGTATTTTATCATAAAGGTTTTCGAGTGCCGGAATGGATTTTTGGGATACTATAGGTAATCACTGATTGCGATGGAAATACTCACTTGGTGGAGGTAATTCCTCGCTATAACGGATATAATTATCAGGAAGGCCTTCGGAGTCTTTCTTCTCAGAGGACATCACTTTTATCAAGCGCAGGTAGATATAACATGGAATGTCGGCAATTTTTAATAGACTCTTATCTTTAATCTTTTCTGCTTTTATCTGATATTCATATCCAGGTTCATAATTATCAAACCCCACAATCCAGTCAAATTTGTTCCAAGTGTTACTCCCTTTTTCTTTGACAAAAAAGTAGGGTGCCCATAAACCATTACCATCACAATAGCATCCTCTTTCAGAGGCAACTATATACTCTTTTGCTGGGTATACTTTAAAATCTTCCTCTTGTTTTGCACAAGAAGAGAATACGAATAAAATGGAAATATAAATCATTAGATTGCGTTTCATAATAATTAAGAATTAAGGATTAATTTCAACCGAGCAACTTTCTTCGTGTATTAAGTAACTTATGCCGTATGATTCATGATAGTGATTTGTCGTATACCTTGGTATATCATAGAAAGTAGATCCAGCCGACACATTTACATAAAGTGTATTTTGAGAAGTATAATTATTTCCCGGTTCAGTTCCTTCGAAGTGATAGGTAGTTATGGTAATCTTAAGAGATTTATCATAATTGATGGCAACATTATTTTTGTTTAAATCTCGGAAATAGATACGATGTGTATAGCAAATATCCTGTCTAATATCATCGCCACTACTATAATCCTTGATATGATCAACTGTTGAGCGTATATAAGGAATTGGACCATATAACCTGTCAATAGCAGCTAAATCTTTATCTGTTAAGTGTGTGCGTTGACTCTCGAAACATGAACCATCTAATTTAGTTATTGTTGGAATATTAGTGTCTTTAGCAAAAGCCCAAGAACCATAATGCATAATGGATTGGTAATCGTAAGTACCAAAATTCTTTCCATTATAACTCTGCTGAGAGAAAGTCTGAAAGTTGTGTTCTTTCCCTCTTTCTATGTTGTTATTATGAATAATAATGTATGAGTCTCGATCTGTCCTTGATTGTTCATGGAAATAACCAAGTGAGTGAAGAAGCTCATGCGCTGCAGTTCCTGCTACATAAAGATTATATTGAAGATTAATATTGTTTATTGATTGTTTGCCCACTGGAGAGTTATTGGTTGATGGGGTGGCGATGAAGTTAATGCCATCAGACGAAAGCCGTGAACTAGATTCTTGGAAAGTTATTGACGTGACAGCCCTTTCAATCATAGATATTCCCGAATGTATGGCGTTCTTGGCAGTTGTGGTAAATTCAGGTGATATATAATACTTTATAACCCCAGACCATCTTGCAGAAGTTTCAGTTCGAAATGCTGCTTTTGTTCCTGTATAAAAGGATTCTACTTGTTCTTTTGAAAATAACATATCTCCAAGGAAATATGTGCTGTCCATCAAGTCCATGTATACAAATTTGCCATTACCAATTGGTACTTCTTTTACCTCCCCTTTAGGAACGTATTCCTCGTTATAGTCGATGCGGTTTACGCTTGTGGTACTCTGATTATCCTTGTTACAGGATAATACCAAAACCAATAATAAAAAAAGAATAATACTTTTTTGCCGGTTCTTGAATCTAAACAGAAATTTAAAATCATAATGCATTTATTTTGTGGTTACAAGCGAAAGGTATGAATAATTTTCGACTAATCCAAATCAGTATTTCCCCCCACTACAGCGGGCTTGTCGCTTTCTTTGTCTTTTTAAAAACCAAATTTTCTCGTATAAAAAAATACCTTGGACTGTTTCAGCCCAAGGTATTCTATTATAAAGGTTTTTTGTTTAGAATGATTTTGCTATTGAAAGGAAATCATCGGCTTTTAGAGCGGCGCCTCCTATAAGTCCACCATCTATGTCTTTTTTAGCGAAGAGTTCTTTAGCGTTAGATGGCTTGCAAGATCCTCCATAAAGGATGGATATTTCTTCTGCGACTTCTTTACCGAACTGTTCTGAAAGCACGTTGCGGATGAACGCGTGAATCTCTTCAGCTTGCTCTGCAGTAGCGGTTTTACCAGTTCCGATAGCCCAGACAGGTTCGTATGCAACGATGATATTTTTCATGTCTTCTGCGCTGAAATGTGAAAGAACATTTAAAATCTGTGCTTTAACCACATCGAAGTGCTTTCCTGCCTCTCTTTCTTCAAGAGTTTCGCCTACGCATAAGATAACTCCGAGTCCGTGTGCAAGTGCCAACTTTGTCTTTTCTACTAATTTCTCATCAGTCTCGCCATAATACTGACGGCGCTCAGAGTGACCGAGAATGGTATATTCGCAATGAACAGACTCTAGCATTGCTGCTGAAACTTCACCTGTATATGCCCCTTTCTCCTTGTCAGCACAATTCTCTGCTGAAAGGCTTACGCTTGAGCCTTTTACAATCTCAGCAATAGGGTAGAGGTGAGTGAAAGGCGTAGCGATGATTAGTTTTACATCTGTCGGAACCTCACTGGCTCCATTGACAACGGCTTTTGCAAGTTCAATTCCTTCTGGAACTGTAGTATTCATCTTCCAGTTACCAGCTACAATTTTTTTTCTCATAACAGTATATGTTTATATGTTTTTTCCGTGCGCAAAGTTAACATTTTATTGTTAAATTTGTAAGGTTTGGAGGGTTGAATAATGCATCGCTAGAGTTTGCGGGTGCGATTAAAGATATCCAAGTTAATTAGTTTTATGATTGATAGTATGGTCTAATTAGGCTAATAAAGTTGTATGAAAAATTTTGTAGAAGAGTTAAAATGGAGGGAAATGCTTCAAAACATTACCCCAGGAGTAGAAGAAGAATTGGCAAAAGGCCCTATGTCTGCTTATGTGGGGATTGATCCTACAGGGGATAGTCTTCATATAGGGCATCTGGTCAGTATAATGATATTAAAGCATTTTCAGGCATGTGGGAATAAGCCGTATGCTTTGGTCGGTGGGGCAACGGGTATGATAGGAGATCCTTCAATGAAGAGTCAGGAAAGGAACCTTCTCGACGAGAAGACATTGGCCCATAATGTAAAGTGTATTAAGGCTCAACTGGCAAAATTCCTCGATTTCGAATCGGATGCACCTAATAAGGCTGAACTGGTCAATAACTACGACTGGATGAAGGATTACACTTTTATCGATTTCACAAGGGATATTGGCAAGCTTATAACTGTTAACTATATGATGAGTAAGGATTCTGTGAAAAAACGCCTAAGTAGGGATTCTTCCGAGGGGATGTCTTTTACGGAGTTTACTTATCAACTTCTTCAAGGTTATGATTTTTTGTATCTGTATGAGCACGATAATGTACATCTTCAATTAGGTGGGGCTGACCAATGGGGAAATATTACTACAGGAACTGAACTCATTAGAAAGACTCTCGGGAAAGAAGCCTATGCTCTTACTTGTCCGCTTATTACCAAGGCAGATGGCGGAAAGTTCGGTAAGACGGAGAAAGGTAATATCTGGCTTGATGCAGAGCGCACTTCGCCATATCAGTTCTATCAGTTTTGGCTTAATGTCAGCGATGAAGATGCGGAACGCTATATAAAGATATTCACTATGTTAGAGCGTGAAGTAATAGAGGCAGCAATCGAGGAACATCGTGCGGATCCAGGACGCAGAAGCCTTCAAAAGCTCCTGGCCAAGGAAGTTACCCTTATGGTGCACGGACAGGAAAATTATGAGATGGCGCTTAAGGCTTCTCAAATGCTTTTCGGAAAGGCTACAGCAGAAGATCTAAAAAGTCTGGATGAAAAGACCTTCTTATCAGTATTTGAGGGGGTGCCATCATTTGAAATCGAGCGAGCTGATCTTCCTGTAGGAATTTTGGATTTTCTCGCTGAAAAGACTAAGGTGTTCTCCTCAAAGAGCGAAGCTCGCAAGATGATTCAGGGCAATGGATTTTCTCTTAATAAGGAAAAAGTAACTGATATCTCGAGGGAAGTAAATGAAATGGATATTATAGATGGAAAGTATATCCTTGCTCAGAAAGGCAAAAAGGATTACTTTATAATAACTGTCAAATAATGGAAAATCAATCAACTAGGCAATTGAAAGTCGGTCGCGAGTTGCAACGCGATCTCGCAGAGATACTGCGTAGCCGAGGTATGGCTGCCTTTGGAGGTGCCATGATAACCGTAAGTGAAGTAAGGGTAAGTGCAGACCTTTCCGTTGCGAAAGTATATGTAAGCATATTTCCATCTGAAAAGCAGCAGGCTGTAATGGAGCAGCTAAAGGAGGAAAACAAGCGACTTCGTGGAGAGTTAGGGCGGATGGTGGCAAAACAGTTAAGAATAGTTCCAGAGTTGGATTTTTATCTGGATACGACTTTGGATTATGCTGAACATATAGAAGAACTCTTGAAAAAATAATCTGAGAGCGAAAAAGATATTTGAGAGCGGAGCTGAAAATAGCGGCAAGGTATCTATTTTCACGAAAATCGGGTGATGTAATAACTTGGATTTCGTGGATAGGAGTTGTGGGCATAGCTATCGGCACTATGGCTTTAGTAGTAGTTCTTTCCGTTTTCAATGGTTTTACTGATCTTATAACTAAAAATATTGAACAAAACTCTCCTTATTATAAAATAGTACCTGCAGAAGGAAGGCATATCGCAGCTGCTGATACGCTGGAGCGAGCGCTCAGCAGTGTAGTGGGTGTTAGTTATATTCAGCAAGTCGTTGAGGATATGGTGGCCGTGAGGTATGACACTGCAGAGAGTCTGACTCTTCTGCGTGGGGTAGGCTCCGTTAACGAATTTTCCATTTCATCGGAGGCTGCCAGGGAATTGGGCGTGAGAGTGAATTTGTTGTCCAAGATAGAACTTTTGTACCCATCTTTTTCGGAAAATATTTCAGCTCGAGTCCCTATCAGGAAGATAGAACAGCGACCACGCCGCATATTTGATGGTAGTCCAAGTATGGTTGTGGTGCCTATCCAAAAGGCAAGGGAACTTTTAGGCCTTTCAAAAGGGGTGTCTTCATACATGGAAGTGTATTGTGACGGATGGGATGTAGCTCCACCTACGATTACTCAACTTGAGGCCAATATAGGTAGCAAGTATAAGATCCTAGATAGAAGAAAGCAAAATCCAGGCGTTTTTCGCGTTATGCGACACGAGAAATTCGCTATATATTTAGTGCTTTTTTTTATTATCATAGTGGTGGCCATGAATATATATGCCAGTCTATCTATGTTAATTATAGAGAAAAAACAGGATATTGCGATACTTTCCGCGCTAGGGTGTAATAAAAAGATGTTGAGGAATATCTTTTATTATGAAGGTATGATGGCAACTTTTATCGGTTTGCTTTCCGGTGGTCTTATAGGATTAGCTCTAGCATTAATGCAGCAACATTTTGGCTTCGTGCATATGCCCGGCAATGGAGTAGTGTCGTCGTATCCTATAAATGTAAAAATGATTGATGTGGTTTTGAGTTCGTGTGGCGTGGCATTGATAGGATGTATTGTTTCAAAATTAAGTGTACGTAATATATGAATAGAATTAATTTGATTGTTTCTGCCCTCCTGCTTATGGGAGGTGCTACAGGATGGGCCCAGCAGCAGAGTACGGGCGGTATTTCCGAGGGTATGTTGGAGCAATTCCGGAAGGATTACAAGCCTACGGCAGCTGATAAGGCTATTAGAAATGCCTTAAATACCACATCTATCTCAGTACTGGCTACCAATGCTGAAAATGCAGCTATGATAGATACTCATTTTTCCGATAAGGTTGCAACAAAGGGGATAACAGACCAGAAGCGCTCAGGGCGTTGTTGGCTTTTTACTGGGCTTAATGTGTTAAGAGCCGATGCAATCAGTTCTCATAATTGGCCCGAATTCGAATTCTCTCAAAATTATCTATTTTTCTATGATCAGTTAGAGAAGTGTAATCTTTTTCTTCAGGCCATAATAGATACCCGGAAACTTCCATTGGAAGATCGTAAGGTGGATTGGTTATTAAGCAATCCTCTCTCGGATGGTGGAACCTTCACCGGTGTGGCTAATCTTGTAATGAAATATGGTGTAGTGCCTTCTAGTGTTATGCCGGAGACTTTGATTGCCAATAACACTTCCGCTTATGCGTCGCAGATGCGCGAACTGCTTCGTCAGGATGCTCTAGAACTGAGAAAAGCAAAAAATGAGTCAGCAGCCTCAAAATTAAAGGTTTCTATGCTATCTCAAATATATACCATTCTATGCCAATGCTTCGGACAGCCACCTCTTGAGTTCGAATGGGCTTGCTATGATGCGCAGGATAGTCTGGTATCAAGAAAGACTTATACTCCGAGATCTTTTTACGAAGAGTATGTAGGACTTGACTTAAACCATGACTATGTGATGCTTATGAACGACCCGAGCAGGGAATATTATAAATTATATGAGATAGAGTACGATAGGCACCTTTATGATGGAGATAATTGGCTATATGTCAATCTTCCGATTGAGCGTATAAAAGAGATGGCCATAGCGTCCATAAAAGATAATAAGGCTATGTACTTTAGCTGCGATGTGGCAAAATTCCTTGATCGTGAGAAGGGTGTTCTAGACTTGGCCAATTTCGATTACGAGTCGCTGCTAGGTGTAGATTTTACCATGGATAAAAAACAGCGTATCCAGACACATACCAGTGGATCATCACACGCTATGACTCTTATGGCCGTGGATTTGGATGAAAATGGAAATTCAAAAAAGTGGATGGTTGAGAATAGTTGGGGTAGAACTAACGGGTATAAAGGCCATCTTATAATGACGGATCAGTGGTTCGATGAGTATATGTTCAGGTTAGTTGTGGAAAAGAAGTTTGTCCCACAGGATGTATTAAACATATTATCTGATAAGCCTATAAAGCTTCCGGCATGGGATCCTATGTTTATGGGAGAAGAATGATTATTGGAAACGAAGAGTGGCTTTGATGCCCTCTCGGCTATTCCACAGCCAGATGGTATCGTCCTCAAGCTTAACGGTTTGAAGGGCGATATTCTTTTTTATGCTGTTCATTCCGTTTCGCTCCGTCCATTCTACTTTAATCCCTTGTACCACTTCTCCTTCATAAGAAGGAATACTGCTGAGCTTAAATATGAAATAGTCTGACATATTATCAGTATGAGCGCGAAATTCACATCGATCGGTGTTATAAGCGTATTGGCAGTCACTAGTTGTAAAAGTGAAAATCTTTTTCTTTCCTACTTCCAGCCTGATGGTGGAATCTGTAAGAAATTCTGGTGTGTAGGTGTAGTCCGTACAACAAACTAGTATGCTTGAACAGAGGATAAGTAGCAATAGTATACTTTTTTTCATCGTGTTTGAATTGTTTTGTTGATTACGTCTGTGGTCCCATCGTCGTAAGTGATTTCTGCGCGTAGCATACCGGAGTTATGTATGATGAATCCACCTCTTTCGTCGGGAGTTATGATGCTCCCATCAAAGGACCATCTAATATCCTTCGCGCCTATGGCATTGAAAATATACAAAGGAATATGACTACCCTTTATAAATAGACCGTTATTCTTTTCTATACCTTGAAGATAGATGAATGGAATGGTGTTTCTCTCATCTACTATCATGGTTTTGAATATACTTGAGTACGAATAATTTTCTTCCCCTGTGTTTATCATTAGTTCGGCTGTATATGTAGTATTGCTCTGAAGTTTTGTGATGTAGCAGGATACTCTACCTTCTGAATTTATTTTTGCAGAAATGACAAGAGGCTGAGTGTCTTTAGAGGAAAGAGTGATACTACACTCTTTGATACCATCACGCAAGTTTTCATCTATTAGCCATTCGATAAGAGCAGCATCCTGTAGAGGCTGTATAGAGAGTTGTTTTATAGGCTCTATGGCTGTAAAATAGATGCTTCCATCTGCTTCGCGAGTTATTCCTTTAAGTGCTAATTGAGGTCCTCTTCCATTCCAAAATCTTAGTGCTGGAACCGATTCGGAAGACAAATTCTGCCCTTGTTTAGAAGGAAAGAACACTTCTGAGATTTCATCTGCATCAGGTGTGGCCTCTAATACAGTGGCACATGGATGGTCAGGTCTGCAGTTCACTTGATTATAATCCCATCTTTGGGCGGCGGTAAGTATGGTCTCATAGTAGGTAGAGTAGCCGGCTTTATTGGAAGATCGATCTATGTGATAGATGACCATTCCACTGCCCCCTATATACTTATCCCAAACTT
This sequence comes from Bacteroidales bacterium UBA6401, assembly GCA_002438635.1. Lineage (GTDB taxonomy): Bacteria > Bacteroidota > Bacteroidia > Bacteroidales > UBA932 > Cryptobacteroides. The sequence continues at coordinate 12,266 of DJPX01000019.1, forward strand.
TTTCATCCCGGCATTCCATTAGAAAATACTCCTCTGATGTATCTGTAGGCAAATAAATGTAATGTGGTTTGCTGGAAAGTGGTTCAAGAACATATTTTCCCGGCTTCAAAGTGTCACAGATGCCGATACCTAACTGTCGAAGTTCTATGGCACACAGCCCTGAGGGCGTGTCTGCATTGTTATTCCTCTCGCCTTTATCCATAAGGGAAAGGCTTCCCCATACTCCCTTACTTAAGCCTGAACTCTGCTCGTTGTCTGTGTCGTATAGGTCTTTTAAACCTAAGATGTGTCCGTATTCATGACAAAATAGTCCAAGTGCCAATCGTTTTTCCTCGAATATCTCGCTTATGGCGAAGTAGTGTTTCCCATTTTTTAGTTTATTTTCATGGGGCCAGATGTCTGAACCAGAGAAAATTATACCGAAGCGATCATTGGCATAGTCATTCATGTTTAAAAGTCTGGAACATAGTTTATAGGCTTCCATCGAGGCATAATGGGCCGTGGTGCTGGAGTATTTCCCATTATCGAGTGTAATGGTCGGTCCAATTACGAATCTATTAGGGTATTTCCCTTCTAAAACGCTGTAGTATTCTTCCGCTTTTGAAAGCAGTGAGCGCATATCCTCAGCGCTACTGGAGAATTCTACTGAGTTGATCTCTACGGGGATAATCAACACCGGCTTATATTCTGCAGCCTTTGTAAGGGTGCAGAATGCTAGCAGAAGGAAAATTAGGATGTTTGATTGTTTCATTGTTGAGCCCCACCAGCTAGATCTAGAATTTCTGATGTAATCTTGGCTTGACGACCTTTGTTGTATTCTAGTGTTAGATCGTCTAGCATACTCTGTCCATTATCTGTAGCAGTCTGCATAGCTACTGTCCTGGCAGAATGTTCGGATAGGCAGCTATCAAGTAGCACTTCATAGAGTCGAAGGTGCATTAATTCTGAAATCAACGATGTCCTTATAAAGTTGATATCTGGCTCCAATATGAAGAGATCCTCAACATTATCTTCCGTGTCGGTCTTTTCATGTAGTATGTCTATGGGAAGGTAATCCTCTACAGTAGGGATTTGCTTTGAGGTGGAAAGGAAGTGATTATAAACTAATTTGACGCTTGAGAATGTGCCGGCAGTAAAGCCGTTAATTAGTTCATCTGCAAGATTATATGCGATTTTGCAGTCTGGGTGTTCTATAAGGGAGTCAAGTTGTTTTATGGAGTGAAAACCTTCCTTGGACATAGCATCACTTATCTTCTTTCCTATAAAATAACAAGCAGTATCCTTTCCGCTTAGGCTTAGCACTTCATGTGTTTTCTTGATGATATTTGCATTAAAACCACCACATAATGAAGTGTTTGAACTGAAAGCTACCACGCAAGGTTTTGCAGATGCGGATTTTATGGGCGTTTCTATATTGGACGAGCCCACAACGCGAAGCATCTTTTCGAGTTCTGTCTCGTAAGCTTTAAGTGGCTCTATCATAGTGGAAACTTTATGCAGTTTGGCACTAGACAAGAGCTTCATCGCCGAGGTGATTTGCAGCGTACTCTTTACGGAATTGATTCTTTCTTTTATTTCTCTTAAGGATGCCATCAGCTTTGAAGACTTTTACATACGAGCGAAGCCGTGTTCTCTATGATCTCAGTATCATTATCCATGATTATGCCATTTCCTAGGTCATTTATTATTTCAGGATGCGATGTTTGCATCTGATTTAGGAATCTTTTTTCAAATTCTTTAACCTGATCTATTTTGATGCTTGACATAAGAGCGTGAGTGCCACAGTATAATATGGCTACTTGACAGCCGACGGGCATAGGGGAGTATTGCTCTTGGATGAGTAGTTCGTTATTTTTTCGGCCTTTATCTAGGGTTGCAAGCGTTATTTTGTCCGCATCGGATGAAAACTTGGAGAAGTTCTCAAGCTCGGTATATTGCGCTTGCTCGATTTTAAGAGTTCCAGCTACCTTTTTCATACTTTTTATCTGAGCTGCCCCTCCCACACGGGATACAGATATGCCGACATTAATGGCTGGCCTTATGCCTTGATTGAAAAGGGAACTTTCAAGGTAAATCTGTCCGTCGGTTATGGATATAACATTAGTTGGAATATAAGCGGATACGTCCCCGGCTTGTGTTTCGATTATAGGAAGTGCAGTCAGGGATCCACCTCCCTTGACCTTGTCTTTAAGGCAGTCAGGCAGATCATTCATTTGCTCCGCTACGCTCTGCTCGCTTATTATCTTGGCAGCTCTTTCCAAAAGCCTTGAGTGGAGGTAGAAAACATCTCCTGGATAGGCCTCGCGACCGGAAGGACGACGAAGTATGAGTGATATTTCACGGTAGGCTACGGCCTGTTTTGAAAGGTCATCATACACTACTAGTGCATTGCGTCCAGTATCTCTAAAATATTCTCCTATGGCAGCTCCTGCAAATGGAGCATAATATCGGAGTGCTGCCGCATCGGCGGCCGTGGCTGAGACCACAATGGTGTAATCCATAGCCCCTTTGGCTTTTAGCGTTTCTACTATGTTTACCACAGTGGAGCCTTTTTGGCCAATGGCGACATAAATGCAATATACCGGATCCCCTTTTAGAAAATTCTCGCGTTGGTTAAGGATGGTATCAATGGCGATGGCCGTTTTCCCTGTCTGCCTGTCTCCGATTATCAATTCTCGCTGACCTCGTCCAATAGGAATCATAGCGTCTATAGCCTTGAGTCCAGTCTGTAAAGGAACTTTAACCGGTTCTCTAAATATTACTCCGGGTGCTTTTCGCTCAAGTGGCATATCTATGCATTCCCCTTCGATAGAGCCCAATCCATCTAGAGGAACTCCTAAAGGATCGACAACTCTTCCTAGCATTTTTTCCCCGACAGGGATGGAAGCTATACGCTTGGTTCTGGACACGCGCATTCCTTCTGAAATCTGGTCTGTGGGTCCTAAAAGCACTGCACCTACATTATCTTCCTCTAGGTTCATGGCCACAGCCATTATGCCGTTTTCAAATTGCAAGAGCTCGCCGGCCTCACAATTGTTAAGGCCGAAAATTCTCGCCACGCCATCGCTGACTTGAAGAACATATCCGATTTCTTCCCACTGGGCGTTAATATCTATTCCTTTGAGTTGTTTTAGAAGTATATCTGAAACTTCACTTGCTTTTATGTTTTGAGACATTAGACTAATCTTTTGTTCATTTTATCAAGAGACCTGCGTATGGTATCCAATTTCTTTTTTATGCTGGTATCCACCATCATATCATCAATCATCAGCACGAATCCACCTATAAGATCAGGATTTACTTTTTGATCCAGCACTATGCTTTCGCCATATTTGTCAGAGAGTAATTTTTTTATTTTGAGATCCAATTCATCCGAAGGTGATGCTACTTCCAATGTAACCTTTTCTATTCCCGCCCATTTTCTGTACTTCCGGCAGAAACTTTCGAGAATGTACTTTAAGTAAGGAACTCTCCCGTTTTTAACCAAGAGGGCAGTCAACTTTTCTATGTCAGGCTCTAATTTTTGAGGAACATTATCTGATAGAAGAATCTGAGCCTGCTCGTAAACCTGAGCACCTCGTCCGGATTCTATAGTTAGGCCTAAAAATGCAGTGGCATATCTATTTGAAATCACTCCGATGTCCATTACTCTGGTTTATTTATGTCGGATAGTATTGTATCTGCGTATTGTGCTTGAGCTTTAGGATCAGTTAGTTCCCTTTGCAGTATTTTTTCTGCAATGCTCACAGAAAGCTCACCAACCTGAGAGCGTATCTGGCGTAAAGCATTCTCTCGCTCGCTTTCTATTTGCAGTCGCGCATTTTCTATTATTTGTGCGGCCTGTTTTTGCGCATCTTCTTGCGATTTGGTTAGTAGAGCCTGCCTTTGCTGCGCAGCCTGTGAAAGAATAAGGGCCTGTTGCTTTTGAGCCTCGTTTATCATGTCAAGCCGTTCTTGTTGCATCCGGGCCAATTCCTCCCTTGCTTTTTGTGCATCGCGAAGGCTGGTTTCTATGCTCTCCTGCCTTTTGTCGATCATAGAGGTGATGATAGGGAAACCGAATTTCGCCAATATTGTGAAAACAATGGCGAATATTAAGGTCATCCAGAAAATAAGACCGCTGTCAGGAGTAATTAGATTCATTATTTAAGAACGCCAAGAAGACAAACCAAGATTGCAAAAAGACAAGCACCTTCTACAAGTGCACCTACAATGATGGCTATAAGCTGATATTTTGCTGAATATTCAGGCTGTCTAGCTGCTGCATCCAGTGCGGCTTTGCCGATTTTCCCAATACCCAAGGCTGCTGCGAAAGCTGCAATTGCAGCGGCGATTCCGAAAATTGCCGGAGCTATACCGGCTTGAAGAATAATTGTTGGTAACATAATGACTTATTTTTAATGTTGTCTTGATAATCCTATAAATACACTTGAAAGCATGGTAAACACATATGCTTGAATAAAGGCTACCAATAGTTCAAGCATATCCATAAATACGCCGAATACTACGGCGATTACACTTAGTCCTCCATTAAGGGCAGCGCCCATCTTGGCCGTAAGAAAAATGACAGATATGACACCTAAAAGCATAATGTGTCCGGCTATAATATTGGCAAACAATCTTATCATAAGGCTGAAAGGCTTGGTGAACATACCCACAATCTCTATTATAGGCATAAGCGGTATTGGAGCTTTTAGTGCTACCGGAACATCCGGCCACAATATGTCTTTCCAATAATGCTTGTTGCCGAAGATATTTACAGCTAAGAATGTAAAAACGGCTAGGCACATAGTTATGGCTATGTTGCCGGTGACATTGGCCCCTCCCGGAAAGAATGGCACTATACCCATAAGATTGTTTACGAATATAAAGAAAAACAAAGTGAGCAGAAACGATGAATAGCGGGCGTAATCTTGGCCTACACAAGGTTTTATCACATCGCTCGTAAGCATGCTAATCAGCATTTCGATAATTCCAGTGAATCCCTTGGGTACTTCTTTCAGAGCATCGTGTTTGCGATACCATCGCGCTGGAAGAAGTATAATCAGCAATAGAACTATGCAGTTGCACATAAGAGCCAGAACATTTTTCGTAATGGAAATGTCCAGTGGCTTTTTAAATGTACCATCTGTCAGTCTTTCCATTATTTTCCCACTGCTCTCATCTAATACGAATTTCCCGTATTCTCCATTATGAACTATTTTCTTAGATGAAAAAATATGCCAATTCTTTTCGCTATCTCTAAGTATAACAGGTAAATAGATGCTTACAGGGTGATCTTTTACAGTGGTTATATGCCATTCGTAAGAGTCTTGTACATGGCCGAATATGAATCCATTAACATCCATACCATCATCTGCTTTAAGCGGGATGGCAAAAAGCAGAGACAACACGAATATTAGAAGGCGATTTTTCATAATTCTACGCACGCGGTGACGATATTATTCTCTATTTTAACTATTCCTGAGTTGATATGGATTTTCGATTCCTCTTGTCCTTTTCTTATTCGTATATCACCTTCCGATAGAGCAGATATCATATTCCCGTGGTGGGGGAGTACTTCGAATTCCCCCATAACTCCAGGGAAAAAACAAGCATCTACGCTATCATTATACACCATTGCGGTAGGAGAAAGAATTTTCAACTCAACCATTTACTTTCGATAATAGATTTTTCCCTTTTTCGATTGCATCTTCGATTTTACCCACATTCAAAAAGGCTTGCTCAGGAATGTCGTCACATTCCCCGTCGAGTATCATTTTGAATCCTTTAATAGTGTCTTCGATATCTACCATAACTCCTTTTAATCCAGTGAATTGTTCGGCTACACTGAATGGCTGGGAAAGAAATCGTTGAACTTTTCGAGCGCGATATACCGTTAACTTGTCTTCATCGGACAACTCATCCATTCCCAATATGGCGATTATGTCTTGAAGTTCCTTATTACGCTGAAGTATCTGTTTTACTCTTTGGGCTATATCGTAATGTTCATTGCCCACTATAAGAGGGTCAAGTATACGAGAGGTCGATTCAAGAGGATCAACAGCCGGATATATGCCCAATTCTGCTACTTTTCTACTCAATACGGTTGTCGCATCCAGATGAGAGAATGTAGTTGCAGGTGCCGGGTCCGTAAGGTCGTCAGCAGGAACATACACGGCTTGAACGGAAGTTATGGAACCGTTTTTTGTGGAGGTGATGCGCTCTTGCATTTGCCCCATTTCTGTGGCAAGTGTAGGCTGATAACCCACAGCAGAAGGCATACGACCTAGCAGGGCAGAAACCTCTGAGCCCGCTTGAGTGAAGCGGAAAATGTTGTCTATAAAGAAAAGAATGTCTTTCGGGTCTTCAGGATCGGTAGAGTCGCGAAAACTTTCGGCCAATGTAAGACCTGAAAGTGCCACATCGCTACGTGCTCCTGGCGGTTCGTTCATCTGTCCGAAGACCATAGCCACTTGGCTTTTAACCAACTCTTTTCTATCTATTTCCGAAATTTCCCATCGACCATCTTCCATGGATTTTTCGAATTCGTCGCCATATTTTATGACTTCGGACTCTATCATCTCGCGAAGTAGATCATTACCCTCACGGGTGCGTTCTCCTACTCCTGCAAATACTGAAAAACCATTGTGCCTTTTAGCAATATTATTTATCAATTCTTTGATTAGAACAGTCTTTCCTACACCGGCACCTCCGAATAGTCCGATCTTTCCACCTTTAAGGTAGGGTTCTAACAAATCTATAACCTTAATGCCTGTATATAAGACTTCTCGTGATGTCTTAAGGTCTTCAAATTTAGGGGGATCCCTATGTATAGGGAGTGCATTTTCCCTATCAAGAGGACTAAGTCCATCAATAGGATCTCCCGTTACATTCAAAACTCTGCCTCGTATCTGCTTTCCAGTGGGCATACATATATAGGAGCCTCTTGATACTGCCGGCATCCCCCTGACAAGTCCATCGGTTGAGTCCATCGCAACGCACCTTACGGTATTTTCTCCGATGTGTTGTTGAACTTCGATAACGAGAGTAGTGCCATTAGAGCGTGTTATGTTAAGCGCCTCATGGATAAGTGGTAACTCGGCCTCTTTGTCTTCATCAAGATCGAAGTGAACATCTATCACCGGTCCTATAATTTGAGAAATGTGTCCTACTACTGTTTCAGGCATATCGCATTTTTAGTTTATCTGTCTTCTTATAAAGGCTACAACTATAAGTACCAACTCGTCATCACTTATGGTAAGGTGTCTTACTGGTACATAACCTCTAACTCATAATAGCATAAGTCACATTTGAAATGTGCTGCTGCTATTCGGCCTATAAGGACAACAAATATACCAAAAACGCCAGTTTTTTTAGATGTTTTTTTACTGTTTAGGTACAAAAATGTGCTAAATCGCTACTTTTCGCTCTAATCCTTTTCCCATTTGGAGTATGGAGCTATTCTAAGCGATGAGTTATAGTATCTCTTGTCACCGGTAACTTCGTCTCCTAGCCAATCGGGTTTGTCAAAGCTTTCGTCTTCCTGTCCCAATTCTATTTCTGCTACTATTAGTCCTTCGTTCTCTCCGTGAAATATATCGACTTCCCAGATGTGCTTTCCATCTGTATTTCGAATCAGATACCGCTCTTTTCGTATTATGCCTTTTTCTGCCAATTTTATTAGATTTTCGGCATCTGCAAGTGGAATTTCAATTTCCCATTCAAATCGGCTAATACCTTCAGTATCACTTTCACCCTTAATGGTTAGGTAACCCTTATTATCACGGATCCTTACTCTTACAGTTCGTGCAGGGTCACTGTTAAGATACCCTTGCTCGATTCTAAAACATTTGAAGGCTTCTGCCTTAAAGTTATCCGAGCGGACTAAAAATTTTCTTTCGATCTCTTTTGACATAACTGCAAAGGTATGTAAATGTTTGCTGAACATATTTATCTTTTAATAATTATTTTAATTTTTAAGTGTTCAATAGTTCGTTAAATTTATAAAAGCTCAAGCGGCGTCCCTGACGCCCAGAAATAAGAGTTCTTTGAAAACAGTGTCATTTTTTCGCAGTTTCGGGGA